>NZ_CP013444.1:2400000-3000000 GCF_001718835.1 Burkholderia cepacia | reverse complement strand
AGGTTCCACACGATCGCGGCGATCAGCAGCGCGAACACCATCGCGAAGCCCGCGCCGCTGCCGACCTGCAGGATCAGCTCGACCGGCAGCAACTGTAGGATGCCGAACGCAACGGCGCCGCTCGAGACCATCACGCCGAGGAAGTTCCACATGCCGGACCAGATCACCGCGACGTTCGGCGTCAGCGAGTGCGTATAGATCACGGTGGCGACCGCGTTCGCGGTGTCGTGGAAGCCGTTGACGAATTCGAAGCCGAGCGCGATCAGCAGCGCGGCGCCGAGCAGCAGGTACGGGAACAGCTTCCCTTCGCGGACCGGCGCAATATCGGAGATCAGGTGCGTGGCAACGTAGACGGCGCCGAGCGCCAGCACCAGCAGGAAGACGGCATAGCCGGCATGCCGGGTGCGGGCGAGGGACGCCTGATCATGCGCGGCGGACGAAGCAGGTTGATTCATGACGACATCTCGTGAGGGAACCGCATCCGATCCTAGCGTCGGCTTTCAGTCAGTTTGATGACAGGGCGGGCAGCGACCGGCATGTTCGCCCTCGATGCGGGACGGAAGGGCCTGATTCGTTCGCATCGGGAAGCAATCGATCGCGGACGAGCCGTTTTCGCCCGCTTCGCGAAGCGCTACAGCAGGCCGTGATTGATCGTGTCGGCGAGGGCGGCCCGGGAGGCCGCCCGTTGTCGAGACGGGCGGGGCAGGCGGCGCTTTACGCGGTGCGTGCGCCGCGCGGCAGCGCTTCGCGCGGCGAGCCCGCGTCGTCGATGCTGACGCGGCGCGAGATCAGCCACACGCACAGGGACGACAGGAGCGCGGCGCTCGTGTACTGGAGCGCGAGCGGCCACCATTGCGGCGCGGTGTTCTGCGCGATGATGGTCGCGACGAGCGGCGTGAGGCCGCCGGCGAGCGCGCCGCACACCTGGTACGCGATCGAGATCGCCGTGTAGCGGATGCGTGCGACGAAGATGCCGCTGACGAAGCCCGCGACCACCGAGTAGTAGCCCGACTCCGCGAGCGTCGCGAGGCCGACGCCGACCGTGATCGACAGCGGCGTGCCCATGTGCACGAGCGGCAGCATCACGAACGGGACGATCGCGGCCCATGCGCCGGTGATCAGCAGCACGCGCGTGGTGCCGAAGCGCTGCGCGAGGAACGCGGCCGCGAGCTGCACGACGAACTGCAGCACCGCGACGATCGTCATGCAATGCAGCACCATCGACCGGTCGAGCGACAGGAACTGCGTCGCGTAGCTGATCATGAAGATGTTGCTGAAATACACGCCGGCGATGCCGTACACGTTCGCGCCGATCGCGAGCAGCAGCAGCGGCCAGTACTTGAGCGCTTCGCGCAGCGGCTTTTGCGCGATGTTGCCGCTTTTCTTGACTTCCTCGAACTCGGGTGATTCGGACACGCTCGCGCGGATCACGAAGCCGACGATCAGCAGCACGGAACTCGCGAGGAACGGCACGCGCCAGCCCCAGCTCATCATGTCTTCCTTCGACAGCGTGCTGATCGCGCCGAACGCGAGCATCGACAGGATCAGGCCGCTCGCGCTGCCGAGCTGCGCGAACGATGCGAAGAACGTGCGTTTGCCTTCCGGCGCATGCTCGCCGGCGAGCAGCACCGCGCCGCCCCATTCGCCGCCGACCGCGATGCCTTGCAGCACCCGCATCAGCACGAGCAGGACCGGTGCGATCACGCCGGCTTGCGCGTGGGTCGGCAGCAGGCCGATCGCGACCGTCGACACGGCCATCAGCATCAGCGTCGCGAGCAGCGAGCGCTTGCGGCCGAAGCGGTCGCCGAGATAGCCGAACATCACGCCGCCGAGCGGCCGCGCGAAGAAGCCCACCGCGAACGAGCCGAACGACGCGAGCAGGCTGATGAAGCGGTTTTCGCCGGGAAAGAACAGCGGCCCGAACACGATGGCGGCGGCGGTCGCGTAGCTATAGAAGTCGTACCACTCGATCGTGGTGCCGACGAACGACGCGAGCGCCGCCCGCTTGGGTTGCTTGACGGAAGTCCCCATCTTGATATGTGCTCCTCTGGAATCCTTTGATTTTGGAATAGGGGGTGGCGCGGGAATCAGTCGCGGTACGCGACGCCCGGCAGCACGCACAGCAGTTCGTAGGCGAGGTTCGCGCCGAGCAGTGCCGTGGTGCCGAACGGATCGTACGGCGGCGCGACTTCGACGAGATCGCAACCGACGATGTTCAGCCCTCTCGCGCCGCGGATGATCTCGAGCGCCTGCGGCACCGTGAGGCCCGCGATTTCCGGCGTGCCGGTGCCCGGCGCGTAGGCCGGGTCGATGCCGTCGATGTCGAAGCTGATGTAGACGGGCGTATCGCCGACGCGCGCGCGCACTTCTTCCATCAGCGGCGCGAGCGACTTGTTCCAGCATTCCTCGGCCTGGACGACGCGGAAGCCCTGCTCGCGGCACCAGTCGAAATCCTCGGCCGCGTAGCCCGTGCCGCGCAGGCCGATCTGCGTGACCTTGTCGCCGTGCAGCAGGCCTTCCTCGACCGCGCGGCGGAACGGCGTGCCGTGCGCGATCTTTTCGCCCATCATCGTGTCGTTCACGTCGGCGTGTGCATCGACGTGGATCAATGCAACCTTGCCGTGCTTGCGGTGGATCGCGCGCAGGATCGGCAGCGCGATCGTGTGGTCGCCGCCCAGCGTGATCGGCTTGCAGTCGTGCTCGAGGATCGTGTCGTACGCGGCTTCGATGCGCGCGATGGAATCGTGCAGGTTGTACGGATTGATCGCGACGTCGCCGATGTCGGCGATCTGCAGCGAATCGAACGGCGCGGCGCGCGTGGCCATGTTGTACGGGCGCAGCAGCACGGACTCGGTGCGGATCTGGCGCGGGCCGAAGCGTGCGCCGGTGCGGTTGGAGGTGCCGAGGTCGAACGGCACGCCGACGAAGCAGGCGTCGAGGCCTTCGGCGCTCGCCACGTGCGGCAGGCGCATCATCGTCGCGATGCCGCCGCAGCGCGGCATTTCATTGCCGCCGAGCGGCTGGAAACGGGTGTGGTCGTTCATGGGCTGTCTCTTCCGATGTGGGGTTGCCGTATCATGCGACGCGGCCTGGCGCACAGTTTTACGCGCTCCGCCGGGAAAGAAGAATGCGAAGATATCGACGTAAACATCGATTTTCATCGATGTATGGAAGGGGATGAACGTGCTGGGGAATCTGTCGACCCTCGATCTGCGGTTGATCCGCGTGTTTCTCGCGGTCACGGACGCGGGCGGCGTGTCGGCCGCGCAGGCCGTGCTGAACGTCGGGCAGTCGACGATCAGCGCGCAGCTGTCGTCGCTGGAGACGCGGCTCGGCTACCGGCTCTGCGAGCGCGGCCGCAGCGGGTTCCGGCTCACGCCGAAGGGCGAGCGGTTCCACGCGATGAGCCGCAAGCTGCTCGCGGCGCTCGACGAATTCGGGATCGCCGCGCGCCACATGGACCGCCAGCTGGTCGGCACGCTGCACATCGGCCTGATCGGCCATACGCCGGTGAGCCAGAACGCGCGGATCGCCGAGGCGATCGCCGCGTTCCGCACGCGCGACGAGGCCGTGCGCTTCTCGATCTCGGTGCGGGCGCCGGGCGATCTCGAGGAAAAGCTGCTGAGCGACGAGATCCAGATCGCGGTCGGCTACTTCTGGCACCGGGTGCCGTCGCTGCACTACACGCCGCTGTTCATCGAGCGCCAGGTCGCGTACTGCGGGCGCGGCCATCCGCTGTTCGACGGCGCCGGCGCGCTGACGCCGGCCGACGTCGCGGGCTTCGAATGGGCGTGGCGCTCGTATCCGCTGCCCGAAGCGCAGATGTCGACGACGCCCGACCGCGTGACCGCGACGGCCGACAACATGGAGGCCGTCGCGCTGCTGATCCTGTCCGGCCACCACCTCGGCTACCTGCCGCAGCACTTCGCGGCGCCGTACGTCGCGCAGGGGCTGCTCGCGCCGCTCAATCCGGAGCAACTGCGCTACGACGTCACGTTCCACATGGTCGTTGCACGCAACGGGCGCGGCAATCCGCTCGTGGAAGCGTTTCTCGAGGATCTGGAACGCGCGCACCAGCCGACCGACGCCTGAGCGGGCGCCGGCTCACGGCACCGGAAAGCCTCCTTCGCGCTTGACCTCGCGCAGCGACAGCGCCGATTCGATCGACGTCACGCCCGGCAGCATCCGCAGCGATTCGCGCAGGAACGTGCCGTAATCGTCGAGATCGCGCGCCACGACCTGCAGCAGATAGTCGGCGGTGCCCGCCACGTTGTGGCACGCCAGGATCCGCTCGATGCCGAGCACTTCCCGTTCGAAGCGGTCGGCGGTCTTGCGGTCGTGCGTCGCGAACCGCACGAGCACGAACGCGACGACGCCGAAGCCGAGCGCCTGGCGCGACAGCTGCGCGCGGTAGCGCTCGATGTAGCCGTCGTTTTCGAGGCGCTTCAGGCGGCGCGCGCAAGGGGTCTCGGAGAGGCCCACGGTGTCGGCGAGGCGGGCGATCGGCAGGCGGCCGTCGCGCTGCACCGCGGCAAGGATCGCGCGGTCGGTTTTGTCGAGTTCGGTCATATGGGCGGAATCCGTGGTTTACCGGGTCAATTTTGGGGGAATCCGCTCTTCATGGCCAGAAGGGGACCGAATATGGCCAATAATCCCTCACCCGTTGGCGGCACCATATCGTCATCGATGGACGGGGGCAGACCATGATTTCCACGCATTTGCTGTTGATTTATCTCGCCGCGCTGGCGGCCATCTACGCGGTGCCGGGGCCGGACATGGCGCTCGTGCTGCAGACCAGCATCGGCCGCGGCGTGCGGCCGGGAATGGCGGCGGCCGCCGGCCTGTCGCTCGCGCGCACCGCGCACGTGACGCTGTCCGCCTGCGGCGTCGCGGCGCTGATCCGCAGCGCGCCGTGGCTGTACGAAGTGATCCGCTATGGTGGCGCGCTCTATCTCGCGTATGTCGCGATCCAGGTGTTCCGTTCGCCCGTGTTCGCGCTCGGCGACGGCGACGCGGCGGCCACGGCGGGCGAGTTGCGGCAGTCGTTCGTGAAGGGCCTGCTGACCAACCTGCTGAACCCGAAGGCGCTGTTGTTCTGCTCGGTGCTGCTGCCGCAGTTCGTGCGCCCCGAGGCGGGGCCGGTCGTGTTGCAGATGTTCGAGCTGGGCGCGCTGCTGGTGGCGGCCGGCGTGTGCTTCGACCTCGCGTGCGTGTTCGGCGCGTCGCGGATCGCCGCGTGGATGCGTGCGCATCCGCTCGCGCAGACGGTGCAGCGCTGGACGTTTTCCGCGGCGCTGATCGGTTTTGCGCTGCGCCTGTCGATGGACTGAGCCGGACGTCGCGGATTCGCCGTCCGCGACGCGTGTCACCCTCGCCGCCTTCCCCCTCGCACCTGCCCGCAGTGACATACCGCAACCGCGATTCATCTGACTTGTTCTAAACTTCCTGTACGTCGCCGCGCCGCTGTTGCGCGGCTGACCGGACGGAACCTTCTTTCGTCTGCCATATCCGATTTCCTGGCTGTTCCGTGCAACGCGGTACCAAGGAGGGTCTGAACATGGCAAGGCATCTTCACGCCGACCGTGAACCCCGAATCGTCGCCGAGTCCAAGTGCCTCGGCCCGTGCGATCCGGCAGAACGCATCCACGTCACGATCATGTTGCGGCGGCAGGAAGAAGGGCAACTCGATACGCTGCTTCACCAGCTCGCCACCGGCGACGCGCAAGCGAAACCGGTGTCGCGCGAAACCTTCGCGCAACGTTTTTCCGCCAATCCCGACGATATTCGCAAGGCCGAGGACTTCGCGCGTCGCCACCAGCTGACGGTCGATCGCGTCGATCCGGTCGAAAGCGTCGTCGTGGTGTCCGGCACGATCCAGCAGTTCGAAGCCGCGTTCGGCGTCAAGCTCGAGCGCTTCGAGCATCGGTCGATCGGCCAGTATCGCGGCCGCTCCGGCCCGATCGCGCTGCCCGACGATCTCGGCGACGCCGTCACGGCCGTGCTCGGCCTCGACAGCCGTCCGCAGGCGCGGCCGCATTTCCGGCTGCGGCCGCCGTTCACGCCCGCGCGCGGCGGCGCGGCGGGCGTCACGTTCACCCCGGTCCAGCTCGCATCGCTGTACGGCTTCCCGGCCGGCGACGGCGCCGGGCAGTGCATCGCGATCATCGAGCTCGGCGGCGGCTACCGTGCGGCGGACATCCAGCAGTATTTCCGCGGGCTCGGCATCACTAAGCCGCCGACGCTCGTCGACGTCAACGTCGGCACCGGCCGCAACGCGCCGACCGGCGATCCGAGCGGCCCGGACGGTGAAGTCGCGCTCGACATCGAGATCGCCGGCGCGATCGCGCCGGCCGCGAAGATCGCCGTCTATTTCGCGGCGAACAGCGATGCGGGCTTCATCCAGGCCGTCAACGCGGCCGTCAGCGACACGACCAACAAGCCGTCGGTGATCTCGATCAGCTGGGGCGGCCCGGAGGCCATCTGGCAGGCGCAGTCCGCGCAGGCGTTCAATCGCGTGCTGCAGGCGGCGGCCGCGCAGGGCATCACCGTGTGCGCGGCCTCCGGCGACAGCGGCGCGGGCGACGGGCTGCAGGACGGCGCCGATCATGTCGACTTCCCCGCTTCGAGCCCGTATGTGCTCGGCTGCGGCGGCACGCAACTCGACGCGTTGCCCGGGCAGGGCATCCGCAGCGAGGTCGCGTGGAACGACGAGGCGGCCGGCGGCGGCGCGGGCGGGGGCGGCGTCAGCACGCTGTTCGACCTGCCGGCGTGGCAGCAGGGGCTTGCCGCGACGCTGGCCGACGGCAGTCGCGTGCCGCTCGCGAAGCGCGGCGTGCCGGACGTCGCCGGCGATGCGTCGCCGCAGACCGGCTACGAAGTGTCGATCGCGGGCACGGCCACGGTGATGGGCGGCACGAGTGCGGTCGCGCCGCTGTGGGCCGCGCTGATCGCACGGATCAACGCGGCGGCGAACGCGTCCGTCGGCTGGATCAACCCGACGCTGTACAAGCATCCGGACGCGTTGCGCGACATCACCGAAGGCAGCAACGGCGCGTACGCGGCCGCGCAGGGCTGGGATGCCTGCACGGGCCTCGGCAGCCCGAACGGCGCGCAGCTCGCCGCGATCCTGACGCGCAAGCCGTCGAGCTGACGGCGGCGGTTGCCACGCATCAGGTTGTCACGGGTTTCTTGCTTCCCCCTTTACCTCCAGGAGCAGCACGATGGGCATCGATTCCGCATCTTCCGGCGGCGTGTATCCGCTGCATCACGGCGACCACAATTCGCATGGCGTGCCGCCGACCGTCAACCCGGTCGCGTTGAGCCACGGCCGTGACCAGCCGTTCTTCGATCCGGTCGCGTACGGCAACGGCCCCGACGATTCGGTGACCGACACCACCGAGGCGGCCGCGATCACGCATCACACGATCCTGATCGACGGGAAGCGCATCGCCTACACGGCGACGGCCGGCCATCTCGTGACGGTCGACCCGAGCAGTTCGCAGCCGGCCGCGAAGCTCTTCTACGTCGCGTTCACGGCCGACGGCGCGAAGGAAGAAACGCGGCCCGTGACGTTCTTCTACAACGGCGGGCCCGGCTCGTCGTCGGTGTTCGTGCTGTTGGGCTCGTTCGCGCCGAAGCGCATCAAGACGTCGATGCCGGGGTTCACGCCGCCCGCGCCGTACCAGATGGAAGACAACCCGGACAGCATGATCGACCACAGCGACCTGGTGTTCATCAACCCGGTCGGCACCGGCTATTCGGCGGCCGTCGCGCCGAACAAGAACCGCGACTTCTGGGGCGTCGACCAGGATGCGGATTCGCTGAAGCAGTTCATCAAGCGCTACCTGACGAAGAACAACCGCTGGAATTCGCCGAAATACCTGTTTGGCGAATCGTACGGCACCGCGCGCAGCTGCGTGCTCGCGTACAAGCTGCACGAGGACGGCGTCGACCTGAACGGCGTCACGCTCCAATCGTCGATCCTCGACTACCGGCAGGCCGGCAACCCGGTCGGCGCGCTGCCGACCGCGGCGGCCGACGCGTGGTATCACAAGAAGCTCGGCATCACGCCGGCGCCGGCCGATCTCGGTGCGTTCGTCGAGGAAGTCGCGCAGTTCGCGCGCACCGACTACCTGAACGCGTTGCGCACGGTCCCGCATGCGGACCCGGCCGCCGTCCAGAAACTGTCGCAATACACGGGCATCGATACGGCGACGCTGCAATCGTGGAGCCTCGACATCGCCGGCTACGACGCGCGCGGCAATTCGCTGTTCCTGACGACGCTGCTGCATGCGCAGGGGCTCGCGCTCGGCTCGTACGACGGACGCGTGACCGGGATCTCGTCGGGCATCGCCGGCAAGATCGACCCGAACTCGGGCGGCAACGATCCGACGATGACGGCCGTGACGGGCGTCTATACGGCGATGTGGAACAGCTACCTGAACGAGCAGCTGAAGTTCACGTCGAATTCCGCGTTCACCGACCTGAACGACCAGGCGTTCCGGAACTGGGATTTCAGCCACATCGATCCGACCGGCGCGCAGCAGGGCGTCGATGCGCAGGGGAACGTGATCCTCTATACGGCCGGCGATCTCGCCGCGGTGATGGCGCTGAACGTCGACCTGAAGGTGCTGTCGGCGAACGGTTTCTACGATTTCGTCACGCCGTTCTACCAGACCGTGATCGACCTGCAGCAGATGCCGCTCGAGGATCCGAAGGTGCGGCAGAACCTGTCCGCGCGTTTCTACCCGTCGGGGCACATGGTGTATCTCGACGGCGGCTCGCGCACCGCGCTCAAGCGCGATCTCGCGGCGATGTACGACGCGACGGTCAGCGACACGGGGGCGCGGTTGCGGATTCGCGCACTGCAGGCGAAGAAAGCGGCGCCCGAGGCGGCCGGGCACGCGTGACCCGCGCGTGCGGCCGGCCGCGCGCCGTCAGTCGCGGCGCGCGGGCCAGTCGAACGGCGTGTACGGCAGCGCGCGCTTGTGGCGCGAACCGTCGAAGAAGCGCAGCACCGTTTCGTATACGCGGTCTTCGACCGGCTTGCCCTCGAGGAAATCGTCGATCTCGTCGTAGGTCACGCCGTACGCGTGCTCGTCGGGGCGCAACGGGTTCAGTTCCTCGAGGTCGGCCGTCGGCACCTTCATCACGATCAGCTCCTCGCCGCCGAGCGCACGCGCGACCGCGCGGACGCGCCGCTTGCTCAGGCCGGCGAGCGGCAGGATGTCCGCGCCGCCGTCGCCGAACTTCGTGAAGAAACCCATCAGCGATTCGGCCGCATGGTCGGTACCGATCACGATGCCGCGCCGTGCGCCGGCCACCGCATACTGCGCGATCATGCGCTCGCGCGCCTTGATGTTGCCGTGCACGAAATCCTGCTGCGCGTGATCCGCGAACGCCAGCCCGCCGGCGACGAGCGACGCGAGCATCGCGTCGGCGGCCGGCTTCACGTCGACCGTCAGCACTTCGTCCGCGCGCACGAACGCGAGCGCGCGCTGTGCATCGGCTTCGTCGTTCTGCACGCCGTTCGGCAAGCGCATCGCGATGAAGCGCGCATCGTAGCCGTCGGCGCGCAGGCGCTCGACCGCCAGTTGCGCGAGGCGGCCGGCCGTCGACGAATCGACGCCGCCGCTGATGCCGAGCACGTAGGTCCGCAGGCCGGTCGAGCGCAGGTACTGGGCGAGGAAGTCGATGCGGCGGTCGATCTCTGCCTCGGCGTCGAAGTGCGGGGCAACGTTCAGTTCGGCAATGATCGCGCGCTGGCGGCTGGCGTAATCGGCGGATGTCATGAAGGAAGTTCCGGAACGAAATGCAAGGCGCCCATCATAAGCGCAATCGCGGCGGGCCGTCTGCTGCGTCAAGCGCGAACCTGGAACCTAGCGCCGCGCGAGCACGACGCCCACCAGTGCGAGCGCGAAGCCGGCGAGCTGGATGGACGCGAGCGTTTCGCCGAACAGCCAGTAGCCCTGCAGCGCGGCCAGCGGCGGCGCGAGGAACAGCAGCGACGTCGCGCGTGCGGCGTTGCCGCGCCGCAGCATCCACATCAGCATCGTGACCGCGCCGCCGGACAGGAACACGACGCCCCACACCAGCGACACCCACAGCGCCGGTGCGCCGATCCAGCGCGTCTCGTGCAGCAGCCCCGCAAAGACGGCCGCGACGAGCGCCGCGCCGAGGTTCTGCACCGCGACGGCGGTGCGCAGGTCGCTCTGCGCGAGCTTGCCCTTCTGGTACAGCGAGCCGGCGGTGATCGACCCGACCGCGAGCACCGAGACGGCGACGACGAGCCACGCAGGCGCGGCGCCCGGCGCGGGTGCGACACCGCCCGCTACCTTCGGCGCCAGCACGAGCGCGACGCCGGCGAGCCCGAGCGCCATCCCGAGCCAGCCGCGCGCGGGCAGGCGCTCGTTGAACAGCGGAACGGCGAGCACGGCGGTGGCGAGCGGCTGCAGCGCGCCGAGCAGTGCCATGACACCCGCGTTCAGCCCTTGCGCGACGGCCCAGTAGCTCGCGCCGAGATAGACGCCCTGCAGCAGCGCGCCCGCGATCAGGTGGCGCGGCCATTCGCGCCGGGCCGGCCACGGCGCGCGGGCGACGAGCGCCACCGCGCCGAACAGCGCGGCCGTGCCCGCGAAACGCGCGAGCAGGAACAGGTTGGGATCGGCATAGGGCTTGATGGCCCGCGCAACGATGAAGCCGGTGGACCAGAGTGCGACGAAAGCGGCGGCGACGAGCGAGGTCAGCATGCATGGCGGGCCGCGGACGGCCGGATGGAATCACGAAGTCCGGCAGTATCCGGCGGCGCGGCGGCGGTGTCTTGTCGAATCCTGCAGTCGCGCGCGTGTCGTCGTGCGAATGACCTTAGTCGATCGAGAACGTGTCGAGCGGCTGGTTGGCGCGCGCGTCGGTCGCGAAGCGCGCGGCGAGCTGTTCGTAGAGCCGGCGGGCCTCGTCGAGTGTCAGGTCGATCCAGTACGGATCGCCGGCCGCGTCGTTGAGTCGTTCGGGCGGAAACTGGATTTCGATCACACTGCCTTTGCGATACATGGCGCGAGCCCCTTTGCTTGGTCTGTCGTTCGGCGAAGCGCAAAGTGTAGCAATGCGCGGCGCGCCGATTCCCGCGCCGCCGGCAATTCAGAATTTCTCCGCCCGCGACGACCGGCCGGCTTACACGCGGCGGTCAAACGGCCGTAATACAATGGCGCGCTACTCATTCACTGGTCGCCTCGGGCGCGTCGCGAGATGCTGGCGGAACAACGTCATCAATTCATCCTGTCGGAGCTCGGACGGTCGGGCGCATTGTCGGTCGCGGAACTCGTCCGCTCGCTCGACGTGTCGCGCGAGACCGTGCGGCGCGACCTGAATGCACTGGCCGCACGCGGCCTGCTCGTGATGACGCACGGCGGCGCGCTGGCCGCGGATCGCCGTGAGCCGAGCCTGTCGGAGCGCGAAGCCGCGAACGCCGAGGCGAAGCGCACGATCGGGCGGCGCGCGGCCGAGTTCGTGCCCGACGACGCATCGGTGCTGATCGATTCGGGCAGCACGCCGCATGCCGTCGCGCTCGCGCTTGCCGACCGGCACCGGCTGTCGATCTATACGAACGACTGGCGTACCGCGTTCGTGCTCGCGCGGCGCAACGGCAATCGCGTGACGCTGCTCGGCGGCGAGCTGTCCGACGACGAGGACGCCACCTTCGGGCTCGACACGATCCAGCAGCTCGCGCAGTACCACGTCGATTTTGCGTTCATCGGTGCCGGCGGCATCACGCCCGACGGCGAATGCACCGACTACTCGCGGCTCGCGGCCGAGGTGCGCAGCCGGATGATCGCGGCGGCCGGCACGGCGATGATCGTCGCCGATCATTCGAAATTCGGCCGCGTGACGCCGGTGCGGATCAACGGCACGGCCGCCGCCCGTTATCTCGTGACCGAACGCGCGCCCGACAAGGCTCTGCGCCGCGCGCTGACCGCGCGCGGGATCGAGCTGCTCGTGTGCGACTGACGCGCGTCCGACACACAAGGTTCATCGAACCGTCATTCCCGCTGCAAAACTGCGCGCAAGACTGACTCGTTCGACCTGGTCAGGCGATAAAGCCAAGGAGAACGACGATGTCCGTGAGCGTGCGCAGCTATCTTTCCCCCACTCTGGTCCTGCTGGCTTTCGACTGGCCCGATGCGGCGTCGCGTGCCGATTTCCTCGGCTTCGCGATCCGGCGCACGCCGGGCTTCTGGTCGGCCGACGGCAAGACGCGCGCGCCGGACAGCTGGCTGCCGAACCGCCTGACGTTCGACGGCCCGGCCGCCCACACGCAGGGCGACGCGCCGACCGACCAGGCGCCGATCCAGAAATTCATGTGGTGGGACGCGCGCATCGATCCGCAGGATCGCGGTGCGTCGTTTCGCTACGACGTGTATCCGGTCGTCGGCACGCCGGCGAATCTGCAGGTACTCGACGCGCAAGGCGGCGTGTGCGACGTCGTGCTGCCCGCGCATATCGAGGACGGCATCGGCACGTGGTTCAACCGCGCGGTGGTCAGCTCGCAGGCATTCGCGAAGCAGGTGGCGGCGCTGCATCTCGCGCCCGGCGAGACGCCCGCCGCCGACCAGGCGCTGAAGCTGCGCACGTGGCTCGCGAACGACATGGAGCAGGTGTTCGCGGAGATGCTCGACCCGGCATCGCGCGCAGCGTCGGCCGTCTATCACCTGACCGACACGCTGTGGGCGCTGCCCGCGTTCGAAGCGTTCGGGCGTAAGCACGGCGAGGCGTCGCTCGCGATCGTCTACGACGCGCACACGACTGCGCGCAAGGGCAAGCCGCCGCTGCCGTCGCCGAACCAGCCGGCCGTCGATGCGCTGCAGGGGCTCGCGACGCTCGCGCCGCGCGACAAGACGCACATCATGCACGACAAGTTCATCGTGACGGACGCACCGGGGAGCGCCGCGCCCGCGCGCGTGCTGACCGGTTCCGCGAACTTCACGACCGAGGGGCTCACGGAGCAGGCGAACGTGCTGCACGCGTTCGATTCGCCCGCGCTTGCCGCGCTCTACAACGCGCGTGCGCATGCGCTGGCCGGGAATCCGCCGATCGCGGCGACCGCGCGGCTGTCGCCGGGCTGGTCGGAGCCGATGACGATCGGCAGCGCGCAGGTGCGGCTCGCGTTTTCGCCGGAACCGGCGGGGCAGCGCACCGAGATCGACACGATCGTCGCCGCGATCGCGGCCGCGAAGCATTCGGTGTCGTTCTGCCTGTTCATGCCGACCGACACGGCGCTGCGTGACGCGTGCTTCGCGGCCGGCGACCGCGGGCTGATGATGTTCGGGCTGGTGAACAGGATCAACGCCGGCAGCGCGACGAAGGCCGATGCCGCGCAGCAGGCCGGCCAGACGCTCGATGCGGCGACGCTCGCGAACCTCGAGCTGTATCACCGCAGCCGCGACAACCGCGACGTGATCGACGCGCGGTATTTTTCGCCGGCGACGGCGCCGCAAGGCTTCGAACCGGAACTGCGGCTCTTTCCGGGCGAGCCGGCGCCGGCCTTTCCGCCCGTCGTGATCCATCACAAGTTCATCGTGATCGATGCGGAAGGCGCGAATCCGGTCGTCTATACGGGCTCGGCGAACATGAGCCGCAATTCCGAGCAGTACAACGACGAGAACCTGCTCGAGATCCGCGACAAGCGGATCGCGGCGATCTATCTCGCGGAATTCCTGCGGCTTTACGAGCACTATCGTGCGCGGGCGCTGGCGATCGACGCGAAGACGCGCGGCGCGTCGCCGCATGCGCGGCTCGCGCTTGCGCCCGATTCGAGCTGGGCGAAGAAGTACTACGTGGCGGGAAGTCCGGAAGAGAAGGCGCGGATCGCACTGGCCGCGCCCGCGCCGAAGGGCTGATGCGTGCGTCGCGCGGCGCTATTCGGCGGCGACGTAGCGCAGCACGGCGTCGGCGATCGTGTCGCGATGCCGGGCGCGCAGGCGCGGCGCCGACGGGTCGCGGCCGAACGCGGCGCCGAACGTGTAGCGGTTCGACACGCGGTGGAAGCAGAACGAGCTGATCAGCAGGTGCAGGTCGAACGCGTCGATGTCCTTGCGGAACGCGCCGCTCGCCGCGCCGCGCTCGACCAGTTCCTCGAGCGTCTTGATGATGCTGACGTTGCGGTTCTTGAACGACTTGAGCTGTTCGAGATACTTCGCGCCGTGGATGTTCTCGATCGACACGAGGCGGACGAAGTCGCGATGCTTGTCGTGATAGTCGAACGTGAATTCGACGAGGCGGCGCATGCCTTCGCGCGGCTCCATGTCGCCGACGTGCAGCTCCTGCTCGAGTGCGCGGATGTCGCCGTACACCTTCTCCAGCACGGCCTCGTACAGGCCTTCCTTGCTTTCGAAGTAGTAGTAGAGCATCCGCTTCGTCGTGTTGGTACGCTCGGCGATCGCGTCGACGCGCGCGCCGGCGAGCCCCATCGCGGAGAATTCCTGCGTGGCGACATCGAGGATGTTGCGCTTGGTTTGCTCGGGATCGTATTTGCGCCGCGCATCGGACGGAAGCGCGCGGGTGTCGGACGTGGCGGCCTTGCTTCCTGCTTTCATGTGACTTTATTGGTGGCTTCACGGCGGCTTGGACGGGCCATTCTAGCATGTGGAAATTCGCCGTTTTGCCGACCTTTCGTTCTAGTCCGGATATGTCCGGCAGCGCCGCGCAGCGCCCGGCGGGCTGCCGCGCGGGCGCTCAGTGGCGCTCAGTGGCGATATGCCGCGAGCGCGTCGCGGGCCTGGTACGCCGTGTACGTGAGCTGCGCAGCCGCGAGGCCCGCCAGCCCGAACGTGCGCGTGAGCCCGAACGCGTTGAAGCCTTCCGGCACCGGCCGGCCTTCGGCCAGTGCGGCCGCGAGCGCCTCGCCGGCGACCGTGGTCGGCGCCATCCCGTGGCCGCCGAATGCGATCGCGTGCCACACGCCGTCCGCGTCGCGGCCGATCTGCGGCATCTTGTGCCGCGCGTAGCTCATCAGCCCGCCCCACGCATGGTCGACCTTCACGTCTTCCAGTTGCGGATACACGCGCAGCAGGTCGCGCCGCAGCAGGCGGGCGATCGCGTCGGGGCCGCGGTCGAGCACGGAGATCCGGCCGCCCCACAGGATGCGCGTGTCCTTCAGCGGACGGTAGTAGTCGAATGCGAAACGTGTGTCGTAGATCGCGTACGGGGCGTCGATCGCGTCGGGCAGGCGCGTGCCGAGCGGCTCGGTCGCGATCACGTAGGTCGCGATCGGCAGCACCGCGCGCTCGATGCGCGGCGACACGCCGCGCGCATAGCCGCCGCCGGCGAACACGACGTCCTTCGCGCGCACCGTGCCCTGTGCGGTGCGCACGACGTATCCGGCGCCTTCGCGCGCGATGCCGAGCGCGGCCGAGCGTTCGTACACGCGCGCGCCGCCGCGCGATGCGGCCGCCGCGACGCCGAGCACGTACTTGAGCGGATGGAAGTGGAAGGCGTTCGGCTCGAACAGGCCGCCGAAATAGCGCTGCGTCTTCAGCCGCGCACGCAGCGCGTCGGTCGCGACCGGCTCCCAGTCGACTTCGAATTCCGTCTTCATCAGCGTGCGCACGCTGTCGAGCCTCGAGGGATCGTCGAACCAGTTCGCGAGCATCACGCCCTGGTCGACGATGTCGCAGTCGATGCCGTAGCGCGCGATCCGCGCGCGGATCAGGTCGACTGCGTCGACGGTAAGCCGGTAGAGCCGCCGCCCCTCGTCGCGGCCGAGCGTGCGCAGCAGATCGGCGTTGTCGAGGCTGTAGCCGCCGAAGACGAAGCCGCCATTGCGGCCCGATGCGCCGAAGCCGACCCGTTCGCTGTCGAGCACGACGACGTCATGCACGCCGCGCTCGACGAGGCCGAGCGCCGTGCACAGGCCGGCGAGGCCGCCGCCGACGATGCAGACCTGCGTGTCGATCGTGCCGGTCAGTTGCGGGTAGGGCTGGCGGGTAACGGTGGCTTCGTAGAAGTTCTGCATGCGATTCGTTGACTCGTAACGGCGGAAAAACAGGCGGCGCGCATCGATCTTGCCTGAACGCGCGCGCCGCGTCGAATGGGGGCGGTGCCCGAACCGGCGCCGGCCGCCGTCATGCGGCAGCCGGCGCGGCGGGCAAGGTCACGCGCCCGGCGTCGGGTTCGCCGGCCCGGCGACGTAGGCCGGATAGGCGGGCGCGACGGCAGGCGCCGGCTCGGGCGCCGCATTGCGTTCGATCCACGGCGCGATTTCCATGTCTTCGTAGCGCACGAGGCGGCATTTGCGCACGAGTGCGTAGCCGAGCCAGATCGCGAGGAAGAACGGCAGGCCGATGTAGGTCGCGGCGACGCCCACCCAGTCGATCTTGTCGGAGAGAAACGCCTGGTAATCCTGGCCGAGCGCGACGACCGCGCACAACGCGAACGCGAACAGCGGGCCGAACGGGAACCACTTCGACCGGTATGGGAGCTGGTCGAGCCGGTAGCCCTGTTTCAGGAACCCCTTGCGGAACCGGTAGTGGCTGACCGCGATGCCGAGCCACGTGATGAAGCCGGCCATGCCCGACGTGTTCAGCAGCCACAGGTAGACCGTCTTGTCGCCATACAGCGACGTGAGGAAACACAGCGCGCCGACGGCGGTGGTCGCATACAGCGCGTTGCGCGGCACGCCGCCGCGCGACAGCTTCGCGAAGATCCTCGGCGCACGGCCTTCGACAGCGAGGTTGTAGAGCATCCGCGTCGACGCGTACATGCCAGAGTTGCCGGCCGACAGCACGGCCGTCAGGATCACCGAGTTCATCACGCCGGCCGCGAAGGCGAGGCCCGCGTGGCGGAACACGAGCGTGAACGGGCTTACGCCGATGTCGGTCACGTCGCTCTTCAGCAGGCTCGGGTCGGTATAGGGAATCAGCACGCCGATCACGAAGATCGCGAGCACGTAGAACAGCAGGATGCGCCAGAAGATCTGGCTCACCGCGCGCGGGATCGTCGTGCGCGGGTTTTCCGATTCGCCGGCCGCGACGCCGATCATTTCGGTGCCTTGGAACGAGAAGCCTGCGATCATCGCGACGCCGAGCATCGTCGCCCAGCCGCCGGCGAACGGCGCGTCGCCGATCGTGAAGTTGCCCCAGCCCGCACTCGGGCCGCCCTGCATGATCCCGAAGATCATCAGCAGGCCGACGCCGACGAACGCGAGCACCGTCAGCACCTTGATCAGCGCGAACCAGTATTCGGCTTCGCCGAAGCCGCGCACCGACAGCGCGTTGAGCGCGAAGATCAACGTGAGGAACAGCGCGCTCCACCAGACGCCCGGCACGTGCGGGAACCAGTAGTTCATCACGAGCTGCGCGGCGACGAGTTCCACCGCCAGCGTCACGGCCCAGCTGTACCAGTAGTTCCAGCCGAGCGCGAAGCCGAAGCCTTCGTCGACGAACTTCGCGCCGTAGGTCGCGAACGAGCCCGACACCGGCATGAACGCGGCCATTTCGCCGAGGCTCGTCATCAGGAAATAGACCATCAGGCCGATCACCATGTAAGCGAGCATCGCGCCGCCGGGGCCGGCCTGCGAGATCGACGCGCCGGACGCGACGAACAGGCCCGTGCCGATCGAGCCGCCGATCGCGATCATCCGCAGATGGCGCGCCTGCAGGCTGCGGTGGAGATGGGGCTGGGATGCGCGCGAGCCGGCCGGGCTCGCGCAAGCGGGGTGGGAATCTGGGCGCATGGGTGTTGGGCGCTGTCTCCGGGATTATTTTTCGGTGACGAAGCGCGGCATGTCCGCCCGCCGCCTGCCGGGCGGCGTCGACACGCGCGGTGCCCGGGGTGTCGGGCCGGGAGCATGTCGACTTCGTCTGGGGTCAGGCCGCGCCCGGCAACGCGGGGCATGGCGGCCATCGGTGCGTCGGGTGCTGTGCCGCACGCCTTGACGCCGGTCAAATTGTGTGGGGTCGAAGCGCAAGCGGCAAACGATATTTCCGAACTAGTTGATGCGTCCTCGTCATCAAGTGATGACGCACCGCAGCGTGCGCCGAGGTCGCGCGGCCGGCCGTGCCGCAGGGCTTTTGACGCGTCCGATCCGCGCCCGGGAAAGGTCGGACCGGACCCGGTGCTGTGATGCGTTTTCGGAATGAAGTCGTGAGTTAATATCAATAGCCGCCCGACTTGTGGCCACCGACAATGCTGGCCATGGATCGCACGCCGCGGCCCGAGGAGACGCGCGGCGGCGCGGCTGGGCCGCCGTGCACGCATCCGCTTGCACAGGGCGCGCGAACGCGCTCCAATCGAATCACGCGGGCGGCGCTGCCGCCGCACCGATCAATCTGTCCCTGAAGAGGAAGTGATGCAATTCAACGACATTCTTGCCGCGCTCGATATCGATCTCGCCCAGTGGAAAGGCAATGCGCTGACCGCGCGTTCGCCGCTCGACGGCGCGACGCTCGCGACGCTGGCCGTCGACACGCCCGCCGACGCCGAGCGCAAGATCGACGCCGCGCACGACGCATTCCTCAAGTGGCGCACGGTGCCCGCGCCGGTGCGCGGCGAGTTCGTGCGCGTGTTCGGCAACGTGCTCCGTGAGCACAAGGCCGAACTGGGCCGCCTCGTCACGCTCGAAGCCGGCAAGATCACGTCGGAAGGCCTGGGCGAAGTGCAGGAAATGATCGACATCTGCGATTTCGCGGTCGGCCTGTCGCGCCAGCTCTACGGCCTGACGATCGCATCCGAGCGCCCGGGCCACCGGATGATGGAAACGTGGCACCCGATCGGCGTGTGCGGCGTGATCTCGGCGTTCAACTTCCCGGTCGCGGTGTGGGCCTGGAACGCGGCGCTCGCGTTCGTGTGCGGCGATTCGGTCGTGTGGAAGCCGTCCGAGAAGACGCCGCTCACCGCGATCGCGTGCCACGTGCTGCTCGAGAAGGCGCTCCGCGAGTTCGAGAAGACGCATCCGGGCGTCGCGCCGAAGGGCCTGAGCCAGCTGGTGCTCGGCATGCGCGATGTCGGCGAGGTGCTGACGGCGTCGAAGAAGGTGCCGGTCGTCAGCGCGACGGGCAGCGTGCGGATGGGCCAGGAAGTCGCGAAGGTGCTGAGCCAGCGTCTCGCGCGCGGCATCCTCGAACTCGGCGGCAACAACGGGATGATCGTCGCGCCGAGCGCGGACCTGGATCTCGTGGTGCGCGCGGTCACGTTCGCGGCGGTCGGCACGGCCGGCCAGCGCTGCACGACGCTGCGCCGCCTGATCGTGCATCGCAGCCTGGTCGAGCAGCTGCTGCCGCGCATCGAGAAGGCCTATGCGTCGGTGAGGGTCGGCAACCCGCTTGAAGAAGGCACGCTGGTCGGCCCGCTGGTCGATCGCGCATCGTTCGATGCGATGCAGAAGGCGCTGGGCGATGCACGCGAACAGGGCGGCGAGGTGAAGGGCGGCGAGCGTGTCGACGTCGGTCACGCGGATGCGTATTACGTGCGCCCGGCCATCGTGCGGATGCCGAAGCAATCGGCCGTGGTCGAGCGCGAGACGTTCGCGCCGATTCTCTACGTGATGGTCTACGACAACTTCGACGACGCGATCGAACTGCACAACGCGGTGCCGCAAGGCCTGTCGTCGGCGATCTTCACGAACGACATGCGCGAGGCCGAGCAGTTCATGTCGGCAGCGGGCAGCGACTGCGGGATCGTCAACGTGAACATCGGCACGAGCGGCGCGGAGATCGGCGGTGCGTTCGGCGGCGAGAAGGAAACGGGCGGCGGCCGCGAGTCGGGTTCGGATGCGTGGAAGGCTTATATGCGCCGTGCAACGAATACGATCAATTACAGCCGGCAGTTGCCGTTGGCGCAGGGGGTGAAGTTCGACGTGTGATGCGGGGCGCCGCCGCTCGGCGGCCCACGCGCCGGCACCGGGAAAAGGGCGTTTGCGGTCGCCGCAAACGCCCTTTGCGTTTCAGCGGGGCGACGCCTCCCCCGCCGGCATATTCTGCACAACCAGCATCTGCGGACTCGACAACGTGATCTGCGCGGCGCGCAGCCGTTTCAGGATCTCGAACAGCAGATCGCTCTTCGTCGAGCTCGCGATCCGCGGGCTCGACACGTAGCCCGTCACGCTCAGCGTGATCCCGTCCGGCGTGAGCTGGCTGAACGTGACCGACGGCGCCGGCTTCTCGAGGATCGCCTGGTGCTCGCGGTACGCGTCGAGCAGCAGGTCGCGCACCTGCTCGGGATCGGTGTTCAGCGGGAACGTCAGCACCAGCGTCGCGACGCCCTGCGTGCTGTTGCCCATCGTCACGTTGCGCACGTTCTGCGAGATCAGCTGCGAGTTCGGCACGATCACGGTCGAGCGGTCGCTGAGCTGGATCTCGGTCGCGCGGACGTTGATGCGGCGGATGTCGCCTTCGACGCCCGCGATGCTGACCATGTCGCCGACCTTCACCGGGCGCTCGGTCAGCAGGATCAGCCCCGACACGAAGTTCTTCACGATCTCCTGCAGGCCGAAGCCGATACCCACCGACAACGCGCTGACGATCCACGCGAGGTTGTTCCACCGCACGCCGAGCAGCCCGAGCGTCATCAGCACGAGCAGTACGTAGCCGACGTTGGTGAACAGCGTGATCAGCGAGACGCGCATCCCCGTATCCATGCCGAGCGCGGGCATGAATTCGCTGTCGAGCCAGCGTCGCAGCGAGCGCAGCAGGTAGAAGCCGATCGCGAACCCGATTACCGCGTTCAGGATCCGGTCGGGCATGATGTTCAGGCTCTGCAGCCGCTGGCTGCCGATCATCGCGACCGCGCTGTCGAGCAGGTCGCCCGGCGTCGTGCCGAAGCCGCCCGTCACCAGCGCGATGGCCGCGATCAGCATCAGCAGGCTCGTGCCGAGGCCCGACAGCACGGTCTGCGCCTGTTCGAGATGCTTGTCGCCGAGCGCGAACAGGTGCTTGATCTGCTGCCCGCTCGACAGGTTCGCGTTGAACAGCGTGGCGCATGCGTCGCGCGTCAGTTGCGTCAGCACGTACACGCTGCACAGCACGATCTCGAACCACACGAGCTCGTACGTGATGAAGCGTGCGACCGTGACGTAACCGATCAGGAGTGCGATCAGCGATGCGACGATCGCCAGCGTGACGCCGGCATGGATCAGCCCCGCGAGCGTCGAGCGCTGCTCGGGTGCCTCGCCTGCCGCCGCGATCGCGGCGCGCGCGCGGTTGGCGCGCAACAGCGATGCGCCGACCGTCAGCGTGACGACGAGCGACACGATGCCGCGACCGAACAGCGTGACCGACAGGCTGGTGTCGACGATCCGGTTGATCGACTCGAGCGTGCCGGACACGAGCAGCAGCGCGGCCAGGATGCCGGGGAACGGCTTCATCGCGAGCGCAACGGGATCGGCGAGCGCGGGCAGGCGCCATGACGGATGCTTCGTGCAGAGCAGTGCGCGGCCGAGCCCGGCGATCAGCGCACAGGTGAGCGCCAGCTTCGCGAACTGGTCCCACAGATCGGTGAGCGTCGGCGTGAGATCGTAGCGGCGCGCCAGCGCGACATAGAGGAGCTGCACGGCGACGCCGGTGGTCAGCAGCGTGGTGACCGCGGTCGACAGCGCGAGCGCGCTGCGGCGCAGGCGGGTGGCCGGCAGGCGGTTCACGCAGAGCCAGGCGAGCCCGCGCTCGAGGAGGCGTCGGCCGCCGAGCCAGGCCGCGATCGCGGCCATCAGCAGCAGCGTGGTCACGATGCGCTGCCCCGGCTGCCAGGCCGACTTCAGCATCGCGACGAGCTGCTCGTCGAAGTCGCCGAGCCGCTGGGCGTCGTCCGGCGAAAGATGGAACAGCGGCAGCCAGAACTGCGCGCTGAAAATGCCGCCCGAACGGAACGCGAGCTGGTTCTTCAGCAGGCCGCGATGCAGTTTCGCGAACTGTTCGGCGAGGTTCGTGAGGTTGGTCTTCTGGTCGGCGGCCTGCTTCAGGGCCGCGTCGAGCTGCGTCTTGCGCGCGTTCAACGTCGCGCGCTGCTGCTCGACGGCCGGGGTCTCGGGCGCCGCGCCCGGCGCGGGCGGCGGTCCGAGCACGTCGAGCTGTGCCTGAATCTGCGCGCGTTGCGGGACCAGTTGCGCGCTCAGCTTGTCGACGGCGGCGCTCAACGCCTGGGTCGAGTCGGCCAGCGAGTCCAGCACCTTGCCGTTCGTCGTGGCGGACGTCTGCTGCTTGATGCGGTCGAGCTCGACCTGCATCTGCTTCAGCTCGGCGACCGCGTCACTCAACGAAATCGTCGGGGCGGACGCGCCGTCGGCGGAGGCCGCGCCCGATCCGGAAGCCGGCGACGGGAACGCGGACGCCGCCGCGACCGGAAGCAGGACCAGCAACGCGATCAGCGCGACCCGGCGTGCGAAAGTGGAAAATTGTTGTATGCGCATGGAATGCTTACGATTTGCCGACATGGCCGCTGCCGGCAGATCGTCCACGGGTTGTTACGGTTGGGCAGACGGCATGTTACCGGTGTGCGCCGGCGTCGGCCGCTGCCGCGGAATCTTCCGAGCATAGCGGGATGCAGGGCGCAATGTGTTGAGGAGGTGCGGCGGCGGGGCGGTTGCGCCATGCGCAGACTGGCGTGACGCGCTTGCGCGGCGTTGCGCGGCGGTCGATCCGCCGTGCGGCGCGGCAGCGCGCCGGCCGACAGATGGTTACGAAATTTACACAATGTGCGGGGCCGGTACAATGGAACCGATTCGCACGACGGCCGCGCGACGGCCGCCTGACGACGACACAACACGACAAGACAACATCAGGAGACGCGCAAACGATGGCTTCAACGGAAACCTTCCCACGGGCGCCCGCGACGCCGAACTCCACGCTCGGCGCCGGCTCGATTTCCGCCCGCCTCGACCGCCTGCCGCCCACGCGTACCGTCTGGAAGCTCGTCGTCCTGCTGAGCCTCGGCTTCTTCTTCGAGCTCTACGACCTGCTCTACAGCGGCTACGTCGCGCCCGGCCTCGTGAAAAGCGGGATCCTCTCCGCGACGACGCACGGCCTGTTCGGCACCACGGGCGTCGCGAGCTTCATCGCCGCGCTGTTTTCCGGGCTCTTCATCGGCACGATCGCCTGCGGATTCCTCGCCGACCGCTTCGGCCGCCGCGCGATCTTCACGTGGTCGCTGCTGTGGTACACGGCCGCGAACGTCGTGATGGCGTTCCAGGACACCGCCGCCGGGCTGAACTTCTGGCGTTTCGTCGTCGGTCTCGGCCTGGGCGTCGAGATGGTGACGATCGGCACGTACATCTCCGAGCTCGTACCGAAGCAGATCCGCGGCCGCGCATTCGCGTGCGAGCAGGCGGTCGGGTTCGTCGCGGTGCCGGTGGTCGCGTTCCTCGCGTACCTGCTCGTGCCGCACGCACCGTTCGGCCTCGATGGCTGGCGCTGGGTCGTGCTGATCGGCGCGCACGGCGCGCTGTTCGTGTGGTGGATTCGTCGCGAACTGCCGGAAAGCCCGCGCTGGCTCGCGCAGCAGGGCCGGGTCGACGAAGCCGACCGCATCATGCGCGCGCTGGAGGCGAAGGTCGAAGCCGAATACGGACGGCCGCTGCCGCCGCCCGCGCTTGCCCAGCCGGTGCACGCGCGCGGCAGCTTCCGCGACATGTGGGTGCAGCCGTATCGCAACCGCACGATCATGATGACGATCTTCAACGTGTTCCAGACGGTCGGCTTCTACGGCTTCGCGAACTGGGTGCCGACGCTGCTGATCAAGCAGGGCATCACGATCACGTCGAGCCTGATGTATTCGAGCGTGATCGCGCTCGCCGCTCCGGTCGGCCCGCTGATCGGCCTCGTGATCGCCGACCGCTTCGAGCGCAAGTCGGTGATCGTCGCGATGGCGGCGGCGATCGTCGTCTGCGGGCTGCTGTTCAGCCAGACGACGGTCGGCGCGTTCCTGATCGTGCTCGGCATCGGCCTCACGCTCGCCAGCAACATCATGTCGTACAGCTTCCACGCGTATCAGGCCGAGCTGTTCCCGACGTCGATCCGCGCCCGGGCCGTCGGCTTCGTCTATTCGTGGAGCCGCTTCTCGGCGATCTTCTCGTCGTTCGTGATCGCGGCCGTGCTGAAGGGCTTCGGCACCTTCGGCGTGTTCGCGTTCATCGCGGGCGCGATGGTGATCGTGATGGCCGCGATCGGGCTCATGGGGCCGCGCACGAAGGGCATCGCACTCGAAACCATCTCGAAGTAGCGGCCGCGCGGCGCGCAAGCGCCGCATTTCCCACGCGCGTAGAATGAAAAGTCAGACGACTCTCGCACCCCCATCAGCCTGATCGCGCTGCGCGCGGCCGGGCGCGCAGCGGCGAGGCGTCGGCGTTCGATGCGTCGTGGCCTCACGCGGACTGTGCGCTCGTTCGGCACGCGCGATGGCCGCTCCGGCCGATGGCATCGACCGTATGAAGTTTCCTCGCGTAACGCGGCGATTCATGTGGCCGCGCTGTCTTGCCGCTTCGCTAGCCGCGTGCGCATGCGCCGCGGTTTCGGCACTTCCCGCTCTCGCTGCGTCGCCTGCGTCCGTAGTGTCGCCGACGGCAACTGTTGCACCATCGTCGGCTGCATCGGGCGCATCATCCGCCGCCTCCGGCACGTCGGCCAGCGAGGTGGCGATTCCATTGCCGCGCATGCATCCGCCGCTGTCTCCCGCCGACGCCGCGAGCGCGACCGCGCGCGCGGTCGACATGCGCAAGCGCTTCACGCAGGAAGTCACGCGGCGCCTGAACGTGCCCGCAAGCGAGCAGCGCGCCTACGGCCAGCGTCTGCAGCAGGCGCTGGCGGCCAACGGACTCGCCGACCTCGCCGGCGAATACGTCGCGATGGTCGACCGCGCGCCGAACGTGCAGGCGCTCTTCATCTACTTCCGTGCCACGCCGGCCAACGCGTGGCTGATGATCGGCGCGTCGCCGGTCGGCACCGGGCTGCCGGGCAAGTACGACCATTTCCTGACGCCGCTCGGCGTGTTCCATCACTCGCCCGACAACATGGATTTTCGCGCGGAAGGCACGACGAACGAGAACGGCATTCGCGGCTACGGCCGCCGCGACATGCGCATCTACGACTTCGGCTGGGTGGACGGCGAGCGCGGCTGGGGCAAGGGCGGCGTGTCGCCGATGCGCTTCCAGATGCATGCGACCGATCCCGACCGGCTCGAATCGCTGCTCGGCATCCGGCACTCGAAGGGCTGCGTGCGGATTCCCGCGTCGCTGAACACGTTCCTCGATCGCCACGGCCTGCTCGACGACGATTACCAGGCGCGCGCGGAGACGGGCCAGTCGTTCTGGGTGCTGCACCCCGGGCGCGACATCACGCCGATCGCGGGCCGTTATCTGGTCGTGATCGACAGCGCGCGCAAGACCCGCCCGGCCTGGTCGCCGATGCCGGGGCGCAAGGCGTGGTCGAAGGTGCCGAAGGGCGGCGACACGGCGGATTGACCGCCGGCCCGGCCGCCGGTGCGACGCGATCCACGACTACATTGGTCCCGTGATCATCGCGAGCAACGGCGTCAACATCGGCGACAACGACATTCGCGTGCAGAAATCGGTGAAATACACGTGTCCGGACTACTACGGACTGAAGCTGACCGCGCGGTACGGCTTCAGCAGCGCGACGGGCTTCACGAACAACAACGCTTACGGCTTCGGCATCGGCTATGAGCACGGCCCGCCAGTTCCCTATAATGCGTGCGCGGCACGTCCGCCGCCGCACCAACGACAACGACAGGGACGAACTTTCCGATGGGCAATCGAGCATGGCTGTACCTCCAGGCAGGCGCGGGAGATGACGCGCGAACGATCGAGTTCGCGGAATCCAACAATCACTTTCCGCTGCTGTGGCGCGTGCTGCTCGCCGACGGCGGGGCGGGCGACGCGATCACGGATCAGCGCGTGTTCGGCGACGCCGGCACGCCGAACCTCGTCAGCGACGCACGCGCGGCGCATGCGCGGCTCAGCCGGCTCGCGTCGTTCGTCGTCGCGTATCCGCTGCCCGGCGACGATCCGGCGCTCGCGCGGCAGTTCGATGCGGTCGTGCGTCACCTCGGCGAGTCGATCGATGCGTTCGGCGATGCGCATGGCGCACCGCGGCTGTCCGCGAATCTCGACGAACTGTCGTGGTGCGACGAGCACGGCCCGAACGACTACATCGATGCCGAGCGCGATGCGTGCACGCGCCTGTGGTGGCGGGTCGCGAACTGCATGGATTTCCGCGACGTGCGCGGCGTGCGCGACGCGCTGGAGATCGAGCGTGCGTCCGGCTGGGGCGCGTGGGCGTGGCATTTCGGGTTCGGCGGGATGTCGCACGTCTACTTCGGGCGCCAGAACCCGCCGCGTGGCGTCGCCTACGCGGACTTCGTCGGCGAAGGCGAGGTGCACGGCGACTATCTCTACCATGCGCTCTACAGTTTCCGGGCGCGCAATGGGTTGTGGGGCGCGCGCCGCGACGCGGGCGACGCGTGGGAGATCGTCCTGCCGCCCGAATGGACGGGCCTGTGGCGCAGCGGCGCACGCGACTGGAGCCTGATCTGGGCCGCGCGCGACGGCCGTGTCGGGCTGATACGGTTCGACGACGACGACGGCCCGCAGATCGTGCGCGAACCGGCGTTCGACGCCGTGTGGGATTTCAGCGGCGACGTCGCGTGCGTGCGCGTCGGCGAGCGGTTCGGGCTCGTCGGCACGGACGGCACGTGGGTGCTCGAACCGTCGCTCGACGATTTCGGCGAATTCAACGGGGGGATTGCGTCCGCGAGCCTGGACGGCCGCTGGGGCTTCGTCGACACGCGCGGTGCGTGGGCGATTCCGCCGCGCTTCGACGCCGCGCAGGAATTCGTGCGCGACGGCGCGGCGGTATGCGAAGGTGATCGCTGGGGGCTCGTCGGCCGCGACGGTCAATGGCGCGCGCGGCCGGAATGGACGTCGCTCGAATGGTCGGCCGAGTGCAACGCGTACCTCGCGCAGCGGGACGGTCATGCGGGCCTCGTCGACATGACGGGCCGGGTCGTCATCGAGCCGCGCTATGCACGGGTGGCGCCGCTGGCGGATATAAACCGGATGGAGACGCTGCACGAACTCGGCGCGATGCGCTACATCGTGCAACGCGACGACGGGCGTTGCGCGATCGTCGACGGGCAGGGCCGCGTGCTGACGCCGTTCGATTTCACGAACGCGGGCGCGCTCCAGTGGCTGCCCGACGACGAAGAAGTGCCGGCCGAGCTGTTCACGCGCCATGCGGTCGGCGTGATGCCGGGCGAACCGGCGTCGCTGGCGGTCTGCGACTTCGACACCGGCGCGACGATCGCGCTCGGTCAGTACGACGAAGTGACGGGCCTGTTCTGGGGCGCCGATCACGGCTGGCTGGCCTGCCGATACGCGGAAGGCGGCGACGACGTGCGCGCGGCGGTGTTCCGTGCGGACGGCACCGTGCTGCATCCGGCGCGCTATACGCGGATCGGCGATGCGGGGCTGTTCGACGACGAAGGGCAGCACGCAGCGGATGCGACGCTGCAACCGTGGTTCGTCCGTCGTGTCGAGGTCGCGCAGAACTGGAGCATGGGCGAACCGGTCGCCGCGTTGCGCGACGACGGCGTGCCCGTATGGCTGTACGCGGACGGTCGAGCCGACACGCACCGGTGACGTCGCGTTACCGGAACAGCCTGAGCCAGTCGAACAGACCCGGACGCGGATGTCGCTTCGGCGGCGGCGGCGTGTAGGTCCTCGGCCGGAAGTCCGGCGAGAACTGCGCACGCGGATCGATCGCGCGCGCACGCAGTGCCGCATCGTAGAACGACCCGACGATCGGCAACGCGCTGTGCGCGCCCGCGCCCCAGTAGTCGCTGCGCAGCGTCACGCTGCCGTCGTCGAAGCCGACCCACGCGCCGGCCACCAGTTGCGGATGCATCAGGATGAACCAGCCGTCCGTGTTGTCCTGCGTCGTGCCGGTCTTGCCGGCCACGTCGGCGCGAATGCCGTAGCGCGCGCGGATGTCCGCACCGGTGCCGCGATCGACGACGCCGCGCATCACGTCGACCAGCGTCAGCGCCGCGTTCGCGGGCAGCGCCCGTTCCGGCGGCGGGCTCGCGAACACGGCCAGCACCTTGCCGTCGCGATCCTCGATGCGCGTGATCATCTGCGGCGCGACGTACACGCCCCGATTCGCGATCGTCCCGTAGGCGGACACCATTTCCTTCAGCGTGACGGGGCTCGTGCCGAGCGCGAGTGACGGCACCGCGTCGAGCGGGCTTTCGCGCACGCCCATCGCGCGCGCGAGCTGCGCGACCCTGGCCGCGCCTTCGCGCTGCATCACCTGCGCGGTGATGCGGTTGCGCGACAGCGCGAGCGCGTCACGCAGCGTCATCGGTGCGTCGGTCGGCGGCTCGGCATCGGTCGGACGCCACACAGCGTGAGCGTCGAGCGGGATCGCGACATTGCGGTCGACGAACGTATCGCCCGGGCGCATGCCGTCCGCGAACGCGGCGCCATAGACGAACGGCTTGAACGTCGAACCCGGCTGGCGCCGTGCCTGTACCACGTGATCGAACGGCTCGCTGCCGAAGTCGGGGCTGCCGACCCATGCGCGAATCGCGCCGTTGCGCGGATCGATCGCGACGAAGCCGGCCTGCACCTGCGTCTTGCTCCGGCACAGCGCGCGCATGAAGTCGCGATTCGCGCCGAGCCTGCGCAGCGCGACCGGGTCCGTCAGGCCGGCATCGCGCGCGCTGCGGTAGTCGGGCGTCTGCCGGATGAAGCCGCGGAACAGGTCGTTGCGCAGCCCGCAGCCGGACGGGCCGCGCCACGCGTCGTTCGCGATTTCCTGCAGCCGGTCCGTCTGCCGTTCGACCGCCTGCGTCGCCATGTCCTGCAGGCGCGCATCGAGCGTCGTGCGCACGACGAGGCCGTCCGAGTAGAGGTCGTAGTTGTTGCGGTCGGCCCAGGCGATCAGCCACTTGCGCAGCTGCACCGCGAAGTGCGGCGCGAGGCCCGGCGACGCGGCCTGCGGTTCGAAATCGACGCGCAGCGGCCGGCGGGTCAGCGCGGCATACGCGTCGGGCCGCAGCTTGCCGTATTTCTCCATCTGGCCGAGCACGGTGTTGCGCCGCTGCAGCGCGCGCTCTGGGTTGAGCACCGGGTTGTAGTAGCTGTTGCCCTTCAGCATCCCGACGAGCGTCGCGCTTTCGACGATGTCGAGCTGGTCGGCCGATTTGCCGAAGTAGGTACGCGCGGCCATCTCGACGCCGTACGCGTTGTACAGGAACGGCACGGTGTTCAGGTAGGTCTCGAGAATCTCGTCCTTGCTGTACACCGTCTCGATCTTGAACGCGGTGATCAGTTCCTTCACCTTGCGCGTGAGCGTCGGCGCGCGGCCGACTTCGTCCGGGTACAGGTTGCGCGCGAGCTGCTGCGTGATCGTCGAGCCGCCCTGGCGGCTGCCCGAGAACGTATGCAGCCCGGCCGCGAGCGTGCGGCGCCAGTCGATGCCGTGATGCGCGTAGAAGCGGTGGTCCTCGGTCGCGATCAGCGCGTCGACCATGTGTGGCGAGATCTGCTTGAGCGGCACCCATTCGCGGTTGACGGGCCGGAATTCGGCAATGAGCTGGCCGTCGGCCGACAGCACGCGCGCGGGGCGGTCGATGCGGGCCTTGCGGATGTCGCCGATGCTCGGCGTGAACGGCACGAACGCGAGCAGCGCCAGCAGGCCGACCATCGGTATCGCGGCGAGCGTCAGCGCGACGCCGCGGCGTGTCGGATGCCGCACGCGGCGCAGGCCGGCGGCGAGGGCGGAGCGGACGGCGGCAGCGCAGGCGGCTGCCGGCGGCCGGACGCGGGCGAGCCACCTTGCGCACTGTTCGCGGAAAAACGACACGGTTCGGCGATTCACGTTGGCGGGGCGCGGGCGGAAAAGGCGCGATCGTAGCAAACGGAACCGGCGCGCCGACGGCCAAAACCGGCTCCCGCTTGCAGGATTTACAGACGATTACACTTGTTTCCCGCCGCCAACGTCTCGTCGTGCGATCGCCGGCGATTTGCCTGACGAATCGCCGGGTTCGCGAGCGCGCCGCGCCTGCCGCGATCAGCGCCGCGGCGGTCGTGCGGTCGCCGCCGCCACCATGGCGATCACGTCCGCGAGCCGTTGCGCGGCCGCTTCCATCTGCGCGCGGCCGAACCCGCCGAAGCCCAGCACGAGCCCCGGGCGGGCGGTGCCGGGCGCGAACATCGGCGATACCGCGCGCACCGCGACGCCGGCTTGCGCGGCGCGCTCGACCACGTCGAGATCGTCGATGCGATCCGCGAGCCACAGCACGACGTGCATCCCCTGATCGCCCGGCTGCACCCACGCGCGTTCACGCGGCAGCCGCGCGCCGAGCGTGTCGATCAGCAGCGCGCGCTGCTCCGCATACACGCCGCGCACGCGGCGGATGTGGCGGTCGAGATGGCCTTCCGCGATGAACGCGGCCAGCACGTGCTGGTCGGCGGTCGGCACATGGCGATCCATCAGTGCGCGCGCGCCGCAGAACGCGGGCACGAGATCGTGGGGGGCGATCACGTAGCCGAGCCGCAGCGACGGAAACAGGATCTTGCTGAACGTGCCGAGGTAGATCACGCGATCGGGGTCGAGACCCTGCAGCGACGGGAACGGATAGCCTTCGTAGCGCAGCTCGCTGTCGTAGTCGTCCTCGACCACCCATGCGTGCCGTGCACGCGCCCACGCGAGCAGCGCATTGCGCCGCGCCATGCTGAGCGGCATGCCGAGCGGATACTGGTGCGACGGCGTGACGAACGCGGCGCGCGCATCGGGCGCGAGGCGGATGCCGGCGTCGACGTCGAGGCCGTCGGCGTCGACCGGCACGCGCACCATCGCGTCGTGCCGCCCGGTGCTCTCGAGCAGCGCGGTAATGCCGCGATAGGCCGGGTTCTCGACCCAGGCGCGGTCGCCCGCGCCGAGCAGCAGCTGGCTCGCGAGGTGCAGCCCCTGCTGCGTGCCGCTCGTGATCACGACCTGGCCGGCATCGCAGCGCACCGAGCGCGAACGGCGCACGTAGTCGGCGATCGCTTCGCGCAGCGGCAGCGCGCCTTGCGGATCGGCATAGCCGGACGGCGCGCCGGCGCCGCGCGCGCGCAGGCGGTTGCCGAGCCGGCGCCAGATGTCGTCGGGCGCGGTGAGGCCGATCGGCACCGAGATCGCGAACGGCATCGCCGGCAGCGGGCGGAATTCGCGGGCGATCCGCGCGAAGGCGGCGGCCGGCTCGGGCAGGCCGCGCGTGCGGCCGGCGCGGGCCGGGCGCCCGCGTTCGGTTGCGGCGGCCGGTGCGGCGAGCGGGGGCGGCTCGGCCAGCGCCTGCGCGACGCGTGTGTCCGCGCCGCCGCGCGATTCGAGAAAGCCTTCGGCGATGAGCTGCGCATACGCATCGACGACGGTGCCGCGGGCCACCTGCAGCGACGTGGCGAGCAGCCGCGTGGACGGCAGCGTGTCGCCCGGCCGGACGTCGCCGCGGCGCACGGCTTCGCGCAGCGCCTGCGCGAGCTGGCGGCTCAGGTCGCCGGCCGCGCGGTCGAGCGCGCCGAGCGACGGGATTTCGACGATCCGGGTCGTTCTTGCCATGATTCTGGTCTGCTGAAATTGTTCCAAACCGGCTCTACAGCATAAACCAGTTTGCGGTCACAATCGGGGCGTCACGGGGCGATCCCGTGAGCCTCTTGACCTTTACCCGACTGTGGAGCCGCCATGTACGTCCCTGCCCATTTCGACGAACCCCGCATCGAGACGCTGCACGCGCTGATCGTGCAGCATCCGTTCGGCAGCCTGATCACGCACGGCAGGAACGGGCTCGACGCGATTCACATTCCGTTCGAGCTGCTGCCCGCCGACGGCGGGCTCGGCGAGCTGCACGCGCACGTCTCGCGCGCGAATCCGGTCTGGCAGGAGGTCGCGAACGGCGACGAGGTGCTCGCGATCTTCCGCGCGGGCGACGCGTACATCTCGCCGACCTGGTATCCGAGCAAGCATGCGGCGCACCGGCAGGTGCCGACGTGGAACTACGTGGTCGTGCATGCACACGGCCGCATCACGGTGCGCGACGACGAGAAGTTCGTGCGCGGTGTGGTCGCGCGGCTGACGCGTACGCATGAGGCGTCGCAGCCGGTGCCGTGGAAGATGGGCGACGCTCCGAAGGACTACATCGACATGATGTTGGAGTCGATCGTCGGGCTGCAGATCGAGATCACGCGACTCGTCGGCAAGCGCAAGCTCGGGCAGAACAAGGCGGTGGAGGATATTCGCGGGGCGGGGGAGGCGTTGGTCGCGCGGGGGGAGCGGGTGATTGGGGAGGCGATGCTTGGGGAGGTTGGGGGGGAGCGGGGGTAGGGGTGGAGAGATCGGCACGTGCATGGTCGATGTCCATGTCGTCGCACCATCGACAGATTCGTGCACTATAGTCAATGCTGCCAAGCAAGGCGAACGAACTGAAGGCTGATTTTAATAACTTCTCGGGGAATACATGGAATGAGGGGCTCGAATTATCTGATCGTGCTGGTGGGTGTCATCTATTCCGCAGCCGCCTTTTCGCAAAGTCCGGCTCTCCCAGCGACGGATGTTCAGAGCATAAACGCATTGACTGACAAGGTTTACAAGATTCCGTACCACGACATTGTTTGTGCGTTTGGCCATCTCAATCCGAAGACTCACGCCTATGCCGACAAGAAATTCAGCGATAAAAAGGTTCGTGAGAAGGCTTACCAGGCAACCTTTGGCGATGTCTTTTCAAGTGCGCTTTTGAGCAAGTTCGACAAGCAGTGCGTCGATACGGATTGGGCCGGATTGAAGCCCGATTTTCGGACGGCGGACCAGGATTCGGAAGATGATTACTTGAAAGGCCATGCGCCTGTTCTGAGAGTGAAGGGCAAGCCGGTCATCATTCAGCAGAACGGCGCGCAAGCGCGGGTCAAAGTCTTGTGGAAGCAGGTTTACACCGAGGGAAAAAATACGCAGGTGACGAACGGGCGAACCGACCTGGTCCTGGTGCGGGAGCACGGCCTTTGGCGCGTCGACGATGCTATTGCAAATCCGTCGTCTGAGTACGACGATGCCGGTGTCGGCGAGTTCGATAAATCGGTTGGGGTATCGCGTTTGAGAGGATGATGTGCCCTGCCCCGGGATGCTATTCACAACCACATGCCGGGATAGAATTGGTCGGGCCGGCATCGTGAATGTTGCGCGCGATGTTCGCGAACAACAAGTGGTAGCTGAAAGCGACGACCGTTGCCATATCGTTCGATTCATTTTTTCCACGAATATTGTTGATGATGAAGTTATCCAAACTCGCCGCATGTACGGCAATTTTCACTGTTGCACTCGCCAATGTGGCGTATGCCCGTGATCTGGACAAGAGCGACCCCGACCGTGCGCACATACTGGCAGCCGTCCACCGGCTGAACGACAACGATCCGGCCCTGAAGGACTATCACTATTTCGTCGTTGATCTGGTGAAAGACCATGATGCTGCGTTCATGTGCGCGGCACTGGCGGATAAGGAAGGTCATTTGGAGATGACGGATGACCAGACCGAGATCATGATGTTCGCGCTGGAAAAGCGTAGCCCGCAATGGGTAGCAACCGATCTCCACGGCGTGGGATTCGCTGCTGGCGCAAAGCCCGTGCAATCGGATTGCCTCGTGGACGGTCATGCCGTGAATACGCGTGCCGATATCAATGCAGCGTTGAAGGCGACGGGACATAAGCCACTCGCTTTGCGCTGACAGCACCTCACCCAGGCTATCGATCCGGAATGTTGGGTGCAGTTCCGGTCGATTGCCGCATGCTGCGGCGGTAAAAAGCAGCCTGGACCGCCGTTCTAAATCATGCGCTTGGCGGTCCGCCGCCGCGCAGCCCGGACGGCGCGAACAGCGGCTACTGCGTCCGCGCTGCGTCCCGCTGGGCCTGCGTCATCGGCGCCGTTTTCGCCGTCCGCGCGAGCGCATCGCGAATCGCGGCCTCGGTCTTGTCATACCCCCCTTCACCAAAGCGCGTGTAAACGATCTTTCCATTCCCATCGATCAAATACAGCGCCGGCCAGTAGCGATTCCCGTACGCATTCCACGTGTCATAGCGGTTATCCTGCGCGACCGGATACCGGATGCCGAAGCGCCTGATCGCATCGGCGACGTTGCCCGCGTCGCGCTCGAACGGATACTCGGGCGTATGCACGCCGACCACCACGAGCCCCTGGTCGCGATACTTGCGATCCCACTCCTTCACGTACGGAATCGTATGAATGCAGTTGATGCACGAGTACGTCCAGAAATCGACGAGCACGACCTTGCCGCGCAACTGGCCGAGCGTCAGCGGCGCGCTGTTGTGCCAGCGGTCGATGCCGGCGAGCTCGGGCGCCGGCGCGCCGGCTTCCGCCATCGGCGGGACGGTCTGGCCGCGCGTCTCGGCGAACGCCGCGAATGCGGCGGCAGCGGCTAAGGCGGTAACGGCGGCGGCGGTCTTGAATCGGCTGAGCATGGTGAATCCTCCATGGATCGGGGCCCCGGCCGGCCCGGTGCGGGCCGCGGTCGTTCGGGTTTCGACAGACCGTATTGGGCCGTGCGGCCGTATCCGGCATGTGTCCGTCACCCCGCCTGTTTGCAATGTCGTGTGTCCGCGGCCGGGCCGGATACACTGGGATACAAACCGATGCGCGGCTTGCGGTATAAAGCGAACATCCGGATTCCCGCGGCATGCGCCGCACCTTTGATCGCCTTCATGGACAAGATCGACCACGTGCTGATCGTCGACGACGATCGCGCGATCCGCGAACTGATCGCGGATTATCTGGAGAAGAACGGCATGCGCGTATCGCTGGCCGCGAACGGCCGCGAGATGCGCAACGTGCTGGACGACGGCGCGCCCGACCTGATCGTGCTCGACCTGATGATGCCGGGCGAGGACGGCCTCACGCTGTGCCGCGACCTGCGCGCGGGCAAGTTCCGTACGGTGCCGGTGCTGATGCTGACCGCACGCGGCGAGGAAACCGACCGCATCATCGGCCTCGAGATGGGCGCCGACGACTACCTCGCCAAGCCGTTCGCGGTGCGCGAACTGCTCGCGCGGATCCGCTCGGTGCTGCGGCGCGCACGCATGCTGCCGCCCGGCATGCAGGTGACGGAAACGGCCGCGATGCTCGCGTTCGGCGAATGGCGTCTCGACACGACCGGGCGCCATCTGCTCGACACCGACGGCACGCTGGTCGCGCTGAGCGGTGCCGAATACCGGCTGCTGCGCGTGTTCCTCGACAATCCGCAGCGCGTGCTGACGCGCGACCAGTTGCTCAATCTCACGCAGGGGCGGCAGTCCGACCCGTTCGACCGGTCGATCGACCTGCTCGTGAGCCGGCTGCGCCAGCGCCTGCGCGACGGCGCGCGCGAGCCGCGCTACATCAAGACGCTGCGCAACGAGGGCTACGTGTTCTCGTCGGCCGTGACCGCCGTCGACGGTACGCCATGAGCGCGCGCCCGTCGTGGCACTGGCCGCGCTCGCTGTTCGCGCGGCTCGCTCTGATCCTGTGCGTGGGCCTCGCGCTCGCGCAGACGCTGTCGTTCTGGCTCACGGTGACCGAGCGCGACCAGGCGACCACCAACCTGATGATGGGCTACATCGAGCGCGAGGTCGCGAGCTCGGTCGCGCTGCTCGACCACCTGCCGCCGGCCGAGCGGGCCGCGTGGCTGCCGCGCCTCGCGCGGCGCAGCTATGCGTTCATCCTCGGGCCCGGCGAGACCGGCACGCCGCCGGAAGCGCGGCTGTCGGCGCGCGTCGAGCGGTCGATTTCCGACGGCATCGGCGGCGACTACCCGCTGACCGCGAACGCGATCCCCGGCGACCGCGAACATCTGCAGGTGCATCTGCGCCTGACCGACGGGTCGCCGCTGACGATCGACATCCATCCGATGTCGACGGTGCCGCTGTCGGGCTGGCTGCCGGTCGTGCTCTTGCTGCAGCTCGCGGTGCTGGCCGCGTGCTGCTGGCTCGCGGTGCGGCTCGCGACGCGGCCGCTCAAGCAGCTCGCGCAGGCCGCCGATGCGCTCGGCCCCGACCTGAAGGGCGAGCGGCTGGACGAGGGCGGGCCGTCGGAAGTCGCGCGCGCCGCCCGGGCGTTCAACGCGATGCAGGACCGCATCGCGCAGTACATGGCCGAGCGCATGCAGATCCTCGCGTCGATCTCGCACGACCTGCAGACGCCGATTACGCGAATGCGCTTGCGCGTCGACGTGATGGACGACGACACGCAGGGCGCGAAGCTGCGCCAGGACCTGCTCGAGATGGAGCATCTGGTGAAGGAGGGCGTGGCGTATGCGCGGACGCTGCACGGCACCGAGGAGGCCGCGCGCCGCATCGATCTCGATGCGTTGCTCGACAGCATCGTGTGCGACTACACCGATGCGGGGCAGGACGTCGCGCTGCACGGCCGCACGCCGCTCGCGCTCGTCACGCGGCCGAAGGCGCTGCGCCGCATCGTCGGCAACCTCGTCGACAACGCGCTGAAGTTCGCGGGCGCGGCCGAGATCGACGTGACGGTAGCCCCCGACGGCGGCGCGGTGATCGCCGTGCTCGACCGCGGGCCCGGCATTCCGGACGATCAGCTCGACGCGGTGTTCGAGCCGTTCCGGCGCGTGGAGACGTCGCGCAACCGGGAGACGGGCGGCACGGGGCTCGGCCTCGCGATCGCGCGGCAACTCGCGCTCGCGATGGGCGGCACGCTGACGCTGAACAACCGGACGGACGGCGGCGGGCTGGAGGCGCGGCTCACGCTGCGCAATCTCGCCGGCTAGCGCGGGCCGTTCAGCGGATCAGATCCGCGGCAGATGCGCATCGACGAGCGGCGCGAGCGTCGGCGCATGCACGGCCGCGAGATCGTGCCGCCCGCCCGGCACGACGTGCAGCTGCGCGTCGGGCAGCCGTTCGAGCAGCCGTTGGCCGGCCGCGACGGGGCTGAGCGGATCGTCGTCGCCCCACAGCAGCAGCGTCGGCTGCGCGACCCGGCCCAGCTCCGCCGACAGGTCGGCGCGAAACGATACGAACCAGTCGGGCAGGTGCGGATTCGCCGCGACGAATCCGGTGCGCCAGTCCTGCGCACCGAGCCCTTCCATGTCGAGCCCGCCGGACGTGACCGTCAGCACGAGGTGCGTGACCAAGCCGGGCTTGTCGAGCGCCGCGCGCATCGCGATCACGCCGCCCATCGATTGCGCGATCACGGCGGTCGGCCGGTCGATGTGCCGCAGCACGCGCCGCACGAGGCCGTCGAAGTCGCGGACGTCCGGATCGGCGGGCTCGTCGCCGAAGCCGGGATAGGCGACGACGCGCCGCTCGGCGGGGTGGGTCAGGTTGTCGATCAGCGGTTGCCAGAAGGCGGTGCTGCCCGATGCGCCGGGCAGGAAGAGCAGTTGCGATGGAATTGGCATGTCGGTCTGATTTCTCGTGATTGAAGGCTTGATATGCGCGTCAGTCGGTCGCGAGGCGCGCGTACATCGCGAAATCGCCCGGCGTGCCGCGCACCATCTTGTACGCGCGCAACAGCCCTTCGTAGCGGTAGCCGCACTTTTGCAGCACGCGCGCCGAGCGCGCGTTGGTCGCGAGGACGACGCCCTGGATTCGCACGAAGCCGTACTCGGCGAACGCCCATTCAGTGACGGCCGAGCATGCCGCGCTCGCGACCCCGCGCCCCCAGTGCGACGGCGCGAGATCGTATGCGATCTCCGCCGAGCGGTTCACGGTGGAGACGGAATGCAGGCCGATCGTCCCGGCGAGCGCGCCGCCGGCGTTGTCGTCGACGATCGCGAGGCGCCGGATCGACTCCGGGTCCGGCGATTCGAAGCCGTCGAACAGCGGCAGCAGATCGTCGGGCGAGCGCAGGTTCCAGCTCGTGTGGCGGAAGACATCGGGGTTCGTCAGGTACGCGTACCACGCGTCGAGGTCGGCGCGTTCGAGCTGGCGGAGCGACAGGCCCGGACAGGGCGATCGGGGCGGCGCATCGATTTTCATTTTTGAGGAACCTGTGAAAGCCCGGCTGCGATTGGTCGTTCGACCTGCGCGCTGCCGTCCACATCCGACGCGCGCGCACGCCACCGCTGACTATCTCATTTTCCACAAGAAATTCTTTTGATTCTTCCGCTTTCTCGTGGAATCGGTTCCTTCTACCATTGCGAGCCGTTTCAGGCGCGCTCCAGCGTGCCTGAAGCGCGTCACGCTGTACGGCATCGTCGACGCGGGCGTGACCTATCGCAGCAACGAACGGGTCGGCTCCGCGGGCGCGTACACCGGCCATTCGAGCGTCGGGCTCACGACCGGCAACCTGTCCGGCAGCCGCTGGGGCATCAAGGGTTCCGAGGATCTGGGCGGCGGGATGCGCGCGCTGTTCGTCCTCGAGAACGGCTTCGACATCACGAACGGCACGTCGGGCCAGGGGGGCCGCCAGTTCGGCCGCCAGGCGTTCGTCGGCCTCGGCAGCGACCGCTACGGCACGGTCTCGCTCGGCCGCCAGTACACGTCGCTCGACGACTTCGTGAGCCCGGTCGGCCCGTCGTCGTTCATCGGCGGCTTCGGCGCACACCCGGGCGACATCGACGACCTCGACCAGACCGCGCGCGTCGACAGCTCGATCAAGTACACGAGCGCCAACTACTCGGGCTTCACGTTCGGTGCGCTGTACGGCTTCGGCAGCCAGCCGGGCAGCATGAAGCAGCGCAACACGTGGAGCGTCGGCGTCGGCTACGAGCGTTCGGACAACAGCAAGACGGGCGCGACCGACCCGACGGCCGGCAAGTGGCAGAGCACCGACGACGGGCTGTTCAACTCGTCGATCAACGAAGGCTATGCGAGCGCGCAGTCGCAGCAGATCATCGCGACCGGCGCGACCTACGATTTCGGCCCGGCCGTGGTCGGCGTGAACTACAGCAACGTGCAGTACCGCAGCGGTGCTCAGTCGCTGTTCAACGGCCACGCGACGTTCAATGTCGCGGGCGTGTTCACGCGCTGGAACGTGCAGCCGCAGACGCAGCTGTTCGCGGGCTACAGCTACACGCGCGGCAGCGACGTCGACGGCATCGACAACCGTGCGCAGTACCACAACGTGACGCTCGGCGCGGTCTACGACCTGTCGAAGCGCACCAGCGTGTACCTGCTCGGCGCGTACCAGCATGCGTCCGGCACGACGCTCGACGCGCTCGGCCGGCCGGTGGCCGCGACCGCGTCGGTGTCCGACAAGGCGAACGGCCACTCGTCCGATTCGCGCTCGCAGGCCATCGTCAGCCTCGGCATGCGTCAGCGGTTCTGACGGCCGGCCTATACTCGGGCCTCTTCACAAGGAGGCGAAATGACTCGAGAGCGTTCCGTGCGCTGCCTGTGCGGCGCGGTGACCGTCACGCTGCAGGGCGAACCCGCGGCAAGGGCGAATTGCCATTGCCAGACGTGCCGCGACTTCTACGGCACATCCATGCTGTCGGCCACCGCGTGGGGCAGCGGGCAACTCGCCGTCACCGGCGCGAATGCGACGTTCCCGCATCCGGCGAAGTCGATGTCGCGCACGTATTGCGCGTCCTGCGGCGAGATCGTGTGCGGCACCAACCGGTTCGGCATGCGTGTCGTACCGAACAGCCTGAACGCCCGCGCGCACGATGGCCAACTGCCCGGCGACCTGCAGCCGACGATGCACCTGTTCTACCGGCACCGCGTGATCGACGTCGTGGATACGCTGCCGAAATTCATCGACGGCTGGGACGGCCCGACGCTGGAAACCGCGAGCTGATCGTCCCCGGGGCGGGATGCCGTCGCGGCGCTCGCACGCGATTCCCGCCCCCTTCGCAGCCGGTCACCGGCCGCAGCAGAATGCATTTCCGCAAGAAATAAAAATACTCGAAGATCAATTTTTGCTTGCATTCGAATTTCAATCCGCAATGATTGAGTCAGGCTTCGTCGAAATCGTAAAAACGCGTGGCAGTGCGAAAAAATGACGCGTCGCTTTCGAACGATCCGGGAGAAAGTGCCGAAAAATCGGCATTGAAATGCGGCTGCCCGGCGGCCGGACGAAAAAGCCTGGCATGGCCGGATGCGCATGATGAACAATGCATTGCGCCATCGGCGCGTGATGCGCGGCCAATCACCAATGTTTCATGTCCTGCGATTTACATTGTCGAGGGACGATCGTCACGGGAGCATTATTCATGTCAATGAAACAAATTCGGGCGGCATTGCTCGGCGCATGGCTCGCGGCGATCGCGTCGGTGGTTCACGCGCAATACTCGACCGACTGGATCGCGAACACGTTCGGCACGATCGCCGCGCACGTCGGCAACGGCGCGCGGTCGATGTGGGTCGCGCCCGAGGGCGTGATCTACACGGCGTCGCGCTGGGACGAGAACGCGGGCGGCGTCGCGCTCTACCAGAACGGCCAGCCGATGGGCACGATCGGCATCCACGACGAATTCCAGGGTGGCGCGATCACCGGCAACGCGACGTCGATCTTCGTCGCGCTCGGCTACAACCGCAACTTCGGCAGCGGCTCGGTGGGCCGCTACAACCGGTCGACGAACACCCGCGACCTGCGCATCCCGGTCAGCACGTGGACGGGCCTGCCGAATCCGGACGTGATCACCGGCCTCGCGACGGCCGGCAACCTGCTGTATGCGAGCGATTTCTACGGCAACCGCGTGCGCGTCTATACGACCGACGGCGTCTGGCAGCGCGACATCGGCGTGACCGGGCCCGGTGCGCTGGCGCTCGATGCGGCGGGCAACCTGTGGGTGGCGCGCATGAGCGCGGGCGTGGTCGTGCAGTACAGCGCGACCGGCACGCTGATGAACACGATCCAGATGGCGGCCGGCGCACGGCCGTCGGCGCTGTATTTCGACGCGTCGACGGGGCAGTTGCTGGTGGGCGACCAGGGCCCGGACATGAACATCAAGCGCTACAGCCTCGCCGGGTTGCCGCAGCAGGTCGGCACGTTCGGCGTGCAGGGCGGTTATCTCGACACGACATCGGGCATCAAGGGGCAGGTCGGCGACAAGCGCTTCACGCGCGTGGTCGGCATCGGCAAGGATTCCGGCGGCAACCTGTACGTGCTCAACAATGCGTGGGGCGGGGGCTGGGATCTCGGGCGCAACGGCAGCACCGACCTGCATGCATACGACCCGACGGGTGCGCTGCAATGGAAGCTGCAGGCGCTGAACTTCGAGGCGATCGCCGCGCCCGACCCGGCGACCGACGGCGCGTTCTTCTACAGCGGCAACAACGTGTATACGGGTTCGGCGGGCGGCACGTTCGTCGCGAACACGGTCGACCCGTTCAGCTATCCGAAGGACCCGCGCCTCGACATGAACGACTACCAGCGCGGCCAGCACTTCGGCCAGCTCGTGACGGTCGGCGGCAACCGGATTCTCGTCGCGTCGGGCCAGAACCCCGGCAACTTCAACTTCTACTACTTCACGCCGGCGACCGGCTATATCGCGAATCCGGCCGGCTCGCTGCCGGGCAAGCCGTTCAACACGACGCTGCAGGTCACGGCCGGTTTCGACATCGACGGCAACGGCGACGTGTGGGCCGGGTTGAACGGCTCCAACGTGATTACCCGCTACCCGATGACGGGCTTCGACGCGACCGGCAAGCCGTCGTGGGGCAAGCCGGTCACGGCGGCCGTGCCGGGCACCGTGGCGCCCGTCACGCGCATCATCTACCAGGCGGACAGCGACACGATGATCCTCGCGCAGGGCCTGGCGGGCAACTGGGACTGGACCGCGATGAACGGGCACATCGAGGTCTATCACGGCTGGAAGAACGGCAACACGAGCGCGCCGAACCCGGTGATCAACCTGACGAGCGCGAACCCGAAATCGATCGCGGCGGCCGGTCACTACCTGTTCGTCGGCTACGTGCACACCGTGCCGAACGTCGACGTGTTCGATCTCAACACGGGCGCCCTCGTCACGACGCTGACCAACTCGAACACGTCGGCGATGGATGTCGGCAACGACGTCGACTCGATGTACGGGATCCGCGCGTACCTGCGCTCGACCGGCGAATACGTGATCACGAAGGACAACTACAACGGCACCAGCATGATCGTGTATCGCTGGCATCCGTGATCACGTCCACGCCACGCGGCCATGCGGCCGCGTCAGCGCGGGCCGGGCGCGCCGAGCACGCGGCCGTTCACCAAAATCGGATGGAAGCTTTTCGAGAGCCCGATGATTGAATGGCGCGTGGGCGCCATTCGAGAACGTCAGAACGATACCGTCGTCGTCAGCGTGACGAGCCGCGGTTCGCCGACCGCGACGATCAGGTTGGTGTTGCTCGACGGATAGTAGGTCTTGTCGAGCAGGTTCTTCACGTTGAGCTGGAAGCGCGTCGGGAACTTGCCGATCGTCGTTTCGTAGGCGGCGAATGCGTCGACGGTCACATAGCCGGGCAGCGTGAAGCTGTTCGCCGTGTCGCCGGAGCGTGCGCCGACGAGGCGCGCGCCGCCGCCGAAGCGCCAGCGCCCGGGCAGATTCGCGATGGCCGTGTCGTACACGGCGAACAGGCTGCCCGTGTGGCGCGCGACGTTGATCAGCGGCTGGTTCGCCTCGCGGTCGTTCGCGTTCGTATAGGCATAGCTGCCGATCACGCTCAGGTGGCGCGTGATCTGCCCGGCGACGTCGAGCTCGATCCCGCGCGAGCGTGCGGTGCCGATCGTCGACGTGATGTCGCCGACCGTGACCGCGACGTTGCGCTTGTCGATCTGATAGACCGCGAGCGTGCCGGTGATCGCGGGCTTCAGGCTGAACTTCAGCCCGGCCTCGAGCACGCGGCCGTATTCCGGCGCGAGCGGCGCGGCGACGTTCGATGCGACGTTCGGCTTGAACGATCGGCTCACGTTCGCGTAGGCGGTCAGCGCCGGCGTGAGCGCGTAGGCGAGCCCGAACTGCGGCAGCCAGACGCTGCCGCGCGAGCGGTCGGCGAACACGAACGGCCGCCCCATCCCCGACTCCTGCTGCCAGTTTTCCCAGCGCAGCCCGCCCACCGCGGTGAGCCGTTCGGTCATCTTCACCGAGTCCTGCAGGACGATCGAATACGCGTGCACCTTCGACAGGTTGTCGCTTTGCGTCTTGCTCGGCGTGCCGCCCGCCGCGAGCAGGCCGTACACGGGGTCGTAGAGATTGAAGCCCGTCGTCGCCTTGCCGCGGATCGTGTCGCCGCGGAAGCTGCGCTGCCGTTCGTATTCGCCGCCGATGTAGATCGCGTGGTTCATCCCGGCAAGCGTCACGTTGCCGAGCAGGCCGAGCGTCGCGATCTGGTCGGAGTCGTTGCGTCCGAGGTTCGCATCGGACGAGCGCGTCATCGCGCCCGTCGTGCTGTTCAGGCCGGTGGCGCGCGTGATGAACTGCTGGTAGCGGTCGCGGCCCCAGCCGTAGGTCGCGCGTACGCGCCATGCATCGGAGAAGCGGTGCTCGATGCGCGTACGCAGCGTTTCCTGGATGCCGCTGCTTTGCGACCATGCCTCCTCGTAGCGGCGATAGCGCAACGCATCGTCGAGCTGGCCGTTCACGAGCACGGTGCCGCGATCGAACGGCATCGTGTAGTCGACGTACTGGTAGCTGACGTCGATCGACGTGTTCGCGTCGTGCCACGACAGCGCGGGTGCGATCAGCGCGTTGCGTTCGCGGCCGAAGCTGCGCCAGTAGCGGCTCGTGTCGTATTCGCCGGTCAGCCGGAACGCGAGCGTGCCGCCCGCGACCTGGCCCGGCTTGCCGAGCGGGCCCGTGAGATCGATCTGCGCGCTGCTGCCGCCGTGGCTCGTGCGCGATGCGGAGATCGAACCGCCGAACGTGTCTTCCGGCTTGCGCGTGACGAGGTTGATCACGCCGCCCGGATCCTGCATCCCGTACAGCAGCGACGCCGGGCCCTTCAGCACCTCGACGCGGTCGATCGTCGCGAGATAGCTGTGCAGCACCGGCGTGCGTACGCCGTCGACGAGCACGGAGCCGTCGTTGTTCGACCCGAAGCCGCGCTTGACGAACGCATCGCGCGTGCCGCCGAGCGTGTTCGTCTGCGTGACGCCGCTGATGTTGCCGAGCACGTCGTCGAGCGAGCGCGCCTGCTGGTCCTGCATCACGCTGCTGCTGACCACCGCGACCGATTGCGGAATCTTCGAAAGCGGCGTGTCCTGCGCGCCCGCGACCGACGTGGTGCGCGGCTGATAGCCGATCGTCGGGTCGGCGACGGCCGACGCGTTGACGCTGATCGTCGGCAGGTCGGGGGTGGAAGGGGAAGTCGAAGTGGCCGGCGCAGCGGGTTCGGCGGCGGCATGCGCGCCGCTCGCGACGCACAACGTGATCAGGGCGGGCAGGCTCGTGCGCAACGGACGGAAGGCGCCGGTGCGCCGGGACGGTCGGCGGACATGCATGAATCGATGATGAGTGGAGTACTAAGGTACTAAGGATCGGGTACAGGAGTGCCGGCGCTTGGGCGACCGGAGGCGGCATCATATTGCTAATGAGAATCATTTGCAATAAAAGATTACACGATCGAAAGCGGGGAGGCTGGCTTGAGTGGTCCCTGCGCGGCGGGTGTTCAGTTGACCGGCTAGGTGTGGTGGACCAGGACGCGCTGAAGCCGAAATTCCCGGGGCGCGAGATCAAGGCGTTCACCGCGTCCGGGAATCTCCGGTTCAGTTGCCTGAACGAAGGCTACATCGACGCGCCGGTGCTGCCGGGGCTGAAGCTCACGCACTGCCGCTTGGCCGAATGACGGGGCGCGCTCACGCGCGCTTGCCGTTCCCTTCCAACCTCCGCCACCTCGTTCCTGAACCGCACGAGCGCCGGCTGTTTACACTCAGTGCAAAGACGTCGGCGATCGGCAAGGTGCTGGTGGTTCAGGGGGTACGTGGCAGAGTATCAACCAAGGCGGGAAGTGCGTGCTTGGCGAGGAGAGGAAATGCGACGAATAAGCAAAACATGGTTGTATATCGTCTTTTTTTCCCCTCTGGCATTCTTTTATGAGCCGGTGAAAAGATACCTTGGTGGTGGATGGCTGTTTTTCGTATGTGCAGTCGGTTACTTGTGCATTTGCTTCTTGCTGGCCAATTTATTGGGAAGGCCTGACAGGAAATGGAAAGAATGGAAAGCGGATCGTCGATGGCGATAAGGGGACGCGGCGGCCTGCGCTGCTGTTGACCTCGGTGGGATCCGTTTGCGCTCGTTGCGGTCAGTTCACGTCGAACGGCCGTTTGGCCGGCCGGCACAACACCCCCGGCGCGCGGACCCCCGCAGCTCAGGCGCGGTGCTTGTCGTTCTCCAGCCGCCGCACGGCTTCCGCCACTTCATTCCTGAACCGCACGAGCGCCGCCTGTTCCGGCGCCGGCGGCTGCACGGCGGCCCACAGCATGTCGACGAGCTGCGTGGCCGTCGTTTCCGTGTCGAGCTTGCGGTGCCCGAGGATCGCATCCCACAGCACGTGCTCGACCGGGCCGAACACCATCGAGCGCAGCAGGCTCAGCGGCAGGTCGGTACGCACCTGCCCGGCCGCCTGGCCGCGCGCGAGCACGTCCATCAGCGGCGCGGTGTAGCGGCGCTGCAGCGCGGTGAGCTCGTCGCTCAGCGCATGCTGCTTCGCGCGGCCTTCCGACAGCACCAGCGCGCACAGGCCCGTGCCGTTCACCAGCATCAGCCGCAAGTGGGTGCGCACGATGAACGCGAATTGCTGCTGCACCGACGCATCCTGCGGCATCCCGTGCCCGAACGCGGCGATGTTCTCGTCGTACCAATCCGCGATGACCCGCGCGCACAGCTCGCGCTTGCCGCGGAAGTAGCTGAACACCGTCGCCTCCGATACGCCCACGCGCTGCGCGATCTCGGCGGCCGTCGCATGCTCGTAACCCTTTTCGGCAAACACTTCCCGGCCGGCGCGCAGGATGTCCTGCACGCGTTGCTGGGATTTGCGCCCGGCGGGCGCGCGCGACGTGTCGGCGCGATCGGCTTTGACGGTGGCGGTCATGGTGTCGGCGGTAGCGGCTGTCATCCCGGCATGATATCTGAGTATCACTCAAAAAACTATTGACGCCGAACCCGGCGAGGCGCGAAACTGTGCAAAATTTACGCTGTATTGGTCAATGAATCGGTGCATTCATTCGATTTGAGCGAAACTCAGAAATCGGTGGGTGCCACACACTTTCTGGAGACGGAGGAGACATGATCAACCTGCCCGGTGTGCAATTCATGCTCGGTGAAGACATCGAGATGCTGCGCGACGCCGTCGCGACGTTCGCGGCGAAGGAAATCACGCCGCGCGCGGCGGAGGTCGACCGCACCGACCAGTTTCCGATGGATCTGTGGAAGAAGTTCGGCGATCTCGGCGTGCTCGGTATGACGGTGGCCGAGGAATACGGCGGCGCGAACATGGGCTACACCGCGCACATGGTCGCGATGGAGGAGATCTCGCGCGCATCGGCGTCGATCGGCCTGTCGTACGGCGCGCACTCGAACCTGTGCGTGAACCAGATCCACCGCAACGGCACCGACGCGCAGAAGCGGAAATACCTGCCGAAGCTCGTGTCGGGCGAACACATCGGCGCGCTCGCGATGAGCGAGCCGAATGCCGGCTCGGACGTCGTCAGCATGAAGCTGCGCGCCGACAAGCGCGGCGATCGCTACGTGCTGAACGGCACGAAGATGTGGATCACCAACGGGCCCGATTGCGACACGCTGGTGGTCTACGCGAAGACCGACCTCGAAGCCGGCCCGCGCGGCATCACCGCGTTCATCGTCGAGAAGGGGATGAAGGGCTTCTCGGTCGCGCAGAAGCTCGACAAGCTCGGCATGCGCGGGTCGCACACGGGCGAGCTGGTGTTCCAGGACGTCGAAGTGCCGGAGGAAAACATCCTCGGCCAGCTCAACGGCGGCGTGAAGGTGCTGATGAGCGGTCTCGACTACGAGCGCGCCGTGCTGTCGGGCGGCCCGACGGGCATCATGGCCGCGTGTCTCGACGCGGTGGTGCCGTACATTCACGACCGCAAGCAGTTCGGCCAGGCGATCGGCGAATTCCAGCTGATCCAGGGCAAGGTCGCCGACATGTACACCACGTTCCAGGCGTGCCGCGCGTATCTGTACGCGGTCGGCCGCCACCTCGATTCGGCCGGCAGCGACCATATCCGCCAGGTGCGCAAGGACTGCGCGGGCGTGATCCTCTATACGGCCGAGAAGGCGACGTGGATGGCCGGCGAGGCGATCCAGATCCTCGGCGGCAACGGCTACATCAACGAATACCCGGTCGGGCGCCTGTGGCGCGATGCGAAGCTGTACGAGATCGGCGCCGGCACGAGCGAGATCCGCCGCATGCTGATCGGCCGCGAGCTGTTCGCGGAAACGCTGTAACGCCCCACGTCACGCGAACGGAGCTCCGTCGATGCCGATCATCGAATCGAAACTGAACCCGCGCTCGGAAGACTTCCGCGCGAACGCCGCCGCGCTCGAGGCGGTCGTCGCCGATCTGCGCGCGAAGATCGAACAGCTCGCGCAGGGCGGCGGCCAGGCCGCGCGCGACAAGCACCTGGCGCGCGGCAAGCTGCTGCCGCGCGACCGCATCGCGCAACTGCTCGATCCGGGTGCGCCGTTCCTCGAGTTCTCGCAGCTCGCGGCGAACGGCATGTACAACGACGACGCGCCGGGCGCGGGCGTCATCACCGGGATCGGCCGGATCGCCGGCCGCGAGTGCGTGATCGTGTGCAACGACGCGACGGTCAAGGGCGGCACCTATTACCCGGTCACGGTGAAGAAGCACGTGCGCGCGCAGGAGATCGCCGCGGAAAACCGGCTGCCGTGCGTCTACCTCGTCGATTCGGGCGGCGCGAACCTGCCGAACCAGGACGACGTGTTTCCCGACCGCGACCACTTCGGCCGCATCTTCTTCAACCAGGCGACGATGTCGGCCGCGGGGATCGCGCAGATCGCCGTCGTGATGGGTTCGTGCACGGCGGGCGGCGCATACGTGCCGGCGATGAGCGACGAGTCGATCATCGTGAAGGAGCAGGGCACGATTTTCCTGGGCGGCCCGCCGCTGGTGAAGGCCGCGACCGGCGAGGAAGTGAGCGCCGAGGATCTCGGCGGCGGCGACGTGCATACGCGCCTGTCGGGCGTGGCCGACCATCTCGCGCAGAACGACGCGCATGCGCTGTCGATCGCGCGCAGCATCGTCGATCATCTCGCGCCGAAGATCGCGTCGCCGGTGGCGCTGCGCGAGCCGAAGCCGCCGCGCTACGACGCGAAGAGCCTGTACGGCGTGATTCCGGTCGATACGCGCAAGCCGTTCGACGTGCGCGAGGTGATCGCCCGCATCGTCGACGATTCGGAGTTCGACGAATTCAAGGCGCGCTACGGTACGACGCTCGTCACGGGTTTCGCGCACATCTGGGGGCACCCGGTCGGGATCGTCGCGAACAACGGCATCCTGTTCTCCGAATCGGCGGTGAAGGGCGCGCATTTCATCGAGCTGTGCTGCCAGCGCAAGATTCCGCTCGTGTTCCTGCAGAACATCACGGGCTTCATGGTCGGCCGCAAGTACGAGAACGAAGGCATCGCGCGGCACGGCGCGAAGATGGTGACGGCCGTGTCGAACGCGAAGGTGCCGAAGTTCACGGTGATCATCGGCGGCTCGTTCGGCGCCGGCAACTACGGGATGTGCGGCCGCGCATTCGGCCCGCGCTTCCTGTGGATGTGGCCGAACGCGCGGATCTCGGTGATGGGCGGCGAGCAGGCCGCCTCGGTGCTCGCGACGGTGCGCCGCGACGGCATCGAGGCGAAGGGCGGTGCGTGGTCGGCCGAGGAGGAGGACGCGTTCAAGCAGCCGATCCGCGACCAGTACGAGCGCCAGGGCCATCCGTATTACGCGAGCGCGCGGCTGTGGGACGACGGCGTGATCGACCCGGCGCAGACGCGCGACGTGCTCGGGCTCGGCCTGGCCGCATCGATGAACGCGCCGATCGAAGATACGCGCTTCGGCGTGTTCCGCATGTAACGGCCGGGAGGGCTGACCGATGCGATACGAAACGATCAAGGTAAGCGAAGCCGGCCGCGTGACGACCGTCACGCTCGCGCGTCCCGACGTGCGCAACGCGTTCAACGAGACGACGATCGCCGAGCTGACCACCGCGTTCGAATGGCTCGACGCGCATGAAGGCGTGCGCGCGATCGTGCTCGCCGCGGAAGGCGCGGCGTTCTGCGCGGGCGCGGACCTGAACTGGATGAAGAAGATGGCCGGTTACTCGGACGACGAGAACCGTGCCGATGCGCGCAAGCTCGCGCGAATGCTCGAGGCGATCCATCGTTGCGGCAAGCCGGTGATCGCCCGCGTGCACGGCGATGCCTATGCGGGCGGGGTGGGCCTGGTGGCCGCGGCCGACATCGCGATTGCGGCCGACGGCGTGAAGTTCTGCCTGTCGGAAGCGCGGCTCGGGCTGATCCCCGCGACGATCGCGCCGTACGTGGTGCGCGCGATGGGCGAGCGCGCGGCGCGCCGCTACTTCACGACGGCCGAGGTGTTCGACAGCACGCGCGCGGCGTCGCTCGGCTTCATTCACGAAGCGGTGCCGGCCGATGCGCTCGACGAAACCGTCGCGAAGCTGGCCGCGACGCTCGTCGCGAACGGCCCCGACGCGGTGCGCGCGTGCAAGCGGCTCGTTGCCGACGTGGCCGGCCGCGCGCTCGACGCGACGCTGATCGAGCAGACCGCCGACTGGATCGCGCGAACCCGGGCCGGCGCGGAAGCGCGCGAAGGGATCGCGTCCTTCCTCGAGAAACGCACGCCTTCTTGGCGTGAATGACGGCGTGCCCCTAACTTTCCGGACGACACCGAAGCCATGTTCGACAAGATTCTGATCGCCAACCGCGGCGAAATCGCGTGCCGCGTCGCCGCGACGTGCAAACGTCTCGGGATCGCGAGCGTCGCCGTCTATTCCGACGCGGACGCGAACGCGAAACACGTGGCCGCGTGCGACGAAGCCGTGCACATCGGCGGCTCGGCCGCCGCGGACAGCTACCTGCGCATCGAACGCATCATCGAAGCCGCGCGCGCGACCGGCGCGCAGGCGATCCACCCCGGCTACGGTTTTCTGTCGGAGAACGAAGATTTTGCGCATGCGTGCGAAGCGGCCGGCATCGTCTTCATCGGGCCGCCGGTCGACGCGATCGCGGCGATGGGCTCGAAGGCCGCCGCGAAGGCGCTGATGCACGCGGCCGCCGTGCCGCTCGTGCCCGGCTATCACGGCGACGACCAGGACGCGGCCAACCTGCATCGCGAAGCCGACGCGATCGGCTACCCGGTGCTGCTGAAGGCGAGCGCGGGCGGCGGCGGCAAGGGGATGCGCGTGGTCGAGCGCTCCGACGATTTCCCGGCGGCGCTCGCGTCGTGCCAGCGCGAAGCCGCGAGCAGCTTCGGCAACGACCGCGTGCTGATCGAGAAGTACCTGACGCGCCCGCGCCACGTCGAGGTGCAGGTATTCGGCGACACGCACGGCAATACCGTATATCTGTTCGACCGCGACTGCTCGGTGCAGCGCCGTCACCAGAAGGTGCTCGAGGAAGCGCCGGCGCCGGGCCTGCCCGACGACGTGCGCCGTGCGATGGGCGAAGCGGCCGTCGCGGCCGCGCGCGCGGTCGGTTATGTCGGCGCGGGCACCGTCGAGTTCATCATGACGGGCGACGCGTTCTACTTCATGGAAATGAACACGCGCCTGCAGGTCGAGCATCCGGTCACCGAGATGGTCACCGGGCTCGATCTCGTCGAATGGCAACTGCGTGTCGCATCCGGCGAGCCGCTGCCGCTGCGGCAGGACGAACTGCGCGTGCAGGGTCACGCACTCGAGGCGCGCCTGTATGCGGAGAACCCGGCGCGCGGCTTCCTGCCGTCCACGGGCACGCTGAAGCACCTGCGGCTGCCGGCAGGCGTCGAGTTCGCGATCGGCGCATCGGTGCGCGTCGACAGCGGCGTGCGAGAAGGCGATGCGATCACGCCGTTCTACGATCCGATGATCGCGAAGCTGATCGTTCACGGTGCGGACCGTGCGGAAGCGCTGAGCCTGATGCTGCGCGCGCTGCGTGCATGCGAAGTGGTCGGCCTGCATACGAATGCCGCGTTCCTGCAGCGGATCGTCGCGTGCGAGCCGTTCGCGACGGCCGATCTCGACACGGGCCTGATCGAGCGCAATCACGATGCGCTGTTCGCGCCGCAAGAGCCGCCGCGCGCGATGCTCGCGCTGGCCTGCGCGGCACTGCTCGCGCGTGAGCGCGATGCGCTCGCGGACCCCGGTTCGCCGTGGGGCGCGCTGCCGGACTGGCGACTGAACGGCGGCTATCGCCGTACGCTCGAATGGCGCGCGATCGATCGCGAGTCGGATCTCACCGTGACCGTCGACGACGACGCGGCCGGCAAGCGGCTCGCGATCGGCGACGCGCCGGCGCAACCGTTCGCGTGGACGCGTGGCGCCACGCCGCTCGATTTCGACGTGACGCTCGGCGGCGTGCGCAGCAGCGGCCGCGTGTATGCGGCCGGCGACACCTTCCACGTGTTCACGCAAGGCGCGGCCGAGACGTTCGAATGGCGCAACCTGCTCGCGCATGCGGGCGACGCGGAGCAGGGCGGCGGCCGCCTGACCGCGCCGATGCCCGGCAAGGTGATCGCGGTGCTGGTCGAGCCGGGCCAGAAGGTCGAAGCGGGCACGCCGCTGATCGTGATGGAAGCGATGAAGATGGAGCACACGATCGGCGCGCCGAGCGCGGGCGTCGTCGCGGAAGTGCTGTACGGCGTCGGCGACCAGGTGTCGGACGGCGCGCAGTTGCTGATGATGGCGGAAGGCTGAGCGTTGCGTCGGGGCCCGTCGCCGGTCGGCGCGGGTCCTGACCATCCCTAACAGTCCGGCGGCCGGAAGTCCGCTAAACTGGCGGTCAGCGCGGCAGCACCCGAACAGGGCGGGGCCGCGCGCGATACTGCGACCCTCCAACTTCCCATCCCGCCGACGATGACATCCCCTGTCCTGAACGGCCTGCGCATCGGTATCACAATCGGACTGCGTGCCCCTGACGAAAGCCTGTGGATCAACGGCATCAAGCAGAACGCGCTGTTTCTCGCGAAGCTGCTGATGGCGTCGCCGCACGGCTACCGCGTGACGCTGGTCAACACCACCGACGTGCCGCTCACCGAGGCATTGCCGTGGGATCGCGGCGTGTACGACACGCGCGCATTCGCCGAGATGAAGGATTCGCTCGACGTGGTGATCGAGCTCGGCGGGCAGATCGACGGCGAGCAGACGGCCTACCTGAAGGCGCGCGGCGCGAAACTCGTCAGTTATTGCTGCGGCGTCGAGTACATCAACGCGATGGAATCGATGCTGTTCGGCCGCCGGCTGTGGGATTCGCTGTTCATCAACCGCGGCTACGACGAGGTGTGGGCGATTCCGCAGATCGCGCCGTCGTCGCTGCCGTTCCTGCAGTCGCTGCGCCGCTGCCCCGGGCGCGTCGTGCCGTTCGTGTGGGACCCGATGTTCCTGAGCGCGCGCGCGCAGTCGCTGCCGGAGCACGGCGAATACCGGCCGAGCGGCACGAGCGCGAAGCGGCTGACGGTGATGGAGCCGAACCACAACGTCGTGAAGTTCTGCGTGTATCCGATGCTGATCATCGACGAAGCGTATCGGCGCGACCCCGATGCGATCTGCTTCACGCACGTGACGAACGCCGATCGCCTCGCGCACGACAGTCCCGAGTTCGTGATGCTGATGAACTACCTGGACATCGTGCGCGCGGGCAAGGCGAGTTTCGTCGGGCGCTTCGATACGCCGCTGTTCCTGGCCGACCTGACCGATATCGTCGTGTCGCACCAATGGTCGAACCCGCTCAACTATTTCTATTTCGACGTGTGCTGGCAGGGCTATCCGCTCGTGCACAACGCGAGCCTCGCGCCCGATCTCGGCTACTACTATCCGGACAACGACGTGCAGCAGGGCGCCGATGCGCTGTTGCGTGCGCTGCATACGCACGATGACGACTGGGAAGCGTACACGCTGCGCCAGCGCGACATCCTGAGCCGCTATACGTCGGCGAATCCCGCGCTCATTGCCGAATACGACGCCCTGCTTGCGCAATTGATCGGCGCGACGGCGGCGTAGCGGCGTCGCGGGAGCAAAAAAAACCGCCGAAGCGGGGGCATCGGCGGCTTGCAAGGCACAAAGATGACGGATCCGGGGGTGGTCCGTCGGAATTGATTTTAATGTTAACTATCTTGTAAGACTGTTAAAGACAGTCAGTTTTAATTGCCGGCGTGCGATGGATTGATAATCCTGAAAATCAGCCTTCATTGAAAATCATAATGAACGAATGGTTGATGTTGCGGGCTCGGATGATCGAGCGGGTTCGCGCCGCGACAGCCACGCTGCGCGCGTGATTTTAATTTGTATTTTCATATGAATAAACCGCGAACCGGCGAGCCGAATAATAAGATGATCCGGCTTTCATTCATGTAATTTCAATATCGTTAACAGTGTTCGAATTTGCTTGAATCTAGAATGGCTTCCGGATATTTCAACGAAGGCCGGATTTTCGATTCGGTCGATTTTCGTTGGCAAGGTGCGGGAGGATTCTTTTTCATTCTCCGGCGTTTATTGTGACGAATGGGCCGGTTCGCGCGGCTCGACGTTTTTCGGAGCGCCGGAATGAACGTGGTCGACGCTTGCCTCGAGGCGCAAATGCAAAAGAATCATGACGACGCCCGCCAGCTGTTCGATCCGACCGCCGCGCATCTCGACCCCGTCGCGGTATGCCGCTTCATCGAGCACCGGCTCGCGTTCGCGCAAGAGCCCGTGTGCCGGGCCGACCTGTCGGGCGGTGTGCTGTACCGGGAATGCCTCGCGCGCCTCGCGCGCCTCGCACGCGGGCCGCGCGACGTGTTGCGGCCCGTTGCGTTCCTGCCGGGGCTCGTATCGATGGGGCTGATGCGGTGGTTCGACCGGCTCGTGGTCGGCCGGACGATCGACAGCCTGCGCGCCGATGCGCAAGCCGTTTACGGCTGCAACGTGTCGGCGTCGAGCGCGACGGAAGACGCGCAGTGGCAGGCGATCTTCGAGTGGCTCCGCGTCGAGCCGGCGGTCGCGCAGCGGCTCGTGCTCGAGATCACGGAAACCACGCCGCTGGACCCGCTATCCGGCCGTGCGTTCGTCCATCGGGTGCGGCAGGCCGGGTGCCGCATCGCGATCGACGATTTCGGCGCGGGCCACAGCGCGCACAACCATTTCGTGGTCGGCCGTCCGGACATCGTGAAGCTGGACCGGTCGATGCTGGCGATGATCCGGGACAACGCGGTCGGCCGGTATCAGGTGCGCCGGCTGGTGGCGCTGACGCACGAGAGCGCGGGGCACGTCGTCGTCGAAGGCGTGGAGAGCGAGATCGACCGGCAGATGTCGATCGACGCCGGCGTCCGGTGGGCGCAGGGCGATCACTTTTCCCGGCGTTCGGATGCAGCGTGATGCGATCCGTTCGACGTCGTGCAGTCGGGTGGGCTGACGCAGTCTTGAGAGGTGGGGCGGCCGTGGACGCACACAGCAGGATGGCGATACATCGCGAGCCGGCGGCGATCCGGGAGGTGGCGGCCATTCTCGTCCGCCTGAGCACCGGGCCGGCCGGCAGGCAGGTCGACATGATCTGCTATTTCGACGGCCTGGAGGCGGTCGCGCGCCGCATCGCGGCGGCGCGCCTGCCGGATGCGGCCAGCCGCGAACTGGCGGCCCGCTATTACTGCGCGGGGATTCTGACGAGCGTGTACGGGTGTGAATCGGCGATTGCGCACGGCATCGCCGGCAGCCTCGAGCAACAGGTGAACGGCCGCGCATCGCGGCGCATCTTCGCGGTGCTGATGCGCGCCGGGCGCAAGCAGGGGCAGGCGTTCATGAAAGCGTGCGGGCATCTCGTTCGCGGGTAGCGCTTCCCGCGTTCCCGCATCAGTCGATCGCGCGGTCGCGGAACAGTTGCAGGATCTGCTCCGAATGCGCGCGGACGTTGTGCTCTGCCAGCGCGTCGACGCCGGCCAGGTATTGCCGGGCCGCCCGTGCGTATTCGTCGAGCCGTGCGTCGTGCGTCTGCGCGGCGGTCGCGATCGCTCGTGCCGCATCGAAGATCTCGAAATCCGGATAGTAATAGCCGACGTCGCGCAGGAACGGCGAGTTGTGCACGAGCGGGTAGTTGCCGTACAGCGCGTCGTACAGCAGGTAGTTGAGGCCGTTTTCCCAGTGGTGGGACACGACGATGTCGGTGTGATGCGCGGCCCATGCGACGAACGGCGCGCGCACGTCGGCGGTTGCCTTGCCGTCGCGCACCATCTCGAGCCCGAGCGCGAGATGCTTGAAGGCGACGTTTTCCTTCTTGTCGAACGTGTTGGTCATGTACACGTGCTCGACGAGCTCCGGATGCTCGACGTAGCACGCGTTTGCGGCGAGCATCGGCACGATCGAGCTTTTCACGACGTTCAGGTTCGGCTCGAAGAACGCGATGCGCTTGGCCGGGCCGTGGTTCCGGTAGCCGAAGCGCGCCTTCAGTTCAGGATCGGCGTCGAGGCTGCGCTCGATGAAATACGGCGACCAGATGTGCGGCAGCTCGATCACCGGTGCGCGGTACACGGCCTGGAAATACGCGGCGCACGTGTGCATGTGCTGCGGGTTGGTCCAGATCTCGTCGAACTGCACGCGGTGCGGGTTCGGCCGCCACGGGTTCTTCTCGAAGTTGATCGTCTCGACCGCGATCACGTAGTCGTTGCCGAAGCGGTACGACACGCACTTGCCGCCGCGCCGGCGCACGGCATCCGTGTGGGTCTGATCGATGAACGCGTTCATCTCGATCAGCAGGTCGGTCTGGTGGACGACGGCCGACAGCGGCCGCAGCGCGTCGCGGAATTCGCTCATCATCAGCGCTTCCGGATAGGCGGCGATGCCGTCGTCGTGCGCGAGCCAGACCTCACCGATCAGCGGCGACTGCTTCAGCAGCATGTACAGGTACACGCAGTGCTGGTTCGCGCCGTTGTACCAGATCGACTGCGTCGCGTCGCGCTGCACGTTCATCGTTATCGCAACGTTGATCTTCATGTCGGCTCTCCGTCCGCGGTGCGTCACGCGTCGCGATAGAGGGTGGCGATCGCGTCCGTATAGGCGGCGACGTTCTCGGGGTTGTAGATGCTGACGGAGCTGAGCACGTGCCTCGACTGCTCGCGGTACGCTTCCAGGTTCGCGTCGTGCTCGGCGAACGCCTTCAACAGTGCGCGGCCGCCGGCCTGGCAGTCGAAGTCCGGATAGAAATACCCGGCCTTGCCGAGGAACGGCGAGTTGTGGATCAGCGGATAGTCGCCGTACAGCAGCTCGTAGTACAGGTAGTTCTGCGCGTTTTCCCACGTGTGCGACACCACAGCGTCGCCGTATGCGGCCATGAACTCGTACACCGCGTAGCGGCTCTCGAACGTCGTGATCCCGTGGTTCACGATGTCGAGGCTTTTCGCGAAATGGACGAACGTCGCATGTTCCTTCAGGTGCAGCGTGTTGCATACGCGCACGAACTCGAGGAAATCCGGTTTCGCGCGATACGCTTCCTCGGCCACGAGCATCGGGATGACGCTCGTCTTCACCATGCAGATGTTCGGCTCGAACATCGTCACGCGCCAGCGCGGCTTGCCGGGCTCATAGCCGAACGACAGCCCGGCACCGAGCGTCGCGCGCGCCTTGTCGAACAGCATCGGGTGCCAGATGTGCGGAACGATCGTGACGGGCGCGCGCAGGCCCGTCTGGTAATAGTGCAGGCACGAGCGCTCGAATTCGGGAATCGTCCACACGGCGTCGTACGGCGCGCCCGAGAACAGGAAGCCCGACGGCTTGTTGAACATCGCGCGTTCGATGTCGATCACGTAGTCGTTGCCGACCCGCATCGTGACGACCTTGCCGCCGCGCTCGCGGAACGTGCGCAGGTAATCCGCGCCGAACTGCGCGCTCATTTCGATCAGCACGTCGCAGCGCTGCAGTGCTTCGTCCATCGACAGGAGCGGCACGTCCCATTCGCCGAGCATCATCTGAGGATCGGCGACCTGTTCGCCGCCGTTCACCATCACGGCTTCCGCGACGAGCGGCGACTGGCGCAGCAGCAGGATCAGCAGCAGGCAGTTCTGGAAGATGCCGTTTTCCCACAGCGACTGGCCGGCGCCACGCACGAACAGCGACACGCCGACGACGAGACGCTTGCCCTCGCCGGGCGCTTGACGGGCATTGGAGTCCGACATGCGTATTCTCCGGTTCAGGCGACCAGACGCGAGACGAACGCGTCGAGGTTCGCGGGGTTGTCGATCGAGACCGACTGCAGCAGCCGGCCGGCCTTCGCGCGATAGTCGTCGAGGCGTTCGTCGTGATGCAGCCACGCGTCGAGCAGCGCACGGCCACCCGCGGCGGAATCGAAGTCCGGGTAGTAATAGCCGGCGTCGCCGATCAGCGTCGAGTTGTGGATCAGCGGATAGCCGCCGTACAGCACGTCGTAATACAGATAGTTCTGCCCGTTTTCCCAGTGGTGCGACACGACCGCATCCGCGTGGCGTGCCATGAAGCCCGGCAGGTCGAGGCGCGGCTCGAAGGTCGCCTTGTGCTGGCGCACGAGATCGAGGCTGTTCGCGAAGTGCACGAAGGTCGGATGCTCCTTCATGTGCATCGCGTTGACGACGAACATGTGCTGAACCGCTTCCGGGCGCGCGCGATAGAGTTCCTCGCACGCGAGCATCGGATAGTGGCAGGACTTGGCGACGGAGATGTTCGGCTCGAGCGTCGCGAGCCGCCAGGCCGAGCGGCCGGGCCGATAGCCGAACGTCGCGCCTTCCGCGGCGAGCGCGGCGATGCGCCGATCGAGGAAGTACGGCGACCAGATGTGCGGGATCGTGTAGACCGGCGCGCGCGTGAGCGTGCGCAGCAGCGGCACGTCGATCGTCTGCGATTTCGCGAGCACCCACACTTCGTCGAACGGCGCGCCGTTGAAGATGTGCCCCGACGGCTTGCCGAAGATCGGGGTTTCGGCGAGGCCGCTGTAGGTATGGCCGACGAAGCACGCGATGCGCTTCTTGCCGAGCGCCTTCATGTGTCGAAGCCACTCCACCGGCAGCTGCGCGCCCATTTCGATCACGACGTCGAGTTCGTGCGTGACGTCGGAGGGCTTCACGAGCGGGATGTCGAGGCCGTCGAGTTCGAGGCCGGCCGGCAGCGCGTTGGCGTCGCCGCCGTTCAGGAAGTAGACCGGGCCGACGCGATCCGAGCGCTTGAGCATCATCGCGAGGAACGCGATGTTCTGGTGGATGCCGTTTTCCCAGATCGCCTGGCCGTCGCGCGCAAACAGCGAGATGCCGACGGCCGGCCGTTGCTTGCGGGTGCCGCCCGAGGCGGCTTCATTGATGTCCGTCACCAGCAAAATCCCTGTGCGGCGGCGCCGGTCCGGCGGCGTCGAACGCCGACGCGCGGACCCGGCAGGCCGTTGGTTGTCACGTGTGCGCCTGCGGCGGCGCGGCCCGCGGAAACGGGCCGGGCGGCGCGGATGGCGACATCGGCGGCCAAAGCCGGTTCGACGCGTCGCCGCGCGCTGCCGGGCCGGCCGCCAGCGGCGATTGTGGCACGGAAACCGCCGGTTTGTGGAGTCGGGGCGGCCCCGACGAAGGTCGATGCGTGACCGGCTACTGCCAATCGGTATGACGGCCGACATGACGGCCGGAAATATCCGCGCGGCATGCCGCGATCGGGCGAGGTTCCGTCGTGCGTATTCCAAAGCATCGCCGAAACGTCGGCACGGGTGGCGCGCGACGCAGCGGGTTCAGCGTTCCAGCGAGATTTCGACGCGCCGGTTGCTCGCGCGTCCTTCCGCCGTGGCGTTGGAGGCGACCGGATCGGCGCTGCCGCGCCCCGTCACGGCCACGGTGCGGGCGTTCAGGCCATGCGACTTCAGATAGCCGGCGACGGCTTGCGCGCGCCGCTGCGACAGCGCGAGATTGGACGCGTCGCCGCCGACCGAATCCGTGTAGCCCGTGACCGACACACGCGTAAACGCCGTGTTGCCCTGTCTGGCCAGCAGCGCGTCGAGCGACGCACGGGCGGTCGGCGTGAGCGTCGCCAGCCCGGTGGCGAACAGCGCGTCGCCCGCGAGATTCACGTGTTCGACGGGGGCGGGCGCCGCTGCCGCGGGCGACGATGCCGGCGCCGGCGCAGCGGCTTCCGGCGCGCCGCACTGGAACACCAGCGTGGCCGGGTCGGCATGATCGCGCAGCGCTTTCGCGGTATCGACCGTGCGCACCGGCTGGTCGCCGCAGAGGTGTTGCGCGGCCTTCATGCAGGTATTCGGGCCGGAGAAGATCCCGTGGCAGTCCACCTGGAAGGTACGCACGCCGTCGCGCGGCTGCAGTTCGGAGGCGCTGAAGGTCGGGCCGGATGCGGTCGAGCACGCGGCGAGGGTTATCGCGGAGAGCGCGAGCGCGAAAGTGAGTGTGTTCACGGTGATGTCCTGAATACGATCGTTGATGGAAGCCTGCTGCGTCGATCGGGCGGCGGGCCAGGCCGGGCGCTGACCACTGCGCCCGGCCCGCGCGGCGCGGGTTATTTCCACTGATACAGCATGCCGGCGCCGATCACCTTCTGACCGCCGCTGAAGCCGCCGTTGATCGACGCCTTCAGGTTCTCCGTGATGCGCGCCTGCATGTTGACCGCCATCGCCTTCTGGCCGAGGAAGGTCGACGTGCCCACACCCATCCCGAAGTTGGCGTCGCGATCGAGCTGCGGGATCGACGCCATCGCGCCGACGGCCGCGATACCCTGCTTCGCCATCTGGTCGGTCTGCTGCAGTTGCGAACCCAGCGAGTTGATCTGCGCCTGCTGGCCCGACAGCGCCGTCGACAGCGTCGTCTGCACCTGCGTCAGCTGGTTCACGTTCACCGCGTCGGTGCCTTGCGTACCCGGCGCGACGTTCGTGATCTGGCGCTGCTGCGTGTCGCTACCGACCGACACCACGTTCGAGCGGCCGCCGTCGTTCGAATTCGCGCCGATCGCCACCGAGTTCGAGCCGGCGGTGACGGTCGGGAGATCGGTGCCCTTGCCGTTCATGTCGGCCGAGACGCCGTTCGTGTTCACCGTGCGCGTCGTGTTGTTGTTGATCGTCGTCGACAGCGAGTTCAACGTGTTGTTGATGTTCTTCACGCCGGTCGACAGCGAGGCCACGTTGCTGTTCGTCGTGCTCAGGCCGGTGGACAGCGAACCGATGCCCGTCGAGGTCGACGTCGACAGCGAGTTGACGTTGCTGTTCGTCGTGCTCAGGCCGGTCGACAGCGAGCTGATGCCGGTCGACGTCGACGTGGACAGCGACGCCACCGTGCTGTTCGTCGAGCTCAGGCCGGTGGACAGCGAGTTGATGCCCGTCGACAGCGAGCCGATGCTCGTCGACGTTGCCGTCGACAGGGTATTGACGGCCTGGTTCGTCGCGTTCAGCTGGCTGCCGTTGATCGCGTCCGTGCTGGTGGCCGAGATCCGGCCGGCGGCGACGTTCGTGATCTGGCGTTCCGCGCCCGGCGCGCCGACGCTCACCACGCCGACCGGCGAGCTGCCCGCGAAGAAGTACGTGATGCCGCCGATCGTGGCGCTCGACGTCGGGTTCGCGGCGGCCGTGACGGAGTTCGTGCCGAGCGCGACGTCGTTGAGGTTGTTCGCGACCGCGTTCGAGCCGAATGCGAGTGACCCGGCGCCGGCCGCTGTCGCCGTGTTGCCGAGCGCGAGCGAGCCGTTGCCGGTTGCCGTGTTCGCGTTGCCGAGCGCCACTGCGCCGTTGCCGGTGGCCGTGTTGCCGGAGCCGATCGACACGGCCTTGCCGCCCGTGGCCGATGCGTTCTGGCCGATCGCGACCGCGCCGTTCGACGAGGCGTTCGAGCCGTAGCCGACCGCGACGCTGCTTGCGCCCGAGGCGCTTGCGTTCACGCCTGCCGCGATGGCGTTGACGCCCGTTGCGCCGTCGTTGTCGTAGTTGGCCTGCTGCGTGCCGTTGTCGTTGACGCTGTAGTAGTGCGTCTTCGCGGCTTCGATCGCGGTCGAGGTCGACGTCGACAGCGATGTGAGGTTGCTGTTGGTCGTGCTCAAGCCGGTCGACAGCGAGCCGATGCCGCTCGACGTGGAGGTCGACAGCGATGCGACGGTGCTGTCGGTCGTGCTCAGGCCGGTGGACAGCGAGCCGAGGCCGGTCGAGGTCGCGGTGGACAGCGATGTCACGGTGCTGTTGGTCGTGCTCAGGCCGGTGGACAGCGAGCTGATGCCGGTCGAGGTCGAGGTGGACAGCGACGTGACCGAGCTGTTGGTCGAGCTCAGGCCGGTGGACAGGGAGCTGATGCCGGTCGAGGTCGAGGTGGACAGCGATGCGACGGTGCTGTTGGTCGAGCTGAGGCCGGTGGACAGCGAGCCGATGCCGGTCGAAGTCGACGTGGACAGCGAGGAGATCGAGCTGGTGGCCGATGACAAGCCGGTCGATGTTGAGGTCGACAGCGACGACACCGAGCTATCGGTCGAGCTCAGGCCGGTCGACAGCGAGCTGATGCCGGTCGACGTCGACGTGGACAGCGAAGAGATCGAGCTGGTGGCCGACGACAAGCCGGTCGACGTGGAGGTCGACAGCGACGTGACCGAGCTGTTGGTCGAGCTCAGGCCGGTCGACAGCGAGCTGATACCCGTCGAGGTCGACGTAGAGAGCGACGCGATCGAACTGGTGGCCGTCGAGATACCGGTCGACGTGGAGGTCGACAGCGATGCGACGGAGCTATCGGTCGAGCTCAGGCCGGTCGACAACGAGCTGATGCCCGTTGAAGTCGACGTGGACAACGACGAGATCGAACTGTTGGCCGACGACATCCCCGTCGACGTGGAAGTCGACAGCGACGCGACGGAGCTGTTGGTCGTGCTGAGGCCGGTGGACAGCGAGTTGATGCCGGTCGAGGTCGATGTGGACAGCGAAGCGACAGAGCTGTTGGTCGAGCTCAAACCCGTCGACAGCGAGTTGACGCCGCTTTGCGCCGTGCTGATGCCGGTCGACGTGGAGGTCGACAGAGACGCAACCGAGCTATCGGTCGAGCTCAGGCCGGTGGACAGCGAGCCGATGCCGGTCGAGGTCGACGTGGACAGCGAGGAGATCGAGCTGGTGGCCGTCGAGATGCCGGTCGACGTGGAGGTCGACAGGGACGCGACGGAGCTATCGGTCGAGCTCAGGCCGGTCGACAGCGAGCTGATGCCCGTCGAGGTCGACGTGGAGGTCGACAGCGACGCGATCGAGCTGTTGGCCGACGAGAGGCCGGTCGACGTGGAGGTCGACAGCGAAGCGACGGAGCTGTTAGTCGAACTCAGGCCGGTGGACAGCGAATTGACGCCACTTTGTGCGGTGCTGATGCCGGTCGACGTGGAAGTCGACAGCGACGACACCGAGCTATCCGTCGAACTCAGGCCGGTCGACAAAGAGTTGATGCCCGTCGAAGTCGAGGTGGACAGCGACGCGATTGAGCTGGTTGCCGTCGAGATACCCGTCGACGTGGAGGTCGACAGCGAAGCGACGGAGCTGTTAGTCGAACTCAGGCCCGTCGACAGGGAATTGACGCCGCTTTGTGCGGTGCTGATGCCGGTCGATGTGGAAGTCGACAGCGACGTCACCGAGCTGTCGGTCGAGCTCAGGCCGGTCGACAGCGAGCTGATGCCCGTCGAGGTCGACGTGGACAGCGACGCGATTGAGCTGGTTGCCGTCGAGATACCCGTCGACGTGGAGGTCGACAGCGAAGCGACGGAGCTGTCGGTTGAGCTGAGGCCGGTCGACAGCGAGCTGATGCCGGTCGAGGTCGACGTGGACAGCGAAGAGATCGAACTGGTGGCCGACGACAAACCCGTCGACGTGGAGGTCGACAGGGACGCGACGGAGCTGTTGGTCGAGCTCAGGCCGGTCGACAGCGAGCTGATGCCGGTCGAGGTCGACGTGGACAGCGACGAGATCGAGCTGTTGGCCGACGACAAGCCGGTCGACGTGGAGGTCGACAGGGAGGCGACGGAGCTGTCGGTCGAGCTCAGGCCGGTCGACAGCGAGTTGATGCCCGTCGAGGTCGACGTGGACAGCGACGCGATTGAGCTGGTTGCCGTCGAGATACCCGTCGACGTGGAGGTCGACAGCGAAGCGACGGAGCTGTCGGTTGAGCTGAGGCCGGTGGACAGCGAGCTGATGCCGGTCGACGTCGACGTGGACAACGACGTAATCGCGCTGTTGGCCGACGACAATCCGGTCGACGTCGACGTCGACAGCGAAGCGACGGAGCTGTTGGTCGAGCTCAGGCCGGTGGACAGCGAATTGACGCCACTTTGTGCGGTGCTGATGCCGGTCGACGTGGAGGTCGACAGCGAAGCGACGGAGCTATTAGTTGAGCTGAGGCCAGTCGACAGCGAGCTGATGCCGGTCGAGGTTGACGTGGAGAGCGACGTGATCGAGCTGTTAGCCGACGAGAGACCCGTCGAGGTCGAAGTCGACAGCGAGGTCACGCTGCTATCGGTCGTCGAGAGCCCGGTCGACAGCGACGCAATCGCGCTGTCGGACGACGACAGTGTCGAGGACAGCGATGCGACGTTACTGTTCGTGCTCGACAGTCCGGTCGACAGGGAGTTGATGCCGGTCGATGTGGACGTGGACAGCGACGTGATGCTCGAATCGGTCGTGCTCGCGACTGAGTAGAGCTGGCTGCCGTTGATCGCGTCGGTGCTGGACGACGTGATCCGGCCGGCCGCCACGTTGGTGATCTGACGCTCAGCCCCTGCGTTGCCGACGCTCACGACGCTCGACGGCGTGGCGCCGGCGAAGTTGCCATACGTCGTCGAGCCGATGGTCGCACTGCTGGTCGGGTTCGCGGCCGCGGTGACGGAGCCGCTGCCGAGCGCGACGTCGCCGGCGTTGTTCGCGACAGCGTTCGGGCCGATCGCGACGGAGTTGGTGCCAAGGGCCTGACTGTCCGGCGCAGTCGAGTTCGCGTGGAAGTACTTGATGCCCTGGCTGTTGATGTTGTCGATGGCCGCGCCGACGCTGTTGGCAGTGGACGTCGTGCCGTTGGCGTTGTACGTGGTGTACGACGGCGCGGAGATCGTGCCGGTCGTCGGGTTGTACGTTGCGCCGCCACCAAGCGCAGCGGCAGTGCTGTTGCCGAGGTTGTTGGTGTTGGTCGTCACCGTGCTCAGGCCGGTGGACAGCGAGCTGATGCCGGTCGACGTCGAAGTCGACAGCGAAGCAACGGTGCTGTTGGTCGAACTCAGGCCAGTCGACAGGGACGTGACACCGCTTTGCGCGGTGCTGATGCCGGTCGAGGTCGAGGTGGACAGCGAAGCGACGGAGCTGTTGGTCGAGCTCAGGCCTGTCGACAGTGAGTTGACGCCGCTTTGTGTGGTGCTGATACCGGTCGAGGTCGAGGTCGACAGCGAAGCGACGGAACTGTTGGTCGAGCTCAAACCCGTGGACAGCGAATTGACGCCGCTTTGTGCGGTGCTGATGCCGGTCGACGTGGAGGTCGACAACGACGTCACGGAGCTGTTGGTCGAGCTCAAGCCCGTCGACAGCGAGTTGACGCCACTCTGTGCGGTGCTGATGCCGGTCGAGCTTGAGGTCGACAGTGAAGCGACGGAGCTGTTGGTCGAGCTCAAACCCGTCGACAGCGAGTTGACGCCGCTCTGTGCGGTGCTGATGCCCGTCGAGGTCGAGGTCGACAGCGAAGTGACGGAGCTGTTGGTCGAGCTGAGGCCGGTGGACAGCGAGCCGATGCCCGTCGACGTCGCGGTGGACAGCGAAGCGACAGAGCTGTTGGTTGAGCTGAGGCCCGTCGACAGCGAGTTGACGCCACTCTGCGCGGTGCTGATACCGGTCGAAGTCGAGGTCGACAGCGAAGCGACCGAGCTGTTGGTCGAACTCAAACCCGTGGACAGCGAATTGACGCCGCTTTGTGCGGTGCTGATGCCGGTCGACGTGGAGGTCGACAACGACGTCACCGAGCTGTTGGTCGAACTCAAGCCCGTCGACAGCGAGTTGACGCCGCTCTGTGCGGTGCTGATGCCCGTCGAGGTCGAGGTCGACAACGAAGCGACAGAGCTGTTGGTCGAGCTCAGGCCGGTGGACAGCGAGCTGATGCCGGTCGACGTCGAAGTCGACAGCGACGTGACCGAGCTGTTGGTCGAACTCAGGCCAGTCGACAGGGACGTGACACCGCTCTGCGCGGTGCTGATACCGGTCGACGTCGAGGTCGACAACGAAGTGACTGTGCTGTTGGTGGTCGACAGACCGGTGGACAGCGAGTTGACGCCGCTCTGTGCGGTGCTGATGCCGGTCGAGCTTGAGGTGGACAGCGAAGCGACGGAGCTGTTGGTCGAGCTCAAGCCCGTCGACAGCGAGTTGACGCCGCTTTGCGTGGTGCTGATGCCGGTCGAAGTCGACGTGGACAGCGAAGCGATCGAGCTGTTGGCCGACGAGAGGCCGGTCGAGGTCGAGGTCGACAGCGAAGCGACGGAGCTGTTGGTCGAGCTCAAGCCCGTCGACAGCGAGTTGACGCCACTCTGCGCGGTGCTGATACCGGTCGAAGCCGAAGTGGACAGCGAAGCGACGGAGCTATTGGTCGAACTCAGGCCTGTCGACAGCGAAGTGATGCCGGTCGACGTCGACGTGGACAGCGACGAAATCGAGCTGTTAGCCGACGACAACCCGGTCGACGTGGAGGTCGACAGCGACGCAACGGAGCTATTGGTCGAGCTGAGGCCCGTCGACAGCGAACTGACGCCCGTCGACAGTGAAGAAATCGCGGACGAACTCGAGCTCAGGCCGGTGGACAACGAGCCGACGGTCGTCGAGGTCGACGTCGACAGCGTGTTGATCGCGGTATTGGTCGCGTAAAGCTGCGAACCATTGATCGCGTCCGTGCTGGTGGCGGAGATTCGTCCGGCCGCGACGTTCGTGACCTGGCGCTCGGCGCCGGCTGCGCCGACGCTGACGACGCTGCTCGGCGTTGTGCCCGCGAACGAATAGGTCGTGCCGCCGACCGTGCCGGTGGCAGTCGGATTCGCGGCCGCGGTGACGGAACCGCTGCCGAGCGCGACGTCGCCGGCGTTGTTCGCGACGGCGTTCGGGCCGATCGCGACCGAATCGGTGCCGAGGGCCTTGCTGTCCGGCGCAGTCGAGTTCGCGTGGAAGTACTTGATGCCCTGGCTGTTGATGTTGTTGATCGCCGAGCCGACGTTGTTGGCGGTCGTTGTCGTGCCGTTCGCGTTGTACGTGGTGTACGACGGGGCCGAAATCGTGCCGGTTGCCGGGTTGTACGTTGCGCCGCCACCAAGCGCAGCAGCAGTGCTATTGCCGAGGTTGTTGGTGTTGGCCGTCACCGAGCTCAGGCCGGTGGACAGCGAGCTGATGCCCGTCGAGGCCGACGTGGAGAGCGAGGTGATCGAGCTGTTAGCCGACGAGAGGCCGGTCGAGGTCGAGGTCGACAGCGACGTGACCGAGCTATTGGTCGAGCTCAAGCCGGTCGACAGGGAGTTGACGCCGCTTTGTGCGGTGCTGATGCCGGTTGACGCGGAGGTCGACAGCGAAGTGACCGTGCTGTTGGTGGTCGACAGACCGGTGGACAGCGAGTTGACGCCGCTTTGTGCGGTGCTGATACCCGTCGATGCGGACGTCGACAGCGACGTCACGGTGCTGTTCGTCGAGCTCAGTCCAGTCGAAAGCGAGCTGACGCCGGTCGAAGTCGACGTGGAAAGCGAGGCGATCGAGCTGCTAGCCGACGAAATGCCGGTCGAAGCGGAAGTCGACAACGACGTGACCGTGCTGTTGGTGGTCGACAGGCCGGTAGACAGCGAGTTGACGCCGCTCTGCGCCGTGCTGATACCGGTCGACGCGGAAGTCGATAACGACGTGACCGTGCTGTTGGTCGTCGACAGACCGGTGGACAGCGAATTGACGCCGCTTTGCGCGGTGCTGATTCCGGTCGACGTCGACGTGGAAAGCGAAACGATCGAGCTATTGGCCGACGAAATACCCGTGGACGCTGACGTGGACAAACTGGCGATGCTCGACGTCGTCGTGCTCGCGACCGAGTAGAGCTGGCTACCGTTGATCGCATCGGTGCTGGCGGCACCGACGAGGCCGGCGGCGACGTTCTGGATGCGGCGTTCCGAGCCGGGCGCGCCGACACTGACCACACCGTTCGCCGCGCTCGCGCCGGCGTAGGTGCCGAACGTCTGAGTGCCGATCATGGTGCTGCTGACCGTCCCGGTGCCGCCGGTTGCCGTCGTCGCGGTGGCGCTCGTCACCGAGCCGTTGCCGAGTGCAACCGAGTTCGCTACGTTTGCCGTCGAGTTGACGCCGAGCGCCAGCGCATTGGTGGCCGTAGCGCTGGACCCTTGCGCAATCGCGACGGAACCGCTGCCGGACGCATTGGAGTTTGCGCCCAATGCGGTCGCGAACGAATTGGTGGCCACACTGCTCGAGCCCAGGGCGACCGAACCTGCCGTCCCGCTCGCGGTCGAGCCGTTGCCGAGCGCCAATGCATCCGAGCCGGAGGCAATGGCCTTGGCGCCGAAACTCCCGCTGTTGCCGATCGCTATCGATCCAGTGCCGGTCGACGTCACCGAGTTGCCGATTGCAACCGAGCCGTTCGTGCCCGTGGCGGTTGCCGAACTGCCGATCGCCACCGCGCTGCTGGTCGCCACGCTGGTGTTGCCGAGCGCGACGGAACCCGTCCCGGTCGACGTATTGGAATTGCCGAGCGCAATGGCGCCTTGCCCGTTCGCGGTATTGTTCGCGCCTACCGCAACGGCGCCGGTGCCGGTCGCGACGTTCGGGTCGCCGATTGCGACCGCTCCGTCGCCCGTCGCCGTCTGGCCGCGACCGATCGCGACGGCGCCGCCCGTCGCCGTGCTGCTGTTGGCCGTCGTGCCGCTCGAGCCGATCGCAACGTTCTGGCCGATCGCGCCGGACACGACGCCGTCGCCCTGGGCGATGCCGAACGCGCCGTTGACCGTCGCGCCGCGACCCATTGCAATACCCGAGGTCGCGGTCGCCGCGACGGACGACTGGCCACCGATCGCGATCGAGTCGGACGCGGCCGCTTGCGCCCCCTTCGTCGCGTTGCTGCCGATCGCGATCGCTCCGGCGCCCGACGCGATGGTCGAGTTCGCCTGCGACAGCGGCGTCGTGCCGTTGCCGCCCGCGCCGCCGATCGCGACCGAGTTCAGCGCGTTCGCCGTCGAACCGAAGCCGAGCGCGGTCGCGCCGGTGCCGCTCGCGGTCGTTTCGAGGCCGGCTGCCGTGCCCCACAGCGCGGCGGACGACTGCATGCCGTAGGTCGTCGCGCCGTTGCCGTTCGCCTGGGAGAACGAGCCGTACACCGTCACGCCTGTCCAGCCGTTGCCGTTCGAATTACAGCCGGCGACGACCGAATAGGTGCCGGAACCGTCACCGGCCTGGTTGGCCGTACCACCCGGGTTGACGCGGCCGACCGCTCCGTTCGATGTGGTGAAGCAGGTCTGCTGGGTATTCAATGTGTTGGCGCTCGCAAGCGACGGCAGTCCGATCGCCAGAGCGGCGATCGCGGCGACCACCACGGCCGACTTGTTCGGCTTGCCCCGTGCCGAATCGTGTTCGGACGCAGCGACCCAGGCGCCAAGAGCTTCGTTCCAGATCGAGCGGTATGTGCGGTTCATGTCCTGCTACCTCCAAATATGCACGCCACACACCGGTCTCTTTTGTTAGATGAATGTGCCGTGCGCTCGTGCAATCCCAAAAATATGGGCGGAGTTTATTTGAGATGGATTTTATGAATTGCTAAATAGTGAAAAATGAGCGCGAGAGAAAGTTAAAATTTGGTTAATAAGTGCTGAGGGCAACAATTCTGGAGTAAGGCCAAGTAAAACAATGGGAAGGAGGATTGAAAGGTATGAGGCGTGACGTCTTGCTGCGTGATGGCCTTGTCCATCAATGGTTTGGTGGCGGTGTTGTCGATGGGTTGACGAGCGTCGGGATGATAAAGTAAGACAAATGAAATAGCAAACGTTTGCGCACTGCCTGCTTTGTTATGTATTTGTAATGTTGGAGATGGAATCGAGATAATTTTCGATGCGTTGATATTAATTTATTAATTCATGTTTTTTCTGGTTTTGCTTTTTGTTTTGTGTTGAAATTTGAGATGAGAAATGCGTAAAGGACGGTAATCCGGCTATGCCAGTCTGCGCATCGCACATCGCCGGGATGCGACCGTCTGACGGGCCGGTTCGGGGAGGATGCAGATCGTCGGCAGGAAAAAAATGAGGCCGGACGCGAGCCGCGCCGGCTGCATGTCTATTTCGAATTTGTTTGAGTGAGCATTGCGGTTCCTCAACAATCGGCTCAATTTCGGAAGGAAATCGCAACGCACGATTCGGCGCTGGCGTTTGCCGCAGCCGCCGAGCGGTAGCAGCGGGGCGGCGTCGGGACGGGCGGCGCGTCCGGATCGATCGGATCGGGCCGCGATGCGGCAAGGCGCTGCCGGGCGGTTCCGTGTCGAGGAGCGGGAAATGAAGCGTGCGTGAAGGGCAGGCGGGACGTCGCGTCAGGAGGGCTGACTTCAGGCACGCAGGCAGGCGGTGGAGGCAACACGAGGTGGTCGGCGAACAACCGCCCCGGCCGGCAAGCGGAATCGATCTTCGCGGCGAGACGCCGCGAACCACATCCGACGCTATTTCCTGATGAACCGCAGCGCGAGCCGCGCCATACGCGGCACGAACAACGGGCGCAGCAGGCGCTTGTCGTAACCGGCCATCCGCCGATCGTTCTCGGCGAGACACAGTTCGATCAGTTCGCGCGGGTTCAACGCTTCGCCGATGTCGGCGGTGCTCGTCGCCGGGAAGTTCGCGTCGTGCGCGACGCCGTCGGCGTCGATCCCGCGCGCGATGCCGATCCGTTCCCAGATCAGGAACGCCCACACGGCAGCAACTTTCACTAAGAACGCGGGCCGGCGCCACCACGGCAGGCTGCGCCAGTACCACGCGTACCAGTTCACGAAGAACAGGATGTGGCGGCCTTCTTCCTGGATCACGGGCTCGAAGGTGTCGACGAGTTCGGGCGGGAAATAACCGGAGCGCTGCGCGGAGCGGAACAGGCCGAACGCGAAGAAGCTGTCGATGCATTCGCTGAAGCCCGTGACCATCCACGACCACTCGGGGTCCTTCGGCGCCGGGTAGGGTGGCTCGGGGGCGAGCCGGATGCCGTATGCCTCGACGAGCTTCGACAGCACGACCTTGTGACGCGCTTCCTCGCCGCCGTCCATCTCGAGCGCCTGCTTCAGCAGCGGGTCGCGGACGGTCGACGCGAACGTCGCGACGCGGATCGATGCACGACCTTCGGTCTGCACCGCGATGTCCCAGATCGGCAGCGACGTGAGTCGCCTGAGTTCGGCGGGCTTGAGTGGCGGCCAGTCGATCACCGCCGGCTTGTACGGGTTGTGTGTGTCGAGCAGCATGCGGCAGAACATCTGCATGTGCGCATCGGAACCGATCCGGACCGGACCTTGCCTCTCGAAGGTCCAGTTGCGCATTGCGTGATCTGCGGCTGCGTGCTGTTCCTGCAGCGTGTCACTCATGGCTATTGTTGTGCGATTACGGATCGAAAGATTCTCCCACGGCTCCCGTTTTCGCGTATTTTCGAGCGGCCATGCGCACGCCGGCCAGGCGTGCGTCACGCGTGCGTGTCGACCCAGAGGCGGCCCCAGCGGGACGCGTAGGCAAGCGCGTGTTCTTCCTCGAAGAAGAAATCGATCGCGTCGAACGAAACGGAGCGCGGCGACGGGCCGCTGCTCGCCTTCGCGATCGTCAGGTTGGCGGCGAACAGCCCGTTCGGCAACCGGGCGGCAGCGGGGGCGACTTCGTAGCCCTTGTAGCGGATCGTACGGTTCATGGCGTGCGCGGAGAAAGTTCGGATGTTCAGCGTACGAAAACCCGCCGGCCGCGTGAACCAATCTTTCGGCCAATGCAAATCACGCGGCGGGCCGAAACCTTATCGACGGTGGACGGCCGCGCGTACGGCGGCCGGATGCAAGCCGCCCGCGCACGGGCAAGGCGCCGGGCGCGGGCGGCGGAACGGGAAAAGAGGAAAGGGGCGGGTTACTGGTTGGCGACCTTCAGCACGGGCGCGAGCGCATCGACCGATGCCGCATGCGAGGCCGCGCGATGCGAGGCGAACGCGAGCGCGAACTCGGCCGCTTGCGTGCCGACCGTCTCGAGCTGGGCGACGACCTTCGGATCCGAGCAGCTGTCGGCGCTGTCGAAGCGCGTTTCGAGCGTGTTCACGGTCGCGCCGAACGGCGTCGGCCAGCCGCGCAGCGCATGCACGATCGAACGCAGCGACGTCAGCACGGTGCCGGCCGCCTGCCAGCCGTACGCGGTGACGATCAGGCCGACCGCGCGTCCGTCGAGATAGGGGCGATCGTCCGCACGCAGTTCCTCGAGCGTGTCGAGCGCGTTCTTCACGAGGCCGGAGACGCCGCCGTGATAGCCGGGCGTCGCGATGACGATCGCGTCGGCCTGGCGCACGGCGTCGATCAGTTCGCGCTGCGCGTCGGTCAGCGTTTTGTGTTCGGGGGCGTAGTGCGGCAGCGTATGCAGGAACGGGCCGTCGAACAGGCGCGTGCGTGCGCCGGCCGCCTGCGCGCCGCGCAACGCGAACGACAGCGCGCGTTCGGTCGACGACGCTGCCCGGGTGGTACCGCCGATGCCGACGACGAACGGGCGGCGGTGTTGATCGAATGCAGTCAAGGGGCGCTCCTTGGGGATGGCTTGCCCGGCGGCCTGGCACAGCCTTAAACGCGGGCTTAAAACCAGATGGTAACGACCCCGCCGCCACTCTGAAAACGACTTTTCGTTCTATCGATATGCCGTGAGGCGCGCGCAATCGTGTGCGCGGCCGCACGGATCGATAGCAGAAATGCTTGGTTGGGACGGCCGGCCGCGGTCGATAAGATGGGCCCGTCTCCTCCATGATGTCTCTACTGACATGGGTTGGCCCCGCCGCGCGGATGCAGGCGGGGCTTTTTTTCGTCGCGGATGTCGACGAAGAAGCATGCCTCGTCGCGGCATGCATGAGCCCGCCGCTCGATGGAGGCGACACGTCGCCGTCTACCGATAGATGTCGACATACCGCTTGCCGTCCGCCTGAATGACGCCGCGATACATGCCTTCGGTGTTGAACGGCATCGACACGCGCCCGTCGGCATCGACGGCGATGAGTCCTCCGCTGCCGCCCTGGCTCGGAATCACCTCGTTGACGACCGTGCGCGCGGCCTCGTCGACCATCGCATGACCGTACTTCATCCGTGCGGCGACGTCATGGGCCGCGACCGCGCGGATGAATGCTTCCCCCGTTCCCGTCGCGGACACGGCCACGCGTGTGTCGGCAAAGGTGCCGCATCCGATGAGCGGCGAATCGCCGATGCGTCCGTGGCGCTTGTTCGTCAAGCCGCCCGTGGAGGTCGCGGCGGCGAGATGACCGTTGGCATCGCGCGCGACGGCGCCGACGGTGCCGAACTTGTGCTCGCCGTTGTTGAGCCGGCTCGAATCGGCAGGCGCCTGCTGGCGAAGCAGCGCCGCACCGTCGTGATCGAGCAATGCGCGTCCGGTGTCGCGCACGGCAACCAGCTGCTGCCAGCGGAAATCGGTGTGGAAGTACTCGGGGGGCTCCAACGCGAGGCCTTCGTCGATCGCGAATTGCTCGGCCCCTGCACCCGACAGCAGCACGTGCGTGGATCGACCCATCACGCGCCGTGCCGCTTCGACGGGATTCCTGATGCGAGACACGCCGGCCACCGCGCCTGCGCGCCCGGTGTGTCCTTCCATGACGGCCGCATCCATTTCGTGGGTGCCCGCATGCGTGAACACCGAGCCGCGCCCCGCGTTGAACAGCGGGCAATTCTCCAATGCGACGACGGCGGCGACGACGGCGTCGACGCTCGACCCGCCGGCTTTCAGAACCAGATGGCCCGCCACGAGCGCTGCTTCGAGCGCGGCGCGATGAGCGGCTTCCTGTTCCGGCGTCATGACGCCGCGCTGCAGCGTGCCGGCGCCGCCGTGGACTGCGAGGATGGTCCTTTCCATTTCACGTTTCCTGCGGTATTCGATTCGAACGTCAATGCGTATGCGTCGCGGCCTTCGCCGATTCGTCGCCGACGAGCTTTCTCATCATGGGCATCATCAGGAACAGCAGGGCCGCGACGGCGAAGAGCCCCGCGGCGATGCTGCCGTAGAGCATCGTCAGCCGCGCCGGGTCGGGCATGTAGAAGCCCGCGAAGTAACCGGCAAGCTTGTAGCCGAACGAGCTGCCGAAGAACCAGAGCCCCATCATCAGGCCGACGAGCTTGACGGGCGCCAGCTTCGTGACGAGGTTCAGGCCGATCGGGCTCAGGCACAGCTCGCCGAACACTTCGAACAGGAACAGGCCGGCAAGCCAGAGCGGATTGATCTTCACGCCGACATGAAGCGTCGAGCACAGGATCGCGAACGCGGCATAGCCGAAGCCGATCAGCAGCGGCGCGATCGCGAGCTTCGCGAGGCTCGACGGTTGACGACGGCCGAGCCGCACCCAGAGCGCCGCGAACACCGGCGCGAGCAGGATCACGTACAGCGCGGTCAGCGACTGGAACCAGGCCGCGGGCACGACGAAGCTGCCGATGTTGCGCTCCACCATTTCCTTGGCGAACAGGCTCAGGCTCGAGCCTTTCTGTTCATACGCGGACCAGAATGCGATCGTCACGACGAAGTAAATGCCCATCACGGCGAGGCGCTTCCACTCGGCGCCGGTCAGTTGCTCCCGGATGCCCATCATGATGACGAGCACGAGCGCGTCGAACGCCAGCAGGAACGGAAGCACGTTCTGCCAGTTGCTTCCCGCGAGCCCCGTGCCGACGACGGTGAACATGCCGAGCGCGACGTAGGCCGCCGTCTGCCGCGCACCGTCCTGCCGTTTCCGCGTCGATGCCGCGGGCTTCGCCGCGAGGCGGTCGCCGACGTGCTCGAGACGGCCGCGTTGGGACCAGAAGACGACGAGGCCGAGCAGCATGCCGACGCCTGCCGCTGCAAAGCCGAAGTGCCAGCTGTTGACCGGATCGATGCCGAACGAGCGCAGCACGTTCTTGAAAGGCTCGGCTTCCGCGAGAAAGCCGCAGACGAGCGGCGCGAGGAATGCGCCGATGTTGATGCCCATGTAGAAGAGCGAGAAGCCGCTGTCGCGGCGGTCGTCGTCTTGCGAGTAGAGGCCGCCCACGAGCGCGCTCACGTTCGGCTTGAGCAGGCCCGTGCCGCATGCGACGAGCACGAGCCCCGCGAAGAACGTCGGGACCGCGGGAATGGCCATGGTGAAGTGGCCGGCCGCGATGATGATGCCGCCGATCAAGACCGAGCGACGCGTGCCGAGCCACTGGTCGGCGATGATGCCGCCCGGCAGCGACAGCAGGAACGCGGCCATCGAATACGTGCCGTAGATCGCCGTCGCATGGGGCGTGTCGTAGCCGAGCCCGCCGAGGCCCGGAGCGGCGACCATGTACAGCACGAGAATGGCTCGCATCCCGTAGAAGCTGAACCGCTCCCACATCTCGGTGAAGAACAGCGTGGTGAGGCCGCGCGGATGCCCCGCGAGCCCCGCCGTATCCCTGAGCGGCTGAACCGTGACGCTATCGGAAGTCGTGGTCATGTTGGGTTTCCTCGAATACCCGAACTGCTGAATGGAATGATGGCGACGCTTGCAAGGTCACGAAGGGTTGCGTGTCTTGCGAGGTGCGCCGGGAGCGGCTGCGCCACGCCGGCGGCCAACGTCGCCGGCCTTGTTGTCGCGCGTCCGGTCGGCTTCCGCATGCGCCGGCGTCGAAGCCGTGGTGTCGAATGCGAGATACGGCAGAACGGTTTGCGACAACGCGGCCGCGACGGCTTGCGTCTGCGGTGTCGCCTTCAGCACTTCCGATGCGAGCGTTTCGACGAGCGCCACCATCGCCACCGAACTCGACGACAGCACGCGATGCTCGGCCGGCGCCAGCAGGACGGCGTCGGCTGCGGCGGCGAGCGGCGCGGTCGGGTTGTCGGTCAGCGCGACGACGAAAGCGCCGCGTTCGCGAGCAAAGCGCGCAAGCTCGACCGTGTCGCGCGAATAGCGGGGCAGCGAGATCGCGATCAGCGTGTCGCCGGCGCCGACGTGCGTCATGTGTCGGGCGGCTTGCTCGCTGCCGCCACCCGCGGCGGCCCACACGACGCGCCGGTGATACGGCATCAACGTGTCTGCAAGCAAGCCGGTCAGGTAGGTGCTCAGGCCGAGCCCGAGGCAATACACGGCGTTGCTCGCGACGATGCGCGTCACCACCTGGGCCAGCCGCTCCGTTTGAAGCGACGAATCCATCGCGGCCAGATTGCGCTGGTGATCCGCGAGCCAGGCGCCGATCCCTTCCTGCTTTGCCTGCGCCGCCAGTTTCTCCACCGGTTGCAGCGCTTGCCGCACGACCGCGGCAAGGTCCGCCTTCAGCTCCGAAAACCCGCGATATCCGGCGTGCTTCGCGAACCGGTTGACGCTGGCGACGGAGCCGCCGCACGCTTGCGCGACTTCCTCGATCGTGAGCGTTGCGGCGTCGAGCGAATGGGACGCCAGCCATCGCGCGACGGGCTTCAGCGCGTCGGATGCGGTCGCGGATGCGTGGTGAATGCGCTCGATCGCGCCGGGCGGCTCGGTGTTGCTCACGGGGAGGGATGGCTAGGTAGCGGGATAACGGGACGGGTGAAGTATGGTCGCGTGAATATTGATTTTCAAGCTAGTGAAAACGTGAAAACAAGTGTTCAATCGTCTGGATAATTCAACGGGCGACGACCACGCGCGACGGCGCGCATCCGTAACGCTCCGATTCAGCGTGAAGGAACCCGAAACAAATTGCGGGCGAACGGCGATGGTCGGCGCAATCTGGCTCGACAGGCGCACCGGTTTCCGCACGGGCATTCGCTTTTCACGCGATCTCGTTGCGGCGCCTGTCGGCTCGCTGTCGCGCACCAGCTCGGTGCGGCACGAATCAATCCAGCCGATCGGACGTGGATTTGTCCGAAAGCGACGCGCGGCAGAGGCCATTTCGCGCCCGCCGCCGCCGAATCCGCCGCACGTTGCTCCGCACAAGTTCTACCCGTGATGTCCGCCAGTCATGGCGATACAGGTTTTGCGCCGCCGCAAACCACTGGCGCCGGCCGCGCGGCCTCACCCGGCGCGGCTGGACGCCGCTTTTCCCCCGTGTCGTATTTGCGCAAGCGTTTGTCGTAATTCGTCGGCAGGTCGGGGTTTTTTCTGGCAACTATGTAGGCACGCTATGACACACGTGAGTCCCCGCTACACGAGGAGAAGGTTTCGATGGATGCCCCCAAGGTCGTGGTCGAAGGTCTGTGCAAGGTGTTTGGAAGTAACCCGCAGCAGGCGCTCGACATGCTTGCCGCCGGCGCGACGAAGGACGACGTGCTCAAGCGCACCGGCCAGGTCGTCGGCGTGCACAACGTCTCCTTCGATGTGCAGGAAGGCGAAATATTCGTGCTGATGGGCCTGTCCGGCTCCGGCAAGTCCACGCTGATCCGCCTCGTGAACCGGCTGGTCGATCCGAGCGCCGGCAAGGTGATGATCGACGGGCTCGACGTCGCGTCGGCGCGCCGCTCTGCGCTGACCGCGCTGCGCCGCAAGGACATGAGCATGGTGTTCCAGTCGTTCGCGCTGATGCCGCATCGCTCCGTGGTGTCGAACGCCGCGTTCGGCCTGGAAGTCGCGGGCGTCGGCAAGAAGGAACGCGAGCGCCGCGCGATGGAAGTGCTCGAGCAGGTCGGTCTTGCACCGTTCTCGCACAAGCTGCCGTCCGAGCTGTCGGGCGGCATGCAGCAGCGCGTGGGCCTCGCCCGTGCGCTGGCCGTGAACCCGTCGCTGATGATCATGGACGAGGCGTTCTCCGCGCTCGATCCGCTCAAGCGCCGCGAAATGCAGGATGTGCTGCTGCAACTGCAGAAGGAACAGCGCCGCACGATCATGTTCGTGTCGCACGATCTGGAAGAAGCGCTGCGCATCGGCAACCGCATCGCGATCATGGAAGGCGGCCGGCTCGTGCAGGTCGGCACGCCGCAGGACATCATCGCGAACCCGGCCGACGACTACGTGCGCGCGTTCTTCGACGGCATCGACACCAGCCGCTACCTCACGGCCGGCGACCTGATGCAGACGGGCGCCGTGCCGATCGTGTCGAAGTGCGATGCCGCGAACGTCGCGGCAACGCTGAACGGCAGTGCCGACTATGCGTTCGTGCTCGACGCGCAACGCAAGATCCGCGGCTTCGTCACGCGCGATGCGATCGGTCAGGACACGCCGTCCGTGAGCCCGATCGAAAGCATCCGGCGCGATGCGTCGCTCGAACATGTCGTCGCGCGCGTGGTGGCGAGCCCGAATGCACTGCCTGTCGTCGACGACGACGGCTGCTACTGCGGCTCGGTCGATCGTGCGCTCATCCTGAAGGCCATCACGCGTTCGCGAGGCTCCCATGTCTGAAATGATTCCGCTCGGTACCTGGGTCGACCAGTCCGTTCACTACCTGCTCGACCATGACGCGAAGACGTTCGACGCGATCGGTCAAGCGATCGAGGGGCTCGCGGCATTCGTCGAGCACGGCCTGCAGGCGATCCCGATGTGGCTGATGATGGCGATCTTCATCGGCGTCGGGCTGTGGCGGGTGGGCTGGCGCTTCGCGCTGTTCACCACCGCGTCGCTGCTGCTGATCTTCGCGACGGGTTTCTGGGATCAGACCGTCATCACGCTCGGCCTCACGCTGTCGTCGACGATCATCAGCCTCGTGCTCGGCATCCCGCTCGGCATCTGGGCCGCGAAGAGCAAGTGGGTCGCCGCGATCGTGCGCCCGATCCTCGACCTGATGCAGACGATGCCGGCGTTCGTCTACCTGATTCCGGCCGCGATGCTGTTCGGTCTCGGCCGCGTGCCGGGGATCCTGTCGACGGTGATCTTCGCGATGCCGCCGGCGGTGCGCCTGACGAGCCTCGGCATCCGCCACGTGAACCGCGAGATCGTCGAAGCCGGCCAGGCCTTCGGCTGCACGCCGTGGCAACTGCTGTACAAGGTGCAGTTCCCGAATGCGCTGCCGTCGATCATGCAGGGCGTGAACCAGACGATCATGATGGCGCTGTCGATGGTGATCATCGCGTCGATGGTCGGCGCGGGCGGCCTCGGCAACGACGTGCTCGCGAGTATCCAGCGCCTCGACATCGGCCTCGGTTTCGAAAGCGGCCTGTCGGTCGTGCTGCTCGCGATCATTCTCGACCGCATCACCGAAAGCTTCGGCCGCGCGCCGGGCACCGTGAAGGCGCCGCTGTTCTCGGGTCTCAAGCAGCTGTTTCGCGTGAAGGCTGCACCCGCACAGGCCTGACCACCGGCGGCCGGCGCCTTGTCGCTGACATTCCCGGCCGCCTTCTCCGTGTTTCGCATCGGCTGCCGTGGCGACGCCACGGCGCTGGCCGCCTGCAACCTGCCCGTTAGGAGAGCGATGTGACGTCCGCTGCCGCCGCTGCCGCCCTGGCGCCCGCCGCCTGCGTTTCACCGGTTTCGTCCCTCGCCCATTTCGGCTTCCTCACGCTGCCGAACTTCTCGATGATCGCGTTCTCGAGCGCTGTCGAAGTGCTTCGGATGGCGAACTACGTCGGGCGGGCCGATCACTACCAGTGGTCGATCTACTCGCTCGACGGCAGCCCCGTGCATGCCAGCAACGGTATCGCGGTACGGCCCACGCAGGCGCTCGACTACACGAAGCTTGCCCGACGTGATGATCGTGTGCGGCGGCATCCGCATCCGCGACGTGGTCGACGAAGGCGCACGCGATACGCTCGCGGCGCTCGCCGAACGCGGGCTGCCGCTCGGCGGCATCTGCACGGGCGCGTATGCGCTGATGTCGAGCGGGCTGCTCGACGGGTATCGCTGCACCGTGCACTGGGAGAACCTGTCGTCGCTGCATGCCGAATTTCCGCAAGTGGGGTTCGCCGACGAACTGTTCGTCGTCGACCGCGACCGGCTGACCTGCACCGGCGGCACCGCGCCGCTCGACCTGATGCTGAACCTCGTCGGCATGCGGTTCGGCCAGCAGCTGGCCGCGCAGGTATCCGAACAGTTCATCCTGGAGCGCATCCGCAGCTCGACCGATACGCAGCCGATTCCGGTCGATGCGCGCGTCGGCTTCTCGCGCGCGGAGCTGATCGAGGTCGTGCGGCTGATGGAGGCGAACATCGAGGAGCCGCTGTCGCTCGAGGAACTCGCGCGGCTCGTGCGGCTGTCGCAGCGGCACCTGCAGCGGATGTTCAAGGTGTACCTGAACGTGTCGCCGACCCACTATTACCTGACGCTGCGCCTGAAGCGCGCGCGCGACCTGCTGCGTACGACCGACGCGTCGATCGCGCGCGTGACGACGGTCTGCGGGTTTCATTCGCCGTGCCATTTCAGCAAGGCCTATCGCGCGCAGTTCGGTCATGCGCCCAGCGTCGAACGCCGGCTGCCTGGACGCTGAACGGCGCTGATCCATATTCGGCCCGTGCGCCGCCGGGATCGCGGCGAACGGCTTCCATTCACGATCCCGGATTTCACGCGAACGACATCACTTTGAGGAGAAGCAAGATGAAGCGCCTATTGATCGCAGCGGCATGTGGTGTCGGGATCGCCGCCGCGCCGGCAACGGCCGTGTATGCGGCCGATCCGCCCGTGTGCAAGAACGTGCGCTTCGCGGATGTCGGCTGGTCCGACATCGCGGCGACCACGGGCCTCGCCACGACGATGCTGCAGGGGCTCGGCTACAGCCCGACGAAGACGATCGCGTCGGTGCCGATCACGTTCGCGGGGATCAAGAGCAAGCAGATCGACGTGTTCCTCGGCTACTGGTCGCCGACGATGGACCCGATCATCCAGCCGTTCACCAAGGCCGGCACGATCAAGGTGCTCTCCACGCCCAACCTGACCGGCGCGAAATACACGCTCGCGGTGCCCGACTACGTCTATCAGGGCGGCCTGAAGTCGTTCGCGGACATCCAGAAATACGCAGACAAGCTGAACGGCAAGATCTACGGGATCGAGCCGGGCAATGACGGCAACCTGCTGATCAAGAAGATGATCGACGGCAACCAGTTCGGCCTCGGCAAGTTCAAGATGGTCGAGTCGAGCGAGGCCGGGATGCTGGTCGAGGTGAATCGCGCGATCCGCGACAAGCAGTGGATCGTGTTCCTCGGCTGGGAACCGCACCCGATGAACGTGCAGATGAAGATCGACTACCTGAGCGGCGGCGACGACGTGTTCGGCCCGAACTACGGCGAAGCGAAGGTGCTGACGGCGACGCCGCCCGACTATTCGCAGCGCTGCCCGAACGTCGCGAAGTTCGTGTCGAACCTGCAGTTCACGACGACGATCGAGAACCACGTGATGGTGCCGATCATGAACAAGGAAGACCCGAACAAGGCGGCCGCCGAGTGGCTGAAGGCGAACCCGCAAGCGCTCGACAAGTGGCTCGCGGGCGTGACGACGCTCGACGGCAAGCCTGGGCTGCCGGCGGTGAAGGCATATCTCGGCGTGCATTGACGCATGGTGTGCGGTGCGCGCGGTTGACGCGCGCACGGACGGCGGCCTTCTCGCTTGAAGCGGGAAGGCCGTTTTGCTTTTTTGGGGACCTTAGCGCGATTGCCATTCGTAAATTGCGCGCGCTGGTTCGGTAGTCGGAATCTTTCGTCGTCCTGAACGTCACGCGTAAGACCAGGATCGCATGCCGGCTGGAACGGTCAATAAAAATTAGTTTTGCGAATTTCGTATTCGTCAGATTGATTCTTCTTTCTCGTTCACGCAAATTTTGTGCGGAGCAATCCTCACCAATTTGTTGAGAAAGGAAATCCGGATGAAGAACGAGCAGACGGCACCGACTTATCTTTTCGCCACCATCGGCGCACTCACAGAACGCGGCGGTCGAGTGACCGAGGCAACCGGTAGCTTGACTATCGCCGGGCTTGCCGTTGCCCGCGTCGGCGATGTCGTGACCTACGAGGATGGCAGCGAAGCCGTTATTACGGACGGTGCGGGCAATTACGCGGTTTCCGGCAACAAGCCGTTTGCACTAGTGGGCAGCCGATTGAGCAACTGCGACCGTATCGTCGAAACGCTTCAGCGGTTATGGGGAATTCCTGTTCAGGCAGCGGAAACAGTCGAGGGACTGTTCGACGCGACTTATGTGCCGCCACCTTCGTCGCCGCGCTATCGGCTGGCGGTACGAGGGGCAACGACCGCGCGCGGTGGCGTACTACGCGAGGCTACCGGCAAGTGGGATACAGGTATTCGTCTCGGCAAGGCTGGTGTCGTGGGTGATCAAGTTCACTATGCAGACGGCTCAACCGCACGAATCGTAAGCGGCCTTGGGCTGGCGGATAACGGAGACTTCGAGCCACTGGCTTTCGTCGGTAGCGAGTTGGACAACGGCGACACCGTTACCGACAGCCCGGAGCGTGAAGGTCTTGTATCGGCCTGCACCTTTACTGTGGTGAAGCGTTCGACTGTTGTGCGCCAAGGGAAGGGCTCATGATCCGCAATTTCCTTGCCAAGGGCGATCGTGGCGGTAGCGCGACGATCACGGAAGGATTGGAACACGTCACTTGTTCTAATCCGCCGCCGCGCGTGCATATTGCGACGCTGTACATGAAAACCTACTGCACGTCCTGCAAACAGGCAGGGTTCATCGCGCCCAAGGGGCCGCGCCTGCCGGGTACAGGCCCAAATGGCAAGCCGTGGGCGCTGAGCGGCGACATCAACGTTTGTGGTTGCAATCCGTCGCCGACCTTCTATGCCGAGCGCAATATGCGCATGGTCTTCACAGGCGAGGAGGCGGCGACGTTGACGGGACAAAGTGGAAGCACCCCGCGCTCGTCCGTCGTCAGCCACGGCACACATGATGAGCAATATGTGTTGAGTGACGTAGACACGGGCGAACCGTTGGCCCGTGTGCGTTATCGCATTCGTACCGCATCCGGCCAGGTGTTCGATGGTGTCACGGACGCCGCGGGCTACACACAACGCATTACGACAACTGACGCCGAATCGCTTCACCTTGAAATTGTGAGAGACGAAAATGCCTCGTGACGACGATTACGAACTGGTTCACAATTCGGCCACAACGAACACGACGCCGGGTTCAAAGGTTCCGGTTGCCGTAAACATGGCGCCAATATGTTCGAATATGACCAATAAAGAATTTCGCGAGTCGATAGTGAAATCGCGAGATGACGCGGTGTTATTGATTCGGAAGCGCATCGACGCCGTAGAAAAATGGGATAAAAATGAGCAGGCACGCGCGAAGAGATGGTTTGGTCGATCAGGTGATTCGACTCGCGCCGCAATGCATCAGGGTTTGCCGAAGCTCCTGCGGGCTATGCAGGAACTAAAACCGGAAAATATCATCCGATGGGATGAGCAGAAGCAACGAAACATTACTTGTGAAGTTGTTCCCGATAATGGGAGTACTGATGCTGCTGTGTGTAAGCCAGATTCGCGTCGACGAATTATCGCAATCTACTCGCATTTTTGTACGTCGCCGCGAGATCATTTTTGGCGAGGATGTCAGGTGCTGACTCTCATTCACGAATGCACCCACTATACCGATGTTTTTGATTCAACCGATCACATGTACGGCGTTTCAGTTGGTCTCTCGTTTTGGGCGCAATCTAATCCGGATCAGGCAATTCGGAATGCGGACAGTATTGCATGTTATATCGGATTCAACGATTAAGTGCATTCATGAAAAATCGAAATTCAGTGTTTCTGAAATTCACTCTATCGTTATGGGTATTTTTTGTTTCGTATTATGCTGGTGCCTGCACGATTTCCGAGGATATGGAAAGTAGCTTGCCAATTAATTCGGTATCGATTTCTAATGAGGATCGGTTGAAAATCGTCGGCATGGTTTTGAATGCACGGAAATGGCCTGACGTAGAAATCAGAGGGATTGTGTATGCGGGCGGCTATGTATTGGAGCATAATCCCAATGCTCTGGCGGCTGAGCGTGCAAAATTGCTGAAAGACTATCTTATTCAGCTCGGTATCAAAGAAGGCAATATTTGGGTGGATACGAGAATCATCAAGAAACCAGATGTTTCGATGAATGGTAAGAAGGAGTTAAATCAGATCAGCGTAACACTCGTTCCTATCTGTGCTGGAAGTTGTGAGCGACTTTGTAACGACCCACGCGTCACACCGACAACAAAGGCGATTAGATGATTCGCCATGACAGCGGCCCCGCTTTGGCGGGGTTTTTCTCCGTATAGTTGAACGTGAAGCTGTCTCGTTGTTGCTTGCAGTTCACACCTCCTTCGTCGCCGCCGGCACGTCGAACACGCGATCGAACGCCCACTGGAACACGAACGCGTAACAGAAGAAGAATGCAAACAGCCCGATGTCGACGACGAACGCGTCGATCCACGATATGTCGAGCCACCACGACACGACGGGCACCAGGATGAAGATCAGCCCGCCTTCGAATCCGCATGCATGGATGATGCGGCGCCCGAGCGTCCGGGTGCGCTGCACGCGCGACGCTTCCCAGCGCTCGAACAGCGCGTTGAAGATCATGTTCCACAGCATCGCGATCGCCGACATCGTCGCCGACAGCGCGCCCGAGTAAACGAGACCTTCCCCGAAGAGCGCCGCGATCACGGGCGAGATGCAGGAAATCGCGATCGCTTCGTAAAGCACCGCCTGCGTGATCCTGCGCGATAGGCCTTGCACGTTGTTTCTCCATTCCGATGAAAACGCGGCGCGATGCCGCGACGCCTCGCCAGACTAGGCGCGTTGCGCGTCGGGTTCAATTCACCTAATCTCACCCCGATTCAATCGAATTCAACCCGGATCGCGTCCGGCTTGCCCTGCCCGTGTTCTCGAAACTTCCCCTGACCGCATTGCGTGTATTCGAAGCGTCGGCGCGGCTTGGCGCGTTCAAGGCCGCCGCGGACGAGTTGTCCGTGACGCCGGCCGCCGTGTCGCACCAGATCAAGTCGCTCGAAAGCCGGCTCGGCGTGCTGCTGTTCGAGCGCGGCGCGAGCGGCGTGCGGCTCACGGAGGAGGGCGAGCGCCTGTTTCGCGCGAGTCACGATGCATTGCTGGCGCTGAGCCGCGGGCTCGAGGCCGTCAGGCCCGAGCCGGCCGAGCGCACGCTCGTGCTGACCACCACGCCCGCATTCGCCGCGATGTGGCTGATTCCGCGTCTCGGCCGCTTCCAGCAGGCCGATCCGCAACTGCACATCAAGGTCGAAACCGGCAACACGATCGTCGATCTCGAACGCGATGCGCGGATCGATCTTGCGATCCGCGCGACCTCACGCGACTTTCCGGCGCTGTTCCGGCACGAACTGATCGACGAGTATTTCGGCGCCTATGCGGCGCCCGGCTTCGACGTGAATCGCCCGGACGGGCGGCTGGACCTGATCGAGATCGCGTGGGAGAGCGCCGTGCCGCTGCCGGTCGACTGGGCGTCGTGGTGCCGTGCGGCCGGCCGCGACGCGTGGCTCGAACGCGCGGTGTTTCGCCATTACGACGACGAGCATTACGCATTGCAGGCCGTGCTGCACGGGCAGGGTGTCGTACTCGCGAGTTCGGTGCTGGTGGCCGAGCACGTCGAGCGGGGCGCGCTGACGCCGATCGAGCCGTCGGTGCGGCTCGACGGCGCGCGTTTCGTCGCGCTGTGCCGGCCCGGGCGGGAGCGTGAGCCGCAGGTCAGGTCGTTTCTCGACTGGCTGGACGACGAACTCGCGCAGACACGCGCGGCGATCGCGCGGATGACGCAAGGCGGTGCGCCGGCGCATCGAGTGTGAAGCATCGCTTTGTTACGCCGATGCCCGGCTACGCGTATTTGTCGCCGACCGCATTGCGCACCGGATGCGTGTCGTAGACGATGACCATGCGCACGATGAGTCCGCTGTCGTCGAATTCGAATACGTCGACGCATTCGAATCGAACCGAGGAACCGTCCTTCAGTCCCCAGTCGTAGACGAAGTAACCGGTCGCCCGACGCGCGCCGGTCGCGCTGACGCAGATGTCGATCGGCGTGATCCTGCTCTGCCCGGACGCCGACTCGACCTTTTCAAAGAAGGGCCCGGGCTCCATCCAGCCGAGAAACGGCGAAAAAATCCGCGCATCCGGCGTGAACAACGCGCAGATCGCAGCGGTGTCGCCGCGCTCCAGCGCCTTCAGGTAAGCATCCACCTGCCGCGTGTATAGTGCCTCCGACGATGAAACCATCATTACTCTCCGCTGATTGTCGACATGCCGGCCGCAAGCGCCAACCCGACGCCGGCGCAACTACGATAGCGATGCACCGATGACCGAACCATCGAAAAATCCGCAATCCGGGCATGCGCCGCATGCATACCCGCTGGCCGATCTCACGCGTTCGCTGCCTCCGTTGACGGCGTACCAGGCGTTCGTCGCGGCCGCGCAACTCGGCAGCATCAGCAAGGCCGCCGACCATTTGTGCCGGACCCAGGGCGCGGTGAGCCGTCAGGTGCAGCAACTGGAAGCGCATTACCGGTGCGCGCTGTTCGTGCGTCACGCGTCGGGGCTGACGCTCACCGCGGAAGGCGACGCATTGCTGACGGTGGCCGTCGACGTCCTCATGCAGCTGGCCCGTCACGCGGACGTTCATGCCCGATCCGCGCCGATTCTCACGCTGCGGCTGCCGTCCACCTTCGCGATCCGCTGGCTGCTGCCACGGCTCCCGGCGATCAATCAGGCGCTTGCACGCACCGAGCTGCGCATCCATACGTCGGCGGACGACACGCCGGATTTCACCGGGGCCGACGTCGATGCAATCGTCGTGCGCGGCGCCGGGAACTGGGCTGGGATGGTGTCGGTTCCGTTGTTCGAGGAGTCTCTTACGCCGATGTGCGCAAGCGGATTGGCCGCGTCGCTGAAGTCGGTCGCCGACCTCGCGCACGCGCATCTGCTTCATCCCGGACGCGGCCGGGACGAATGGCGATGCTGGCTCGATGCGCTCGGCGCGACGCAGATCGACCCGGCGGCCGGGCTCGTATTCGATACCCTCGAACTGACGCTCACGGCGGCGGAGCAGGGGCATGGCGTGGCCATCGGCGATCCGCGGATGGCGAGGGATCGGCTCGAAGCCGGAACGCTGGTGGCGCCGTTCAGCGATGTCGTGCCGAACGGTCTCGGTTACTTTCTCGTCTATCCGTCGCAGCGCGCGACGCAGCCGAAGATTCGCGCCCTCGAGGCGGTCCTGACGCGTCTCGCGCAGGAAGATCGGTCGAAGCCGGCGTAGCAAAGGTTCGTTATCCGATGCGTGTTCGCGCCGCTACACCGGAATCGACCTGCCCCTCAACCGGATTCCGATCCGCACGACACCGATCACCGCGTTCGACAGCCACGTGAGCCGGCGCGGCATCCCGCGCCGGCGGATATCGAGCAGCAGCACGATCCGCACGGCGTCGCTGTCGTTCCACACCTCGTGCATGAACGTGTCGTCCCACAGCAGGAAGCGGCCTTCGTCGAGCCGGTATTCGTGGCCGTCCACCTTCAGCACGGCGGCCGGCGTGCCGTCCGCGCGCTTCGGCATCGACAGCACGAGGTAGCCACGCAGGATGCCGCGAAACGGCCCGCGATGCGGTGGAATGTGCTTGCCGGGGGCGAGGAACGACAGCGATGCCGACAGCACGTCCGGCGAAGCCGCGACGATCGACGCGACGGTCGGGCAGCGCGACAGGTTGCGCGGGAACGGCTGGCCGTACGCCTGCATGATGAACATCCGCCAGTCGCGTGCGTCGTTGGCCGAGATGTCGTACTGCTCGCGCATGATCTCGTGGAAGCGCGGGATGCGCGCCATGTCGCGCGCGACCGCAAGCGCTTCCGCACGGATGGCGGGCCACGCACGGACGAATCGCTCGGCATCGGGAAACGCGGCCGTATCGAGCACCGCGCCGCCGTCGAGATGGCGGTCGTACAGCGTGCGCAGCAGGCCGGCTGCATAGTCGTAAGCGACGGACATGGTCGGTCGGGCGGCGGACGGGGCGATGGACTGCGGACAGTCTGCCTGAACGCCCGTCAGGGTTGGGTTACGTCAGGTTACGCCGGCTGACGAAAAGGTGACGGAAGCAATTAAACGCCCTCCCCCCATCCCGCCGCCGTCGACGCCGATCAATACCGCGCGTCCTTGGGCTTGCCGCCCTTCGGCCAGTCGTGGAGCTTGTCCGGGAAGTCCGGGCGCGGCCGCGTCGTGAACCACGCGGCAACGTCGACCGCATCCTGGTCGCTCAACCCGCCTTGCCCGAGCGGGAAGCGATTGTGCGAGCCGATCGACATGTTGTGCTTCACGAACGCCGCGGCGGTGTAAGGGCGCGCCATGCCGGCCCCGATGTTGAACGACTGGTTGCCCCACAGCGGCGGATAGATCGGCGTGCCGTCGGCGCGCCGCGTGCCGGCGCCGTCCGCGCCGTGGCACGACGCGCATTGTGCGGCGTACACCGCCTTGCCGTGCGTCAGGTCAGGCTGCAGCGCGGTGTCGATCTTGCCGACTCCGCGCCCCGGAAGCTTGTCCTTCGGGTGCGCGCCGTTCTGCATCCAGTCGAAGTACGCGACCATCGCCTTCATGTCGTCCGAATCGACCGGCAGCGGCGTGCCGTTCATCGAGCGCCGGAAACAGCCGTTGATGCGCTCCGCCAGCGACAGCACCTTGCCGGCTCGCGGCGCATAGCTCGGGAACTGGGCGGACAGGCCGAGGTATGGCGACGCGAGCGCGACGGTGCCGCTGTTCAGGTGGCAGCTCGCGCAGTTGAGCGATGCGCCGACGTGGTTCGGCAGCAGCGCTTTCGTGTCGAGATTCAGGCGCATCCCCCTGATCAGTTGCGCGGCGTTCGGCCGGTCGAGCAGCGTCGCGAAGCGCGGGGTGGGGAACGACGACGCATCGCCGTTGCCGATGGCCAGCGTCCGGCGCATTTTGGCGACGTCCGACGCCAGGATCGGGTCCTCGCGGCCGCCCCACGCGGAACGGACGAACGTCAGGATCTCGGCCAGTTCCTGGTTGGAGAGCAGGTTGAACGCCGGCATCGTATAGACGCGCGGATGGGCGCCGGTGCGCGGCGACGTCCACCCGGTGAGGACGACGTGAATCAGCGAGGCCGGGTCCTTCGACAGCACGGCGGGATTGCGGGACAACGGCGGAAACACCGACGCGAACCCGCCGCCGTCGGCCTGATGGCAGCCGATGCAGAACTGCGCATAGCCGAGACCGCCTTTCGACGCATACAACGCGTCGGGCGCGCTGCCCGCCGGTTCGCCGCGCATCGGCGCTTCGGCGCTCCGCCGGTCGGCCGTCAGGTTCGGCAGCGATTGCAGATAGACGCCCATGGCGGTGAGGTCCGCGTCGCTGATGTACTGCGTACTGTGGTGAACGACGTCCGTCATGCTGCCGCTGGCGATCGCATAGCGATTCCTGCCGGTCTTGAGGAACGTGACGAAATCCTCGACGGGCCACAGCGCGCGCAGATTGACGGCCCGCCACGACTCGACCGTCGCGCCGGACAGATAGAGCGGCCCGTTGCCGCCCGACTCGGACATGGCCTTTTCCTGGAACGCGAGGCCGCGCGGCGTATGACACGCGCCGCAATGCCCCGGGCCCTCGGTCAGGTAGGCGCCGCGGTTCCAGGTCGCGTCTCTGGCCGGGTTGGGCCGGTAGGGCGTGTCGTCGACGAACAGCGCATTCCACAGCGCCAGCCCCCAGCGCTGGTTGAACGGCCATTTGATGCCGAGCGGCTTGTTCTCCTGCCTGACCGGCGCGACGCCCTGTTTCAGGTATGCAAAGAGGGCGCGCATGTCGTCGTCGCTGAGCTTCGCGAAGGACGGGTAGGGCATCGCCGGATACAGGTGATGGCCGTCGGCCGCGACGCCCTTGCGCATCGCCCGGTCGAATTGCTCGAACGTATAGCGGCCGATGCCGGTCGCGTCGTCGGGCGTGATGTTGGTCGAATGGACGGCGCCGAACGGCGTGCTCATCGACAGGCCGCCCGCGAGAGGCCGGCCGTTCGGCGCGGTATGGCACGCGACGCAGTCGGCGATGCGCGCGACGCACGCGCCTTTGTTCAGCAGCTCGGCGTCGCCGTACTGCGGGGCGGCCGACGCCGTGGCCGGGATGAGGAGCAACAGCGCGGTGATCGAGGTGACCGCTGTGACGAAGGTCCGAATCCGGCTGCTTGTCGATGATTTCATGCGTGTGGGAATTTTTTGTTTTGCGCGACGATTCATCGTATCGCCGCGGGCCATAGCGCTTTCCTGACGGGAATCAACAAGCGGCCGATCGGTCGTGGAATGCGTACTCGATCGGCTTTGCGTCGGCGGCCGTGCGAAAGAATGTCGCGGCGCCGGCCGTCGAGCGGGCACTAGAGTCGATGTCGTACCCGCAGAGGCGACGTCGAATCATGGCCAAGAAATTTCCGCTGCATCCGGTTCACCCGGAAAGAATTTGCTGGGGCTGCGACAACTACTGCCCGACCCAGTCGATGCGTTGCGGCAACGGCTCCAGCCGTACCCAGCATCCCGCCGAGCTGCTCGGCGACGACTGGTATCAGTACGGCGACTGGGGCATCGAATGTCAGGATGCACCTTCCGAGACCGGTTGACGCAGCACCTCGTTTCTTGATCGGCGTCAGGTTATGGAAACGGCGGACGGAACATCATAAAAAAAGATGCACGAAAAGAGCATCTTGAAGCGGGCGAGCTGCGTGGCCGAGCGGAACGCGTGTTCCACCGCCGTCTGCGCCGACCCGCGCCCCACGATCAAAAAGGAGAATCCCGTGTTTTGCTACCAATGCGAACAGACTGACCGGAGCGGTGCGCGGCCCGGCTGTGCGTCGGCGAAGGGGAATTGCGGCAAGGACGCGACGACGGCCGACCTGCAGGACCTGCTGGTTCATGCGGTGAAGGGCGTCGCGCAGTACGGCGCGCTCGCGCGCGGCATGGGCGAGCCCGACCGCGAGGCTGACCGGTTCGTGCTGTACGCGATGTTCACGACGCTGACCAACGTGAACTTTCATGCGGCGCGCTTCGTGACGCTGCTGCGCGAGGCCGCGCAGATCCGCGATCGGGTGAAGGGCGTGTGCGAGGCGGTTGCGCGGGACACGGGCACGGTCTTGCCGACGCTGTCGGGGCCGGCAACGTGGCAGCCGGCGGCGGAGCTGGCCGGCATGCTGGAGCAGGCCGCGAACGTCGGCATCGAGGCAGGCGCCGACAAGGTCGGTGCGGACATCATCGGCCTGCGTGCGCTGGTGGTCTACGGCCTGAAAGGCGTGTGCGCGTATGCGCATCATGCGCGGGTGCTCGGCTACGAGAGCGACGAGGTGTATGCGGGCATCGAGGCGGCGCTTGATTTTCTCGCGCACGATCCGGCCGACGTCGACGCGCTGCTGGCGAAGGCGCTCGAACTGGGCCGGCTGAACCTGAAGGTGATGGAGCTGCTCGACAGCGCGAACACCGGCCGCTTCGGCGCGCAGCAACCCACGTCGGTGCGCGTGACGCCGGTGGCGGGCAAGGCGATCCTGGTGTCCGGCCACGATCTCGGCGACCTGCATGCGCTGCTCGAACAGACCGCGGGAACCGGCGTCCAGGTCTACACGCACGGCGAAATGCTGCCGGCCCATGCGTATCCGACGCTCAAGGCGTTCCCGCATCTCGCTGGCAACCATGGCGGCGCGTGGCAGGACCAGCAGAGCGACTTCGCGCATTTCCCCGGCCCGATCCTGATGACGTCCAACTGCATCATCGAGCCGTTGCCGCAATACCGGCAGCGCATTTTCACGACGGGGCCGGTGGGCTGGCCGGGCGTGCGCCATCTCGAGCATCACGATTTCTCGACGCTGATCCAGGCGGCGCGGGCGTTGCCCGGCTTCCCGGCGACGGCGCCGGAAGAGACCATCACGGTCGGCTTCGGCCGTCACGCGGTGCTCGGCGTCGCGGACAAGGTGATCGACGCGGTCAAGGCCGGCCAGATTCGCCACTTCTTCCTGATCGGCGGCTGCGACGGCGCCGCGCCGGGCCGCAACTACTACACGGAATTCGCGGAGCAGGCGCCCGGCGATACGGTCGTGATGACGCTCGGCTGCAACAAGTACCGCTTCAACCGGCATGCATTCGGCGACATCGGCGGCATTCCGCGCCTGCTCGACATCGGGCAGTGCAACGACAGCTACTCGGCGATCCGCATTGCGACCGCGCTTGCCGATGCGTTCGAGTGCGGCGTGAACGACCTGCCGCTGTCGCTGGTGATCTCGTGGTTCGAGCAGAAGGCGGCGGCGGTGCTGCTGACGCTGCTCGCGCGCGGCCTGCGCAACATCCGGCTCGGGCCGACGCTGCCGGCGTTCCTCACGCCGGGTGTGCTCGGCGTGCTGGTCGAGCAGTTCGGCATCCAGCCGATCGGGGAGGCCGGCACCGATCTCGCCGCGTCGCTGTCGCGCCAGGCTGCTTGACGCGCGTCGTGAAGGAATCCTTCGGATGACCTATCAGATCGAGATCACGACGCGCGACGGGCAGCCGTTCGGCTTCGCGTGCGAGGACGGGCAGGATCTGCTCACGGCGGCCGCCGAGGCCGGCATCACGCTGCCGTCGCAATGCCGGCGCGGCAGTTGCGGCGCGTGTCATGCAACGGTCGCCGAAGGCGACTACGACTTGCGAGAGCACAGCATCGACGCGCTGCCGGCCGGCCAGCCGGGCGCGATCCTGATGTGCCGGACGACGCCGCGCAGCGACTTGCGCGTCGTCGCGCCGTACGACCACGCGAAGGTGCTGCTGCAGCCGGTGCCGGTGCGCATCGCGCGGATCGCGGCGCTCGACACGATCGCGGACCAGACGATGCGCGTCGAGCTGCAGGTCGAGCCCGACGATGCGAACGGCTCGGCCGTGGAGTTCGAGGCCGGCCAGTTCGCGGAGCTGGAGGTGCCGGGCAGCGGCGTGCGCCGGCCGTTTTCGCTCGCCAACACGAGCAACTGGGAGGGGCGCCTCGAATTCCTGATCCGCCTGCGGCCGGACGGTTGGTTCTCGACGTACCTGCGGGAGCGCGCGCAGCCCGGCGATCCGCTGACCGTGCGCGCGCCGATGGGCGGCTTCGGCCTGTTCGCGGAAAGCCTGCGGCCGCGCTGGTTCGTCGCGGGCGGCACGGGGCTCGCGCCGATCCTGTCGATGCTGCGGCGGATGGCCGAGTATCAGGAGATGATCGACGCAAGGCTGTTCTTCGGCGTGAACCGGCAAAGCGAACTGTTCATGCTCGACGCGTTGCAGCAGTTGCAGGCCGACATGCCGCAGTTGAAGGTGGATCTCTGCGTGTGGCATCCGCGCGATGACTGGTCGGGGTTTCGTGGCACGCCGGTGGATGCGTTGAGCGTGGCGCTGGCGGGCACGGGCGTGCGGCCGGATATCTACGTGTGCGGGCCGCCGGCGCTCGTGCGGGGCGTGCAGGCCGCTGCTGTTGCGGCAGGCGTGCCTGACGCGCAGTTCGCGAGCGAGCGCTTCACGGCGTGAGGCTCGTGTGTGGTAACGGGCGTGTGCGCGGTGCGTGCGCCCGTTTGACGCATTGGCGGTGCGACAGGAAACCACAGGTGCGCTGCTGTTTGTAGATTTACGATGTATGCATGTTCAAGCGGGACGCAATGCCTGGCCAGGTTGCCGGTTCCGCGTGAAGCAGATGTGTGTTGAGAGTCATTGTTACGTTAGTGAGGAATCCAAATGCTTGACGTCACCTCCGTTTTGATCAGTCTGGCTCCGATGTGGGCGATTTTGCTGGTCGCATCCTCGTCGGCTGCATACCTGGTGTTTTGGCGCAAGGTCATCAAATAAAGGCCGCCGGACATGCCCGGTGAGCGGAACATACTCGCGGGTGTATTTGACGTTAGTCGCGGTCGAATGGCGCTCCGCGTCCCGGCGACATGTACAACGCGCACGTGCCATAATTCGCCGGTTCCTGAGCTACCGGACGCATCGTGCCCTTCGCGAAATGTTTCTGATCAGATCTCTTGCCGCCGCCTGCCTGTTGCTGGCGGGATGTATTGCCGCGGCGCACGCCGAGACGTACCCGCCAGAAGTGTCGAGAACCATCGACAAGCTCCAGTCCAGATGTGCCGGCAAGTCCAACGACCCCAAGGCGGCGGCCTGCATCGAATACAAGGCCACGTTGGCCCGCACCGTGCCACCCGCTGTTCAGGCGTTGATGCGTCAGGAAGAAGTGCTTAATGACAAATGCAGGAACGGCCCGGCACCGAAAATATTGCCTAACGGGCAATATGCGCCGGGCAGCGTCTGCGCACAACGCGAAGAGTTGATGAAGATCATTCACCAGCACGACTGGTGCTGGGGGCACACGGACATGGACAGCTATCATCCGGGTTGGGTGATCTGTCATCCCGGCGAATGGCAGTAAGGCCGCCCGAATAGCGGGACAAGATGCCGCAAGGCTGCGGACGCGGATTGCTGGTTCAGTTCGAGAGGCCGGATGACCAGCAATGTGCCGCAGGGAACCCGGTCCAAGCAGGACGACCGCAATCCTTGCTCGCGCAGGTCGATGCTGCTGGCCCAGCCGTTGCCGGCGCGCTCGTTCACCCGCGCTGAGAAACGCGGGGGCCGCGGGACAATGGCGGCGACCGTCGGCTATTGAACGACTGTTACAGCTACGCCGTTTAGGCGGCCCGGCGACACGCGGACGGCGGACATCGACCCGATTCGGCCACTGGATCACACGCAACTTCAATGGCAGCTTCCGGGGGGGCAACGGTCGTCCGCGCTCTTTGTGTCCGCCGGCGAGTACTCGGCCAATGTAAGCACCTCACGACGGCCGTCCACAATGCGACGCCCGCGTGAAGCATGATCGGAATTCGGGCTACCTGGATCTCACTGGCTGGCAATCATGCAGGCGATGGTGCTGGATCCGGCTGCCGGGGCAGTTTCTTGGCGACGTTCCAGGGTAGCAGTTCGTCGATGCGGTTGATGGGATGGTCAGCGATATGGGTCAGGACGTATTCGAGGTAGGCGCGCGGGTTGATCCCGTTGAGCTTGCACGTGCCGATCAGGCCGTACATCGCCACAGCCCGCTCACCCCCGCTATCGGAGCCGGCGAACAGGAAGTTCTTGCGACCCAGACTCACGCAGCGCAGCGCGTTTTCGGCCAAGGCGTTGCTGATCTCGGCACGGCCCTCTTCGCAGTACAGCATGAGCGCCTCCCACTGGTTGAGCGAGTAACGGATTGCCTTGGCCAGCTCGGATTTCTTCGACAGCGTCGCGAGCTTGTCCATCATCCACGCCTTGATGGCTGCCAGCAGCGGCGCGCTTTTCTCCCGCCGCACGCGCAGTCGTTCAGCGGCGGGTTGTCCGCGGATATCGGCCTCGATGCCGTAGAGTTCGCCGATCAATTCGAGTACCTGTCGGGTCGCGTCGGTCGGCGTGCGCGCGTTGTCCTCGAGCACGTAGAACTGGTTCTCGCCGGTGCGCACGATGTCCACGCCGATGATGTGCGTGTAGACGTTGCCGGGCGGCCGGAAGTCGATCATCTCGGGCAGGAACGCGTCGTTGTGCGCGATCAGGTGCTTCGGCACGATCCCGGCGCGCACGATTTCCTGGCGGTGGTAGATGTCGTCGAGGAAGGCATTGAGCGCCATCACGCGCTGCTCGATGCCGAGCGACAGCCGATTCCACTCGTTCCCGGAAATAATGCGCGGCACGATGTCGAACGGGATCAGCCGCTCGGCGGCGTCCGCGTCGCCGTAGACGGCGAACGTGATGCCCGTCTTGCGGAATACGTTCTCCGCGTCGCGGGCTTTCTAGGCGAGGCTCGCGGGGTTCTGCGTGTCGAGCCATGCCTTGACTCGCGAGTAGGGCGGGCGAACCTGATCGCCTGCAAGCATTTCGTCAAACAGTGCCATTGAATTTTCTCTTTTTCCGCGAGGCGGCCTGCATCGGGCCGGAGGCCGTCCCCCAATTGCGCGTCGGCTTAGTTGTTGCCCTTCTCGAGCACTTGCTGTGTCAGCGTGACCGACGGAATCGTCGGCTTGAGCGACGCGCGGTGCGCGCGGCCGCTCAGCCACTTCCAGCCGACCACGAGCAGCAGCGCGACGAGCGGGATCGACGCGATCGTCCACGTGCCGTTCGGATAGTCGAATGCCATCAGGACCAGCACGCCGAACAGGAACAGCAGCGTCAGCCATGACGTCACGGGCGCGCCGGGCATCCTGAACGACACGTCGTCCACCTCGCCGCGCGCGACCGCCGCACGGAACTTCGTCTGGCACACGACGATGAATGCCCACGTACTGATGATGCCGAGCGACGCGATGTTCAGCACGATCTCGAACACGCTCGACGGCACCAGGTAGTTGAGCAGCACGCCGACCACGTAGATCGCGACCGTCACGAGGATGCCCGCATACGGCACGGATTGCCCGCTCATCTTCCCGAGGAACGCCGGGGCCGAGCCGCCCATTGCGAGCGAACGCAGCACGCGCCCGGTCGAATACAGTCCCGAGTTGAGACTCGACAGCGCCGCGGTCAACACCACCAGGTTCATCACCGAGCCGATGCCGGGCACGCCGAGCGCGCCGAAAAACGTGACGAACGGGCTCTGGCCCGCCTTGTACGCGCTCCACGGCAGCAGGCAGACCAGCAGGACGACCGACGCGACGTAGAAGATCGCGATGCGCCAGATCACGTTGTTGATCGCGCGCGGCAGCACCTTGCGCGCGTCCTTGCATTCGCCGGCGGCGGTGCCGACCAGTTCGACGCCCGCGAACGCGAACACCACGCCCTGCACCAGCACCAGCGCCGGCATCAGCCCGTGCGGGAAGAACCCGCCGTTGTCGGTGATCAGGTGCATGCCCGTGTCATGGCCTGCGACGTGCCCGCCGGTGCCGAGGATCACGCTGCCGATCGCGAGAAACAGCACGATCGCGGCGACCTTGATCAACGCAAACCAGAATTCCATCTCGGCGAACCACTTCACGCCGATCAGGTTCATCGTCGCGACGATGCACAGCGCGGCGAGCGCGAAGATCCACTGCGGCACGCCTGAAAACGGCGCCCAGTAATGCATGTAGAGCGCGACCGCGGTGATGTCGACGATGCCGGTCATCGCCCAGTTCAGGAAATACATCCATCCGGCGACGAACGACGCTTTCTCGCCCAGGAATTCGCGCGCATACGACACGAAGCTGCCGCTGCTCGGGCGATGCATCACGAGTTCGCCGAGCGCGCGCAGGATCAGGAAGGAAAACGCGCCGCACACCAGATAGACGATCGCGAGCGACGGCCCGGCGGCCTGCAGGCGCGCGCCCGCGCCGAGGAACAGGCCGGTACCGATTGCGCCGCCGATCGCGATCATCTGCACCTGTCGATTGCCGAGGGTCTTGTGATAGCCGGCCTCGTGGGATTCGAGCCAGCTGCGTTTGTCGGTTTCGCCCGTTGTCGACGGTTCGGGAAGCGATGCCATGATTGCGTCCTCGTGCTTTGATCTTGATGTGATTGCGTTCATCCCGATCGCGAGACGATCGGAACCACTCGTACCGGAGGACCAGGGCGCGGAATCAGGCGTGCCCATCCTGCTTGCGATTCGCCGATCGTGGCGAATGGCACGGTATGTCGCGAACGTATTCGGCCGTAATTCCCGTCACAAACGGAATGCAAATTTGGACTGAACCTGTTCGAATCCGTGCATGGGCACCTCGGCGACGGATGAACCAGTCAGTTAATTTGGTGCGCCGGCGCGCACTGCGAGGGCAACCGCTGCCGCCGGTGCCGGCGCATGCACCGAAATGAGGAATGCGGTTCGCCGGAATTTCCGCCTCGGGCCTGTGCGGCAAGCGTTTCACGGCGATGGCCCGGTTTTTGCTGGAGTTGTGTCGGCAGCGCAATAGTTACGCACTGCCAGACAACGACATATCAGACAAGGAAGATTCACCGTGAGCCCGACGACCCGACCGTTTCCCCGACGCACCTGGCTGGCTGCGTTGATCGCCGCACCCGTGATGGCGCTGTTCGCCGCCGCGCCGGCTCATGCCGATGCGCTCGATACCATCGCGAAAAACGGCGCGCTGCGCGTCGCGGTGCCCGAGGACTATCCGCCTTTCGGCTCGGTCGGCACGGACATGCAGCCGCAGGGCTATGACATCGACATGGCCGGCGTGCTCGCCAAGGCGCTCGGCGTCAAGCTGAAGCTGGTGCCCGTGAACAGCGCCAACCGGATTCCGTACCTGACGACCAACAAGGTCGACATGGTGATTTCGTCGCTCGGCAAGACCCCGGAGCGCGAGAAGGTCATCGACTTCTCGACCGCGTACGCGCCGTATTTCCAGGGCGTGTTCGGGCCGGCTGACGTGAAGGTGAGCGCACCCGACGACCTGACCGGCAAGACGGTCGGCGCCACGCGCGGCGCGCTCGAGGAGATTGCGCTGTCGCAGCTCGCGCCGAACGCGACGATCAAGCGCTTCGACGACAACAATGCGACGATCCAGGCGTTCCTGTCGGGGCAAGTGCAACTGATCGCCGCCGGCAACATCGTCGCGGCGGCGATTCTCGCGAAGAATCCGCCGCGTCGGCCCGAGGTCAAGTTCGTGCTCAAGAATTCGCCATGCTTCGTCGGCGTCAACAAGAACGAACCGCGCCTGCTCGCGAAGATCGACGATGCGATCGCGCATGCGAAGCAGGACGGCACGCTGGGCGCGATGTCGAGGAAGTGGCTTGGCCAGCCACTGCCGGCCGGCCTGTGACGGATCGCCGTGTCGCCTGATACATCGCGGCGGCCGGCACCGCCGGCGCGGCGGGTGTCATTGTCCGAACCCGAATTTACTCAATCGTCATGAGCTATCAGCTTCAATTCGGCGAGCTTGCCGAATACGCCGGCGTGTTCGCGAGCGGCGCGACGATCACGCTCGCGCTGACCGCGGTCGCAACCGTGCTCGGCGTGGCGATCGGCGTGCTCGGCGCGGCCGCGTACAGCGCCGACGCGCCCGTGGCCATGCGGCTGCGCCCGCTGATCGGCGCGTACGTCGAGGCGATCCGCAATACGCCGTTCGTCGTCCAGCTGTTCTTCATCTTCTTCGGATTGCCCGCGCTCGGCGTGCACATCGACGAATACACGGCCGCGATTCTCGCGATGACGCTCAATCTCGGCGCGTACTCGGTCGAGATCGTGCGCGCGGGCGTCGCCGCCGTCCCGAACGGGCATCTGGAGGCGGCATCCGCGCTTGCGATGTCGCGCGCGCAGATGCTGCGCCACGTTGTGCTGCCGCAGGCGCTCGCCAAGGTGTTTCCCGCGCTCTCGAGCCAGATCGTGATCACGATGCTCGGTTCGGCGGTGGTGTCGCAGATCTCGGTGGCTGACCTGACCTATGCGGCGGGCTACATCCAGTCGCGCAACTTCCGCGCATTCGAGACGTATTTCGTCATCACGCTCGCGTATCTGGCGATGGCGCTGCTGCTGCGTGGCGCGCTCGGCACGATGGGGCGCCGGCTGTTCTCCCGCCGCGTGCGAGGTGCGCGATGACCGATTTCACGTTCGGGCAGATTCTCGCGAACCTGCTGCTGGCCGCGCGCTGGACGATCGTGCTGTCGATCGTGTCGTTCGTGTCCGGCGGCCTCGTCGGCCTCGGGCTGCTCGTGATGCGCGTGTCGAGTTCGACGGTGCTGCGCGGCAGCGCGAAGCTGTACATCGAGGTATTCCAGGGCACCCCGTTGCTGATGCAACTGTTCATCGTGTTCTTCGGCCTGCCGCTCGTCGGGCTCGACGTTCCGCCGTGGGTCGCGGCCACGGCAGGGCTCACGTTCTTCACCAGCGCGTATCTCGCGGAAATCTGGCGCGGCTGCGTCGAGGTGGTGCCGAAAGGGCAGTGGGAGGCGTCGGCGAGCCTGGCCATGAGCTATATCGAGCAGTTGCGTCACGTGATCCTCCCGCAGGCCGCGCGCATCGCGATCGCGCCGACGGTCGGCTTCGGCGTGCAGGCCGTGAAGGATACGGCGCTGGTGTCGATCATCGGCTTCACCGAGCTGACGAAGGTCGGCATCGCGATCTCGAACGCGACGTTCCGGCCGTTCGTCGTGTACGGGCTCGTCGCGCTGATCTATTTCGCGCTCTGTTATCCGCTTACCCGTTATGCGCGCACGTTGCAAAGGAGATGGCATGCCGCTCGTTGAAACCCGTGGTCTCGAAAAGAACTTCGGCACCCATCATGTGCTCAAGGGGATCGATTTCTCCGTCGAGCGCGGGCAGGTCGTCTCGATCATCGGCCGCAGCGGCTCGGGCAAGAGCACGTTGCTGCGCACGCTCAACGGGCTCGAGAGCATCGACGCGGGCACGATCTCGATCGACGGCGAGCGTGTCGATGCGCGGCACGCGGACCTGCGAGCGCTGCGGCTCAAGGTCGGGATGGTGTTCCAGCAGTACAACCTGTTTCCGCACCTGAGCGCAGGACAGAACGTGATGCTCGCGCAGTCGGTCGTGAAGAAGGCGCATCGCCAGCAGGCGCGCGCGATCGCGGAATTGATGCTCGAGCGCGTCGGCCTCGGCGACAAGTTCGACGCGTTTCCGGAACAGTTGTCGGGCGGCCAGCAGCAGCGCGTCGCGATCGCGCGGGCGCTCGCGATGAAGCCGAGCGTGCTGCTGTGCGACGAGATCACGTCCGCACTCGATCCCGAACTCGTCGGCGAGGTACTGGGCGTCGTCGAGCAACTCGCGCGCGAGGACATGACGCTGATCATGGTCACGCACGAGATGAACTTCGCGCGTGCTGTCAGCGACAGGATCGTGTTCATGCACCAGGGCAGGGTGTGGGAGACCGGGACGGCCGAAGATATCTTCGAGCGGCCGCAGACGGTGGAGTTGACGCGGTTTCTGGGCAGCGTCCGGAACACGGAAGCCGTTGCGCGCTAACTAACACCGCTGTCCGGCCAGTGGGCACGGGTTGGCAGGTGAGACGGTTGGCGGGGTGCGGTTTGCCGGTGACGGCGGAGCGGGTCGAATCGCCACCGCCGTCCATCATTACCTTTGAACAGCACGCGCTGATCGTTGAGCGTTCAACGGGAGTAAAGAGAAGACGCGCGACCAGAACCGGTCACGCGTGCAAAGGCAGAGGGGAATGAATAATCGCCGAAGAAAAACGTTACGATCCACCGCCGGCCAGAACCTGCTCGACGGCCATCGAGCGTGCCGCTTCTTCGGCCTCTTCAGGGGTGTCGAACACGCTGTCCGACACGTGGACCTGATGCCATTCGGGTTTGTCGGAAGCGTCGCGGAAAATGCGGAAGCGCGCGCAATAGCCGCGCGGCGTGACCGGGACCACGTCGATTTCGACGGATGTGCCTTCGATCTGATGTCTGACGAATCCGTCCATGCTGCCCTCCTGACGCCAGCGTTGAACGCAGAAATCCTAGCATGACGGGTTCGATGCGGCGGGTGCATTGCAGCATGCGGGAGTCACCTTCAGCGCCTTCCAGGACGACGCCAGACTGCGCAACACGTGCCGTCGGCACGGCACCGCCTGAATTATTCGGTCGACTCGTCCTCGCCGACGGCTCTTCGCGTCGCGCAACGTGGCGTCGGCGAGACGCCCCAGTGGCACGTTCCGCGTGCTGCTGTAACCGAGACAGTGCGTCCCTCGCCCAACGCGGGGGTGGTGAATGGCCGCGGCCAGGCAGGCACGACCGGCTCTTGTCGACCCGAAGCGGCCTCTCGATTCACCTGAAAGCGGTCGTTGGGTGTAGCGCTAGTCGAAATCGATTCTAAAAGCGCACTCGTTTTCGTACTGCAGTTTGAGATCGATCAGAACTGAATTCGAGAACGCGGTCGCCAATGCAACCTTCAGTTCCGGGGCGACCCCGTTAAGATGAAAGGAAAAACGCCACCCCGATGACGTATCAGCCCAAGACACGAATAGATCATCGCAGTTGGTCTTCCAAAACTGAACGTTCTTAACCGTTCCCGTAGATGCGTCATCGCTAATCTTGGTGCGCGATATCGGGATCTGTTCGCCGTCGTCACTCCAGTGCGTCACCTGCCCGCTTTCGGGATTGACAAGCAGAAATCCAAGAGGCTGAAGCGACGCCTCGATAAAGCGAAAAGCGTCCGGAAACGGCCTCTTCAGCAGTATTGTCAATATGGGCTTCGCCATGGTGATCGCTCGATAAGACGTTGGCCGATCGCAGCCTAGTTGCAAGGGAGGACGGCTTTGCGACCGTCCATCAAATTGTTGACGATTCTAATGGAGGTATCGAGCGACCGTTCCTGGCCGGCAACCATCTGTGGCAGTCGGTTAAAGTCGCCCCACAAGAGACACTCACCTCTGCCGGAAAGGTGGTTCAGTTGACAGCCTGTTTACCCAAATCGCTTCACGCTGAAGGACGAATACGGACGCCTGCCCAGTCCAACCGGAGATGCCCAGTCGAGATCGCAGGACCACCGGTCGGGAGCAGACAATACTCCGTGCCACCCGGTGCGTAGCCTAGCTCACTCCAGGCCAACGACACGAGCTTTCCCCATGGGAAGAGCGTAGTACGTATGGCGCCTCGCACCTTATCCTCGCTTATGCCGGACGTATCGGGTTTCGATAGAAGGTGTTCAACGACTTCGCTTTCTGCGTAGATGTGCGGGGAGAGGACCTCGATTACATGTGGGCCTTTCTGTGCAAACCGTCCCGTCACTCCAATAACGGTGGCCGAAGTCCCACACTGAACCACTTCAATTTCCTGTCGGACATCGATCCATTCCTCGTTCATCCAATCGTAGTCGCCATTGCTCGGCACCGTGATCATCGCTGCGTCAAAATACAATGTAAGCGGTCCGAGAGCGATGGAATACATAGAGAAGTTTGAGGTGCACTAGAAGCGGTTGCCGACAGCCAATTGTCGACGATTTAGGCAATGTTGTCGAACGGCCGTTCATGGCCGCTACCCGCCGGATGGACGGACGGCTGTCGACCCGAAGCGGTCGCTCGACGACGTGATTTGTGCTGAACTCACTAACGGATACTCCGTCTACTCATTCCTCGTCGCATTAGACTTGCTGTACACTCGATCACGCATGACGCCATTGCATTTCTTCGAGTCCGGCGTATATGAAACGAATCGATTGTCTTCGACCGTCTCAACGTGAATTCGCCCGCATGCAGAACAATCGTATGCCGTGCGATTGATCGTGAGAAACTGCCCATGTAGGTGATCGTAGAGTACGTTTCCATGATCCAGCTGAAGGGCAATGTACTCTTCGGAATAGTCGCGACTTAAAAGCCATTCACGAATGTTTCCTTGCTCGGCTGCAGTTATGTAGCTTTGAAGCTCACTCACAAGCCAGTCCGAAAACGACTCACAATGCAAGTCCTTGAGTATCGACGCTTTGTAGGGCAAGGAACTTGTGTTGTCGCAAATCAAGTAACCACACTGACAGCGAAGCTTGCTCATTTAATCACCTTTCAATATTGCTGATGGCGTTGAGATCAGTTATACCAAAAAGCGATTGTCGACGATTTTGGTAGCTGGGTCGATTGACTCCTTCTGGCCGAACTCGGACGATCGGTGTTGTACCCCCTCAACCGCACAATGACCCAATAAAGACCCCCCGCATCCGTTCGGCATGCGAGGGTTTTACGTGCAAGCGCGACCACCGAATCAGCGCCGCTCATCCTCGATATACGCGCGGATCACGTCGACAAACGACGCATCCCCCTTCAACCCGAGGGCTTCCGCGCGCGACGTATCCCAACGGCCCGGCCAGCTGCCGACGATCTTCCCGACGCGCTCGTCCGGTTCGCGACGAATCAGCTTCACGACTTCGTCGCCCGCGACTTCGCGCAGCGCCGCGATCATTTCGTCTACCGTCACCGAAATCCCCGGCAGGTTGATCACGCGTTTGTTGCCGAGCTTCGCGCTGTCGATTTCGCAGCCCGCGACGAGCGCTTCGATCGCGCCGCGCGGCGACAGCAGCCACAGCCGCGTCGAACCCGGCACCGGGCACACGCTTTCCTCGCCGTTCAGCGGCTCGCGGATGATGCCGCTCGCGAACGACGATGCGGCCGCGTTCGGGCGGCCCGGCCGCACGCTGATCGTCGGTAGCCGCAGCACGCGGCCGTCGACGAAGCCGCGCCGCGCGTAGTCGCACAGCAGCAGCTCGGCGATCGCCTTCTCGGCGCCGTACGACGATTGCGGGTTCAGCGCGGTATCGTCCTGCACGACGTCGGGGAGCGTGCCGCCATAAACCGCGACCGAGCTCGTGAACACGACGCGCGGCCGGTGGCCACGCGCGCGGCACACGTCGAGCAACGCGCGCGACGCGTCGAGGTTGATCCGCATGCCGAGATCGAAATCGGCTTCGGCCTGCCCGCTGACGATGGCCGCGAGGTGGAAGATCGCGCCGGTCTGCGTGTCGATCGCGCGTTCGAGCACCGCGCGCTCGGCGATGTCGCCGACGATCGACGTCACGCGCGCATCGCCGAAATCGCTGCCTGCGACGACGTCGAGCAGCACCAGCTCGGTGATGGGCTGAAGCCGGCCGTCGGGGCCGCTCAGTTCGCCGCGCTCGAGCAGCTTGCGCGCCAGACGCTGGCCGAGAAAGCCGGCGCCGCCGGTGATCAATACTTTCATGTTCGTTGCCCTCGTGGAAATGCGTGAATCACAGGTACTGCTTGAGCCAGCCGAGCCCTTCCGACGTGCCGGCCTTCGGGCGGTATTCGCAGCCGATCCAGCCGTCGTAGCCGAGCGTGTCGATCAGCTCGAACAGATACGGGTAGTTGAGTTCGCCGAGATCCGGCTCGTGGCGCTCGGGCACGCCCGCGATCTGGATATGGCCGATGCCCGCGAAATCGCGCCGGAGCTTCGTCGCGAGATCGCCTTCGACGATCTGGCAGTGGTAGCAGTCGAACTGCACCTTCAGGTTCGGCGCGCCGACTTCCGCACGGATCGCCTGCGCGTCGTCCTGACGGCTCAGGAAATAGCCGGGCATGTCGCGCTGGTTGATCGGCTCGATCAGGATCGTGATGCCGTGCGCGGCGGCGGCCTGCGCGGCATGGCGCAGGTTCGCGAGGTAGGTCGCGCGATGGCGCGCGCGGTCCTGGCCCGGCGCGATCAGCCCGGCCATCACGTGCAGCTTCCGGTTGCCGAGCACGCGCGCATAGTCGAGCGCCTGGTCGATGCCGCGCCGGAACTCGTCCTCGCGGCCCGGCAGCGATGCGGTGCCGCGTTCGCCCGCGGCCCAGTCGCCGGGCGGCGCGTTGAACAGCGCCTGTTCGAGGTTGTGCGCGTCGAGGCGCGCACGGATGTCCTCCGCGGCGAAGTCGTACGGGAACAGGTACTCGACGGCCTTGAAGCCGTCGTAGGCGGCAGCGGCGAAGCGTTCGAGGAACGCATGCTCGGTGTACATCATCGAGAGGTTGGCGGCGAAGCGCGGCATGGCAGCGGATCCTGTCAGTGAGAAAAAGGGGGCAGCCGCGCGGCGCCCCCGCGTCGATCAGCGGTTGACCAGTCTGGCCGGCGTGAGCCACACGGCGATCGCGCCGATCACGAGCATCGCCGCCAGCACGTACATGCCGGACGCCGTGCTGTGCGTGACGTCCTTCAGGTAGCCGATCACGTACGGGCTCGCGAACCCGGCGAGGTTGCCGACCGAGTTGATGATCGCGATCCCGGCGGCGGCCGCGGAGCCCGCGAGGAACGCGGTCGGCAGCGACCAGAACAGCGGTGCGCAGGTCAGCACGCCGCCCGCCGCGAGCGACAGAAACACGATCGACACCGCCGTATTGTGCGAGTACGACGCGGCGACCGCAAACCCGACCGCGCCCATCAGCGCCGGCACGATCAGGTGCCAGCGGCGTTCGCGGCGCTTGTCCGCGCTGTGGCCGAACAGGTTCATCACGACGATCGCGACGAGGAACGGGATCGCGGACAGCAGGCCGATCTGCAGCGTATCGGTGATGCCGGTCGACTTCACGAGCGTCGGCATCCAGAACGTGAGGCCGTACTGGCCCGTGACGAACGCGAAGTAGATCAGCGACATCCACCACATGCGCGGGTCGGCGAACACGGCCTTCAGCGAATGGCCGTGCTTCTGCTGCTCCTGCGGCTGCGCGGCGATCTCGTCCTCCAGCAGCTGTTTCTCGCGTTCGTCGAGCCACTTCGCGCTGCGGATGCTGTTGTCGAGATACAGGATCGTCGCGATGCCGACGAGCACGGCCGGCACGGCTTCGATCATGAACATCCATTGCCAGCCGTGGAAACCCGAGCCGCCGTGGAAGCGCTCCATGATCCAGCCCGACAGCGGGTTGCCGAAGATGCCCGACACGGGAATCGCGGACATGAACACCGCGATGATCTTCGCGCGGCGATGCGACGGGAACCAGTACGTGAGATACAGGATCACGCCGGGATAGAAGCCGGCTTCCGCGAGGCCGAGCAGGAAGCGCAGCACGTAGAACTGCGTCGGCGTCTGCACGAATGCGAACAGCCCGGACAGCAGGCCCCAGGTGATCATGATCCGCGCGATCCAGATGCGTGCGCCGATGCGGTGCATCAGCAGGTTGCTTGGCAGTTCGAACAGAAAATAGCCAAGAAAGAAGATGCCGGCGCCGAGACCGAACACGGTTTCGCTGAACGCGAGATCCTGCGACATCTGCAGCTTCGCGAAGCCGACGTTCACGCGGTCGAGATACGCGACCACGTAGCAGAGCATCAGGAACGGCACGATGCGCCAGAACACTTTCTTGTAGGTCAGATCCAGTTCGGCCGAACGGGCGGCCACGGTGGGCGAGCGGCCAGCGGCCGCGTCGAGAGCAGTCATCGTCGTCTCCAATCCAATGATGGGGGTGCCGGCGGCGCGTACGACGCCGGTCGTTGGTGTGTGCTGACGGCAGGGCCCGCGCACACGGCGGGCAGAAATGGCGAATTACCAGCGCGCGCCGAACGCTTGCCTGAGCTCGTCGAGCGCCGCTTCGGACAGCGGCTCGGGCTTCGGGTTCGTCATCAGCCACAGCCGCGCCGTTTCCTCGAGCTCTTCGAGCGCATACGACGCGTGCGATACCGACGGCCCCCACATCACCGGGCCGAGGCGGTCGAGCAGCACGCCGCGCACCTGGTCGGCGAGCGCCGCGACTTCCGCCGCGACGCCCGGATCGCCGGGGCGGCGGTAGCGGATCAGCGGAATATGGCCGACCTTCATCACGTAGTACGGCGTGATCGGCGGCAGCACGTCGGTGTCGCGCCATACGCCCGCGAGCGTCAGCGCGACGAGGTGCGTCGAATGCGTGTGGACGACGCCGTTCGCTTCGGCATTGCGTGCGTAGATGCCGCGATGCAGGGCGAGCGTCTTCGACGGCTTGCCGCCCGATACGGGCTGGCCGTCGAGGCCGACCTTCGCGATGTCGTTCGGGTCGAGCCGGCCGAGGCACGCGTCGGTCGGCGTGATCAGCCAGCCGTCGGGCAGCCGCGCGCTGATGTTGCCGGCGCTCCCGACTGCATGGCCGCGTGCGTACAGGCTGGCGCCGACGACGCAGATCTCTTCGCGCCGTTTCGCTTCGTCGCTCATCGTGCGGCTCCGTCCAGCGCGCGCAGCGCCTTGTCGAAGAAATCGACCGCGCCGAAGTTGCCGGACTTCAGCGCGAGGCCGAGCGGCGCTGCGTCGATGGTGGCCGTCGCCGGCACGCCCGGATCGATCTGCGCGCCGATCTGCAGCGACTTCACGTCGAGCGCCTGCACGACCGCGCCGGACGTCTCGCCGCCGGCGACGACGAACTTGCGCACGCCGAGCTCGCGCAGGCCGCGCGCGATCGCCGCGAGCGTGGCTTCGACGAGATGGCCGGCCGCGTCGACGCCGAGCGCCTGCTGCACGGCCTTCACTTCGTCGGGCGTCGCGGTCGCATAGATCAGCACGGGTTGCGGCAGGTGCGTGCGCGCGAACGCGAGTGCCTGGTCGACGACGGGTTCGCCGCGCGATGCCGCGAGCGGATCGATGCGGAAGCTCGGCCGCGTGGCGCGCCATGCGGCGACCTGCGCGTTGGTGGCCTTCGATGCGCTGCCGGCGAGCACCGTCGCGGGCCCGTCGATGCGCGGCAGCGACGCCGCGTTGTCGCGCTCGGGCAGTTGCTCCGCGCGGCGGAAATTCGCGGGCAGGCCGAGCGCGATGCCCGAGCCGCCGGTGACGAGCGGCAAGCCCGCGCAGGCTTCGCCGAGCACGTAGAGGTCACGGTCCGACAGCGCGTCGGCGATTGCGAAGCGCGCGCCTTCCGCGCGCAGCTGGTCGATCCGCGTGCGCACGGCGGCCGCGCCCAGCGCGATCGTGTCGTAGCGGATCAGGCCGACAGGTGCCTTCGTCTGCCGCTGCAGCACGCGCACGAGGTTCGCGTCCTTCATTGGCGTGAGCGGATGGTGTTCCATGCCCGATTCGTTCAGCAGCACGTCGCCGACGAACAGGTGGCCGCGATAGATCGTGCGGCCGTTCTCCGGGAACGCCGGGCACGCGATCGTGAAGCCGCCGCCGGCCGCATCGAGCAGCGCATCGGCGACGGGCCCGATGTTGCCCGCGTCGGTCGAATCGAACGTCGAGCAGTACTTGAAGAAAAATTGCCGGCAGCCTTGCGCGCGCAGCCATGCGTACGCGGCGAGCGATTGCGCGACGGCATCGGCGGCAGGGATCGTGCGCGACTTCAGCGCGACGACGATCGCGTCGGCGTCGAGCGTGGTGTCCGCGGCACCGTCGGCGGGCACGCCGATCGTCTGCACGGTGCGCATGCCGCTCTTGACGAGCATGTTCGCGAGATCGGTCGCGCCGGTGAAATCGTCGGCGATGCAGCCGAGCAGGGGACGGGAAACGGAAGCGGTCATGGCGGGTACGTCGTTCGAATCAGCGGGCAGGCGGCAGCGTGATGCCGGGGAAGGTCTTGATCACGGCGGAATCGTCCTCACCGCCGTGGCCGGCGCTCGACGCGCTCATGAACATCTGGTGCGCGGTGGCCGACAGCGGCAGCGGGAACTTGCTGCGGCGCGCGGTATCGAGCACGAGGCCGAGATCCTTCACGAAGATGTCGACGGCCGACAGCGGCGTGTAGTCGCCGTTCAGGATGTGAGGCACGCGGTTCTCGAACATCCACGAATTGCCGGCGCTGTGCGTGATCACGTCATACAGCGCGTCGGCGTCCACGCCTTCGCGCAGGCCCAGCGCCATCGCCTCGGCCGCTGCGGCGATATGCACGCCGGCCAGCAGCTGGTTGATGATCTTCACCTTCGAGCCGATGCCGTGCGCGTCGCCGAGGCGATAGACCTTGCCGGCGATCGCGGCGAGCACGTCCTCGCAGCCCGCGTACGCGGCGGCGGGGCCCGACGTCATCATCGTCATCTCGCCGGAGGCCGCGCGCGCGGCGCCGCCCGATACCGGCGCATCGAGCATCTGCAGGCCGGCCGCTTCGATGCGCGCGCCGAGCGCGACCGCGAATTCGGGCGCGACGGTCGCGCTCGCGATCACGACGCTGCCCGGCTTCATCGCCGCGACCGCGCCGCGCTCGCCGAACAGCACCGCTTCGGTCTGCGCGGCATTGACGACGAGCGTGACGACGACGTCGCACTGCGCGCCGAGTTCGGCCGGCGTCGCGCAGGCGATGCCGCCTTCGGCGGCGAATGCCTGCAGCACGGTGTCGCGCACGTCGCATGCGTGCACGCGCAGGCCGGCGCGCAGCAGCGAGCGGGCGACGCCGAGGCCCATCGCGCCGAGGCCGATGACTCCAACATTTCGTGACATGGTCAACCTTGATCGATTCGGGAGAGGTTCGTGACAGCGGCGGCGCCTGCAACGGCCGCGGCCGCCGGCGTCAGCAGATGCCGGCTTCCGCGAGACGGCGGGCGGCGTTGTACATGTGCGTGCGCGCCGCGTTGCGTGCGGCCATCGGGTCGCGCGCGCGGATCGCGTCGGCGATCGCCGCGTGTTCCTCGCGCACCTGGCGCGAAAAGTCCTCGCGCGTCGCTTCGTTGCGCCGCGTGACCTTCACGCCGGCCTCGAGGTACTGGTTCAGGAACTGCAGCGTCTTCAGGAAATACGGGTTGCCGGTGACGGCCGCGATCGTGCGGTGGAACGCGACATCTTCCGCGACGCCGTCGCGCCCTTCGGCCACGGCATCGTCGATCTTGCGCAGCGCATCGTCGATGTCGGCCATGTCTTCGTCGGTGTGGTGCAGGGCCGCTTCGGCCGCGACCTCGGCCTCGATCGCGCGGCGCACCGCGAGCAGGTGCGGCAGCGAGGTGGCCTCGACCGCTTCCGCGTAGTCGATCCGCAGCGGACGGATCGCGCCGTGCTGGTTCACGTACACGCCGCTGCCCTGGCGCGGCTCGACCACGCCTTCGTTCTTCAGCCGCGAGATCGCCTCGCGGATCACGGTGCGGCTCACGCCGAATTCCTGCGCGAGCACGGCCTCCGTCGGCAGCTTGCCGGTGGCCGAGAAGCTGCCGACTTCGATCTGCTTGAGCAGTTGCTGCGCGACATGGTCGCTCATCGCACGGGCGGGAATTTTCTCGAACATGGTGCTCTGGTTTGTAAGGTTATGTGGTCATCATACAAATTTCAGCGAGCAGCAGCATCCGGAATAACCCTCGATCGGCACGGCGCCGATCGCCTACTACACTGGATCAACCGGGGTGGGTCCGGCCATTGCTGCACCAGCGAGGCAAGCCATGTTTGTGAGCCAGCCAGAACGAATGGAATTGCCGGGGCAAGTCGTGCTCGTGCTCCAGGGCGGCGGCGCACTGGGCGCGTTCCAGCTCGGCGTCTTCCAGGCGATGAGCGAATCCGGCATCGAGCCGGACTGGGTCATCGGCACGTCGATCGGTGCGATCAACGCGGCGCTGATCGCCGGAAATCCGCCCGAGCATCGCTATCGGCGCCTCGAGGAGTTCTGGCGGCGCGTGACCGAACGAACCGAACTCGCCGGCCCCGTCTCGCTGCCGGGCTGGGACAGGCTGTTTGCCGAGATGATGATCATCGGCAGCGGCATCGCGGGATTCTTCCAGCCCAATCCGGCATCGTGGCTCGGGCCGATGGCGCGCCTCGGCGTCGATCGTGCGTCGTATTACCGGATCGCACCGCTGCGCGACACACTCGCGTCGCTGATCGATCCCGACCTGCTGAACGCGGGCCACCCGCGCCTGACCGTCAGCGCGGTCAACGCGTGCACCGGTACGATGCGCTATTTCGATTCGCGCGACCCCCACAACTCGCTGACCGTCGAGCACATCATGAGCTCGGGCGCGCTGCCGCCCGCGTTTCCGGCGATACGGATCGACGGCGAGCCTTACTGGGACGGCGGCGTGTATTCGAATACGCCGGTCGAGGTCGTGCTCGACGACAATCCGCGCCGCAGCTCGATCATCTTCTCGGTGCAGATGTGGAATCCGGCCGGCCCGGAGCCCGAGAGCATCTGGCAGGTGTCGGAGCGGCAGAAGGACATCCAGTACGCGAGCCGCACCGACAGCCACATCGCGCGCCAGCAGCAGATCCACCGGCTGCGCCATGTGATCCGCGAACTGGCCCGCCACGTGCCGGAAGCCGAGCGCGTGACGCCCGAAGTCCGGGCGCTGGCCGCGTGGGGATGCGAAACCACGATGCACCTGGTCAAGCTCGCGGCGCCGCGCCTCGCCAGCGACAATCAGCTGAAGGACATCGATTTCACGCCGGCCGGCATCGCGGCCCGCCGGCAGGCCGGCTACGACGCCGCGATGCGCGCGATTGCGGCGCGCCCGTGGGAGGCGCCGATGGACCCGATCGAGGGATTGAGCGTCTATAGCCCGGACGAAGCCGCGACCAGCGCAGCGCATGTCTGATGCGCTTCGCGCAGCCGCGATCGGGCGCGCCGGGACGGCGATCAAAGCTGGTATGCTGCCCTGATCGTAACCATGGAGGAGGGTGTCATGGCTGCAAAGGAAGTGTCGAAGAAGAAGTACCTGAAAATCCTCAACAAGCGCCTGCGCGCGCAGCCGGACGCCCCGGCCGGCGCGTCGTTCGTGTTCTACCCGCCGGGCGCGAAGGCGAAACACGCAACCGGCGTCGTCTCCAGCGAGCCGGGCAGCAAGCACGATCTGGCGATGATGGCCGCGATCCAGCGCAAGGCGGCCGAGGAGTTCATCGTGACCGACGCGCAGGTGAAATAGGCGGGCCCAGCCTGATCGACGCCCGGTGGCGCGCACGAGGCGCGGGGCCTTTCGTCAATCCGTCGTCCCCGCATAGGCCGCCTGCAGCGCGGCGACGTCGAACTTCGTCATTTGCATCATCGCGCCGGCCACGCGCGTGGCCTTGACGGTGTCGCGGTCGGACATCATCGGGATCAGCGCTTCCGGAACGATCTGCCACGAGACGCCATAGCGGTCTCGCAGCCAGCCGCAGGCGTCGGCCGTGCCGCCGTTGTCGAGCAGGGCGTTCCAGTAGCGGTCGAGTTCCGCCTGGTCGCGACAATTGACCATCAGCGAGATCGCGTGGTTGAACGTGTCGGTGCGCGGGTGGCTCATCGCGAAGAACGGCTGCCCGAACAGCTCGAACTCGACGACCTTGGTGGCGCCGGCGCCCGTCACCGACGTGACCCGATTCACGCGCGAGTCCGGAAAGATGCCTGCATAGAAGGTGGCGGCTTCTTCGGCTTCCGCCGCGTACCAGAGGAACGGCGTGATCTTCTGAATCGTCATGGCGAGTCTCCTGTCAGTGTGGGCCAAATGCCCGGGCAAGTTGCGTGCCGCCATTGAGACGACGGAGAGAGGCCACCAAAATTAACACGTCGAGAAGAGAAACTTCACACCTTTTTGTGCGCTTCGGTCATGCGGACGCGACCCCGGTTGATCGGTCGCAGCGCTTCCTGATCAGGTATCCGAAGTTTGGGTTGAGCAAGCTCAGCGCACACCCGCGAAGCGAATGTCCGGATAGGTCAGGCGCGGCATCCGGCTTTCCAGGAACGCGAGGAGTTCGCGCACCTGCGCGGCTTTGCCGGAGTCGTCCGGCCAGACGAGGTAGTACGCGTCGCCGGTATTGACGGCCGTCTTGAACGGCAGCACGAGCTGCCCCGAATCGATCGCGCCGGCGCACAGCGCGAGATCGCCGATCGAGATGCCGTGGCCGGCGATGGCCGCCGCGATGCCCTGTTCGAGCATGTCGAACACCTGCCCGCGCGTGATGTCCACATCGAACGCGTGTCCGCTTCCGTTGAGCCAGCGGCGCCAGTCGCGCCGGTCGGGCGACGGGTGGATCAGCTCGCACGCGGCAAGATTCGCACGGGCCGCCGGCGCGAGCGCGTGAGAGCAGATCGGGATCAACCATTCGTCGAACAGCTTCACGCACTGCGTGGCCTCGCCGAACTTGCCTGCGCCCAGCAGGATCGCGCAATCGTAGGATTCGCTGAAGAAATCGACGGTGTCGACATCCATCCACACGCTCGCGATCTGCACCTCGAACGCGGGCCGCGTGTTGCGAAAGGCGGCCAGTGCATCGAGCAGCCAGCGCATCGTGAGCGTGGACGGCGCCTTGAGCCGCAGCACGTCGCGTTGCGACTGGAACAGCATGCAGGCTTCCTCGATCTGCCGGAAGCCGCGCCGCAGCCCCGACGCGAAGATCTGCGCTTCCGCCGTCACGGTCATCCTGGGGCCGCGCCGGACGAACAGTTTCCGCCCGAAGTAAGCCTCGAGCGTCCTGACGTGCTTGCTCACCGCGCTCTGCGTGAGGCTCAGTTCCTCGGCGGCCAGCGTAAACGAGCCGGTGCGCGCGGCGCTTTCGAATGCGCGCAACGCGTAGACAGGGGGGAGCGGTTTGGCCTTCACGGAGTTCAATGTGAATAAAACTCATGTTATTCGACAGGATTTTCCGTTTTTCAGCGGCGGTCCTGACGCGCAATACTACACGCATCTCGCAGCCACGAGCATCGGGCCGGCATGAGGTCGTGCCGGGCGGCGGGCGAGTCGGACCATCCAACAACTTTTTTTCATGACACTCCATTACCCGCTGCTGTTCGCCTATCTCGCCGCGATCGTGCTGCTCATCGCGACGCCCGGCCCCGTCGTCATGCTCGTGGTCGGCACCGTCGCGCGGCGCGGGTTCCGCCAGGGCATGCTGACTGCAGTGGGCGCGAATGCCGCGAGCCTCGTGATGATCGCGGGGGCGATGCTGATGGTGTTCGGCGTCGTGCTCGTCAGCGATCGCCTGATCAAGTGGCTGCATGTGCTGGGCTGCGTGTTCATTGCCGTCCTGGCAATCCGCACGCTGCATGGTGAATGGCGCGCCGGCCGCATGCGCGGCGGCAGCGATGGCGAACCCGAACCGACGCCCGGGACGCGGCGTCTGCCGGGTGTGGTGCGCGGCTTTCTCGTCGGCATCGCGAACCCGAAGGACCTGCTGTTCTTCGTCGCGTTCTTCCCGCAGTTCGTCGGCATCACGCCGGATTCGCGCGTGAGCCTGGCCATCCTGGCCGCGCTGTGGATCGCGGTCGATTTCGCGATCATGACCGGCTACATGGCCGCGATCAACCATCCGCTGATTCACGGCAAGCAACGATGGATCACGGCCTCGTCGGCGGGTGCGCTGCTCGTGATTGCGCTCGCCGGGTTCGTCGGGGGGATCGGGGGCGTAGCGTAGTGTGCTGGAGACCTGCGTATCGCCGTGATCGGGATGATGCCCTTCTGCGTCAATTGCTCGACATCGTCACGTCCCGGCTCCCCCTCCCGGTCACCAGGCAGCCCGACATGAATGCCTCGCCCTGACTGCTGGCCGCGGCATCGTCGAAGCCCTGGCCGAGCGCGTCGTGCTTCACCCGCTGCGCGCCCTGCTTGCACGCAAGCGGGCTGGCGTCGAGCCCGCGGGCATGCAGCAACGCGCGATCGGCAACGAGATACGCCAGCAGCGCGACAACAGCGATATGCACAGCTCTTCTCATGGTTCGTCTCCTCGTCGCTCAAGCGTAACGCGGACGCGCGTCGTGCGGCACTCGGGGCTTCCCCGGTAAGCGCTGGCTTAAATAACGGCTCGGCAAGCCGCCCGGCGCCGATCAGTCCACCTCTTCCTCGACCACGTCAGGCACGGCCGCGGCCTCCCCGCCGCGCTCCCGATAAGTCGCCGGCGGCACGCCGAACTGCTTGCGGAACTCGCGCCCGAGGTGCGACGCATCGGCGAACCCGCAGCTCGACGCGATATCGGCCACCGTGCGGTCGGAACTCGTCAGCAGCCACGCGGCCGTGCGCAGCCGCACCTGTTTCGCGAACGCCTGCGGGCTCTTGCCCGTTTCGGCCTTGAACAGCCGCTCGAGCTGCCGCGTCGACAGGTCGAGCTTGTTCGCGAGCTCGTCGAGCGACAGCGCCCGGCCGACATGCTGTTCCATCAGGAGAATCGCGCGCTTGACCTTCGGGTGGGTCGCCGGCTCGAGGCCCGGTGGATGCGGCTGCGGGGCGTTCCCTTTCTGCATCTCGCCGACCAGCAGGATGCGCAGCGCCTTCTGCACGGTCGCGTGATCGAAATGGCGCAGCAGGATCGCGGCGGCGACGTCGATCGACGCGCGGCCGCCCGAGCAGGTGATGCGGCGCCGGTCGATCACGAACAGCCGGTCGGCGATCAGCAGGTCGGGGTCGGCGGCCGGAAAGCGCTCGATGAAATCCCAGTAATGGAACCAGCTCACGCAGGTGCGGTAGCCGTCGAGCACGCCGGCGCGCATCAGCGTGAACACGCCGGTGCAGATCCCGACGACCGTTGCGCCGCCGGCCGCCGCGCGGCGGATGAAGTCGAGCGTCTCGGGGCCCGCCTGCGGCCCCGAATGCAGCAGCCCGCCGACCACCACCACGTAGTCGAACGGCTCGGCCGCGTCGAACGTTTCCCATGGCGTGATCTGGATCCCGCAGCTCGCGCGCACCGGCGCGAGGGTCTCGCCGATCACGCTCCATGCGCAGCGCACGGGCTTGCTGTAGTCGCCGTCGTCGGCCGACAGCCGAAGCATGTCGACGAAGCCCGAGAAGGCCGTCAGCGTGAAATTCGGCAGCAGCACGATGCCGAAGCGGATGCGGCGCGGTGCGGGCTCTGCGAGGGGGGAAGCGGGTACGTCGGGTGTCATCGCGGCCAATCTCTTCACGGCGCGCCGGGGCGGCCAGGTCTCACTTTCTACAGGGTCGGCACGGGCGGCGCGGATGCCCCAGCGTCGCCGATCGATGGCGCGCGCACTTGCGTTTTTCCGTCGCGAACCATCGCCAAAACGCACTTTCCGGCCCGCCGGCGCGGCGCTTGGCGGCGGTATCCCACGCCGATGCCGCTTTTGTTCTATCGGCCGATTTTACGCTTTGATGTACTGGTGCCCAACGTCACTTGATGTATGTCCCCCCATCCAGAGGAAGCCAGATGAACGTCAGCGCGTTCGACCTGTTCAAGATCGGTATCGGCCCGTCCAGTTCGCACACGGTCGGCCCGATGATCGCCGCGTGCCGCTTCGCGTCGCACGTGGAGGACGCGAACCTGCTCGGTTTCGTGCGCCGCGTGCGGGTCGAACTATACGGCTCGCTCGGCGCGACCGGCAAGGGCCACGGCACCGACAAGGCCGTGCTGCTCGGCCTCGAGGGCCACCTGCCCGACACGATCGATCCGGACCTGATCGAGCCGCGGCTGGCCGCGATCCGCGCGGAGAAGTCGCTGTCGCTGCTCGGCAAGCAGACGGTGCGCTTCGAGGAAAAGGAGCACATCGGCTTCTATCGCAAGCTGATGAGCGGCACGAGCATCGTGCACCCGAACGGGATGCGCTTCCAGGCGTTCGACGAGCACGGCCAGCTGCTCGTCGAGAAAGAGTATTACTCGGTCGGCGGCGGCTTCGTCGTGAACCGCGACGGCGATCGCGTGAACGGCGTGCGCGCGGCGGTCGAGGTGCCGTACCCGTTCCGCACCGGCGACGACCTGATGCGCCAATGCCGCGAGCACGGGCTGTCGATCGCCGAGCTGATGATGCGCAACGAATGCGCGCTGCGCCCCGCCGACGAAGTGCGCGCCGGGCTGCTCGCGATCTGGCGCACGATGGCCGCCTGCGTCGAACGCGGCTGCAAGGTCGAGGGCGACCTGCCGGGCCCGATGCGCGTGAAGCGCCGCGCGGCCGAGCTGAATGCCCGCCTGCGCGCGCGTTCGGAAGAGTCGCTGCGCGACCCGCTGTCGATGCTCGACTGGGTCAACCTGTACGCGATGGCCGTCAACGAGGAGAACGCGGCGGGCGGGCGCGTCGTCACCGCGCCGACCAACGGCGCGGCCGGCGTGATTCCGGCCGTGCTGCACTACTACGTGAAGTTCGTGCCGGGCTCGAACGAAGCCGGCGTCGTCGAATTCCTGCTGACGGCCGCGGCGATCGGGATCATCTACAAGGAAACCGCGTCGATCTCCGGCGCGGAAGTCGGTTGCCAGGGCGAGGTCGGCGTCGCGTGCTCGATGGCGGCCGCCGCGCTCGCCGCCGTGATGGGCGGTACGGCGACCCAAGTCGAGAACGCCGCCGAGATCGGCATGGAGCACAACCTCGGCATGACCTGCGACCCGGTCGGCGGGCTCGTGCAGATCCCGTGCATCGAGCGCAACGCGATGGGTGCGATCAAGGCGCTGAACGCGTCGCGCATGGCGCTCAAGGGCAACGGCCAGCACTACGTGTCGCTCGATTCGGTCATCAAGACGATGCGCGAGACGGGCGCCGACATGAAGACGAAATACAAGGAAACGTCGCGCGGCGGTCTGGCCGTGAACGTCATCGAATGCTAAACGAAGGATCACCAACATGAGCCGCTACTCGATATTCAGCCTGTTCCGCAACGGCCTCTCGTACCACGAGAACTGGGAAAAGCAGTGGAAGAGCCCGGAACCGAAGAAGGAATACGACGTCGTGATCGTCGGCGGCGGCGGCCACGGCCTCGCGACCGCGTACTACCTCGCGAAGGAGCACGGCATCACGAACGTCGCGATCCTCGAGAAGGGCTGGATCGGCGGCGGCAACACCGCGCGCAACACGACGATCGTGCGCTCGAACTACCTGTGGGACGAATCGGCCGCGCTGTACGAGAAGGCGATGAAGCTGTGGGAAGGGCTGTCGCAGGACCTGAACTACAACGTGATGTTCAGCCAGCGCGGCGTGATGAACCTGGCCCACACGCTGCAGGACGTGCGTGACACCGAGCGCCGCGTGAACGCGAACCGCCTGAACGGTGTCGACGCCGAATTCCTGACGCCCGCGCAGATCAAGGAAATCGAGCCGACGATCAACCTGAACAGCCGCTACCCGGTGCTCGGCGCATCGATCCAGCGCCGCGCCGGTGTCGCGCGTCACGACGCGGTGGCCTGGGGCTTCGCGCGCGGCGCGGACCGCGCAGGTGTCGACATCATCCAGAACTGCCAGGTGACGGGCATTCGCCGCGAAGGCGGCGCGGTGGTCGGCGTCGATACGGTGAAGGGCTTCATCAAGGCGAAGAAGGTCGCGGTGGTCGCGGCCGGCAACACGACGACGCTCGCCGACATGGCCGGCGTGCGCCTGCCGATCGAAAGCCACCCGCTGCAGGCGCTGGTGTCCGAGCCGATCAAGCCGGTCGTCAACTCGGTGATCATGTCGAACGCGGTGCACGCGTACATCAGCCAGTCCGACAAGGGCGACCTCGTGATCGGCGCGGGTATCGACCAGTACACGGGCTTCGGCCAGCGCGGCAGCTTCCACATCATCGAAAGCACGCTGCAGGCGATCGTCGAGATGTTCCCGGTGTTCTCGCGCGTGCGGATGAACCGCCAGTGGGGCGGGATCGTCGACGTGTCGCCGGACGCGTGCCCGATCATCACCAAGACCGATGTGAAGGGCCTCTACTTCAACTGCGGCTGGGGTACCGGCGGCTTCAAGGCGACGCCCGGCTCGGGCTGGGTGTTCGCGCACACGATCGCGCGCGACGAACCGCATCCGCTGAACGCGCCGTTCGCGCTCGACCGCTTCTACACGGGCCACCTGATCGACGAGCACGGCGCCGCCGCCGTCGCGCACTGAACGAGGAGAAGAAAACATGTTGCTGATCGAATGTCCGTGGTGCGGGCCGCGCGCCGAATCCGAGTTCTCGTGCGGCGGTGAAGCCGACATCGTGCGCCCCGTGAACAACGAGAACATGACCGACCGCGAATGGGGCGAATACGTGTTCATGCGCGAGAACAAGCGCGGGCTGCACAAGGAGCAATGGCTGCATGCACAGGGCTGCCGCCGCTGGTTCAAGGCCACGCGCGACACGGTGACCTACGATATCAAGGGCTACGAAAAGTTCGGTGGCGACGCTGCCGGCAACGCACACGAAGAGGGCACGAGCAAATGAGCCAGAAAGACCGCCTCGGCACCGGTGGCCGCATCAATCGCGCGATTCCGTTGACGTTCACGTTCAACGGCCGCACGTATCAGGGCTTCCAGGGCGACACGCTCGCGTCCGCGCTGCTCGCGAACGGCGTGCACTTCGTCGCGCGCAGCTTCAAGTACCACCGCCCGCGCGGGATCGTGACGGCGGACGTCGCGGAACCGAATGCCGTCGTGCAGCTCGAGTCCGGCCCGTACACGGTGCCGAACGCGCGCGCGACCGAGATCGAGCTGTACCAGGGGCTCGTCGCATCGAGCGTGAACGCCGAGCCGACGCTCGAGAACGACAAGTACGCGATCAACCAGAAGCTGTCGCGCTTCCTGCCGGCCGGCTTCTACTACAAGACCTTCATGTGGCCGCGCAAGATGTGGCCGAAGTACGAGGAGAAGATCCGCGAAGCGGCCGGCCTCGGCAAGGCGCCGGAAGCGCTCGACGCCGATCGCTACGACAAGTGCTATGCGCATTGCGACGTGCTCGTCGTCGGCGGCGGCCCGTCGGGGCTCGCGGCCGCGCATGCGGCGGCCACGGCCGGCGCGCGCGTGATCCTCGTCGACGACCAGCGCGAGCTCGGCGGCAGCCTGCTGTCGTGCCGGGCGGAAATCGACGCGAAGCCCGCGTTGCAGTGGGTCGAGAAGATCGAGGCCGAGCTGCGCAAGCTGCCCGACGTGACGATCCTGTCGCGCAGCACCGCGTTCGGTTACCAGGACCACAACCTCGTGACGGTCACGCAGCGCCTGACCGATCACCTGCCCGTGTCGATGCGCAAGGGCACGCGCGAGCTGCTGTGGAAAGTTCGCGCGAAGCGCGTGATCCTCGCGACCGGCGCGCACGAGCGTCCGATCGTGTTCGGCAACAACGACCTGCCGGGCGTGATGCTCGCCGGCGCGGTGTCCACCTACGTGCATCGCTTCGGCGTGCTGCCGGGCCGCAACGCGGTCGTGTTCACGAACAACGATCGTGCGTACCAGACCGCGCTCGACCTGAAGGCGTGCGGCGCGAAGGTGACGGTCGTCGATTCGCGTCCGTCGTCGAACGGCGCGCTGCCGGCCGCGGCGAAGCGGCAGGGCGTGACGGTGTTGAGCGGCGCCGTCGTGACGGCCGCATCGGGCAAGTGGCGCGTATCGTCGGTCGACGTCGCGTCCAGCACGAACGGCCAGGTGGGCGGCAAGCTGCAGACGCTGCCGTGCGACCTCGTCGCGATGTCGGGCGGCTTCAGCCCCGTGCTGCACCTGTTCGCGCAGTCGGGCGGCAAGGCGTGCTGGAGCGACGAGAAGGCGTGCTTCCTGCCGGGCAAGCCCGTGCAGGCGGAAGCGAGCATCGGCGCGGCGGCCGGCGAATTCGGCCTGGCGCGCGCGCTGCGGCTCGCGGTCGATGCGGGCGTGGAAGCGGCGAAGGCCGCGGGCTTCACGGCCGCGCAGCGCCCGGTCGCGCCGCAGGTCGCGGAAACCGTCGAAGGTGCACTGCAGCCGCTGTGGCTCGTCGGCAGCCGCGAGGCCGCGGCGCGCGGGCCGAAGCAGTTCGTCGATTTCCAGAACGACGTGTCGGCCGCCGACATCCTGCTTGCCGCGCGCGAAGGCTTCGAATCGGTCGAGCACGTGAAGCGCTATACGGCGATGGGCTTCGGCACCGACCAGGGCAAGCTCGGCAACATCAACGGGATGGCGATCCTCGCGGGGGCGCTCGGCAAGTCGATTCCGGAAACGGGCACGACCACGTTCCGCCCGAACTACACGCCCGTGTCGTTCGGTACGTTCGCGGGCCGCGAGCTCGGCGATTTCCTCGACCCGATCCGCAAGACCTGCGTGCACGAGTGGCACGTGGAGCACGGCGCGCTGTTCGAGGACGTCGGCAACTGGAAGCGGCCGTGGTACTTCCCGAAGAACGGCGAGGATCTCCACGCGGCCGTGAAGCGCGAATGCCTCGCGGTGCGCAACAGCGTCGGCATCCTCGACGCATCGACGCTCGGCAAGATCGACATCCAGGGGCCGGACGCGGTGAAGCTGCTGAACTGGATGTACACGAACCCGTGGAACAAGCTCGAAGTGGGCAAGTGCCGCTACGGGCTGATGCTCGACGAGAACGGGATGGTGTTCGACGACGGCGTGACGGTGCGCCTCGCCGACCAGCATTTCATGATGACGACCACGACGGGCGGCGCGGCGCGCGTGCTCACGTGGCTCGAACGCTGGCTGCAGACCGAATGGCCCGACATGAAGGTGCGGCTGTCGTCGGTCACCGATCACTGGGCGACGTTCGCGGTGGTCGGCCCGAAGAGCCGCAAGGTCGTGCAGAAGGTGTGCCAGGACATCGACTTCGGCAACGAAGCGTTCCCGTTCATGAGCTACCGGAACGGCACCGTCGCGGGCGCGAAGGCGCGCGTGATGCGGATCAGCTTCTCCGGCGAACTCGCCTATGAAGTGAACGTGCCGGCCAACGCGGGCCGCGCGGTATGGGAAGCGCTGATGGCGGCCGGTGCGGAGTTCGACATCACGCCGTACGGCACCGAAACGATGCACGTGCTGCGTGCGGAGAAGGGCTACATCATCGTCGGCCAGGACACCGACGGGTCGGTCACGCCGTACGACCTCGGGATGGGCGGGCTCGTCGCGAAGTCGAAGGACTTCCTCGGCAAGCGTTCGCTCGCGCGCTCGGACACCGCGAAGGAAGGCCGCAAGCAGTTCGTCGGCCTGCTGACCGAAGACGAGCAGTTCGTGCTGCCGGAAGGCGCGCAGATCGTCGCGAAGGACACGCAGGTGTCGGCGGTCGATCCGACGCCGATGATCGGCCACGTGACGTCGAGCTACTACAGCCCGATCCTGAAGCGCTCGATCGCGCTCGCGGTGGTGAAGGGCGGCCTGAACAAGATGGGCGAGAGCGTCGTGATTCCGCTGGCCAACGGCAAGCGCATCACCGCGAAGATCTCGAGCCCGGTTTTCTACGATACCGAAGGGGTGCGCCAGCATGTGGAATGAAACCAGAAACCAGACGCAGGTGGCGGGCGCGGGCGGCGTGACGCTCGAGTCGCCGTTCGTCGGCGCGGCCGACGTGCTGAAGCCGCACCAGGCGCGCGCTTCGAAGAAATTCACGCTGCGCGAGCGGCCGTTCCTCGATCTCGTGAACGTGCGCGGCGAGTTGGGCGATCCGGCGTTCGTCGCCGCGTTCGAGCGCGTGGTCGGCTGCCGGCCGCCGGCGGCGCCGAACACGGTGGCCCGCGGCGCCGAGTACGACGTGCTGTGGCTCGGCCCCGACGAGTGGCTCGTGCGCTCGCACGGGCCCGTGCAGGCCGGCGTGCTGGAGGCGCAGCTCGCGGAGGCCGTGCAGGGTTCGTATGCGGCGGCCGTCGACGTCGGCAGCGGTTATACCGTCGTCGAGATCAGCGGCGAACGTGTGCGCGACGTGCTCGCACGCGGCTGCCCGCTCGATCTCCATCCGCGCGTGTTCAAGCCGGGCCAGTGCGCGCAGTCGCACTACTTCAAGACGTCGATCGTGCTGGTTCCGACCGGTGACGATGCGTTCGAGATCGTGCTGCGCCGCAGCTTCGCCGACTATTTCGTGCGCATCATGCTCGACGCGGCCGCGCCGCTCGCATCATGAAGCCGTTCGACGAACCGTTCGTGGCGATCGACGCGCCGCGCCTGCGCGGGCGCGGCTGGAGCGTGTTCGTCGACGAACTGAAGGTGCCCGCGCGGATCGGCATTCATGCGCACGAGCATGAAGCGCCGCAGCCGATCGTGATCGATGCGCGGCTCGGCTACCGCTGCGAGCCGAGCGAGCAGGGCGAGTGGATCGATTACGACGGTTATTGCGCGCGACTTGCCGCGTTCCTGTCGCACAAGCCGCATACGCGGCTGCTGGAGACGCTCGTCGCCGACATCGCGGTGCTGTCGTTCCGCGAATGGCCGGCGCTGGAGTCGCTGACGCTGTCGGTGTACAAGCCGAAGATCCGGCCCGGCACGAAGCGCGTCGGCGTGTCGCTCGACTGGACGCGCGGGGATTATTTGCGGTGGACGGGGGCGGCGGGGCGGGTCGGCTCGGCCGGATAGGCTTGGCCGGGTAGATGCCTTTTCTACCCGACAAGCGGCCATTCGACTTGCATAGGCGAATGGCGCCCGTGCGTCCTACCTTCCCGCCTTGCGTCGTGCCATATACCCGAGATACGCAATGATCCGATCGATCTCCTGATCGCTCAGCTGATCCGGCGAGAACGGCGGCATGGCACGCCCGGGCCAGTTCCGAACCGATGCCGGATTGCGAATGTAGCGGCGCAGCGCGGCCGGCTGGAAGTAGTCGACCGGGTTCATCGGCGTGTTCAGGTCGGGGCCGGTGTCCGCGCTGCCCGCGCCGTCGAGCCGGTGGCAGGCGAGGCATTGCGTGACGAACAGATGCTGCCCCGCGCGGGCCGGATCGGTTGCCGGCAGCGCCGGATCGACGGCGAGGGCCGGCCAGCGCGCGACGGGCGACTGTTGCATCGCGAGACGCACGATCTGGAAAGGCCACTGCTCGTTGCGGACGGACGACGCTTCCTTGCCGACCCAGATCAGGTAGAACGGCCCGGCGCTGACCGGCTTGCGCGGCAGCTTCGGCCACGGGTGCGCGGGGTCCTCCACCGCGAGCCATGCAACGGCGCGCGCGGCGTCGCGATTGCGCGCGAGGTCCATCGGCAGTTGCGCGGCGAAGCCGTCGGCCGCGCGCGTCTCGAGCACGCTGTCCGCAGGCAGGGCCGCGCCGTCGAGCAGGCTGGCGAACGGCACCGCGCGGAACGTCATCGGCCTGCCGTAGGCGACATCGTGCGGGACATGGATCTCCGCCGCATCCGGGCGCGCCAGCAACGCCTGCGAGGTGAGCGTGCGGGTCTTGCCGTCCGTCGTGAGCTCGAGCGTGGACTGGGCAGCCGCGTGACGTCCGATCACGCAGATCGTCAGCAGCAGGAGCGAAAAGATCGCGCGTTTGAGCATTTGCTCTCCGTTGGTTGTCATTTTTGCGACGGTGGGGGCAGGCGCGCCGCAATCGCTGGGGGGATCGGCCGACAGTTTATCCGGTGGGACGGACGGATCATGCAGTGCGGAGTGCGTCGTCGGCAGGGAGCGGTCGCGAACCGATGCGGGCCGGTATTGGGAGTCAGGGTGAAGTGCTTGGGCGAACGTTGCGTTGTGGCTGCGTACGGACACCAATACGGCGGCAGCGCCGCTTTTCTCGAATTTTCATGGCTTCAAGCACCTTGAGATCCTTTGCTCATCGAAGCCATAGGTCCTTTCGAGCAGACAACGGTAGCCGCTATTCGTACGTGCTTCAGTACGCAAACTAAAAAAAGCGCTTGTACGAAATAAACACCGCAGGTTTTCACGGTCCCACGCAAGTTCGTTCACGAACATTGTTGCGGACCGTTGCCGTTTGCTGGACGTGCGTTCAGCCATCCGTTATCCCTTCAGCTTCCGCAAAAAATCGAATGCTGAGAGAACAGGACAACCCATGGCCGGCCCCGAAGCCCTTCGCCCCCCGCAGCGCCCGATTCCCCAAGCCCTCCAGCAGAACGCCGAAGCCCGGCGCGTGATCGTCAGCCCGGTTCCCGCGCCCGCGACCTCGCCGAAGGTGGCCGCCGCCCGCGCCGAATCGGTGACGAACCACGGCCTCGAGATCTTCGTCCAGTGCCTGTACCTGCTGCCGGTCGTCGGCAACGCGATGTCGCTCTACGACGTCGGCGTCGACATCTACCGGATCTGCAGCGAGCCCGGCGGCGCGAAGAAGGTCCTCAGCTGGAGCATCCTCGCGATCGACGCGATCGGGGTCGTGCCCGCGGCGGGCAATGCGACCCGACCCGCCCGCGCGGTCGTCAAGGAGGTGTTGCTCGCGTTCGCGAAGGGCGCGGGCGCGGCGGCGCTGGTCGAGCTGTTCTGGGCCACGGCCGGCGGCGACGTGATCGCATTCATGGCCGATCTGGATGCGCACCTGAAGCGATGGAAGAACGACATCGTCAAGGGCGTGCGCGACGCGTCGCGGACGGTGCGGCGCTTCGTGATCAATCCGGTCTCGGCCGCGGAGCAGATGGGGCGCATCCAGAAGAACAGCGGATTCCTGTCCTGGGTGCCGTCGACCGAGACCATCGCGCTGCACGGGATCGATCAGTTGCTCAAGCTGTCCGGTCAGCGCGACGCGATCGTCGCGTGGCTCGACGAATTCGACCGCAACACGGGGCCGATGCTCGACGCGGCGTTCGGCGACGTGGCGCAGGCCGGCAGCCTGCTGTTCATGGCCGCGCAGATCACCGCGGAGATCAAGGCGCGGCGCGCGCGCAGGGTGCCGTCGCATGTCGCGCAGGCCACGCCGGGCACGATGCGGGCGCCGCACCAGAAGCGCGGCGCGCATCGCGATTCGACGCAGAAAGGCGCGCAGCCGAGCCCGCTGCCGGCGAAGGACGGCTGCGGGTGCCCGCCCACCGCGAGCGCGAAGCCGGTCAACTACGCGATGGGCGACGAGAACCTCGAGCAGACGGACTTCGTGCTCGACGGAATCGTGCCGATCGTGTGGACACGGCGCTACCGGTCGAGCCTCGCGGCGTACGACGCGAGTCCGCTCGGCGCACGCTGGAGCAGCCCGTATCACCTGTCGCTCGAAGAACGGGACGGCCTCCTGACGTTCTTCGATCCCGACAACCGCGCGGTGCCGCTGCCGCCGGTGAGCGTGGGCGAATCAGTCGAGGTGCCGACCGAGCAGTTCACCGTCACGCGTCCGGACAGCCGGCACATTCAGCTGACCTATCCCGACGGCAGTCGGGAGGATTACGAACGGCACGGCACGGTGACGCATGCGCGCTATCGCCTCGTCTCCCGCCAGGGCCGCGACGGCCTCGGCCTGACCTTCTCGTACAACGAAGCCGGCGAACTTGCCACGCTCAGCGACGGTGCGGAGAACACGATCCGCCTCGACTACGTCGACGGACGAGTCGTGGCGATCTACCGCACGGGCGTGCCGGGCCTCGCCCGGGAAGCGCTCGCCCGCTACACCTACGACGCGGCAGGCGACCTGACCAGCCACGTCGACATGCTGGGATTCCGGCGCACGTATGCGTACCAGCAGCACCTGCTCACGCGCTACACGGACTTCAACGGCAACGCTGCCAATCTGGAATGGGACTGGCCGGGCCAGCGCGCCGGCCTGCCCGCGCCGGCCGACGCGCAGTGCGTGCGCACCTGGCTCGGCGACGACGGGCCGCACATGCAGGACGAGACGCATTTCGAGTACCACCGCGAGCACTGGTACACGAAGGTCACCGATGCCGACGGCCACGCGACGATTCACCGCTACGACTATCACAACCGGATCGTGCTGGTCGAATACGCGGATGGTTCGACGGACGGATTCGAATGGGACGCACACCACCGTCTCGTCGGCACCCAAAACGCCCTGGGCCACACGCAGCGCTTCGACTACGACGCGCAGGGGCGCCTTATCGCCGAAACGGACGCGCTCGGCAACACGACGCGCACCGAATACAACGCGGACGGCTTGCCGATCCAGGTCACGGCGCCGGATGGTCGTGTCACGCAGACCGACTACGACTCGCTCGGCCGGCCGATGTCGGCGACGGACGCTACCGGCCGGACCACGCGCTACACCTGGAGCGGCAACGGCCGCCTGCTGTCGCTGACCGACCCGACAGGCGGCGTGAGGCGCTTCCGCCACGACAACGCGGGGCGGCTCGTCGAGTCGACCGACTGTTCCGGCCACGCGACGCGCTACGGCTACGACGAGCGCGGCCACCTGTCACGCGTCACCGATGCCGAAGGCCACGCGACGCGCTACCGCTGCGACGCGCGGGGGCAAGTCATCAGCGTCACGCATCCGGACGACGTCGAGGAGCGCTTCACGTGGGACGGCGCAGGCAACCTGCGCACCTACCGGGACGGCGCGGACCAGGTGACGGAATACGCGTTCAACGCGCGTCGGCAGCCGACGTGGCGCCAGGATGCGGCGGGACGGCAGCTGACGTATGCGTACGACCGGCAGTGGCGGCTGACCGCGCTGACCAACGAGAACCAGGAGCAGACCCGGTTCCGCTACGACCCGCTGGGGCAGCTGATCGAACAGACGGATTTCGACGGCAGCACGACCCGCTACCGGTGGGATGAGGCGGGGCGGCTGGCCGGCTCGCAGCAAGACGACGTCAACACGACCTACACGCGCGACCCGCTCGGGCGGCTCACGCGGCGCGAGATCGAAGGACCGGATGGCCGCGGCCGGGTTGCCGAGCACTTCTATTACGACGCGCGAGGCCGGCTGACGACCGCGCAGGGCCATGGCAGCAAGGTCCGGCTCCATTACGACGATGCCGACAACCTGATCGCCGAAGAGCAGACCCACTGCCCGGACACGGGCGTCGCCTACACGGCGGTGACGCGGCACGAATACGACGCGCTCGGCAACCGGATCCGCACGCAGTTGCCGAATACGCGCACGATCGACTGGCTGCGCTACGGCTCGGGCCACGTGCACGGGGTGCTGCTGGACGGCCAGCCGCTGGTCGACTTCGAGCGCGACAAGCTGCATCGCGAGATCACCCGCCGTCACCGCAGTTTCGAGCAGAAGCGCGAATACGACCCGGCCGGGCGGCTGCAGCGGATGATCGTGCGCCGCGATGCGCGCGCGCTGCCGACGGACTGGATCGCCGCACGGCAGTACCGATACGACGCGGCGGGCCACCTGACGCGCATCGAGGATCGCACGCGGGGGGCGACGGACTACACGTACGACCCGGTCGGACGGCTGCTGAAGGCGGTGACGCCGGATCTGAAGGAAGTCTTTGCGTTCGATCCGGCGGGCAATCCGGTGGACTCGGAGCAGCTGACGCCGCGCCCGACCGAGGAAACGCTGGACGAGATGACGGCGCGGCACGGCCGGGCCGCCGGGCGAGATGCGGAATGGCGGCGCGCGCATCCGGGCCAGGAAGAACCGCGGGCCCACTTCGAGCGACGCAAACAGGAGGCGGCGGAATACTGGAAGCTGATCGAGTGGGAACGTGCGCTGCCGAAGTGCGTGGGCAACGTGCTGAAGGCGCTGAACCGTACCCGCTACGACCATGATGCGCACGGCAACCTGATCCGCAAAACCGAGCCGGGCGGCGTGACGTGGCTGTACGCCTACGATGCGGCGAACCGGCTGAAGCGGGCCGATCGCTACGCGAAACCGCCGGCGGCGAACGAGATCGACCGGCTCGAGCGGACGCAGGACGGCACCGCGTTCATCCCGGGCACGGTGCGGCCGGCCTTGCAGGTGCGCTTCGAATACGACGCGTTCGGGCGGCGCACGCTGAAGGAGACGGGACGGCCGGACGGCAGCCTCGACCGGACGGTGTTCACGTGGACCGGCGACGTGCTGCTGATGGAGGAGCGTTTCCACCTGCCGCCGCGGCAGCCGGGCGAACGTGAGCCGTTGACCTTCCGCCCGGTGCAGATCGTGCGCGAGGATCCGGACGACGCGGACGCGCTGCCGGTGGCGCAGCGGATGCATACGCTGAGCGAGCGGCATCAGTGGCAAGGCGCGTCGCTCTATCTGCACGAACCCGGCACGTTCGTGCCGCTGGCGCGGCTGGACGAGACGCTGGTGGAGGCGGCGTTCATTGCGACGGGGACGGATGGCCGGTTCGTGCAGGTGCCGGCGAAGACGCGGCATGCGACGCTGTTTTATCAGAACGATCATCTGGGGACGCCGCAGGAGCTGCTGGACGAGTCGGGGAACGTGGTGTGGCTGGGCCGGTACCGGGCGTGGGGGGCGGAGAAAACCGTTTGGCAGCCGCAGCCGGAACGCCATGAAGCGGGGAACCCGGTCCGGTTCCAGGGGCAGTACCATGATGACGAGACGGGGCTGCATTACAACCGGCATCGGTACTACGATCCGACGTCGGGCCGCTTCGTTAGCAAGGACCCGATCGGGTTCGCTGGCGGCATCAACGTTTATCAGTACGCGCTTAGTCCGATTCAGTGGATCGACCCGCTGGGACTGGCCAAGACAACGTGTGACCTGTATGCGTTCGGAAACGCAAGTGGTCCGCGAGATCCACGTATCGCCGGAGTGAACAGGCCACTTGGAGAATCGGGAGACTTAACCGCGAACGCGGAAGGAATGGTCGGCCCAACAATCAAGGACGGCGCATCGACGTTTGGCGATCCCAATATGGCCCCTGTTTCTGGGGTGTACTACAAGATCCCGACTGGAACGGAACTTCCAGATGGAATTGACGTGGTAGCAGACGGTAAGGAGGTTGGCGGGAAGCACGCAGAAACACACCACACCATTTGTCCAAAGAAAAAAATGAAGGGCACAACTTTCATTGAAAAATTTAAATCACTACCGTGGATACGGGCAGGTAAGAAGTGAGATGAAAAATTTCAATTTAGAGGCTTGGGAAGACTTGGAGCGGAGATGTCAGGGCAAGATCGAATCACCGAATGAGTTGGTGCGTTTATTGATTTCCGAGAGGGAGCTAATTTTTAATGCCATCTCGATTAATGAGTCAAGGTTCAGGTCGGGGGCTTTGGAACTGATCAGGCTGCTTCCGAATTGCGAGAGGACATATTTCTTTCCTCAATTGATGCGCATTGCTAGTTTTGTAAATGGATTTACGGAGGATTATCGAAATATAATAAACGATCTTCCGCGCGATTGGGTTATGGCTCATATTGAGAATCAGGTCGAGGAGATTTTGAGGAGTGGGGGGTACGAGGAATATAGATGTCTACTGGAAGTTTGTCGTCAAGTAGATCGCGACTTAATGAAAAAAATAGCACGAAAGGCTGCCAACAATATCGACCCAGATATAAGGGAGGCGGGTTGCGATTACCTTGATATGTGAATTAAAAATATAGAGATGTAGGCTCGATTCTATATATTTCTACTCGACAGTAATAGTCAGGCTCCCTTTGTTCAATTGCAGCTGCACTATACGGTGTTCAATCAGAGCGACCACCTCGGTGAGATAAGGTCATTCGAGTACGGCTCGTTCGGGCGGCGCACACTGAAGGAGGCGGGACGACCGGACGGCAGCCTCGACCGGACGGTGTTCACGTGGGACGGCGACGTGCTGCTGATGGAGGAGCGTTTCCACCTGCCGCCGCGGCAGCCGGGCGAACGTGAGCCGTTGACCTTCCGCCCGGTGCAGATCGTGCGCGAGGATCCGGACGACGCGGACGCGCTGCCGGTGGCGCAGCGGATGCATACGCTGAGCGAGCGGCATCAGTGGCAAGGCGCGTCGCTCTATCTGCACGAACCCGGCACGTTCGTGCCGCTGGCGCGGCTGGACGAGACGCTGGTGGAGGCGGCGTTCATTGCGACGGGGACGGATGGCCGGTTCGTGCAGGTGCCGGCGAAGACGCGGCGTGCGACGCTGTTTTACCAGAACGATCATCTGGGGACGCCGCAGGAACTGCTGGACGAGTCGGGGAAAGTGGTGTGGCTAGGCCGGTACCGGGCGTGGGGTGGGGAGAAGACCGTCTGGCAGCCGCAGCCGGAACGCCATGAAGCGGGGAACCCGATCCGGTTCCCGGGGCAGTACCATGATGACGAGACGGTGCTGCATTACAACCGGCATCGGTACTATGATCCGCAATCAGGACGCTTCGTGTCGAAAGATCCGATCGGATTGGCCGGCGGGATCAATGTCTATCGATACGCACCAAATCCAGTACAGTGGGTTGATCCTCTCGGCTTGAGTGGTACGCCCGCAGGCAGGCTTGCAGATAAAGCGCAAAGTTTGCAGGCATCGCAGCGACCGAATACCGTTGCTGTGATTGTTTCCAAGGATGGGCGCGTCGTGATCGGGCGAAACCAGGGGGGCGTTACCAATCCGGAGGTCCAGGGTGCTTTGAAGGATATTCAGCCGAATGAGTTCGATGCTCAATGTGCCGAGGTGAATGCGATAGCTAGAGCAAGAAACAAGGGAGTCGATTTGGATGGTGCAACGATATCTGTTGCCAACGTGCGTGGTAAAAATAGTACAAGTGGAGTTCATGGAACGGACAAGACGCCGTGCTCCGTATGTAATCCATTGCTCAAGAAATTTAATATGAATTTGATTCAGCGATGTGGTCATCATGAATAGAACCGATCTGCTTAAAAAATTGGCGAGTTGTTCTTCAGAAGATAAACAGCTCTATGCATCTTTGTGCTTGAGACGGTATTGCGAATCTAAGGGGATTTCTCATCCTGCTATTGACGCCTTGTTGGATCATCTGGATTCGATGGCTTCCAGTCGAAGTTTGGCGGAATGGGATTCGCAAGGCGCATTGCTTGATCTAAACGGGCGAGGGGATCCAATACCGGATGGCATTAAAGGCATGCTGTCTAGCGAGGATTTGATTGAATTTTCAAATTTGGTTGATAGTGTAGTGGAGGTCGGAATTATCGATCTTTATGGGGAAAAGACAGATCTTCCATTGAGGTTTTTGGATGAGGTAATGTGTATATTGGAGCGAAATGATATTTATATTCCGGAGCTGACTCGTGGATCATGAGTCGCGAATATAAATTGGTGTTTGACGATTCTGATGTGGTGTGGCATGTTATAGATTCATTGAAGTCGAGTGACGCCTGTATAAAGGCACAAGCACAGGGCGTCTGCTTAGACTCTAGTTTCAAGTGCAAGGGCCACGGGAATTACTTCCAGAAATTCTCTATGGTTTCAGGGGCAGTAGTTCGATGAAGAGACCGGGTTTGCTTATAACCGGCATCGGTACTATGATCCATTCCATTACACACAAGTCGGCGTGAGCGGCTTGTAAACTGTCGCGGCTTGCCGTTTACTCTTGCTTTTTGCGCGGCACGCGAATGGCACGAGCAACGGAGAGCTGGGCAGCAATGGAATTCAAGGGCATCGATCTGGGCGACAAGCGGCTGAACCGGCGGGCGATCCTGCTGGCCGAGCAACTGTCGGGCAATCCGACGGCGAGCATTCCGCTGGCGTGCGGCGGCTGGGCTGAGACGGCGGCGGCTTATCGGTTCTTCGCGCAGGACAAGCTGGAATGGACCGACGTCATGGAGCCGCACTGGCAGAGCGCGACCGAGCGGATGCGGGCATGCGAGGTGGTGCTGTGCCTGGATGACACGACCGAGCTGAACTTTAACGGGCAGGAGATCGCTGGACTGGGGCCGTTGTCGTATGAAGCCCAGCGCGGCATGTACGTTCATGCGACCTACGCGGTCACGCCACAGCGTGAACCGTTGGGCGTGCTCAATGCCTGGATGTGGTCGCGTGAGCGCAAGGACGCCCGAGGCAAGCGGGGCGGTATCAAGGAAAGCACGCGCTGGATCGAGGGATACGAACGGGTGGCCGAGCAGGCGGTGGATCTGCCCGGCACACGGTTGGTGTATGTCGCGGACCGGGAGTCGGACATTGTCGAGCTGATGGCCAAAGCGCGCGATTTGGGTTACCCGGCCGACTGGCTGATTCGCGCCCAGCACAATCGCGTGTTGCCCGAGGGTCAAAGGCTCTGGGATCACGCCACGCAAGCTGAGCCGCTCGGTGAAATCCGCTTCACCTTGCATGGTCGCCAGCGACAGAAGACGCGGGAGGTTCAGCAGCAAATCTGGAGTCGTCGGATCGACGTGCCCGATGGCCAGGGCGGTGTGGTGTCGATCAATTGCCTTGTTGCGCGCGAGATTGACGCGCCCGCCGGGGTGACGCCGATCGAATGGCGCTTGCTGACCAATCGCGACGTGCCGGATATGACCGAGGCTGCACGGCTGATCGATTGGTACCGCGCCCGCTGGGAGGTGGAAACCTTCTTTCATGTGCTGAAGAACGGTTGCCGAGTCGAGGCGCTACAACTGAGCACGATCGAGCGCATCGAGCGGGCGCTGGTGGTGTTCATGGTGGTGGCGTGGCGCATTGCTCGTCTCATGCGGTTAGGTCGAACGTGCCCGGACCTCGATGCCGGACTGCTATTCGAGCCCGATGAATGGAGGGCCGCCTTCATCCTCAACAAGAAGGCCCCACCCGACAAACCGCCGCGGCTAAACGAAGTGGTACGGCTCGTCGCCAGGCTCGGCGGCTTCCTCGCCCGCAAAGGCGACGGCGAGCCTGGCGTCAAAACCATCTGGCTAGGCATGCAGCGAGTGGTGGATTTTGCTGCCGGCATCACATACGCGCGCGAGCTTGAGCAGCAGACTTGTGTGTAATGGAATGCCGTATGCGGCCCTTCGATCACGTGCAATTAGTCGTGCTCCAGCGCCGAATTCCATACGTCGTCCCCCTCAAATCGAACCGAACAGCGCGCGCGGCCGGTCCTTCAGCGTGCCGGCGAGAATCCGCAGCCCGTTGACGAGTTCGTCGCGCGAAGCCGGACACGCGAGGTTGATGCGCACGCCGTGCTCGATCTCCGCGCGATCGACCGCGAACGTCGACGACGGCATCACGATCACGCCGCGCGCCTTCGCGTTCGCGGCGAAGTCGTCGGCGCGCCACGGCGGCGGCAGGCGCAGCCACACGAACATGCACGCCGGGTCGGATTTCAGCTGCCCGGCCGGCAGCAGCTCCCGCGCGAGATCGACGCGCGCGCGGATCTCCGCGAGTTGCGCGCCCATGATCCGCTCGGCGGTGCCGTCCTCGATCCACATGGTCGCGATCAGCATCGACGTGGGGGCCGGCATCCATGCGGTCGTGCGCACCGCCTCCGCGCACAGTGCGACGCTGTCGCGCGGGCAGCTCAGGTAGCCGAGGCGCAGCCCCGGCGCGAGGATCTTCGACGTCGCGCCGATATGAAACGTCAGCTCGGGGCACAGCCCCGCGATCGCCGGCAGCCGGTCGCGCACGAGCGGGCCGTACACGTCGTCCTCGATGATCGTCACGTGATGGCGGCGCGCGATGTCGACGAGCGCCATCCGGCGCGCGAGGCTCATCGTCGTGACGGTCGGGTTCTGCAGGTTCGGCACGACGAAGATCGCCTTGACCGGCATGCGCTGGCAGATCCGCTCGATCTCGTCGGGCAGCAGGCCGTCGTCGTCGGCCGGCGCGCTGACGATCTCGAACTGGAACACCGGTGCGAGCGCCTTGAGCCCGTAATACGTGAGACGGTCGGCCACGATCACGCCGTCGGTGCCGATCAGGCTGTTCAGCACCGCGTACAGCCCGTGCTGCGCGCCGCTCGTGACGACCACCTGGTCGCGCGACGGCACGAAGCCCGGCGCGGCGAGCCACTGCGCGCCGGCGGCGCGCGCCCAGTCGGGGCCCTGCGGCGGCTGGTATTCCTGGAGGGCGGCGAAACGCGGGTCATTCGGCAGCGTGCCGAACGTCTGCGCGAGGCTCGCGAGAAACTCGCCGGTGGCCGGGCGGTTCACCGTCAGGTCGATCACACCGTTGCCCGCCGCGAGCGACGCGCGGGCCGGCTCGATGCTCGGCATCGCGCCGCCGGTGACGAGCGAGCCGCGCCGTTTGCTGCCGATCACGAGGCCGCGCAGCTGCAATTCCTTGTACGCCCGGGACACGGTCGACACGTTGATGCCGAGCTCGGTCGCGAGCTGGCGCTGCGGCGGCAGGCGGCTGCCCGGCGGATACATGCCGCTGCGGATTTCCTCCTCGATCGAGCTCGATACCTCGACGTAGGTCGGCCGCTTCACCGGCGTGCCGTTGCCGCGCGTGTCGGAATGTTTGTCTGATGCCATTTGTCGCCCGTGACCACACAAAAAGCGTTTGTCTGATGCGTTTGCCTGCAGCGATTGTATCCGACACCCCCGGGACGTCAAACAGCATCATAAAAATCAGACATTTACGCGCGAATCGGATCGGGTAAACACCGGTCCCACACAATGCAATTTTGATTGCACACAAAAATGCAATGTGTGATTCTAGATTCCATCTTTGTATGCTTTTTGGGTCCTGAAGGAGGGCGGTCATGGCGAATGTCGCCATCGTGGGTGCAGGCTTCATCGGGCTCGGTGCGGCGGCATGGCTGCAGCGCGACGGGCATCGCGTGACGCTGTTCGACCCGGCCGGCATCGGCCAGGGCGCGTCGTTCGGCAATGCCGCGACGTTCGCGCCGTACGGCTGCGTGCCGGTGAACAATCCGTCGGTGTTCGGCGCGATCCCGCACTACCTGTGCGGGCGCGACAGCCCGCTGCGCATCCGCTGGCCGTACCTGCTGCACGGCGCGCCGTGGCTGGCCCGCTTCCTGATCGCGTCGCTGCCGGCGCGCCACCTGCGCAGCGCGGGCGCACTGGCCGCGCTGCTCGCGCTCGCCCGCGACGGCTATGCGCCGCTGCTCGACGCGCCAAGGCTTGCCGCATTCGTGCGGCCGCGCGAATGCCTGTACCTGTATGCGCGGCAGGCGTCGTTCGACGCCGCGCAGCCGTCGCTCGCGCTGCGGCGCCGGCTCGGCGTGCCGTTCGAGACGCTCGACGCGAGCGCGATCCGCCGGCTCGAGCCCGCACTCGCGCCGATCTTCACGCGCGGCGTGCTGTTCGTCGGAAGCTGGCACTTCTCCGATCCGCACGGCTTTCTTGGCGCGCTGTTCGCGCATCTGGCGGCGGGCGGCGTGACGCTGGAGCGCACGAACGTCGAGCACGTCGCGCCGGCGGGCGACGGCGTGCGGCTGCTGGCCGGCGGCGCGACGCGGACGTTCGACCATGTCGTGATCGCGGCGGGCGCGCGTTCCGCGCCGTTCGCGGCGTCGTGCGGCGACCGCGTGCCGCTCGATACCGAGCGCGGCTATCACGTGCAATTCGGCGCGCACGAGCCGATCGTCTCGCGGCCGGTCGGCTGGGCCGAGCGCGGCTTCTACATGACGCCGCTCGACGAAGGGCTGCGCGCGGCCGGCACCGTCGAGCTGGGCGGGTTTCGCGCGGACAAGAACCCGGCGCTCGTCGCGCTGCTCACGCGTTCCGCGCGCGAAGCCGTGCCGTCGCTCGGCGCACCGACGCGCAGCTGGCTCGGCTTCCGGCCGACGCTGCCGGACGGCGTGCCCGTGATCGGCCGCGCGCGGCGCAGCGCGCGCGTGATCCATGCATTCGGCCATCAGCATCTCGGCGTGACGCTCGCCGGCATCACCGGGCAAATCGTCGCCGACCTCGTCGCCCAGCGCGCACCGCCGCTGGACCTCGCACCGTACCGGGCCGCGCGATTCTGACGCGGCCCCGGATGGCCGGCCCCCCGGTCCCCTATACAGCTTCGAGGCGTCGCGATCGAAGCGGCTGATCGCAAGGACGGCAACCCGCGACTTCAATCACCGCAAGGAGGCATCATGAATCGTCGTAACTGGCTGGCTTGGCTGGCCGTCTGCTCGATCGGCACGGCCGTCACGTCCGCGCAGGGTGCGGATGCGCAGGCCGTCAAGATCGGCTTCGCCGGCCCGCTGACGGGGCCCGTCGCGCGCGTCGGCAAGGATCTGCAATACGGCGCGCAACTCGCGCTCGACGAAGAAAACGCGAAACATCCGACCGTGGGCGGCAAGCCCGTGCGCTTCGTGCTCGACGTGCAGGACGACCAGGCCGATCCGCGCATCGCGATCCAGGTCGCGCAGAAGCTCGTCGACGACGGCGTGGTCGGCGTGATCGGTCACTACAACTCGGGCTGCAGCATTCCCGCGTCGGCCGTCTACAAGCAGGCGAACGTCGCGATGATCACGCCCGGCTCGACCAATCCGCAGCTGACGATGCAAGGCTTCAGGAACGTGTTCCGCACGATGGGGCACGACGGTGTCGGCGGCGTGGTGGCCGGCCGTTTCGCGGTCGAGCAGTTGAAGGCGAAACGGATCGGCATCATCGACGATCGCACCGCGTTCGGCCAGGGTCTCGCCGATGCGTTCGAGAAGGGCGTGAAGGATGCGCACGGCAGCATCGTGTCGCGCGAATACACGAACGACAAGGCCGTCGATTTCCGCGCGATCCTGACGACGATGAAGAGCAACAACGTCGACCTGCTGTTCTTCGGCGGCCTCGACGAACAGGGCGCGATGCTCGTCAAGCAGATGCGCTCGCTCGGCATCCGCGCGCAGCTGTTCGGCGCCGGCGCATTGAAAAGCAATGCATTCCTGAAGATCGCCGGCACCTCGGGCGAAGGCACGCAGGATCTCGAACCGGGGCCGGCGCTCGACAAGCTGCCGTCCGCCGTCGCGTTCGCACAGCGCTACAAGGCACGCTTCAACCAGGATGTCGAGCTCTATGCGCCGTTCTCGTACGACGCGGCGCTCGCGATGATCGCGGCGGTACGCAAGGCCGATTCGCTCGATCGCGGCAGGATCGTCGCGAGCCTGCCCGGCGTATCGGTCACCGGCGTGACCGGGAAGATCTCGTTCGACGAGCGCGGCGACCTGATCAAGCCGCCGTATACGCTGTTCCGCGTCGAACAGGGGCAGTGGCACAGCATCCGCACGGTGGGCGGCTCGGGGAGCTGAGCGCGTGGCCGCGGCGGTGCTGCGTCAACGGGAATCCCGCACCGACACCGCCCGAACGTCCGACGCCGGCGCGCTCACCGGCATCATGCCCGCGTTCGCATCGTCGCGCGGCTCGAGCACGAAGCGGAACGACTCGACGCGTTGCAGCACCTTCGACGCATACGCGTGCGAGCCGCCGTAGCTTTTCAGCGCGGCGCCGATGTCGCCGCCGGCGGCCTTCACATAGCCGGACAGGATCGCCGAGCCCGCGTTGACGTTCGCATTCGGTTCGGTCAGGTCCTTCACGTTACGCAGCATGCCGCGGTGTGCGGACGGCACGACCTGCATCAGTCCGGTCGCGCCGTGCTGGCCGCGCGCCTTTTCCTGGAAGCGCGATTCGATCGAGATGATGGCGTAAACGAGTGCGGGAGGCAGCGAATATTTCGTCGCAGTGACGCTCACGATGTCCGCGAGCTTCGTGGCCTTTTCCCTGGCAACGCCGAATTTCTTCGTCAGGTAGGACGTGATGCGGCGGTTTTCCTCGTTGGGCTGGTTGGCGGCGAGCGGCGCGGAGGCGTCGGACGCGGCGGCGGCAGGCGCGGACGCAGGTTGCGCAGGCAACGGTTGCGCAGGCATCTGCTGCGCCGACGCGTATTGCGCACTGCCGAGCAAGAACACGATCAGCCAGAAAAACCGTCGCATGGTCAGGGTGGTGGAAACGGGAGGCGCATAGTATATCGGCCAATTGTCGCGATTGTCCGCAAACCGCGCGTGGATGAAAGCCGGATGTAGGTTGTTGCCCGGACACGTATCGGAGTCCGCATGAAGCGCATGCTTCACGGCGCGCCGCGACTACGCACGCGGCCCCATCATCCCGGCGATCGCGCCGATCGCATCGCTGACGAGCACCGCAAGCAGCCCGACGATCACGCCGCCCTGCAGCACGAACGCGGTATTCGACGTCTGCAGGCCCGCGATGATCACGTCGCCGAGGCCGCGCGCGGCGACCGTCGAGCCGATCGTCGCGGTGCCGAGATTGATCACGACCGCGAGCCGGATACCGTTGACGATCACCGGGAACGCGAGCGGCAGCTCGACCGACACCAGTTGCTGCCAGCCGCTCATCCCCATCCCGCGCGCGGCGTCGACGACATCGCGCGACACGTCCTCGAGCCCCGCAATCGTGCTTTCGAACACGGGCAGGAGGCCGTACAGCACGAGCGCGATCAGCACGGGCTTCAAGCCGAAGCCGACGGCCGGCACCGCGAGCGCGAGCACCGCGACGGGCGGGAAGGTCTGGCCGATGTCGACGACGCTGCGCGCCACCGGCAGGAAATCCGCGCCCCACGGCCGCGTCACCGCGATGCCCGCGGCGATCGCGAGCAGCGTGCCGATCAGGCTCGACAGCGCGACCGTGCCGAGATGCGCGAGTGTCAGGTCGAGCAGGCTCGCGCGATCGTAGATGACGGGCGCGCCGTTGTCCGCGAACGGTGCGAAAAGGCCCTGCAGCCACATCGGCCGCACCAGCAGCACGAGCAGCAGCGCGAGCGCGGCCACGCGTGCGGCGGCGGGCGCGAGATTGCGCGGAGCGATTGCCGCGGGCCGCATCGTCATGCGGGCTGCCTGGCGTGCGCGCGGATCGCATCGAGCGTGATACGGCGCGCGCCGAGGCCGGCACCGGCCGCGTGCGGGGACGGGTTCCCGTCGTCGTCCGCGACCGGCAGCGCATCGACCCCGCGCCACAGCAGTTCCGACACCGCATCGCGCAGCGTGCGCGTCGCGTCGATCGGCGGACCGTTTGCGACGCCGGGCTCGGCCACGTCGCCGATCGGCGTCAGCGCGAGCAGGCGCAGCGGCCGGTCGACGCCCGCGACGAGCTGCTCGACGACGCCGGCCGCCGGCTTGCCGAGAATCTCGGCCGGCGGCGCGACCTGCAGCAGCCGCCCGCCGTCCATCACCGCGATCGTGTCGCCGAGCTTCAGCGCTTCCTCGATATCGTGCGTGACGATCACGACCGTGATGCCGAGGCGGCGCTGCAGCGCGAACAGGTCGTCCTGCGCCTTGCCGCGGATGATCGGATCGAGCGCGCCGAACGGCTCGTCCATCAGCAGCATCGCGGGCTCGGCCGCGAGCGCGCGCGCGACGCCGACACGCTGCTGCTGGCCTCCCGACAGTTCGTGCGGCAGCTTGTCCGCGAACTCGGCCGGCGCGAGATGGAACAGGTCGAGCAGCTCGTTCACGCGCGCGTCGATGCGCGCGGCCGGCCAGCCGAGCAGGCGCGGCACGGTCGCGATGTTGCGCGCGACGCTCCAGTGCGGAAACAGCCCATGCCCCTGGATCGCGTAGCCGATGCCGCGCCGAAGCTGTTCGGGCGCGACGGTCGCCGTATCGACGCCGTCGATGCGGATCGTGCCGCTGGTGGGCGCGATCAGCCGGTTGATCATGCGCAGCAGCGTCGACTTGCCGCTGCCCGATGCACCGACGAGCGCGGTGATCGTGCCGCGCTGCATCGTCAGCGAGACGTCGTCGACGGCGACGACATCGCCGAAGCGTTTGCCCGCACGTTCGATCTCGATCATCCTGTACGCCCCTTCGCGAGCGTGGTCGCGGCTTCGAATATGACGGCGGCCACCAGCGCGAGCGCGATCGTCGGGATCGCGCCGAGCAGCACGAGATCGGCGGCCGATTGCCCGATCCCCTGGAAGATGAAGGTGCCGAACCCGCCGCCGCCGATCAGCGCGGCGACCGCGGTCAGCCCGATGTTCTGCACGAGCACGATGCGCACGCCGCTCAGGATCACCGGCAGCGCGAGCACGAGGTCGACGCGCAGCAGCCGCTGAGCGCGCGTCATGCCCATCGCACGCGCGGCTTCGGTCACGTGCGGCGGCACTTGCCCGAGCCCGACCACGACACTCGACGCGATCGGCAGCAGCGAATACAGGAACAGCGCGAGCACGGCCGGCGCGACGCCGATGCCGCGGATGCCGAGCGCAGCCGCGAGCGGCACGTGTGCGGCGAGCAGGCCGAGCGGGGCCATCATCAGCCCGTACATCGCGATGCTGGGGATCGTCTGCACGACATTGAGGACCGGCAGCAGCGCCGCGCGCACGGCCGCGATGCGCGCGCAGGCGATGCCGAGCGGCACGCCCGCGACGAAGGCGGCCGCGACCGAGCCGCCGGCCAGCGCGACGTGCCGCACGGCCTCGCGCCAGAAATCGTCGCTGCGCACCGCGTATTCGCGCATCACGGAGAGGCCGTCCCACCAGCCGCTCGCGAGCGGCACCGAGATCGCGGCAATCGCGACGGCGAGCGCGGCGAGGCGCCGCCACGGCCCGAATGCGAGGCGTGCGAGCGCGTCCGCGACGAGCACGGCCCACGCGAACAGCAGCAGCCAGACGCCCGCGTCGGGCGACACGCGCGCGAGCGCGTCTTCCGGCGCAACCAGGTGCGCCGCGGCCGCGCCGGCCGCGTAGCCGAGCGTCGCGAGCAGGCCGCAGCCCGCGGCGAGGCGCGATGCGGGGCGGCTCGCCGTCATCGCCCACAGCGCGCCGACGATCCACAGCGCGGCTAGCGCGGCGGCCTGCGCGGCCGGCAGCGAGCCGAACACCGGCAAGCCGGCGCCCGCCGCGATCCGGTTCGGCCGCAGCACGACGAACGGCGCGAACAGCACCGCGCCGATCGTCAGCGCGCCGGTGAGGACGCCGACCTTGTCGATCGCGATGCGTCGCGCGCGTGCCGCCGCGCGCGCCGTCATTTCACGAAGCCCTTCGCTTTCAGGTAGCTTTTCGCGACGCCGGCGGCCGGCTCGCCGTTGATCTGGATGCGCGCGTTCAGCGACTGCAGCGTCTTCAGGTCGAGGCTCGCGAACACCGGTTTCAGGTAGTCGGCGATCTGCGGGTGCGCTTTCAGAACGGCTTCGCGGATCACGGGTGCCGGCGCGTAGACGGGCTGCACGTGCTTGTCGTCGTCGAGCACCGCGAGGCCGCTCGACGCGATGCCGCCGTCGGTGCCGTACACCATCGCCGCGTTCACGCCGTCGGTCTGGTTCGCTGCGGCCTTGATCGTCGCGGCCGTATCGCCGCCCGACAGCACGACGAGCTGCTCGGGCTTCAGCTTGAAGCCGTACGCTTTCTCGAACGACGGCAGCGCCGACGCGCTGTTCACGAATTCGGCGGACGCGGCGAGCTTCACCTTGCCGCCGCCCGCGACCCACTTGCCGAAATCGGAGAACGTCTTCAGGTGCTGCGACTGCGCGACGGGCGCGAGCAACGCGACGCCCCACGTGTTGTTCGCGGGCGCCGGGGCGAGCCACACGAGATGGTTCGCCGCGTAGTCGAGTTTCTTCGCGGCGTCGTAGCCCTGGCTCGCGTTCTTCCACAGAGGATCGTCGGCCTTGTTGAAGAAGAACGCGGCGTTGCCCGTGTATTCGGGATAGATGTCGATCTCGCCGCTCGTGAGCGCCTTGCGCACGATCGGCGTGGTGCCGAGCGCGATCTTTTCGGTGACGGGGATGCCGTGCGCCTTCAGCACTTGCGAAATCAGGTTGCCGAGCAGGTTGCCTTCGGTGTCGATCTTCGACGACACCACGACGGCGTCGGCGGCGTGCACCGCGGGCGCCGCAAGGGCGGCGGCGGCGAACGCGAGGCCCAGGATCCGGGCGGGCAGGGCATGCTTCATCGGGGCCAACCTCCTGCGAATGACGAGAAAGGGACGTACGCCGAAACTTACTTGACCGGGCCAGCTTTGGCAAACCGCCCGACCCGCTGCGCGTGCGGGTTATCCCGGGCATGGCCCGACGTCTTGCTATACACTGCCACGCATCCCTGCCGATGCGGAATTCCATCATGAAGCCCGAGTTGCTGGTTCTCATCGCATTGCGCGGCGACGCGCACCGCGAGATCGCCGCGTCGTTCGACGTGCACGATGCGCCGAGCGGCGACGCACGCGAACGCGCGATCGCCGAATACGGCGGCACGATACGCGCGGTGCTGACCAACGGCAGCACGGGGCTCACCGGCGCCGAGATCGACCGGATGCCTGCATTGACCCTGGTCGGCTCGCTCGGCGCGGGCTACGAGCACATCGACGTCGCGCATGCGAAGGCGCGCGGCGTCACGGTCGTGACGGGCGCCGGCACCAACGACGATTGCGTGGCCGATCACGCGTTCGCGCTACTGCTCGCGGCCGTGCGCAGGATCGTGCAGCTCGACGACGCGACCCGTGCGGGCATCTGGCGCGACGGGCTGCCGATGCCGCCGAACGTGTCGGGCAAGAAGCTCGGCATCGTCGGGCTCGGCAAGATCGGCGAGAAGTGCGCGCGTCGCGCAGCCGGCTTCGACATCGAGATCGGGTATCACAACCGCGCGCCGAAGGACGGCGCGCCGTATCGCTATTTCGATCGCGTCGACGCGCTCGCGCAGTGGGCCGATTTCCTGATCGTCGCGACGCCGGGCGGCGCGGGCACGCGGCATTTGATCGACCGCACTGTGCTCGACGCGCTCGGCCCCGGCGGCTTTCTCGTCAACGTATCGCGCGGCAGTGTTGTCGATACCGCTGCTTTGGCAGACGCGTTGCGCGAAGGGCGCATCGCGGGCGCGGGGCTCGACGTGTACGAAGGGGAACCGGAACCGCCGCGCGTGCTGACGGATCTCGACAGCGTCGTGCTGACGCCGCACATGGGCGGCTGGTCGCCGGAGGCACTCGATCGCTCGGTGCAGCAGTTTCTCGACAACGCGGCGCGGCATTTCGCCGGCGAGCCCGTGCTGACGCCGCTCTGATCTGAACGGGAACGCTTTTTCGGTCAACGAAGGAACCACGATGTCCACGTATTTCGCAGAAGTCGAATGGCAGGCGGGACCGGACGAGAAGTTCACCGACAACCGCTACAGCCGCCGGCACGAATGGCGTTTCGACGGCGGCGTGACGGTGCCCGCGTCGAGCTCGCCGCATGTGGTGCGGACGCCGTTCTCGGACCCCGCCGCGGTCGATCCCGAGGAGGCGTACGTCGCGGCGCTGTCGAGCTGTCACATGCTGTGGTTTCTGTCGATCGCCGCGCAGCGGCGCTTCGTCGTCCTGCGCTATCGCGACGCGGCGGAAGGCACGATGGCGAAGAACGACGCGGGCAAGGAGGTGGTGACGCGCGTCGTGCTGAAGCCGGCCGTGACGTTCGGCGGCGAGCGCGCGCCGACGGACGACGAGGTGACGGCGCTGCATCACGCCGCGCACGAAGCGTGCTTTCTCGCGAACTCGGTGCGCACGGTGATCGATGTCGAAGGGACGTGGGAGCATCGCGGCGCGCAGTGAGCGACGCATGCAGGGGAAATTTCTGCAGAAAGAGCACCGTGCCGACCTTTCGCGCTCCGCTTCGGCGTGCTCGGCAAGCGCCGCCCTGAACTGCCGCAAGTCTGCGCGCCGTTCCCGGGCGGCTCAAGGAGAGGCCGGTCTCCGATCGGGGAAGCTGCCACCGCAGCATGCTGCCGCAGTGGGCCGATGCGCATCCTGCGAGAAGTCCGGCCTCGTTGATGGGTTATCGACTGCTTTCACCTCACGCCGCGCGATCCGTTGCGTCCGTGCCCGTCTTCTTTCCTTCCAGCTGCAGGTAGGTGTCGGACGCAACTAGCCCGAACACGACATGACTGAAGAGGCTTGCCCAGTTTCGGGCGTCGGCAAACCAGGGGAACCACCGCGTCATCCCGTAGAAGTTGATCACGTACAGCGTGGCGCCAAAGACGGCTCCCACCAGCGAAGCCATCCCGACGCTGGAATCCAGGCTGAACGGTGCGATGATCACCGCGAGGATCACGGCGAAGAGGATGGACAGCGCGAAATCAACCACCAGCGCCACTAGCATGACGTCCGGTTCGAACATGGCGGGATGCGCTAGCGTATTCCGCCCGGTGACGATTGCCGCGATCATTCTTGGCGCGTCCCACAGGCTTCGCCCCGCCACTTGCATGGCAAGCATTTCAATCGCGAGAAAAACCACGCCTGCCACGCACCCGCCGATTATGGCTGCGCGCCAGTCCGGCATGCGTCGCGCGAAATGATGCGAATGCATGTGAAGTTCCATGACGACCTCCTTGAAAACTGCACACCAGCGATCCTGCCTCTCGATCAATCCGTCCGATCAATGTCGACGCATCCGCGCTGTTTCGCGCCGAACCGTCGACCAGGCGCCGGCAGCGCGCTCGGCGAGCGTGTGACAGGCGCGCGCCATCGTCGGCCGGACCTGGCGGGAGACCTGGGTTGTCTTGCGATGGAAACGCTCGAACAGGGCGGACAGATTCGAACGCAAATGGAAGTTGCCCATCGTTTTTCCTCCGACGCAGCAAGGAAGGAAATGGGCTTGCGCGCTCCAGTTCGCTTGCCATGCCGCGAGCAAACAAATCGAAACACGAACTATGCGACCCTCAACGGAAGGCGTACTGCCTGAGCAGGTGTAATTTAGTTTCCCTGATCGAAAACTTCAAGATCGAGCGTGGCGATTCGGTACCGAATTCCACGATGCCCTCCGGCCGAGCGCCGCTTGCCCGCGATGACGGCAATTGACTGAGGATTTTCAAGGGTGGAATTCCGCTTTCACCTCCATGCGTCAGTCGACGAGGACGGCATCATGAGTGATCTCTGCTTCGGCTCCGATCGCAGCATGCCGATCCCGACAAGGTTCAGGCGCGTTACGAGAATCAGCGATTCGCCGCGCCGTACCCGTCTTCGCCTTTTTCGTCGCGTAACGGACTTGCCCCTCTAGAGTGAGCGTGCCGTATCGGTTCGATCAACTCACTTGGAGAGGAGGCATTGCCATGCCTGCATCACGCATTTCCGGTCATTCTGTCGGCGGCAATTACGACAACCACGACTCGTCTTCCGACGAGCAATCGACATCGCGGGCGGGGTCCAGCCGCAACTCGCGCCAGACGTCGACGCTCACGGAGCATCTGCAACCCGCGCGGCAACGCGTGCCCACTTCGGCGGGCGGCGTGCGGCCGCACCGTCACGACGTGGGCCGCGATTTCCACTTGAATCTGTCTCCGGGCAGCGGCCACGACGTTGGCCGGTACATCGGTCCGTCGCAGAATGACGGGCGCCACGTGTTCCAGGTCGGCGGCCGGCAGGTCGAAGTGGCGGAGTCGCATATCCACGGCTATCGGCCGACTGTCGGCTTGATGCATCCGCCGGGCCAGATGCGCAGGCCCGAGGACAACCTGCGCGGTCGCGATCAAGTGTACCTGTCCGAAGGCGACCTTTCTGCGGCGGTGGCGCGCCAGCGCCGCGATCCGTCGCTCGCGAACCGGATGGCCGTCACGACGTACGAAACCGATGAGAATCGCCCTCATTACGCGCAATACCGGCAGAATGAGCGCGACCTGGCCGCGCTCGGCGTGCCGATCCTGCACGGCGTCGACCTCAGCCAGGCCGAAGCCGCGCAGCGATTGTCGCAGGTTCCGCCGAATTCGAACCTGCACTTCCAGATGCCGCGGGTGCCGCAGGGCACGCCCGGTTATTCGACGCAGCGCCTCGTGAACGATACGTTGCGCATGCCCGAGCGGATGGGCCGCCACGACGTGAGCGTGAGCATCACAACGCCGCATCCCAATGTCTATCCGCAACCGTCGACGCACAATCGCATCTATGGACTCGAATCCGGCAACGCGGTGAGGGGAACCAACATGCAGCGCTATGCATCGGGCAGCGATTCCGAAGGGGATCTCGAGGAATACGGGTACGGCCATCGGCGCACGACCGTCGACGAATCGACGGGCGCGGCCGAACGTCGCAAGAAGTACAAGTTCGAGCGGTCCGAATGAACGCGTGTTGTTGCAACCGCTGATGCGCGACGGGTGGCACGATGGCGCTGTGGTACTCCGCAATTCCTCCGGCGAGGCGGATCGTGTCCGCCTCGAGCGTTGCGCGTCGCTCACCGTCGCTGCAGCACCGTGCGCATTGCCGTGACGTCGTCGGGCGCGCGTTCGCCCGACGCGGCCTCTTCCGCGTACTTCCGGCCCGCGTCCGTCGCGCGGGCGCGCGACGTCGCCGCATCGTTCGCGAGACCGATCTCGATCCGCCGCACGATCAGGCTTTCGATTGCAACGCGCGCCTCGCCGTCGCGCATGCCGAGATCGCGCATCAGGTTGAGCGCGTCGACGAGGTCGGCATCGTTGTCGATCGCGTCGCGCAGCGCGCGCTGCTTCTGCGACGTCGACGCGTTCTTCACATGAATGCCCGCATAAAACGCATGCAGCTTCGCAGGGCCGGCACCGGCGAAGCGATCGATGCTGCGGTCGACGATCGTCATCGCGTGCTTGGCCGTCAGGTCGGCCATCTCGTTCTTGTTCGCCGTCGATTTCTTCTCGTTGATCCAGCGTCCCGGAAAGAACGTGCGGAACCTTTTCTGATTGGCCTCGATCCGGCCGTTGTCCTTCAGCACCGCATGGATGCCCTTGATCACCTCGTCGGGCGTTTCGTCGTCGATGACGCTCACATTGAGCATCATGCGGCCTCGCAACGCGTTGCGGTCGATCTCGCGCGCCTTGTCGTTGCGCATCCGCTGCTTCAGGCCGCGCACGCCCTTGCCGATGTCGAGCGCGTTCGCCAGCGCGAGCGCGAAGCCCGTCTGTTTTGCCGCGACGGCGCCCGCGCTCGCCGGCGCGACCGCGAGCCCGTGCGTGCCGGCGACCAGCGCCGCACCCGACGCGATGCCGAGCGCGTTGCGCCCGAGCTCGTAGGCGGCGCGGCTCATCCGCTTGCCGGCGACTTCGTGGCGAATGTACAGCGTCAGCAGCACGTCCTTCGCATGCGCGCTTTCGGCCGCGAGCAGCGGATCGTCGTTTGCCGCGAGCTTCATCACCTTGTCGACGTTGTAGTCGAGCTTGCCGTTGCGATCGCGCCCGAGAATCAGCCGGTCGAGCCGGCGCGCATCGCTGTCGATAGCGGCGTTGCGGAACGCCGCAACGTCGTGCTCGCGCATCGCCGACAACTGCCGGTCGTAGCGCTGCCGCTTGCGCCACGACGCGAACAGCGCATGGCCGTTCATGCTGGCGCCGGCGGTCTCGTGCGCGAGGCCTGCCCCGAGCCCGCCGATCGCGAGGCCGGTTGCGGCCGCGCCGTGCTGGTTGGCGGCGATGGCGCTGAGCAGCGGCGCGAGCGGGCGGATGCCGTTCGCCTCGACGAGCGTGAAGCCCGGCTTGCTGCGGTCGTAGGCCTGGCCGGGCTGGTGCCCGGGGTTCGGTGCGTGGAACGCGTTCGTGGCCGGCTGCAGTGGCGGGTCGGTCTGCGGGGGCGCGGTCGGTGTCGCTGGCGGAGGAGGAGGCTCGACCGGTTCGATGATGTCCGCCGCGGCGAGCGGAGGCTGCGCACGTTCGTTCGTCGGCGACGTAGTGCCGTGCGAGCCGGGCGTTTCTCCTGGCAGTTGCGTATGCGCCGGCTCGCCGATCAGGCCGCCGAACGCCAGCGGCGGCAACTGCGGCGGTTCGTCGTTGCGGGTCTGATGGGCCGAGGCGGGCGCGTGGCGACTGCGCAACTGGCCGTGCGAAAACACGCCGAGCGGGCGCGTCGGCCGCTGAGGCGGCCGGCTCGACGAGGGGTCCGACGCGTTCCGATCCGGATCGGCGACGGTGGACGACTGCGTTGACTGCTGAACGGATCTCAACATGACGACGTGCCTCCTGAGTGGATGAGTACGGGCAAAACGACATGAACGACGATGCCCGCTAATGACCGGCAAGCTGTTTAACCTGCTGCGCGAGTCCCGCCAGCGAAATCTGCCCGCGCATCTCGCTGACGAAACTCCCCGCCAGCACCGCGACGATCAGCACCGCGATCGCGCCCTTGAGCGGCTGGCTGACCGACATCAGGTCGAGCTTCTGCGCCGATCGCGAGACGAACGCGAGGCCCAGGTCGACGAGCAGCAGCATCGCCATCATCGGCGTCGCGATCCGCGCGACCATGTTCATCAGCATGTCGATCCGCGCTTGCGCGAACAGTTCGAGCAGCGGCGCGGGAACCGGGTCGAACGACCCGAGCGGCCACCACGCATACGATTCGTACAGCGCACCGAGCAGGAACGTCATGCCGCCGAGCATCCAGAACGACGCGATCGTCAGTTGCCCGAACAGCGTCGCCATCAGCGACGTCTGCGTGCCCGAACTCGGGTTTTGCATCTGCACGTTGTTGAAGCCGGCGAGGTCGTCGACGTAGGTGCCGATCGCCTCGGCGGCCCAGAACACGGTCGACGCCGCGATGCCGAGCACGAGCCCGATCACGGCCTCCTTCGCGCACGTGATCATGAGAAACGCGCCGTGAAGCTGCGGCATCAGCGCCTGTTGCCCGCCCGCGACGAACAGGCACCAGACCGCGGCCGCGCCGCTGCGCATCGGGCCTTTCATCACGTTGTCGGCGGTCGCGGGCAGGATCGTCATGATCACGAGCAGCCGCTCGCTCGACAGCGCGAGCAGCACGATGAAGCTGATGAATTCGTCGCCCAGGTGCTGCAGCGGAAAGATGTCGTAGGTGCTCATGCGTCCGTCTCGTTGGATGCCCGCCCGGCCGCGAGCCGGCGTGCGAGCACGCCTTCCTCGATTTCCTCGTCCTGCGCGTCTTCGGCGGCCGCCTCGGCCGCGCGCGCGAGCCGGCCGATCCGCTCGCGCACGACGACGATCTGCGCGTCGTTGCGCGCGATCCGGCGCGCGCTCGCCGCGAGCTGGTCGAGCTTCGCCTGCAATGCCGCGCGCAGCCGCGCGCATTGCGCGCTCGCGAGCGCGTGCTCGTCGAGCAGCGCGTCGCGATAGCGGCGGCACGCCGTGTAGTCGCCGATCAGGAACGGCGCCTGGCCGGCCGCCATCGCGTCGACGCGCGCCGCATGGCGATTCGCCGCATCGAGCTTCGCGTGCGCATGCGCTTCGCCCTGCGCGAGCTCGGCCGCCGCCGCGTCGCGTTCGGCGCGCAGCACACCCTGCTCCGCGCGCAGCTTCGCGCCGCGCTGCTCGCGCCGCGCGAGCAGCGTCTCGAAGGCGCGCTGTTTGCGGCTCTTCACTGGACGAGCGCGTGCAGCGCGGCGAGCGTCGCGTCGGGCGGCGAGTACTCGTCGGTGCGCTGGTTGAGGAACGCGCGAATCCGGTCGATCTTCGCGACCGCCTCGTCGGCCGCCGGGTCGCTGCCCGCCTGGTATTCGCCGAGCTGCAGCAGCGTCTCGATCTCGCGATGCTTCGCGAGCAGCTGGCGCAGCCGGCCGGCCGCGCCGACGTGCTCGCGCGTCGCGACCTGCGGCATGATCCGCGACAGGCTGCCGAGCACGTCGATCGCCGGATACTGGTTGCGCGCGGCGATCTCGCGCGACAGGATGATGTGGCCGTCGAGAATGCCGCGCACTTCCTCGGCGATCGGGTCGCTGCCGGAGTCGTCCTCGGCGAGCACCGTGTAGAGCGCGGTGATCGAACCCTGCTCGCCCATCCCGGTGCGCTCGAGCAGGCGCGGCAGCTCGGCGAACACGGAAGGCGGGAAGCCGCGCCGCGCGGGCGGCTCGCCGGCCGCGAGGCCGATCTCGCGGCCGGCGCGCGCGAAGCGCGTCAGCGAATCCATCATCAGCAGCACGCGCTTGCCTTGGTCGCGGAAATACTCGGCGATCGCGGTGGCGGCGTACGCGGCCTTCGCGCGCTCGATCGACGAGCGGTCGGAGGTCGCGCACACGACGACCGAGCGCGCCATGCCGTCCTCGCCCATGATCAGCTCGACGAACTCGCGCACTTCGCGGCCGCGCTCGCCGATCAGCGCGATCACGTTGACGTCGCACGACGCGCCGCGCGCGAACATGCCGAGCAGCGTGCTCTTGCCGACGCCGGCGGGCGCGAAGATCCCCATCCGCTGGCCTTCGCCGAGCGTGATCAGGCCGTCGACGATCCGCACGCCGGTCGCGAGCGGCGCGTCGACCATCCGTCGCGACATCGGGTTCGGCGGCGGCGCGAGCACGGGGCGCAGCGCATCGTAGTCGAGCGGGCCGCGCCCGTCGATCGGCTCGCCGAAGCTGTCGATCACGCGCCCGAGGATGCCGTTGCCGACCTTCACCGACAGCGGCCGCCGCAAGCCGATCACGCGCGTGCCGCGATTGATCTCGCCGAGCGTGCCGAACGGCGACAGCAGCGCGACGTTGCGCGTGAAGCCGACCACTTCCGCATGCTGGAGCAGCGCGCCCGATGCGCTGCGCAGCTCGCACAGCTCGCCGAGCGTCGCTTCGAGGCCGACGACGCGCACGAGCGTGCCGATCACTTCGAGCACCTTGCCGGTCATGCCGACGGCGGGCTCGATCGCGAGCCGCGCGGCCATCGCGTCGGCGACGCGGGACAGGTCGGTCAGCGCGTTCATGGGCGGCTCGCGTCGTCGAGCGCGCGGGTGAGCGCCGCGCGGATCGCGTTCAGTTGCGTGTCGAGGCTCGCGTCGACGGTGCCGAAATCGGATTCGCACACGCAGGTGCCGCGCGCGACGCGCGGCTCGACCACGACGTCGACGGGCACGTTGCGTCCCTGCCGGCGCCATGCGTCGGCGAGCAGCCCGAACTGCTCGCGCGCGGCGTCGTAATCGGCGTCGCACACGCGCACCGTCAGATAGCTCGCGCCGGCGACGACGCGCTCGACCGTCTCCGCCGCGCGCGCGAACAGCCCGCGCGCGTCCTCCGCGCGCACCATCTGCTGGACGGCCGCGGCGACGAGCTCCGCGAGCCGCTCGCGCATCCGGTCGCGCACGCGCCGCTCCTGCTCGAACGAATCGGCCGCCTGCGCGTGCCAGTCGGCGATCGCCTGCGCGCGGCCCGCGTCGTAGCCGCGCGCGTACGCGCTGTCGTGCTCGCGCTGCGCGGCCGCGACGAGCGCGTCGGCCCGCGCGCGCGCGTCGGCGGCGATCCGTTCGGCGTCGTCGCGGGCCGCGCGCAGCACGGCGTCGCGTTCCGCCGCGAGCGCGTCGAGCGCGGCGTCGAGCGCTTCGACCGTCTCGAACGCGTCGCGGCGCAGCACGCCGTGCGGCGCGTCGATGCAGAGATCGTCGGCGAGCGGAATCCGCCGGTTCTTCAGCCAAAAAGCCATGACCACTCCGGAAACAGCGACGGCAGGCGCGCGAGCAGCGTCGCGCCGTCCGCGTCCGCCGCCGCGCGTTCGATCCACGGCGCGCGCGCGGCGTCGCGCGGCAGCGCGAGGCGCACGATGCGCATCGGCCCCGCCGGCGACCAGGCCCGCTCGAGCTCGAACAGGCACCAGCCTTCCCATGCGAGGTCGTCGCCGCAGCGTTGCGCGAGCGGCACGGGCGGCTCGCGGCGCTCGAGGTCGCGCGCGCGCGGCGCGTCAGGCAGCGCCGAGAGTGCGGCGAGCGCGCGGCAGCCGTCGGCGCCGACCCAGCCGGCGAGCCGCATCCGGCTCGCGCGGTCGATCCAGTGGCGCAGCTCGGTGCGCCGGAACAGCAGCGCCCGCACGCGCAACAGCCGCAGCGTGTCGGCGACGGGCAGCGCGGCAAGCCGGTCGGCGGGCGCATCGAAGCCGTCGAGCGACGGCGACGGCGCTCCGAGCGTGCGCAACAGCAGCAGCGAGCATGCGGCGCGCAGCGCGGGCGCATGGTCCTGCATCGTCGCGACGAGCGGCGCGAGCGCGCCGTGCCAGCTCGCGTGAACCCAGTCGGCCGCGCGTCGCGCGTTCGCGTCGTAGCCGGCGAGCCATGCGGCCCGCGTCGAGACGCTGGCGACGCTCGCGGCCGGCGCGCCGCCGCTCATCGCGCGCCAGCCTGCTGAGGCGCAGCCGCGGCGTTCGCGCTGCCGCCGCCATTGCCGCCGCGCAGCCGCGCGGCGAGGCCGCCCGCGCCGCCGTGCCTGCGCGCGCGCCACCACAGCGCGCCGCCCGCCGCCGCGAGCGCGACGCACGCGAAGATCGCGACCAGCACGCCGACGAGCGTCGCGCCGCCGGACTTCTGCGCGGGAGGCTGCGCGGCCGACACGAGATCGACCGGATCGGCGGCGACCGACGTGACGCTCACTTCGTCGTAGGTCAGCCCTTCGACGCTGTGGACGACGAGGTTCTTGATCTGCGGCGTGAGCGTCGCGAGGTTCGCGTTCGGCCGGTACTTGATGAACACCGACGCCGACGACGGCTTCGCGACCTGCGCGAGCGGATCGTTGTTCGGCAGCACGATGTGCACGCGCGCGACGACGACGCCGTCGATCTTCGACAGCGTGTCCGACAGCTCCTGCGACACGCCGTAGATGAACCGCACGCGCTCCTCGGTCGGCGTCGACACGAGGCCGTCCTTCTTGAAGAGCGCGCCGAGATCGTCGTAGCGCGTCGCGGGCAGCCCGCGCGCGCGCAGCACTTCCATCGCCTTGACGATCTGCTTGTCGTCGACGGCGAGCGTCCACGTCTTGCCGCCGTCGGGCGTCTTCTTCTGCGCGTCGACGCCGTTCTGCAGCAGCGCGGCCATCATCTCGTTGCAGTCGCGCTCGGCGAGGCCGCCGTACAGCTCCTGCTGGCAGCCGGCGACGAGCACGGCGCTCGCGAGCAGCGCGGCGAGCCGGGCCGTGCGGCGGCGGCCGGCGGCGCAGGTCGGGGGACGAAGTCGGTCCATGATCATTGGTTCTTCATCAGCGAGCCGATCGCGTCCTTCGTCGACGTGACGACGCCCATCTTCGCCTGCAGGTCGATCTGCATCGCGGTGGCCTCGGCCGACGCCTGGATCGACGCCGCGAACATCTCGTTCATCGACAGGTCGTCCGCGTGCTGGCTCAGGTACGCGGCGTTGTCGAGCGTTTGCCTGATCGCGGCGTCCGACGTCTCGACGAGCTTCGAGATCGCGCTGCCTTCCTGCGCGTGCGAGACGGGCGGCGTCGGTGTCGCGTTGGCCATCAGCGCCTGGAAACGGCCGGCGACGTCGGGCGAAACGTCGGGCGGGACATGGCTCGTGGCGCCGGCGGGCGCCGCCGCCGTGTCGGAGAACGCGACGTCGAGCGCGCGGGTCAGGTCGATCGGGGAAAGCGGGGCGTTCATGCGTGCCTCCTCGTCAAAGACGCAGATACTGCTGATGCGCGAACGCGGCCTGCGCATCGAAGCCGACCGCCGGGTTCGCGGGCGCTGCGTTCGCTCCCTCGGCCCCATCGGTCGCATCGCCGTTCGCCGCCGCGGCCGATTCGGGCAGTTCCCACACACCGGTGCGGTCCGCATGCTCCTTCGCGAGCAGCACGTCGTGCTGCCGCTCGAGCGCGCGCACGAGCGCGACCGCCTGCGCGGGACTGCCCGCCGCGAGCACCTCGTCGGCGGCGATCCGCCATTCCGGATCGCGCTTGAGCTGCAGCGCGAACGCGAGCAGCGCCTTGCCGTAGATCGCGTTCGTCCTGCCGTTCGCGATCTCCGCGAACACGCGCACCGCGTCGTCGAAGTTGCCGAGCGCGACGTGCAGCATGCCGTCGAACATGTCGGCGGCCGGCAGTTGCGGCGCGAGCACGCGCAGCGCGTCGATCAGCAGGCCGATGTCGTAGGGATCGGCGGCCGGGCCGTCGAGCGCGCCGCCGAGCGCGAGGCTCGCCGCGTCGATCAGTTCGTTCAGCGCCGCTTGGCTGCATCGCAGATAGGTCGGCCGTGATTCGTCCATGGTGTGCGCTCCGTGTCGCCGCGCGAGCGGCGCATGTCGTTGAGGGAAAGGCGTATGGAGCGCAAGGTAGCAGCGCGCGCTGCCCGCCCGGCCATCGATGCGAAGCGCGCGCGCGCGGTGCGAAGCGTCCTGCGCGCTTCGCGCCCGACGGCGCGGCTTCGGGTCGGCGCGCGCCTGAAGCGCCGCGCGCCGCTAACGTACGCGCCATGTCCTACTCTCGACAGGAACGGCGGCGATGGCCGAAGAGAAAACCGAAGAGCCCACCGAGAAAAAGCTGAAGAAGGTGCGCGAGAAGGGCCAGGTCGCAAAGAGCAAGGACGTCGCGGACGCGGTGACGCTGGCGGCCGTGATCGGCGTGATGACGGCCGGCGAATCGATGCTGACGGGCGGGCTGACGCGCGCGATCCGCACCGCGCTCGACTTCGTGCAGGGCGAGCGCACGCCGCAGGCGACGCTCGCCGCGCTGCACGACCTCGCCGCGAGCGCCGCGCTGACGATGCTGCCGTTCGTCGTCGCCGCGATCGTCGCGGGCATCGTGTCGCAGGCGCCGCAGGCGGGTTTCATGATCACGCTCGAGCCCGTGATGCCGAAGTTCGACGCGCTCAATCCGATGAACGGCATCAAGCGGATCTTCTCGCTGAAGTCGCTGCTCGAGCTCGTGAAGATGATCGTCAAGGCGGTCGTGCTCGCATGCGTGATCTGGAAGATGATGACGTCGCTGTTCCCGCTCGTCGTCGCGAGCGTGTACGAGCCGACGCCGCAGCTGTCGCGCGTGCTGTGGACCGTGCTGATGAAGCTGCTCGGCGTCGTCGTGCTGGTCGTGGTGGTGTTCGCGGCGGCCGACTACAAGATCGCGCGCGTGATGTTCATTCGCGACAACCGGATGACGAAGGAAGAGACGAAGCGCGAGCACAAGGAGAGCGAAGGCGATCCGCACACGAAGGGCGAGCGCCGCCGGCTCGCGCGCGAGATCGCGACGAGCGCGCCGCCGCGCCAGAAGGTCGGGCAGGCGAACGTGCTCGTCGTCAACCCGACGCACTACGCGGTCGCGATCCGCTACGCGCCCGACGAGCATCCGCTGCCGCGGGTGATCGAGAAGGCCGTCGACGACGGCGCGCTCGCGCTGCGCCGCCACGCGCACGCGCTCGGCGTGCCGATCGTCGGCAACCCGCCCGTCGCGCGCGCGCTGTACCGCGTCGAGCGCGACGCGGCGATTCCCGAAGAACTGTTCGAAACGGTGGCCGCGATCCTGCGCTGGGTCGAATCGGTCGCGGGCGCCCGCGCCGAGGCCGCCGCCGTTCCCTCCGCGAGGTCGTCATGACGCTGAAAACCCTCAAGTTACCCGCCGGCGGCGAGGTCGGCATCACGGTGCTGGTCGTCGCGATCGTGTCGCTGATGATCCTGCCGCTGCCGCCGGAAGTGATCGACGTGCTGCTCGGCTTCAACATCGCGATCAGCGTCACGCTGCTGATGGTGACGATGTACGTCGGCAGCATCGTGTCGCTGTCGGTGTTTCCGTCGATCCTGCTGTTCACGACGCTGTACCGGCTGTCGCTGAACATCGCGTCGACGAAGTCGATCCTGCTGCACGCGAACGCGGGCGACATCATCGAGAGCTTCGGCGAGCTGGTCGTCGGCGGCAATCTCGTCGTCGGCCTCGTCGTGTTCCTGATCATCACGATCGTGCAGTTCATCGTGATCGCGAAGGGCTCGGAGCGCGTCGCCGAGGTCGGCGCGCGCTTCACGCTCGACGCGATGCCCGGCAAGCAGATGAGCATCGACGCGGACCTGCGCGCAAACATCCTGACGCCCGACGAGGCGCGCCGCAAGCGCGCGACGCTCGCGAAGGAGAGCCAGCTGCACGGCGGGATGGACGGCGCGATGAAGTTCGTGAAGGGCGACGCGATCGCGGGGCTCATCATCACGCTCGTCAACATCGTCGCGGGCATCGCGATCGGCGTGATGTACCACGGGATGACGGCGGGGGAAGCCGCGAACCGCTTCTCGATCCTGTCGGTCGGCGACGCGATGGTGTCGCAGATCCCGTCGCTGCTGATCTCGGTCGCGGCGGGCGTGATGATCACGCGCGTCGCCGACGATCACGACGAAGGCGAAGGCACGTCGCTCGGCGCCGAGATCGCGAAGCAGCTGGGCGGCAGCCATCGCGCGCTGTATTTCGCGGCGGTGCTGCTGGTCGGCTTCGCCGCGGTGCCGGGCTTTCCGGCAGCGTTGTTCGTGCTGCTGTCGGCGACGCTCGCGTTCGCCGGCTACCGGCTGCAGAAGGGCGCGCGCCGCACGGCCGCGCGCGGCGAGCCGGTGATCGCGCTGCAACGCGCCGGCGCGAAGAGCAGCACGCCGTCGATCCTGCCGCGCGCGCCGCTGTTCACGTGCGCGATCGGCGTGCGGGTGTCGCCCGATCTCGTCGCGCGGCTCGCGCCCGCCGCGCTCGATCGCGCGTTCGACGAGGAGCGCGCGAAGCTGCAGGAGGAGCAGGGGCTGCCGTTTCCCGGCATCACGCTGTGGACGAGCGACGCGCTGCCCGAAGCGACGTGCGAGATCCTGATGCGCGACGTGCCGCAGGCGCGGCTCGAATTGCCCGCCGGCCAGACGATGCTGCCCGACGCGGCGTCGGACCCGGCGCTCGCCGGCCGCTGCACGAAGCGCGGGCCCGCGGGCGGCCTCGCCGAGAGCTACTGGATCGACGACAAGGCGGTGCCGGCCGGCGCGCGCGCGTGGCAGGCCGGGCAGGTGATCGCGCACGAAACGATTGCGCTGCTCAGGCGCAACGCGCACCTGTTCCTCGGCATCCAGGAGACGCAGTGGATTCTCGACCAGCTCGGCCTCGACTATCCGGGGCTCGTCGCCGAGGTGCAGAAGGCGCTGCCGACGCAGCGCATCGCCGACGTGCTGCGCCGCCTGCTGGAGGAGCACATCCCGATCCGCAATGCGCGCGACATCATGGAGAGCCTCGTCGCGTGGGGGCCGAAGGAGAAGGACATGCTGATGCTCGCCGAATACGTGCGCGGCGACCTGTCGCGCTATCTCGCGTATCGCGCGTCGCGCGGCGCACGGCAGCTGCCGGCCGTGCTGCTCGACCTGCCCGTGGAGCAGCACATCCGGCAGTCGATCAAGCAGACGCCCGCCGGCAACTTCCTCGCGCTGCCGCCCGAGCAGGTCCGCTATCTGGTCGACAGCGTCGCGTCGTTCGTCGGCGAGACGCCGCGCGACGGCGTCGTGCTCGTCACGTCGATGGACGTGCGCCGCTACACGCGGCGGATGATCGAGGCGCGGCTCGGCTGGCTGCCCGTCTATTCGTACCAGGAGCTCGGCGACCAGGTCGAATTGCAGCCGGTCGGCCGCGTGACGATGCCGACGGCGGCCCACGCATGAGCGCCGCCGACCTGAGGCCCGTGCGGATCATCGCGGGCGAGCCGGTGGCCGAAACGGGCGGCGCGTCGGCGGCGCGCGCGGCCCGGCGCGGCTTCGACTATGCGCAATTGATGCGGCGCTCGCGCGTCGCGCCCGCCGGCGAGCGCGCATCGGCGGACGACGAGCGGCGGCGCGACGCGTCGCTGCCGTGGCGCGACGGCGCGCTGCCGTCGTTCGAGCGCGATCCGGCCGCGCTGCCGGACGCGGTCGGGCGCGAGGCGATGGCGCGCGCGTGCGCGGGCTCCGATGCGTTCGTCAACCAGGTGTTCGCGCAGCGCGAGCGGATGGTGCGCGTCGCCGAGGCGCTCGCGACCGAGATCGCCGCGCTGTGCGGTGGCGACGCGGCGGGCCAGTGGGAAATCAGCCTGCCGCTCGACGCCGCGCTGCTGCCGGACACGGTGCTGCACCTCGTTCTTTCGCGTTTCGACTTGCGGCTTCGGTTCGAAACGCCGGACGCGGCGACGCGGCACTTACTCTGCACCCATGGCGCGACGCTGCACGCGCGACTCGACACGCTGCTCGCGCATCACGGCGCGCCGCGCACGATCGAGATCGACGTCGACTGAGCGAGCGCGCGCAATCGAACCCGCAACCGATCCCGACCAGCCGCGACGATGGATACCGAGCCGATCGAACTGGAACCCGACACCGCCGCGCCGCGCGGCATCGATGCCGCCCTGCCGCTGCCCGCGTGCAGCGCGTTCGACGCGGCGCTTGCGCGCATCGTCGCCGACGCGCGGCTCGCCGCGTGGCTCGCGCGCTTCCCGGCGCTGTCCGGCTGGCGCGCGGCGACGGACGAGCGGCCGCGCTTCGAGCGCCCCGGCGTGCTCGACCTGCGATGGAACGGCGCGACCGCGCGCATCGCGATCGACCTCGCGGCGTTTCCGGCGCTCGACGTCGTCGCAGCGCCCGCGCTCGACGCGCGGGGCGACGCCAGCGTGTCGCTGCGCACGGCGCTCGCGTCGGCGCTGCTCGCGCCGCTCGTCGCCGCGTTCGCGGCGGCGGGGCTCGACGGCGTGACGATCGGCGGGCTGCGTGCCGCGCCTCCTGCGGCGCTCGACGCGACGCGCTGCGTGCTGTCGTTCGCGCTCGACGGCGCGCCGCTGCGCTGCGCGCTGCTCGACGCGTCGATGCCGTGGCTCGACGCGCTCGCGGCGCGATTGCGCGGCGAGCGGCTGCCCGACGCGGCAGGCCAGCTCGCGCGCGTGCGCCTGCCCGGCCGCGTGCGGCTCGGCTCGCGCAGGCTGCCGCTCGCGGTGCTGCGCAGCCTGCGGCCGGGCGACGTGCTGCTGGACCTCGCGCCGGCCGCGCTCGGCGCCGCGCGGGCGGGGCCGCTGCACGCATGGTGGGGCGCGCGTCGCGCGACGCAATGGCATGCAACCGTTCTGATCGAGGGAACCACGATGACGATGATCGAAACACCCGACACCGCCGACGATCTCGACGAGCCGATCGTCGCGGGAGACCTGCCGGCCGGCTCACCGGCCGATTCACCCGCCGATGCGCCGGACGACGACGCGCCGGGCGCTGCGCCCGAGCCGGCCGACCTCGGCGACGTCGACCTGCCCGTGCACGTCGAGATCGACACGCTGTCGCTGTCGATCGCCGAGCTGGCCGCGCTGCGGCCGGGCTACGTGCTCGAGCTGCCGCTCGCCGCGCGCGACGTGCCGGTGCGGCTCGTCGCGTACGGCCAGGCGATCGGCGGCGGCCGGCTGGTCGCGGTGGGCGCGCATCTCGGCGTGAGGATCGACCGGATGGCGGGCGACGATGGTTCAGTTTAACGACATCACCGGCCTGCTGATCGCCGTGCTCGTGATGAGCATGGTGCCGTTCATCGCGATGGTGGTCACGTCGTACGCGAAGATCGTCGTCGTGCTCGGCCTGCTGCGCAACGCGCTCGGCGTGCAGCAGGTGCCGCCGAACATGGTGCTGAACGGCATCGCGATCCTCGTGTCGCTGTACATCATGGCGCCGATCGGCTTCGCCGCGCAGCAGCAGCTGCAGGGGCAGGCGCTGTCGCCGCAGCCGACGCAGGCGATGCTGCAGGCGTTCGGCGCGGCGAAGGAGCCGTTCCGCCAGTTCCTCGCCGCGCACTCGCGCGAGCGCGAGAAACGCTTCTTCCTGCGCTCGGCGTCGGTGATCTGGCCGAAGGCCGCGGCCGCGCAGCTGCGCGACGACGACCTGATCGTGCTCGCGCCCGCGTTCACGCTCGCGCAGATGACCGACGCGTTCCGCATCGGCTTCATCCTCTACATCGCGTTCATCATCGTCGATCTCGTGATCGCGAACGTGCTGATGTCGATGGGGATGAACCAGGTGCAGCCGACCAACGTCGCGATCCCGTTCAAGCTGATGCTGTTCGTCGTGATGGACGGCTGGTCGACGCTCGTGCACGGGCTCGTGCTGACCTATTCCTGATTCCCGATTTCCCGTTTCGAGGAGGCTCGCCCGATGGAAACCGACGACCTGATCCGGCTCACGTCGCAAGGCATGATGCTGTGTCTCTACATTTCGCTGCCCGTCGTGCTCGTCGCGGCCGCGTCCGGGCTCGCGATCTCGTTCCTGCAGGCGATCACGTCGCTGCAGGAGCAGAGCATCTCGTACGGCGTGAAGCTCGTCGCGGTGACGGTGACCGTCGCGATCGCCGGGCCGTGGGCCGCCGCCGAGATCCTGCATTTCGCGCAGCAGCTGCTGTCGGCGGCGGTGCCGTCGTGAGCCGCATCACGCGCGCGATCGCGCAGACCCTCCACGCGGCGAAGCCCGATCCGCGGCGGCGCCGGCCGCTGCGCGCGCGCACCGCGACGACCTACGGCAAGTACGGCACGCGCTTCACGTATTCGAACGGCTTTCAGGCGAACGCGGCCGCCGCGCGCAACCAGATGCTCGCGAAGCTGAAGCCGCGCCCGAAGACGGCCGCGGCGGGCTCGCGCCGGCGGCGGCGCGCCGAGAGCCAGGAGGAATCGTTCGACGGCGGAGATGAAGCGGCGGTGTCGCACGCGCACGTCGCGCCGCACGACGAGCACGACCGGCATTCGGGCGGGCAGGGCGGCGGCAGGCAGCAGCGCGACCAGGACGAACGCGACGACGAAGCTACCGGCGTATCCGCTCTGCCGCGCGTGCGCGCGTCGCGCGCGCGGCCGGCGAACGCCCCCGAGCCCGCGCAGCGCGCGCTGCGCGACATCGCGCAGACCCTCGCGGACGCGGCGCAGCGCGAGCAGGCGCTGCGCCACCTGTGGGCCGACACGCTGCTCCAGCTCGGCCGGCGCATCGACGCGGAGCCCGCCGCGCGCATCACGCCCGCGCTGCTGAATCACAACGCGGACCTGCTCGCCGCGCGCTTGCATTCCGGCCCGTGGACGCCGATCGGCTGGAGCGGCGTGAAGCAGGTGCTGCTCGACGCGATGCAAGGCGCGGGCGCCGCGCCGCGCGACGCGTCGGCTGCGCGCAGCGAGCGCGCGAGCACGCACTATCTGCTGCTGCCGCTCCTCGTGTTCAACGCGGAACGTCCGTCGACGAACGCGCAGCTCGCACGCGCGATCGCAAGCGTCGGGACGCTGCGCGGCGGCGTGTCGGCCGCATCGCGGCCGCGATCGTGAGCGTCGCGGTGCTTCGCAAACACGGCGATGAATTCGCATGACGAACCAACTGCGAGGCCGCGACGAACTATTCTAGCTGCATGGAAGAACGAAGCGGCCAGCCGATCGCGATCGATTCGATCGATGCCGATGAAACCCGTGACACACGATAGGGAGCAACCGATGAAGCTGCTGCGAATCCTGACCGGCCTGCACGCCGGCGCGGAAATCGCGCTCGGCGCCGGCGAGCACCGGATCGGCGCGGGCGACGATGCGGCGATTCGCATCACCGACTGGCGCGACGGCGACCTGCTGCTGTCGATCGACGCCCAGGGCGCGACGCGCGCCCAGCGCGCGGCGCCGGTGCCGCCCGAGACGGCCGCCGATCCGTTCGACGCGGACGGCTCGCCGCTGCTGATGCAGGACTTCGTGCCGGTGCCGTTCGGCGAGACCGCGTTGTGCGTCGGGCCCGCGGACGGCGCATGGCCGAGCGATCTCGAACTGCTCGCGACGTTGTGGGCGCCGCCGCCCGGCGCCGATGCGGCGCGGCGCGGCGCGCAGCGCAAGCTCGCCGCGTGCGCGGCGGCGGGCGGCGCGCTGGTCGCCGGCCTGCTCGCGATGGGCGCGATGCTCGCGAGCGCGCATCCGAATGCGCCGCCCCCGGTCGAGCACGCCGACGCGCTCGCGACGCGCATCGGCGCGGAGCTGATGCGCGCGGGCTACGCGGAGTTGCATGCGGCGCCGCGCGGCGCGATGGTTGCCGTCACCGGCATGGTGGCGACGCCCGCCGACGACCTCGCCGCGCGCAAGCTGCTCGACCGGCTCGCCGCGCACCGCGTCGAGCGGCAGTACGACGTCGCGCAGGACGACGCGCAGAGCATCGGCGAATCGCTCGGCGCATCGGGCACATCGGGCGCGACGGTCGCCTATGCGGGGCAGGGGCGCTTTCGGGTGTCGGGCGTCGTGCCGGACCTCGTGCGGCTGCGCAAGGCGGTCGAGCGCGTGCGCGCCGACGTCGGTCCGAACGTGCGCGCGATCGAAGTCGATGCGCGCCAGTCCGGCGACGCGCCGGTGCCTGTCGCGTACTCGGGGATGCTCGAGATCGGCGACGTGCGCTACATCGAGACGCCGGACGGCGTGAAGCACGTGTTTGCCGGCGCGCCGGCCGACGGCGCGCCGGACCTCAACTGACTGGACTCAACTGACAGGAGAAGCAGCATGTACGAAGCATTGGAACAGGCAGCAGATGCATGCGGGCCGCTCGAGCAGGCGCTTGGCGCGCCCGACGCGGCGATGCGGATCGGCGCGCTGCGCCAGGCGCTCGGCGACACGGCCGAGCGGGTGAGCGTGGCCACCGCGCAGGCGGCGAGCGACTTCGATCGCGATGCGATGCAGAAGATCTATCGCGGGCTGCTCGCGGCGCAGCGGATCGTCGCGACGCTGCACGACGCGAACATCACGGCCGCATAGCGGCCACGGTTTCGCCGCGCAGCGTGCGGCGGCGGGCGGGGCGGCGCGAGCCGTGCCCGACGAGGCCGCACGCTGCGCGGCAAAAAAGCGGCGAGTCGCCCTGTCGGGCGGCGGGCCGGATCTTTGTCAACGCGTGAACGAATCACGCACTTTCTGGAGAGTAATCATGTCGGCATTGGTAGGCGGTGCACTGGGCGAAATGACCAAGGACACGATGGAAGGCATCGCGTTTTCGAAAGCGGCAACGAAGCTGCAGCAGATGCAGGAAATGACGAAGGCGGAGAACGACGTGAAGAAGCAGGCCACGAAGATGGTCTCCGACGCGTCGAAGCCGGCGCAGTAAGCCGGTTGCCGTTCGGCATCGTGTTGTCCGGCCGGCGCGCGAGCGCCGGCTGGTTTCTTTTCGGCAGCCGGATACCGGGGTGGAACGGTCATGAGTTGGGAACGTTATGAACAGGTCATCGCGGAGGTGTGCGCGATCGTCGATCTGCCGGACGTCGACTACGTGCTCGAGACGCGCACGATCGACGTCGAGGGCTTCGACGTGCGCATCGAGTACTTCGACGAGGATCCGGAGTCGATGTACGTGAACTTCCATTACGGGATCGTCAGCGCGGGCCGCACGCTCGCGGTGTACCGGCTGCTGCTGGAGGCGAACCTGCTGATCTACGCGCAGGACCAGGCGCAGCTCGGGATCGACGCGGACACGGGCAGCATCGTGCTGCTGATGCGGCTGCCGCTCACGCCGGACGTGACGGGCGAGACGCTCGCCGACCTGTTCGCGCACTACGCGGAGCACGGCCGCTACTGGCGGCAGAACATCATCGAATCGGGCGACGAGATGTTCAGCGGGATCGCGTCCGGCGAATATTTCTGGCTGAGGGTGTAGCGGCGCGCAACGGGCGAGCCCGACGTGAGACCCTGACGGGCGAGCCAATCGTAACGGAACGTCACAAACTGCTGCGCGGATCCGGCGCGAACGAGACGATAGCGGCACGCATCCACGCGCTGCGCCCCGCGACGAGCGGCGGCGCAGCGCGCGGATCGAGCCCGAACCCTTCGTATTCGAACCCGCTTGCCGAGAGGATCCGCGATGTTTTCGACACTCTATTTTGCCGCCGCCGCCACGCTCGCCAACCCGTCGTCGACCGGCGCCTACGCTGCGCGCGTGCTCGACGGCCGCTTCGCCGAAGCGGCCGCGTGCATCGCCGCGCGCTGCGACGCCGAGCCGGGCGACCCGGCCGCCGACGTGCGCGACGTCCACGCGTACGCCGACATTCAGCTCGTGCTCGGCCGCTTCGAGGAAGCCGAGGAGACGTTCCGCCGCGCGCAGAAGCTGCTGCGCGAATCGCGCGACCAGACGCGCGTGATGACCTGCCGCAACGCAAGCTGGCAGGCGTTCTTCCAGAACCGTTTCGGCGTCGCGCAGGCCGGCTTCCGGCGGATTGCCGACGACCGCGCGGCGAGCGCCGCGCAGAAGCTCGAGAGCCTCGTCGGCGAATGCGTGGTCATGCATCATCTGGGCCGCGCCGAGGACGCGATGACGGCGCTCGACATGCTCGACGCGGCCGCCCGCGACGCCGATCCGCGCTGGCTGCAGCTCACGGGCGCGCTGCGTGCGGACTTGCTGCTGCAATACGGTGTCGGCCGCGCCGACGCGCTCGGCGACCACGTCTACTGGCGCTCCGCGCTGGCCGACCTGCCGTTGTCCGCGTTCGCGGAAGCGGCCACGGCCACGCCCGCGGCCGGCGCCGACGCGCTGCCGCTGCTGCGGATGCGCGTCGACTACATGCGGCAGGTGCATGCGCTCGCGTCCGGCGACCACGCGGCGCTCGCGCGGATCGATGCGCACGTGAGCTGGTGCGCGAAGGCGGGCCTCGCCGACTACCAGCGCAGCGTGCGCCTCGAAGTCGCGCTCGCGGCGCTGGCCGGCCAGGCGCCGAACGTCGCCGACACGATGATCGCGCCGTATCGCGACGCGGCCGGGCGCTGCGGCTCGCACGTGCGCTGGACGCTCGACTATCTGTATTGCGCGGCGAAGGTGCGCGAGCAGCAGGGGCGGATTCGCGAATCGTCGTCGCTGTATGCGCGCTATGCGCTCGCGTCGGTGCGGCACGTGCGCTCGGACGGCGCGGCGCTCGCGCCCGCGCTCGCAATCGCGCGCTGCGGCACGCACGCGGCCGCGCCGAGCGACGACGTCAGCGCGCGGCTGCCCGGCAAGTACCGGCGCGCGTATCGCTACCTGATGGAGCGGCTCGACCAGCGCGACCTGTCGGTGCGCGAGATCGCGGCGCACATCGACGTGACCGAGCGCGCATTGCAGGCGGCGTTCAAGACCTATCTCGGGCTGTCGCCGAGCGAGCTGATCCGGCGGCAACGGATGGAGCGGATTCGCGGCGAGCTCCTGTCCGACGCGCCGCGCGCGGCGAGCGTGCTCGAAATCGCGAGCCGCTGGGGAATCCAGCATCGATCGACGCTCGTCAACGGCTATCGGCGGATGTTCGACGAAGCGCCTTCGCAGACGTTCGAGCGTTGAGGGCGCGGGCGGCGACGCATCATGCGTCGCCGCATCGCTTCGATGGCTACGACGACACCTCCTTCTTGATCATGTCGAGCAGCTTCATCCTGAAGCTGTTGAGCATCTCGGCCACCGCGAGCAACTGGTTCTGGAAACCGATGGCGCGCTGCATCCCGATCATCTGCCTCGTCTCGTGCTCGATCTGCTGGATGCCCGGCATGCCGGCCGCTGCGAACGCCTGCGAGCCATGCTGCGCGCCATGGGTTCCGTGCGCGGCGCCGAGCGGCGCAGCTTGCACATGGGCGGATGGCGTTGCCGGCGGCGCGTCGCTCAGGTCGATGAGATGGCCTTCCTGCGCATGGGCGGAATGCGGCACGGTCGGTTGCAGAACCGGATGATGCGCGACCGCCTGCAATTCGTCGGGCGTCGCTTCGAGCAGCGACGGTGGCGTACCGGCCGGCCTGGTCGTCGTCGGCGGATCGCTCAGGTCGATGAGATGGCCTTCGTGCGAACGCGCCGAATGAAGCACGGTCGGCTTCAGAACCGGGAGATGCGCGACCGCCTGCAATTCGGCAGGCGTCGCTTCGAGCAGGGACGGCTGGCCGGACGATGCGACGCCGTGCCTGCTCGACAAGCGCGCCCGTTGCAGCGGATTACCCGAAGACGTCAGCCCCGGCGGCTTGGCGCGGATAGCGTTGCGCCGCTTGAGCGTGACCGTGGCGTTCGCGCCGCCCGCCAGGCCGGCGCGGTCGTCTTGCCCCGCGTTCGTGGTGGTCGGCACGGACCGAGAGTCGATTCGAGTCACGATACGGCTCCTGAAGAAATGCGTGTGCCGGCGTGTCCCGTCGAGCGACGGGCAGGGGCGGCGCACGGCGGCACTGTACGCGGACCGGTGCGCCGCGGCCGGCTACCGCGCGAAGCGATGCACCCGCGCGCGAACGTCGTCGCGTCGGTGCGGCGCGCACGATCGCCGCACGATCGCCATTCGCGCACGCTGCCGCGTCTTCGTGCGCGTGCGGCGCGCTCGCGCGGCGGCACCCGACAATCGGCGCATCCCTTCCCTGACCCGGAGCCACCGATGAACGCCATCCGTCCGCCCGAGCGGATCGAAACCGACCGCCTCCACCTGCGCCCGCTCGCCGCCGACGACGCTCCCGAAGCCTTCGACGCGCTGTTCGGCGATCCGGCGACGACGCTCGACCTGCCGTGGCCGACGCATCGCAGCGTCGACGAAACCCGCGCGTGCATCGGCCGTCTCGCCGACGGCTGGCGCAGCGGCGCGTTCTTTAGCTGGGGGCTATTCGAGAAGCGCGACGGCCGCTTGATCGGCACGCTCGAGCTGCACGGCCGTTTGCCGCGCATGGAGATCGGGCTCGTGACGAGCTTCGCGCCGGGGCGCGTGCGCACACGTGCGTGGTCGGAGATGCTGCGCAGGTTCCTCGACTGGCTGATCGCGCAGCCGGGCGTGTACCGGATCGAGGCGTTCTGCTCGGTGACGGGCCGCGCCGCGCCGTTCATGCCGAAGCTCGGTTTCGTTCGCGAGGGCGTCGTGCGCAACTACGAGGCGCGGCCGAATCGCGGGATGAGCGCGGGCGACAGCTACCTGTTCGCGATCACGAAGGCGCCGCAGCCGCTGGGTGAGGTCGTGGCGGAGGATGACGTGCAGGCGTCGGAGAAGCAGGCGGCGTGATCGAGCGGATGGTTTGAACGGGCAGGCTTGAACGGGGCGTGACCAGGAGCATCCGCGCGCGCGTTCGCGCCGCGCGCCGCCGATCCCGAGCGATCCTGCCCGTTTCGACGCATCCGTTTCACCCCATCCCGCTCGCATGCACATGCCGCGCCCACTGATACCGGTCGAGCCGCAGCAGTTGCGAGATGCGCGCGGCGACGTCGTCGTCGTGCATGCCGACGGCGTCCGCGAGCTCGTCCACCTTCAGGAACCGGCCGACGAGCACCGTCGACGCCCGATCCCCCGACATCACCACGGTCTGCGCGTAACGCCGCCAGTCGTCGTCCTGCAGCGCATACAGGCACCAGCTTTGCAGCGCCGCGCACAGCGGCGTGCCGCGCTGCTGGTCTTCGAGCGTGCGCAGGATGTGCAGCGCGCCGATCCAGTCGCGCCGGCTGATCCGCAGCCGCACGTCGCACAGGTCGACCGCGGCGTTGCGCGGCTGCAGGACGCGCAGCGCGAGCAGCAGTTCGTCGAGGTCCGAGTGCGCGCTCGCGCGCAGCCCGGCCGAGAAGGCCGAGAGCAGCGCGCGCAAGGCGGCCTTGTTGCACGGTTTGATCGCCATGTCGGTGCGATGCGTCGAGTAGAGATGATCCGTCGACGATGATCGCCGTCACGCGCGCGCGAGCGGGCGGCGCGTGCGAAGCGGCGTCATGCGCGGCGAAGGGGGGCGAAGGGGGCGCGTCGCGCGTGGCGGCCGGGCGCGCGCCGCGTGCGATCGTTTCGGCCGCCGCGACGTCGCTTCGCGCGCTTCGCCGCACGTGCGAACACGCTGCCTAAGCTTGTCGTCGAACCGCGGGCGCATGAGTGCCGCGCGCGTTCCTTTCCCTTTCCCTCAATCGATTCACATTCATAGCGAGACGGTCATGAGCGTAAACGGCATTTCGAACACGACTCTCAATCCGACGCAGTTCCACTCGTCGTCGACGTCGGGCAGCCGCGATCAGAAGATCGAGGAGCTGCTCCACGAAATCGAGGAGCTGCTGATGCAGGACGATTCGGGCAGCGGCGACGACACGAACGTCGGCGACGATTCGTCCGGCAACACGCCGACGGGCAACAACACGCCGACCGGCAAGAACGGCCCGACCAACCATGTGTCGACGCCGACCGGCGGCAAGCCCGGCGAGGACATGCGCGACGTGAAGCTGAACACGAAGGCGGGCGGCGAGGCGCTGCACCTGAAGATGGACTCGCAGGGCAACCTGTACAACGGCAGCGGCAATTCGGTCGGCACCGTCGACAAGGACGGCAACGTGAAGCTGAACTCCGGCGCGACGAAGGAGCTGGAGCGCCTCGAGACGGGCGGCATTCCGCTCATGAACGCGCACGTCGGCAAGCAAGGCGCGGGCGGCAACATGGAGTTCACGTCGGACGAGGTGACGGTGAGCGCGGGCGACCTCAATCAGAAGGCCGACTTCTGACCGTGCGGGCGACGCGGCGCGGCGGCACTGGACAAGCGCTTTCGAATCGGGTCACACTGCGCGCTCGCGCCGCCGCGTCGCGGCCCGTCCAATCATTCGCGGACCGCGACGTCCGCCGGAGCAGAACTTGAGCGTGCCGCAACGGGCCGATGCCCGGATCTTCGAGGTGATGCAGGCCCGGCAGGCGTGGGGCACGCTCGCGCTCGACCGCGACGGCGCGATCGTCGCGGCCACCGAGCGCGCGCACGCGCTGTTCGGCCGCACGTTGCCGGCCGGGCTGCCGCTCGCCGCCGTGCTCGGCGATGCGGCGCACGCGGCGCTCGCGGACCCCGCCGCGCTGTTCGACACGCTCGAACAAGGATTCGAATTCGAAACCGACGATGCGATCCTGTGGCTCACGCTGCAGCCGGTCGAGGACGATCCGGTGCTCGCGGCGACGGTCACGGTCGCCGACGTCACGCCGCTGCGCCGCGCGCTCGACGAGCGCGTCGCGTCGCTGCGCTTTCTCGCGCACGACCTGCGTTCGCCGCAGAATTCGATTCTCGCGCTGACCCAGCTGCACGACGCCGATCCCGACGCGTTCGCCGCCTGCGGCGGCCTCGAACGGGTCGCGCAGCTCGCGCGGCACGCGCTGCTGCTCGGCCAGGACTACCTCGTCGCGTCGGCGGCGGACGATCTCCGGCAGCGCCATTTCGTGCGCTTCGACCTGCGCAAGATGCTGCGCGAGCTCGTGCCGAAGCTCGAAGTGGGTGCCGTCTATCGCGGTGTCTCCCTGCAGCTTTGGCTCGACGACGCCGCGCCGCTGTGGTTGCGCGGCGCGCGCGTGTTCGTCGCCCGCGCGCTGCAGAACCTGATCGACAACGCGGTGCAGGCGTCGCGGCAAGGCGCGCGCGTCGAGATCCGGCTGCACGTGCGCGACGCGCACGCGGAACTGACGATCCGCGACTGGGCGGGCGGCCTGCCCGGCCTCGCGCCGGACGCCCGGATGACGGATTTCGCGCCGCTCGCCAGGCGCGGCTCGATGGGCTTCGGCCTCGGGCTGCAGCTCGCCGCGCAGGTGGTGGCCGCGCATGCGGGCGCGCTGTACGCCGAATCGAATCGCGGCGTCGGCACGACGTTCGTGATGCGTCTGCCGATGCTCGCGCCGGCGGCCGGCGCGGCGCCGCCCGCCGTGCCCGAAGGCATCGCGCGCTGGCGCGCGAGCGTCGCGCCGGACGGCTGAGCGCGCGCGTTCTCCCTTAATTCGCTTGACGACCCCTGATTTCACGATGTCCGAACCGAACATGCAGCGCACCGTGCAGCAGCCCAAGCAGATCGTCGTCGTCGAGGACGATCCGGTGCAGCGCACGCTGCTCGTCACCTGGCTCAAGGCCGAGGGCTACCGCGTCGAGGCGTTCGACGACGGGCTCGACGCGCGCCGCTTCCTCGGCGACAGCTGGGCCGACCTGCTGCTGCTCGACTGGGACCTGCCCGGGATGACCGGCGAGCGGCTGCTCGCGTGGGTGCGCGGCCGTGCGCGCTCGATCGTCCCGGTGATCTTCCAGACCGTGCATTCGGACGAAGAGGACATCGTGAAGATCCTCGACGCCGGCGCGGACGATTTCCTCGTCAAGCCGCTCGAAAAGCAGACGCTGCTCGCGCGCGTGCGCGCGCTGCTGCGCCGTTTCGCGGCGCTGTCGGTCGACAGCGGGCGCATGCAGCTCGGCGGCTACGTGCTGGCGCGCGCGACGCTGACCGTGTCCGACGACCGCGCGTCGCACGCGTTCAGCGCGAAGGAATTCGACATCCTCTGGCACCTGGCCGAGCATCCCGGCACCGTCGTGCAGCGGCAGGACCTGCTGCGGCTCGTGTGGGGCGCGGACGCGTCCGCGCAGACCCGCACGGTCGACATGTACGTGAGCCGGCTGCGCAGCCGGCTGAAGGCGGCGGGCATCGGCTGGACCGTGCATGCGGCCTACGCGACCGGCTATCGCCTGAACCTGGGCGCGGACGCGGAACCGGCGGACCGCGCATCGTGACGCCGCGCGCGGCCGTGTCGGCCGCCGCCGTCGCGCTCGCGCTCGCGAGCCATGCGCCGGCGCTGTACGCGGTGCCGCTCGCGTGGCCGCTCGCGCGCTTCGACTATCGGGTCGGGCCGGTGAACGCAGCCGACGCATTGAGCGAGCTGAGCCGCCGTTCGGGCGTCGCAATCGACATCAAGACAGACGCACCGTGCCGGCTCGACGTGCGCGACGCACTGCCGCCGCAGCGCTTCGTCGACTGGGTCGCGCGCACCTGCGGGCTCGCGTCGTACTACGACGGCGCGGTGCTGCAGCTCGTCGCGCCCGATGCGTTCGAGCGCGCGGCGGTGCGGCTCAATTACGCGACGCCCGCCGAGCTGCGCGCGACGCTCGCGCGGCAGCGGATCGTCGATGCGCGCTGGCGGCCCGGCTACGACGACGCGGCGCGCATCGTGCGGGTTGCCGGCCCGCCGCGCTACGTCGCGCTCGTGCTTGCCGCCGCGCGCGCGCTCGACGAGGCCGCGCAGGCGCGGATGCGGACCGAGACGCGCGCGTTCCGGCTGCGCACGCGCGCATCGGCTGACCACGCGGCGCGCGGTGACGCGGGCGATACGATCGTGCCGGGGCTGGCGACGCGGCTGCGCCGCCGGCTCGAACAGGACGGCGTCGCGCCGCGCGCGGTGCCGGGCGTGCGCGAATTCACCGCGTCGCTGCCGATCGTCGACGCGGACGCGCGCTCGAACACAGTGCTGATCCGCGACGTGCCCGCGCGGCTGGCGCGCGACGCGCGGCTCGTCGCGCAGCTCGATACGCTGCCGGCGTCGATACGGATCGATGCGTTCGGCGTGACGCTCGCACCCGCGCGGCTCGACGCGCTGGGGCTGCGGTGGCGCGACGGCGCGCAGGCGTCCGGATCGTCCGAACCCACAGGCGCAACCGCCCCGCGCATCGCGGTCGCACCCGCGCCGGACGGCTGCGCGGCAACGCGCGCGCGTGTCGCCGAACTCGCCGCGCATGGCGACGCGTCGATCGACGCCGACGGTTCGACGCTGACGCTCCCCGACGGCAGCGCGGATTTCGGCCGCCTGCGGCAGGCGTTCGTCGCGTCGGGCGACGGCGATGCGCGCGCGCTCGACGCGCAGCGCAACGGCTTCGCGATGCGGGTCACGCCGCGCGAGACCGCGCAGGCGGGCCGCTACGCGCTCGACATGCGGATCGTCGAGCGCTGGGCGGACGGCGCGTCGCCGTCGCGCGAAACCGTGTCCGGCGTGACGCTCGCGGCAGGGGAATGCGCGGCGCTCGCGCTGCCGCTTGCCGCCGGGCGGGGGGAGCAGCGGCTCGTGCTGGTGACGCCGCGCGTGAGCGCCGCCAGCCCGCCCGAACCCGCGAAGCCCGCGGCACGGCCGCGCGCGCCGTCGCGTGCGCGGCCGCCGGCGACGCCGGACAGCCTCGGCCTCAGGACGCAGACGCGCCTGCTCGGCAATTGATGCAAAGCCCGCTCATTATTAAACGACGATCGAGCCCGATTTTAGCGCTCGACGGCAGGCGTCTATTGAAATTAATGCGGCAAGTCAATTAACGCACGATTTTGCGTGTTTATATTGTTTTTTTCCGGTTTTAGATCGACGGCTAAAAATGCCGGATCGGGTGCGCGCACGGCTAACAGGTTAACTAACGGCTAACAATGGACTGCATCATTTCATGCAGCTCGATCCGGTTGTAAGTCGCCCGTAACGCGTCCTTCGTCGTGATCCGGTTGCGGGCCGCGAGCGCGGCGAGATCGTCGTTCAGCGAGCGCGACATGTTGTCCTCGCGGCGCCGCAGGAACTCGTTGACGAGGTGCAGCTTCGTCGGGTCCGCGATCAGCTTCGCGACCTGGTTGTTGTTGTTGAACAGCAGCTCGCTCGCGAGCACGAGGCTCTCGCCGTCCGCGCTCGGCACGAGGCTCTGGCAGACGACGCCGATCAGCGATTCGGCGAGCGCGACCGCGTGCCGGTCGCGCTGCTCGACCGGAAAGAACGACAGCAGCTTGTTGAGCGCGCTGACCGCGCTGCCCGTGTGCATCGTCGCGAGCACGAGGTGCCCGGATTCGCCCGCCTGCAGCAGCGTGTCGGCCGTCTGCGCGTCGCGCACCTCGCCGACCATCACGACGTCCGGCTTCTGCCGCAGCGCCTCGCGCAGCCCGTGCTGGAAATTCGGCGTATCGGTCGGCACTTCGCGCTGCGAGATGATCGACTGGCGGCGCTCCAGATAGTATTCGATCGGCTCCTCGATCGTGACGATATGCGTGTTGCGCGTCGCGTTGACGTGCTCGAGCAGCGACGCGATCGTCGTCGTCTTGCCCGAGCCCGTCGGGCCGGTGACGAGGATGATGCCCTTCGTGCTGTCGAGCATCGAGCGCACGTAGACGGGCAGGCCGAGCTCCTCGAGGGGCAGCGGCTTGAGCGGCAGGCGGCGCATCGAGATCACGATCTTGCGGCCGCCGCCCGCGCGATACACGTGGCAGCGCAGCCGGCAGCGCGTGAGGACGAACGGGCGGTCGAGCGTGCCTTGATGCAGCGCGCTCTCCCAGTGCTCGTCGATCGCGTCGAGCAGCGGCCGCATGTCGTCGACGAGCACCGGCTCGTCGCTCGTCTCGACCCAGCCGCGCGGCGTCTTGATCGTGATGGGGCGGTCCTGTTCGATATGGATGTCGGTGAACATCTGCTTCAGGTCGATCAGGCCGAGCACTTCGCCCGCGAGATCGCGCAGCGGGGCGGCGGCATGCTGGTTCATTTTGGCGATCCGAATGAATGGAATGGACGGCGCAATGCGCGCGGTGACTGGAAAATCGAATGGTCTATTTAATTTTGCACGCAAACTAGCTTTTGTCAAACTGTTCGGGGTATATTTGCCGCGCAATAATCAATTCAATAATTCGACTGCATGCGTAGACCTATTATGTAAAGCCGAGGTAATCCCGGAATCGGAAAGGCATTTCCGGCCGCGCAGGCGGTCCGAGGCGTCGGATGCGGCCTCCGGGATCGACACTCGGCAAAGCGCGGGGCCAGCGGCGCACAGCAGTCGAGTAACGAGGACATTCATGATGCACGGCGCCACGGTCGCCGCGGCCGCGTTCATCGCGCTCGCGCTTTCTGCAACCGACTGCGCGGCGAGCGGCCCGCCCGCCGGCACCGATCCGGCGCCGGGGGGGCCGTTTGCCGAGCGCTTCGATCACGCGCCGCTGACGGCGCAGCGCAGCGACGTCTTTCGCGCGCCGGCGTCGGCCGCGGCCGCGCCAGGCGCGCAGGCGCTGCCCGCGGCGGCGACAGCGACGACGGCCGCCGCGCCTGTCCCGGCCGCGTCGAGCTGGGACGTGCGCGCATCCGACGGCACGATTCGCGGCGTCCTGTCGCGCTGGGCGCGCACGGCGGGCTGGCAACTGGTCTGGGATGCGCCGGTCGATTTCAGCGTCGACGCGCAGGCGACGCTGCGCGGCTCGTTCGAGGATGCGCTGCAAGCGCTCGTCGCGAGTCTCGGCCGCACGTCCACGCCGATCCAGGCGATTCTCTATCAAGGCAATCATGTATTGCGCGTCGTCGCGCAAGGAGCGGGCTGATGCGCGTCTTTCTCGTCATTTCGTTACTCGCAGCGCTGCTGGGCGGCTGCACCGGGCTGCGCGGCGGCATCGAGCGGGACGCGCAACGCGATTCGAACGAATCCGGCGCGCTCCTGAAGCGCGTATCCGACGGCGACAACAGCGTGCACGCGCTCGCGCCCGTCGTCGTGAACGACGGGCTGTGGGTGTCGGCGGGCGCCGTCAAGCTGCAGCGCGGCGAGCAGTTGCCGTCGCTGTTCGACGAGCCCGCGTCGTTTGATCGCCCGGTCGCTTCGTTGTCCGAATTCGCCGAGCAGGTCACGCGGCTCACGCAGGTGCCGACGCAGGTTGCCGCGAGCGCGCAGCAGGCGGCCGCACGTTCGCAGAACGGCGGCGCGGACGGCGCCGCGCGCAGCGCGCCCGCATTCCTCGACGCGTCGGGCGCTCGCTCGGTGCCGCCGCTGCCGCCCGGCATGCCGGCCGGCGCGTCGTCCGGCGGCAAGGCGGGCGGTGGTGCGGGCGCAGACGGCGGCGGCACGTCGTTCGCGCCGGTGCGGATCGTGTATGCGGGCGGCACGCTGCGCGGCCTGCTCGACGCGGCGTGCGCGCGCTTCGGCGTCTTCTGGAAATACGAGCAGGGGACGATCCGCTTCTTCTTCACCGACACCCGCACGTTCCAGGTGAACGCGATTCCCGGCGACTCGTCGCTGAACGCGTCGGTGGTAAGCGGCGCGACGAGCGACGGCACGTCGGGCGGCTCGCAGTCCGGCGGCGCGGGCGGCGGCGGCAACGGCGCGAATTCCGGCTCGACGGGCCTCACCGCGAACAACACGGCGAACACCGCGGTGAACTCGCAGCTCTCGGTGTTCAACGGCCTGCAGAGCGCAATCCAGTCGATGCTGTCGCGCTACGGCAGCTCGGTGTCGTCGCCCGCCACCGGCTCGATCTCGGTGACCGACACGCCCGACGTGCTCGAGCGCGTCGCCGCGTTCATGACGCAGCAGAACCGCTCGCTGTCGCGGCAGGTGCTGCTCAACGTGACCGTGCTCAGCGTGTCGCTGAATGCGGGCGACGCGTATGGAATCGACTGGAGCCTCGTCTACAAGACGATGTCGGCGAGTTTCGGCGTCACCAATCCGTTCACGCCGGTCGCGCTGACGTCGCCGGCCGATTTGTCCGCGACGGTGCTCAGCCCGACGAGCCGCTTCAACGGCACGAAGCTGCTGATTCGCGCGCTGTCGCAGCAGGGCACGGTGCGGCGCAAGACGTCGGCGTCGGTCACGACGCTCAACAACCAGCCGGTGCCCGTGCAGGTCGCGAAGCAGACGGGCTACCTCGCGTCGGTGTCGACGACCAACACCGCGAACGTCGGCTCGTCGACGGCGCTCACGCCGGGCACCGTGACGACGGGCTTCAACATGACGCTGCTGCCGCACGTGCTCGACGACGGCACCGTGATGCTGCAGTTCTCGACCAACATCTCGTCGCTGCTCCAGTTGAAGGACGTGACGAGCAGCGAGGCCAAGGGCGCGACGAAGATCCAGACGCCCGACGTCGACATGCGCAACTTCCTGCAGCGGGTCGCGATGAAGTCGGGCGAGACGCTCGTCATCAGCGGCTATGAAGGCACGAACGATTCGCTCGACGAACGCGGCGTCGGCACGCCGAAGATGATCGCGCTCGGCGGCGGCTACGAGGCGCAACGCACGCGCGAGGTGATCGTGATCCTGATCACGCCCGTCACGCAGCGCGGCGGCGCCTGACGGAGCCGGCGATGAGCGCGCAAGTGATTCAAATCGGCCGCCAGCGCTTCGTCGCCGGCCTGTTCTGGCAATCGCTGTCGCGGCGCAACGAGCTGCGCGCCGAAGCGGTCGAGCTCGCGAAGAAGCTGAAGTTCGACCTGATGGTGCTGCGGATCGATCGCGGCGGCGCGGCGGCGGGCTATGCGAACACGCGCGACGGCTTCACGCCCGGGCATCTGTCGCTCGGCGCGATGGTGTCGCGCGCGATCGCGCTCGAAGGCGCGTTCTACAACGGCCGCCGGCAGCCCGCGCCGAACTGGCTCGGCGCGTTCGCGCTGCCGGACGGACGCTGGGCGTACTTCGCGGTGCGCGACCACGCGTTCATGCCGCAAGGCGACTGGATCGGCACGCGCGACGAAGCGCTGGAGCGGCTGCACACCGATTACGCTTGGGGCGGCTGGAACGTCGTGATCGGCGAGCCGGAGCTCGAGCGGCAGGGCTTCCAGAATTTCCAGCCGAAGCGGCTCGACGAACTGCTGCCGCGCCGCGGCGGCCGGCCGCGCACCGAGCGCTGGTGGGCGCTGCGGCCCGTCGAGCGGCGCCTGCCGCCGCGCACCGCGCTGATCGCCGCGACGCTCGTGTGCGTCGCGGCCGGCAGCGCGCTCGCGTATTGGCATCATCGCGCGAAGGTCGAGGCCGAGGAGCGCGAGGCGGCGCTCGAGCGCGTGCGCGCGGAGCTCGCGGCGCGGCAGACGAGCGCGCCCATCGTGCATCCGTGGGCGACGCTGCCCGACGCGGTCGGGTTCGCGCGCGCATGCGCGGCGCGTTTCGGCCGGCTCGCGCCGGGCGGCTGGCGGCTCGAGCGCTACGAATGCACGCCGGACGCCGCGCACTACGCGTGGGCGCGCAACGGCTCGAACGTGCGCTACCTGCTCGCCGTGGAGCCCGGCGCGACGGTCGACACCGACGGCGAGCGCGCGACGCTCGACGTGCCGCTCGCCGCGCCGAAGGCCGGCGACACGCCGCTCGTCGACGATTCGGCTGTCAGGACACAACTTCTGTCGCGTCTCCAATGGCTCGACACGGCCGCTAAACTCGACCGGCTGCTTCCCGATCAGGCATCGGGCGCCCCGCTCGCGAATCTCGCGCAGCAGGCGGCCGCCGCGGCCGGGTGGCGCGCGTACCGGCTGAACGCGACCCTCGGCGGCATCGCGCCGCCCGAGTTCGTGCGCGCGATCGACGTGCCGGGGCTGCGCGTGCAGCGCATCGCTTACCAGAACAATCAGTGGACTCTCGAAGGAGTGCTCTATGCGAAATAGTCGCGTTCGATCGATGTGCTTGCTTGGCCTGGCGTTGTTCGCCGGCGTCGCGCGCGCGGCCGGGCCCGCGTCGCCCGACGACGGCGCCGCGACCGCCGCGCGGCTCACGCAGCTGCAAAGCGAGACGGTGCTGCTGCAGGCGCAGCTGAAGAAGCTCGAAACCCAGCAGCAGGTCATCGAGCGTGCCGCGCAGCTCGCGCGTGCGCTCGGCGGCGGCGCGCCGGCCGGCGGGCAATTCACGGTGACGGCGATCGAAGGCGTCGGCAAGCGCGCGTTCGCGACGCTGCGGATGAACGGCGGCGCCGAATTCGAGGTGCAGCGCGGCGACGCGCTGCCGGACGGCGGGCGCGTCGTCGCGATCGAGCCGCGCGCGGTCGTCGTGTCGAGTCGCGGGCGCACGGTCCGGCTGTCGACGGCGTCGCCTTCCTATGCGGGCAATCCGCCGCTGCCGGCCGACGCGGCCGCGCCGCTGCCTTCGGTGCCATCGTTGCCGGCGAGCGGGTCATGAACCAGGACGCGCAACGACCCGACCCGATGTTCGCGCGTGCGACGCCGTCCGCCGGTGCCGACGCCGCGCAGCCGCGCGGCCCGCGCGCCGTCAGCGAAGCGGGCGATTTCGCCGCGAGCGTCGAGGAACGCAAGTTCGTCTGCCTGTTCGACGACGGGCGCCTGCTGATCGCCGAAGGCCACGAGATGAACCCGTTCGTGCTGTCGTATCGCGCGCGGCTCGACCGGATGGGCCGGCCATATCGACTGACGCCCGCGACGCTGACGCAGGTGCGCGAGGCGTACCGGCAGCATGTGGCGGGCGGCGGCGAGCGGCTCGATCACACGGTGATGCAGGTGCTCGCGAAGGAGCTGATCGGCCGCGCGTGCCGCGAGCGCGCGTCGGACATCCATATCCGCGTGCGCCGCTTCAGCACCGAGGTCTACTTCCGCATCCACAACGAGCTCGTGCGCGTGAACGAGCACACGCGCGAGCACGGCGAGCGGCTGCTCGCGACGCTGTACGGCGCGATGACGACCGTGTCGGACAACAGCTACCGGCCGAACGAGCGGCAGGATGCGAGCATCGGCGACCGCGACAAGCTGCCGGACGACCTGTACGGCGTGCGGATCGCGACGACGCCGACCAACGAAGGCAGCCTGATGGTGCTGCGGCTGCTGTACAACGATGCGGGCGACGCGTCCGATCTCGCGGCGCTCGGCTTCGCGCCCGAGCACGTCGCGGCGTTTCGCACGCTGCGCGCGCAGCCGCACGGGATGAACATCATCAGCGGGCCGACGGGCTCCGGCAAGTCGACGACGCTGCAGCGGATGCTTGCCGCGCAGATCGACGAATCGCGCGGCAGCCTGCACGTGATCACGGTCGAGGACCCGATCGAGTATCCGATCGGCGGCGCGGTGCAGACGCCGGTGGCGAACGCGCCGACCGAGGAGGCGCGCGCGCTCGCGTTCGCGGCGGCGATCACGAACGCGATGCGGCTCGACCCGGACACGATCATGATCGGCGAGATCCGCGACCGCGCGTCCGGGCAGACGGCGCTGCGCGCGTCGATGACGGGCCACCAGGTGTGGACGACGGTGCACGCGAACAGCGCGCTCGCGATCGCCGACCGCCTGATCGATCTCGGCCTGCACGCGCGGATGGTCACCGATCACACGGTGGTCTCCGGGCTGATCAGCCAGCGTCTCGTGAAGCTGCTGTGCCCGCATTGCAAGCTGCGGCTCGTCGATCATCCGGACCGCATCGAGCCGGGCCTGTTCGCGCGGCTGCGGCTCGCGCTCGACAGCCGGATGCACGACGTGTGCATCGCGGGCGACGGCTGCGCGCATTGCCGCACGGTCGGCACGATCGGCCGCACGGTCGTCGCCGAGGTGATCCTGCCCGATGCGCGGCTGTTCGAGTTCCTGCGCGACGGCGACAAGGCCGGCGCGCTCGAGTACTGGACCCGCACGCTCGGCGGGATGACGCTCGCCGAGCACGCGCTGCGCAAGGTCGCGGCGGGGCTCGTCGATCCGCGCGGCGTCGAGCGCATCGTCGGCACGCTCGCGCCGGTGTCGGGCGAGGCGCGGCAGCAGTTGTCGCTCGTCGGATTCAGCTATGGCACTTGAGCTGAACCGCCGCTGGGCGAAGCTGTGCCTGAATGCCGACGAGCGGCTGCGCATCTACCGGAAGATCGCGAAGATGCTCGGCAACGGGCTGCCGCTGCTCAAGGTGCTCGAGGAACTCGAATGGCGTGCGTCGCGCGAGGGCCGCAAGCCGCGCGAGCCGCTCGCGATCGTGCTGTCCGACTGGCGTCTCGCGGTGCAGAACGGCCGGATGCTGTCCGAGGCGATGGAAACGTGGGTGCCGGCGACCGAGCAGATGATCGTCGCGGCGGGCGAGCAGGCGGGGCGCATCGAGGACGCGCTCGCGTCGGTGGCCGACATCGTGCAGTCGGGCCGCAAGATCCGCCGCGCGGTGACGGGCGGCGTCGCGTATCCGGTCGGGCTCGTCGTGATGGTGATCGGCTACCTGTACCTGTTCGGCACGCACGTGATCCCGAAATTCGCGCTGATCGCCGATCCGACGCACTGGCATGGCGCCGCGCGCTCGCTGTATCTGATGTCGCTGTTCGTGCAGGGCTGGATGCTCGTCGTCGTCGCGCTTCTGGTTGCGGCGCTCGCCGCGCTCGCATGGTCGCTGCCGCGCTGGCGCGGGCCGCTGCGCATCTATGCGGACCGCGTGCCGCCTTATTCGATTTACCGGCTCGTCACGGGCAGCGGCTTTTTGATCGCGTTCTCGGCGCTGCAGGCGTCGGGCGTCACGGTCGAGAAGGCGCTGCTGAAGATCGGCGCGGTCGCGGGGCCGTGGCTGCGCGAGCGGATCGACGACACGCTGGACGGCGTGAAGTCGGGCCTCAACGCCGGCGAGGCGCTGCACAACACCGGCTATCAGTTTCCGTCGCGCGAGATCGTCGAGGATCTGTGCATCTACGCCGAATTCGGCGGCTTCGACGCGGCGCTCAAGATGCTCGCCGACGAGTGGCTCGAAGAGGGCGTCGCGCGGATCGCCGCGCAGATGCGCGTGCTGAACGGCGTCGCGATCGTCGTGCTCGCGCTGCTGATCGGCTGGCTCGTGGCGGGATTTTTCGGAATTCAGCAGGAAATCGCCGCGATGACGCGCGCGATGCATTGACGTCGCGCATTTTCAATTCAGGAGAAGGACCATATGAAACCACTCGCTAATCATCCCGCGTATCGACACCAGCCCGCGTTCTGCCGGCGCCACCGCAAGCAGCGCGGCGCGTCGCTGCTCGAAAGCATCGCGTATCTCGGCGTCGCCGCGATCGTGATCGTCGGCGCGATCGCGCTGCTCGGGTCGGCGTTTTCGAGTGCGAATACGAATCGGCTTGCCGAAGAGCTGAATGCGATTCAGACGGGGACGAAGAAGCTTTATATGGGGCAGGTGAATAATTATGGAAATGGCGTCGATCTCAACGCAAACCTGATTGCGGCGAGGGTGTTTCCGAGCACGCTGCCCACGGGCAACAACAATGCCGTAGCGAATGCATGGGGCGGGAACGTCACGGTGACGGGACGCGGGCAGACCTTCACCGTCCAGTACACGAACGTTCCGCGTGACATCTGCATCAATACCCTGACGGCAGGTGGAAACTGGCGGACGGTGGCGATCGGCCAGAACGGCCAGAACGGCCAAGGAATCCCATATCCGGTTGCTCCGGACGCCGCGACGCGGGCCTGCGTTGACAACGCCACGATCACCTGGACGTCGAACTGACGCCGACCGTCTCTTTCTCCATCATCCACGCCGCTCCTCATGTACGCCCTCGCCGCCGTGCTGGCCTTCGCGTCGATCGCCGCCGTCTACGCGACGCTGCAAGGCCCGTCCGCCGTTCCCGCGCTGCAGCCGTCGCGCAACGCGCAGGCGCTCGCCGAAGACCTCGCCATCTACCGTCAGGCGGCGCTCGACTACGCACGCACGCATCCGGGCACGCGCGGGGCGGTGCCGAACACGAAGCTGCCATTTCCGACCTGGTATCCGAACGCGAATCCGCCATGGCGCAACTATGTCGCGGACGGCACCGTCGTCGCGTATGCGGCGGCGATGCCGCCCGTCAACATCGCGGGCGAGATCGCGACGCTCGCCGACGGCTCGCTGCTCGCGGGCGTCGCGTATCGCAACGCGGTCGTGCGCCCCGGCCATGCGAATCCGAACGCGCCGGCGGATGGCGTGCCGTTGCCGGCCGGGTTGACGATTGCGGACGGTGCGCCGGTCTGGATGGGGCAAGCTTACTGATGCATCTCATGTCTTCCCGCCGCCGCGCGCGCGGCTTCGCGCTGATCGAAATGCTCGCGGCGCTCGCAATTGCCGCGCTGATGCTCGCGGGCATCGCGATGATGATGGATACGTCGCTCGACGACGTGCGAGCGCAGCAGGCCGCGCAATACCAGGCGCAGGTGACGGCCGCGGCGACGCGTGCGTTGAAGCGCGACTACGACGCGTGGTGGCAGCGCGCGAACACGCAGACGCCCGTCGTGATGAGTCTGGCCGATCTGCAGGCGACGAACGATCTGCCGGCCGCACTGCGGCCGGAGAACGCTTACGGCCAGCACACGTGCGTGCTGGTCAAGCGGACCGCGACGGGGACCGGACTCGACGCGCTCGTCGTGACGACGGGCGGCGCGGCGATCGGCGACAAGGAGCTCGGGCTCGTCGCCGCCAGCGCGGGGCCGGGCGGCGGCTCGATTTCCGAGAGCGATCCGACGCTCGCTCGCGGCGCGTTCAACGCGTGGCGGATGCCACTTGGCACGTTCCTGAGCGGAAGCTCGCCGAAGTGCGATCCGAACGACGCCGCGCCACCGAACGCGGGCCATCTCGCGAACGAAATCTTCTTCAACGGGCCGGGCCAGCAGATCAACAGCGATTATCTGTACCGCGTCGGCGTAGGCGGCCATCCGGAGGCGAATGCGATGCAGGTGCCGATCTGGCTCACGCATACGTTCGACGATGGCAGCGCGGACGCGGCGAACTGCGGTACCGCCGGCAACTACACGAACGGCAAGCTTGGCGCAGACTCCACCGGCAAGCTGCTGAGCTGCAGGGACGGCGTGTGGCGCGGCGCGGGCGGCCACTGGAAGGATCCTGTCGAGCAGACCGACCAGTTGCCCAATACATCGAACGAACGCGGCGACGTACGCCTTACGCTCGACACGTTCCGTGCGTATGCGTGGACGGGGGCCGCCTGGCAGGCACTCGCGATCGATCAGAACGACAACCTGATCGTGCCCGGCGTCGTCTCGGCCAAACAGTACGAAATCACCCGCCGCGTCGTCGTCAACACGCCGTGCGCGCCCGATGAAAACCGGAAGGACGCCGGCCTCATCTCGATGGGCCAGGACGGCCAGGTGCTGTCTTGCCAGAACGGCAAGTGGCTCCCGCAGTCGGGGATCAAGATCGGCAGCACCGACATCGATTGCCAGATCCTGATGGCGACGCCTGGCGCGAGGGACTTCCCGCAATGCTCGTACACCTACACCGGCAACTATCCGAACGGATCGTTCATCACGTATGAACCGGACGGCACGTACACGTACACGATCGACCGGCAGTTAAAGCTCGACAACAACGGGCTGATCGCGGTGAGCGCGTACATGCACATGGCCTATTCGACGTGCGACCAGAAAGGAAGGGAAGGACAGATGCGCCTCGTCGTCGAGGTCATCGACGTCAGGAGCGGCAAGGCGATCGCTCACAACGAGGCACAGTCGTCGAAGCTGAAGGAAGACGCCGCGACGATCAACGTCACGCTGAACGTGGCCGCCGAGCCGCGCAGCGGCTACACGGTCAGGCTTTCGAGCAAATGGGCGACGTACGACGGCTATGCGAAGACGCCGTGGACGTCCAGCTATTGCAGCAACGGCCAGACCTTCCTCCAGACGCCGCTCGCCACCGGCTGGACCATCAATTCGTTCTATTGAACGGACCTTCGCCGCGCGCGGCCGCCGCCGCGCGCGGCTGCGGTTTACTGCACGGGTCTCCCATCTGCGGCGCGCGCACGTCCGACCGACGTGCCGCGCGCCCCCACCGGACGGACCCATGAAGGCCAAGATCCCCGTTTTGCTGTCCCTGCTGTGCTCGCTTGCAAGCCTATCCGTCGACGCCGCGCCGATCCGCTGGCGCAGCACCGAAATCCAGTACGCGGCGGAAGGCAAGGACGTGAAGGACGTGCTGCGCGACCTCGCCGCGAGCCAGAACATCGCGGCGAACGTCGCGCCCGGCGTGGGCGGTGCCGTCAGCGGCAAGATGAAGATGTCGCCGCAGCGCTTCCTCGACACGCTCGCCGCATCGTTCGGCTTCGTCTGGTACTACGACGGCACCGTGCTGTACGTGACGCCCGCGAGCGACATGAAGAGCACCCTCGTCAAGCTCGAGCGCGCGAACACCGGCGACCTGCGCGACCTGCTCGAACAGATGAAGATCGCCGACCCGCGTTACCCGGTCACCTACAACGCGCAGCAGCGCACCGCGCTCGTCGCGGGGCCGCCGCGCTACGTCGAGCTCGTGACAAGCGTCGCCGCTCGGCTCGACGAGAATTCCGCGCGCACGGGCGGCACGCAGATCCGCGTGTTCTCGCTGAAGCACGCGTGGGCCGCCGATCGCGACGTGAACGTCGACGGCACGACCGTGACGATGCCGGGCGTCGCGTCGTTGCTGAACCGGATGTATCACCCGGGCGACGGCAAGCGTGCGTCGCAGACGACGGTCGGCAAGCCGATCAGCCGCGCCGCGCCGATGACGGACCTCGGCGGCGGGCGCAGCGGCACGCCGCCGTTGCCGCCGCTGCCGCCGTACATGCAGGGCGCGCAGTCGGGCGAAGGCGCGGGCATGCAGGGCGGCGGCCAAGGAGGCGAGCCGCGTCCGAGCGGCATGCTCGCCGCGGCGATCGCGAACTCGGGCGCGACGCGCGCCCAGGGCGGCGGCGTGCTCGATCCGCTCGGCGGCGCGAGCGGCGTGCCCGTGGGCGCGGGCGATTCGGCCGACCTGCCGGTGATCCAGGCCGATCCGCGCACGAACTCGATTCTCGTGCGCGACGTGCCCGAGCACATGGCGCAGTACCCGGACCTGATCGCGCTGCTGGACGTGAAGCCGCGCCTGATCGAGATCGAGGCGCGCATGATCGAGATCGACGAAGGCGCGCTCAAGCAGCTCGGCATCGACTGGCGCGCGCACAACAGCCATTTCGACCTGCAGACGGGCACGGGGCTCACGTCGCAGAATTCGTATGCGAACGGCTCGCTGAATCCGACCTTCGGCTCGATCTCGCTGTCCGGCAACGACTCGGTCAGCGTGCCGGCAAGCCCGCTCGGCCTGTCGCTGACGGCCGTGCTCGGCGACGCGGGCCGCTATCTGCTCGCGCGGATCAACGCGCTCGAATCGGCGAACCAGGCGCGCACCGACGCGAGCCCGAAAGTCACGACGCTCGACAACGTCGAGGCGGTGATGGACAACAAGAAGCAGTTCTTCGTGCGCGTCGCGGGCTACACGTCGGCGGACCTGTACAGCATCTCGACGGGCGTGTCGCTGCGCGTGCTGCCGATGGTCGTGGAGGAGGGCGGGCGCACGCAGATCAAGCTCGACGTGCGGATCGTCGACGGCGAGCTGTCGCGACAGACGGTCGACAACATTCCGGTGATCGTGTCGACCGAAATCAACACGCAGGCGTTCATCGAGCAGGGGCAGGCGCTGCTGATCGCGGGCTACAAGATGGATGCGCGCTCGAGCACGCAATCAGGCGTGCCTGTGCTGTCGAAGCTGCCGCTCATCGGCGGGCTGTTCCGCTCGACCGACAAGCAGGACAGCCACAGCGAGCGGCTCTTTCTCGTGACGCCGAGGGTGATCGAGCCTTGAGCGGATGTCGATCGGCCGGCGCATGCCGCCGCCGGCCGGGTGTTCGTCAGGCCGCCGTCATTGCGGCTTGCGATAGCGGATTCCGTCGACCTTCGTGCTGATGCGCGTGCCGACGCGGCCTTCGGTGATCGCGACGATGCCCGCGAGCGAGCCGATCACGGCGTCCTGCCCGGTCTCGCGCGCGAACTCGATCGCCGCCTGGACCTTCGGCCCCATCGAGCCGGCCGCGAAGCCGAGCCGCTCGAGCGCGTCCGGATGCGCGGCCTCGATCAGCGCCTGCGTCGGCTTGCCCCAGTCGACGTACGCGCCGTCGACGTCGGTCGCGATCACGAGCAGGTCCGCGTGCAGTTCGCGCCCGAGCAGCGCCGCGCACAGATCCTTGTCGATCACCGCCTCGACGCCCGCGAGCTTGCCGTTCGCGTCGTAGCGCGTCGGAATGCCGCCGCCGCCCGCGCAGATCACGATCGAGCCTTTTTCGAGCAGCCACTTGATCGGCCGGATCTCGAAGATGCGCCGCGGCCGCGGGCTCGGCACCACGCGGCGGAACTTGTCGCCGTCCGGCGCGATGCGCCAGCCTTTCTCGCGCGCGAGCCGTTCGGCCTCTTCGCGCACGTAGACGGGGCCGATCGGCTTGGTCGGATGGTCGAACGCGGGATCGGCCGGATCGACCTCGACCTGCGTGAGCAGCGTCGCGAACGGTACGTCGGACGGCAGCAGGTTGCCCATCTCCTGCTCGATCAGGTAGCCGATCATCCCTTCCGTCTGCGCGCCGAGCACGTCGAGCGGGTAGGGGGCGACCGCGGTGTAGGCCGCGCCCTGCAGCGCGAGCAGGCCGACCTGCGGCCCGTTGCCGTGCGCGATCACGAGCTCGTTGCCGGCCGCGATCTGCGCGATCTGCGCGACCGCGATCTTCACGTTCTCGCGCTGCTGGGTCTCGGTCATCGGCTGATTGCGCTGCAGGAGCGCATTGCCGCCCAATGCGATGACGATACGCATCGTGTTTCTCCTTGAAGGTGCGCCCGGCGCGCGGTGGCACGCCGGGCGCGTGGACGCGTCAGATGCCGCCGAGCGTCGACACGAGGACCGCCTTGATCGTGTGCATGCGGTTTTCCGCCTGCTCGAACGCGATGCAGCGCGGGGATTCGAACACCTCGTCGGTGACTTCGATGCCGTCCTTCAGATGCGGATAGCGCTCGGCGATCTGCTTGCCGACCTTCGTCTCGCAGTTGTGGAACGCGGGCAGGCAGTGCATGAAGCGCGTGCGCGGATTGCCGGTCGATTCGATCAGCTTGCGGTTCACCTGGTACGGCAGCAGCGCCTTGATCCGCTCGTCCCACGCGTCGACCGGCTCGCCCATCGACACCCACACGTCCGTGTGGATGAAGTCCACGCCCTTGACCGCTTCGAGCGGGTCCTCGGTCAGCGTGATCCGCGCGCCGCTTTCGGCCGCGAACGCCTCGCACTGCGCGACGAGCTCGGCGGACGGCCACAGCGACTTCGGCGCGCCGATCCGCACGTCCATCCCGAGCTTCGCGCCGATCAGGAGCAGCGAGTTGCCCATGTTGTTGCGCGCGTCGCCGAGATACGCGTAGCTGATGTCGTGCAGCGGCTTGTCGCTGTGCTCGCGCATCGTCAGCACGTCGGCGAGCATCTGCGTCGGGTGGTATTCGTCGGTGAGGCCGTTGAACACGGGCACGCCCGCGTGGTGCGCGAGCTCCTCGACGATCTCCTGGCTGAAGCCGCGGTACTCGATCGCGTCGTACATCCGGCCGAGCACGCGCGCGGTGTCCTTCATGCTTTCCTTGTGGCCGATCTGCGACGACGTCGGGTCGATGTACGTGACGTTCGCGCCCTGGTCGTACGCGGCGACCTCGAACGCGCAGCGCGTGCGGGTCGACGTCTTTTCGAAAATGAGCGCGATGTTCTTGCGCACGAGGCGCGGCTGCTCGGTGCCGCTGTACTTCGCGCGCTTCAGGTCGCGCGCGAGATCGAGCAGGTAGCGCAGCTCGCGCGTGTTGTGGTGCATCAGGCTCAGCAGATTGCGATTGTGCAGGTTGAAGCTCATCTGGTTTCTCCGCAGGTTGTCGGGGTCGGCGCGGCGCCGGGACGCCGCGGTGCTCGTGTCAAGGTCAGTAGTCGATCGGATCGCGCAGGACCGGGCAGGTCATGCAGTGGCCGCCGCCGCGGCCGCGCCCGAGTTCGCTCGAGCTGATCGTGATCACCTCGATGCCGGCCTTGCGCAGCAGCGTGTTCGTGTACGTGTTGCGGTCGTAGCCGATGACGACGCCCGGCTCGACGCACACCATGTTGTTGCCGTCGTCCCATTGCTCGCGCTCGGCCGCGAAATCGTTGCCGCCGGTCTCGACGGTGCGCAGCGCGTCGAGACCGAGCGCCTGCGCGACGACGTCGACGAACGGCTGGTCCTCGCGCACGATGTCGATGCCGCCGTGCGCGTCGTCGCCGGGGCGCAGCGTGAACGGCACGATCCGGTTCACGACTTCCGGGAAAATCGTCACGAGATCGCGGTCGCAGAAGCTGAACACGGTGTCGAGGTGCATCGCCGCGCGCGAGGCCGGCATGCCGGCCACGATCACGCGCTCGGCCGCGCCCTTCGCGAACAGCGATTGCGCGAGCTGGCCGATGGCCTGGTGCGACGTGCGCTCGCCCATCCCGACGAGCACGACGCCGCGGCCGATCGGCATCACGTCGCCGCCTTCGAGCGTGGCCATCCCGTGATCCCGGTCGGGATCGCCGTACCAGATGTCGAACTGCGCGTCGGCGAACGCCGGATGGAACTTGTAGATCGCGGTGACGAGCAGCGTTTCCTGCCGGCGCGCGGGCCAGTGCATCGGGTTCAGCGTGACGCCGCCGTAGATCCAGCACGACGTGTCGCGCGTGAACATCATGTTCGGCAGCGGCGGCAGCACGAACGACGACTTGCCGAGATAGTCGCGGAACAGCGTGAGCACCTTCGAGCGCTCGGCGCCCGGGATGTCGCTCGCCGCGACGCCGCCGATCAGGAATTCGGCGAGCGTGCGCGGCTCGAGGCTTTCGAGCCACGCGCGCACCTCGGCGACGAGGCCCATGCCGACGCTGTCCGGCGTGAGCTTGCGATCGAGGATCCACTTCAGCGCGGCCGGGTTCTTGACGGTCTCGGTCAGCAGGTTGTGCATCTCCAGCACTTCGACGCCGCGCTCGCGCATCTTCGACACGAAGTCGAAGTGGTCGCGCTTGGCCTGGTTCACCCACATCACGTCGTCGAACAGCAGGTCGTCGCAGTTGCTCGGCGTGAGGCGCTGATGCGCGAGCCCGGGCGAGCACACGAGCACCTTGCGCAGCTTGCCGGCTTCGGAATGGACACCGACTTGAGGAATGGCGTTGTTCATATGGTTACCTTTTCGATCAAAGGGTGAGGAGCCCGCTATGGAGCGCGTAGGCCGCGGCGAGCGCGGCGGCGGCCACCGCCGCGAAGATCAGCTTTTCGGCGGCGGTGAAGACCGGCTTGCCGAGCTCGCGCTTCGCCTTCGCGAAGAACAGCGCGCCCGGCGCATAGAGGAGTGCGGACAGCAGCAGGTACTTGACGCCGCCCGCGTACAGCAGCCACACCGCGTAGAGCACGGCGAGCGCGGCGACGAAGCCGTCGTTGCGGCGCTGGCGCGGATCGCTTTCGTAGGTCTCGCCGCGCACGGCGAGCAGCAGCGCGTAAGCGGCCGACCAGAAGTACGGAATCAGGATCATCGACGTCGCGAGATAGATCAGCGACAGATAGGTGCTTTGCGAGAACAGCGTGATCAGCAGGAACACCTGGACCATCGCGTTGGTGATCCAGAGCGCGTTCGCCGGCACGTGGTTCGCGTTCTCCTTGCGCAGGAACGCGGGCATCGTGCGGTCCTTCGCGGCCGAGAACAGGATTTCCGCGCAGAGCAGCACCCAGGACAGCAGCGCGCCGGCGAGCGACACGACGAGGCCGACGCTGATGAGGATCGCGCCCCAGTGGCCGACGACGTGCTCGAGCACGGCCGCCATCGACGGGTTCTGCAGCTTCGCGAGCTGCGGCTGCGTCATGATGCCGAGCGACAGCACGTTGACGAGCACCAGCACGAGCAGCACGCCGACGAAGCCGATCACGGTCGCGCGGCCGACGTCGCTGCGCTTTTCCGCGCGCGCCGAGAAGATGCTCGCGCCCTCGATGCCGATGAACACCCAGACGGTGACGAGCATCATGCTGCGCACCTGGGTCATCACCGAGCCGAGCGACGGATGCGCGCGGCCCCAGATGTCGGTGCGGAACACGTCGAGCTTGAACGCGAACACGCAGATCAGGATGAACAGCGCGAGCGGGACGATCTTCGCGACGGTCGTGACGAGGTTGATGAACGCCGCTTCCTTGATCCCGCGCAGCACGAGGAAGTGCACGGCCCACAGCAGCACCGATGCGCCCGCGATCGCGGCGGGCGTGTTGCCTTCGCCGAACACCGGGAAGAAGTAGCCGAGCGTCGAGAACAGCAGCACGAAGTAGCCGACGTTGCCGAGCCACGCGCTGATCCAGTAGCCCCACGCCGACGAGAAGCCCATGTAATCGCCAAAGCCGGCCTGCGCGTATGCGTAGACGCCGCCGTCGAGCTGCGGCTTGCGGTTCGCGAGCGTCTGGAACACGAATGCGAGCGTGAGCATGCCGATCGCGGTGATCGCCCAGCCGATCAGGATCGCGCCGGCCTCCGCGTTGGCGGCCATGTTCTGCGGCAGCGAGAAGATGCCGCCGCCGATCATCGATCCGACCACGAGCGCGGTCAGCGCGCCGAGTCGTAGTTTGTGCGCGGCGGCGGGTTTCGCCGCGACGGCTTCGTTTTGAGTGATTTCAGCCATGATGTTTCCTCTCGATCGCGTTCGCGCAGGATCGCGGCGTGCGCGCGGCCATCGCGCTGCCGCCGGGATGGCGGGCGCGGTGTTTTGCCGCTGGCATGCGCGGTCCGGTGGAACGCGCGTGGTTGGAAAGTCGAAGAAGCGTGCCCGTTTCGGGCGCTATCGGCGGAGCGTCGTCATCGGTGCGCTCCCTGCGGGTTGCGTCCGGGCTTCCCGTTGACGCCGCGCCTCGGCGGCATCGCTGCTGTCCCAGAACGAAAAGAGCCAGACGCCGAGCCGGCGCCGTTTCCAGTACATGCCGTTCAGACGGCGGCGGATTTCCGCGAGCAGGCGCCAGTTCGCGCCGTCGACGCCGATCAGCGCGCCGGGCCGCAGGCCCGATTGGCCGATGAATTGAATGTCCGTGAACTGCTTGCCGGTGTACTTGAGTAGAAAATCCTGAAGCTCTTCTTTCGTCACTTCAGGCTGGAGATTATCGACAAAGATTCTCATCGCACTGCCTGCCTTGTTGTTCAATTCCGTTCTCGACCGCTTGTGACGATCGAATTTGCACACGCTCAGGAATCAAGCTGTTTTCCCGATTCCCGCGTGCGAAACGAGCCGATCAAACCCACACCGAATCCGTCGAATTTCGTGTTTGAATGTGTGCTTTCGTTGATTCAATTCTTCACGATGGCGTTGTAATTTGAAACAATTTAAACCGCACTTTCTGTCGTGGATCAAAGAACGCGGGAAGGTGGACGGGGGGCAGGCGGAGGGGGGGAATGCGAGCGAAACGGCCGTGTTGAAGGGGGGCGAGCCCGGCGGGATCGACGGTATCGATCCCGCGGGTTCGTTGCTTCAGATATCGAAATACAGATAGAACTCCCACGGATGCGGACGCAGCCTGACCGGGTCGATCTCGTGCGTGCGCTTGTAATCGATCCAGGTCCGGATCACGTCGTCGCTGAACACGTCGCCCTTGCGCAGGAACGCGTGGTCGGCTTCGAGCGCCCGCAGCGACGCATCGAGCGAATCCGGCACTTGCCGGATGTTGCGCGCTTCTTCCGGCGGCAGGTCGTAGATGTTCCGGTCGAGCGGGTCGCCGGGATCGATCCGGTTCTCGATGCCGTCGAGCCCGGCCATCAGCATCGCCGCGAACGCGAGGTACGCATTGGCGGACGGGTCGGGGCAGCGAAACTCGACGCGCCGCGCGTTCGGCGAATCCGAGTACATCGGGATGCGCGCGGCGGCCGAGCGGTTGCGCTGCGACATCGCGAGGTTCACCGGCGCTTCGTAGCCGGGCACCAGCCGCTTGTACGAGTTCGTCGTGGGCGCGCAGAACGCCATCAGCGCGGGCGCGTGCTGCAGCAGGCCGCCGATGTACCAGCGGCACAGGTCCGACGTGAGCGCCCAGCCGGCCGCGTCGTAGAACAGGTTGCGCTCGTCGTCCCACAGGCTCTGGTGGCAGTGCATGCCGCTCGCGTTGTCGGCGTAGAGCGGCTTCGGCATGAAGGTGGCGACCTTGCCGTGCCGGCGCGCGACGTTCTTGCAGAGGTACTTGTAGATCATCACGTTGTCGGCCATCCGCGTGAGCGGGGCGAAGCGCAGGTCGATCTCGTTCTGTCCGGCGGTCGCCACTTCGTGGTGGTGCACCTCGACCTGCACGCCGGCCTGCTGCAGCGTCAGCGCGATCTCGGAGCGGATCTCCTGCAGCGTGTCCTGCGGCGGCACCGGGAAATACCCTTCCTTGTAGCGCGCCTTGTAGCCGAGATTGCCGCCGCCGTAGGCGCCTTCGTCGCGGCCGGTGGTCCAGTCGCCTTCGGCCGATTCGACGTAGTAATAGCCGCTGTGCTGATCCTGCCCGAAGCGGATCGAGTCGAATATGAAGAATTCGAGTTCGGGCCCGAAATAGCAGGTCGTCGCGATGCCGGTCTGCGCCAGATACGCCTCGGCCTTTTTCGCGACATGGCGCGGATCGCGCGAGTACGGCTTTTGCAGCACGGGATCGACGACGTCGCAGATCAGCGACAGCGTCGGCGTGCCGCACACCGGATCGACGAACGCGGTGGCGGGGTCCGGCCTCAGCAGCATGTCCGATTCGTGGATCTCCTGGAAGCCGCGAATCGACGAGCCGTCGAAACCGATGCCGGCTTCGAACAGGCCTTCGTGAACTTCGGGGAGCGTAATCGAGAAGTGCTGCCAGAGTCCCGGCAGATCGGTGAATTTCAGGTCGACGATCTGGATCGCGTGCTTGTGCACCAGATCGATCACGTCGCTCACGCTTTCGGGGCGGGCGACGCGATAGCTGCCCGCATCGACGGATACCGGGGAAGAAGCCCCGGGGCTGGCTTGCGTATCGGGCATGGACGTTCTCCTCTTCCGGCCCTTCGCCTGTATTCCTGACTTGGTCTGCCCGCGCGCGAAACACAGCACGGGTCCATACACGCAAGCGCGCGTGTTACCGGTCCTCCCTCATCCCGGCCAGCCGGGCTTCGCCGGCGTCCCGCGCGGCGGCGGCCGTGCCGAACGTTTCGTCCGACACGAGTGCGCGCTTCACGTGCTGCGCGTCGAAATCGACGAGCGCGATGACCCAGACGAACGCGCCCGCATGCTCCGCGGTCTGCACGAAGGCACGGACATTGCTGCTGGTTTCCGCATTCATGGCGATCTCCTGAAAAAGGGGGCACTTCGAGCGGCCGTCACGCGAGGCCGGTGGGTACGACACATTGATTGTAGGCAATGGGAACCGGCGAATCGGGTCGGTTTTTGCGGCGCAGCGCGGCGGCGGCGACATCTCGTCGCAGGGGCGGGCCCAGATGCCCGGGTATGCCGGGCACGACATCAGGCAAGATCGTCGAGTCGAATCCATTGCCAGTCTATTTAATATGTTATGCAAATTAATGATCGATGATTTGGACGGAATGCGAACGGTCGTATTTGACCTTGAAAGTACATTTTGATACGATCGTCGCGTTTTAAAATTTCATCCTGTTCGATCAAGCGAATACCCATAGCAGTTCTACGGAATCAATGCGCCGCTTGCCCGCTTCGTTGAAGGCGGGCAACCGCGATTCAACGTGATTGCATCGCCCGCATGCAATCGCCATCGGTACAGCGACACTCGCCACGAAGCCCGCACACCTCGTCATGCGGCGCGCCCCTCTTTAGCCATGTCGTCAGCGTCCGTCTCGACGCGCATCCGTCCGATGCGCCGAGGACCTCGGACATACCGCCCGGGCGCGCTTTTGCGCGCCTGATATGCCATTCCTGAATCGATTCGTTCGCCGCCTCGATGCGAGCGGCGACGGCATTCATGCAATCGGAAACGACAAGCCCATGTGAAATCAGCAGATCCGTTCGAAAGGAAAGCAGCGTTTCAACCAGTCACGACCATTTTGAGGAGTCCAACCGATGACCTTCCGAACCCGATCGAAACATGTGCGCAGCGGCGTCAGCGCGGGCGTCGCCGCGCTGCTGTGCATCGCGTCCGCCGGATCGAATGCCGCGCTGCAGCCGAGCGACGAAGCGCCGGTGGCGCGGCGCACCGACATGACCTGCCGGCTCAACCGGGATGCGAGCAAGGACTGCACGACGCACGAAAAGCTGACGATCCTGCGCCCGGCCGGGCGCGCACAGCTGTCCCGGCTCGATTTCGACTTCCTGGACAACGATCGCCTCGAGATCCGCGATGCCGCGGTGATCCAGCCGGACGGCCGGCGCGTTCCGCTGTCGTCGAAGCAGATCGACACGCGCACCGCGCCGAACCCGGAGGCCGGCTTCCACCGCAAGCGCCAGACGTCGGTCGCGTTTCCCGGCTTGCGGGTCGGCAGCACCATCACGTACACGCTCGTCGAGCACGTCGCCGCGACGCCGAATGCGACGGAATTCCACGAGCGCGCGGTGTTCGGGCCGATGCCCGTCCGGCTCGACGCGTACCGCGCCGCGTTTTCCGCCGACCGGCCGATCGCATGGCGCGGCGAGCAGCTCGACGCATTCGACGTCGAGACGTCCGGGCAGGACCACCGTCTCGTCGTCACGCTGAAGGCGCCGCGCTATGTCAACCTGATCAACGAGGACGGCACGATGGCGCGCCGGGTGCCGCGCATCGAGCTGACCAGCAGTCTCGACCGGCAGGCGCACTTCGGCCCGTTCGCGGCGCGCTACAACGCGATTCTCGCCGCGCCGCTGCCCGCCGGTGCGGCGGGCGCCGTCGCGGCGGCGCGCGGCAGGCCCGAGCCCGAGCGCGTCGCCGCGCTGATGAAGCACATCAGCGCGCACTATCGCTACATGGGCGACTGGCGCATGAGCGAGCGCGGCCTCGTGCCGTTCGATCTCGCGCAGGTCGAGGCGAACGGCTACGGCGACTGCAAGGATCTCGCGGTGCTGCTGGCGGCCATGCTCGACGCGAGCGGCATCGACGCGCGGCCCGCGTTCGTGTTCCGCGGCGTCGACGCGGGCCCGCTGCTGGTGCCCGGCCTCGCCGCGCCGAATCATGCGATCGTGCGCGTGGTGGTCAACGGCGAGACCTGGTGGCTCGACCCGACCAATAACGTCTATCTGCCGGGCATCATCCCGCCCGACCTGCAGGAGCGATGGGCGCTGGTCGTCGAGCGCAACGGCGCGGTCGACGAGGACCGCATCGCGGCGCAGGCGCCGCGGGTGATCTTCGACGGCACGTACCATGCGAGCGTGCGCGACGACGGCAGCGCGCGCGTCGATCTGCGCGTCGACAAGGACGGGAACCTGCTGTGGGCGCTGATGGACGGCGACTATGCGCAGGGCGCGACGGCCGTCGATCAGCACCTGTGCAACACATGGTTCAAGGAGCCGGTCGAATGCCGGATCGACCGGCCGGACACGAGCGCCGCCGGGTTCGGCCGCTACCGGATCAGTGCGCACGGCGTGGACCGGCGCGCGCTCGACCGGACGTCGAGCGGCTACGTGTACAACGGCGGCGCCGGGTGGCGCGACAAGTGGGAGCGGCTGGTCAACTACCGGCGCAACGGCGACGTCGGCGATCTGTATCTGGGCGACCGGGAGGAAAGCCGGGCCGAGGTGCGGCTCGACGGCGTGCGCGCGGAGCAGCCGCTGGCCGCCTGCAGCGTGCGGTCGCCGTGGTTCGACCTCGACGTGACGCCCGAGCCGGCGGCGCAAGGCATCGCGTATCGCCAGCGCCTCGTGCAGAAGGCGCGCTGGCTGACCCACGATGAACTGACGAGCGACGCGTTCGGGCGCTTCCTCGACGACGCGCAGCGTTGCACGAACGCGTTGCGGCAGACGGTGTCGGTTGCGTCGCCGGCATAGCCGCGTGCCGGGAGCAACCGGCCCCGGAGCCACAATCATTGACACATTCGTGTCATCGGCCGGCATGCCCCATTGCCGGCCGTTCCCGCCCGCCGCGGCTGGCGGGCTGCCCTCGGCCCGCACCGCGTCGACCGGCGGGCAAACGGCAACCGCGCCGCAACAGCTAGCGCGATCCACACACGTTCCGCGATAATTCAGCGTCCCGCTGCGCGCCGCGCGCGGCGGGGCCTGCATCACGCATACCAAGCATCCACGGCGCAACTGGGCCGCGCCGTCAAAGATAACGATCCGGGGTACGTCGCCGAAGCCGGCCGCACGTCCTTGAACAAGGAAATAACAACATGGATTTGCTGCGCTTCCTGCTGCTCCTGCCGATTCGCGCGATCGGTTTCGTCTGGCGTCTGCTCGGCCACGTGCTGAGGCCGCTGGTCGGCGACGTGTCGTGGACGGCGCCCGCATGGATGGGCATCACCGTCGCGGCCGTGCGCCGCCGCCCGTGGCATGCCGGCGGCCTCGTGCTGCTCGGGGTCGCGCTGGCGGGCGGCTGGCACTGGTTCAAGCACCGCCCGAAGCCGCCCGAACCGGAAACGGTCAGCTTCACCGTGAAGCCGCCCGCCGTCACGAGCTACGACACCGACGAAAGCGGCAAGCCGAAGGTGACGATCCATCCGCTCGACGTCGTGTTCGCGCAATCGGCCGCGCCGATCGAGCAGGTCGGCAAGCCGGCCGGCGAGGGCATCGAGATGACGCCCGCGCTCAAGGGCGCGTGGGCGTGGGTCGACGACAAGACGCTGCGCTTCACGCCGGCGGCCGACTGGCCGGTCGGCGCGCACGTCGAGGTGCGTTTCGCGGTGCACCGGGTCTTCGCGCCGCAGGTGACGATGCACGACGACCGCTTCGCCTTCGACGTGCCGGCATTCACCGCGCAGACGGGCAGCACGCAGTTCTACCAGGACCCGGAAAACCCCGCGCAGAAGCAGGCGCTGCTGCAACTGCGCTTCAATTACCCGGTCGATCCGGCCGAATTCGAGAAGCGCATCGGCCTCGTGCTGGTCGGCCGCGACGGCAAGCATGCGACGCCGCTGCGCTACACGGTCAACTACGACAAGATGAAGACGAGCGCGTGGGTCTACTCGCAGCCGCTCGAGATTCCGCGCGATCCGCTGGTCGCACGGCTCGACGTCGACAAGGGCGTGAAGAGCGCACGCGGCGGCAACGGTACGCCCGACGCGCTGCACGCGGCGGTCGACGTGCCGGGGCTCTACAGCCTGTCGATCGACAACGTCGCGCCGACGCTCGTCGACAACGAGCGCTACGAGCCCGAGCAGGTGCTCGTCGCGGAAGCGTCCGACGGCGTGCGCAGCGCCGACCTCGCGGCGCGCGCGAAGGCGTGGGTGCTGCCGAAGCGCAAGCCGGGCGTCGATCAGGCGGACGACGATCCGCCGTACGAATGGAACGTGGCCGACATCAGCGATGCGGTGCTGAAGCAGTCGAAGCCGCTGCCGCTCGAAGCGGTGCCCACCGAGAACGATTTCGCGACGCTGCAGAGCTTCAAGTACCACGCGACGCCGGGCGAGCGCGTCGTCGTGCGGTTCGAAGGCGACCTGAAGTCGGCCGGCGGCTACCTGCTCGGCAAGCCCGTGACGACCGCGTTCACGGTGCCGGACTATCCGAAGCTGCTGCGCTTCATGGCCGACGGTTCGCTGCTGTCGATGAGCGGCAGCAAGCGCTTGTCGGTCGTGTCGCGCAACCTGCCGGGGATGAAGGTCGAGATCGGCCGCGTGCTGCCCGACCAGCTCCAGCATCTCGTGAGCTTCAACAACGGCACGTACGCGCGGCCCGAGCTGTCGTATTCGTTCAGCGAGGATCACATCGTCGAGCGCTTCGTGCAGACACGCGCATTCCCGGCCGGCGACCCCGGCCGTGCGCATTACGAAGGCGTCGATCTCGGCCAGTACCTGAAGGGCGGCAAGCGCGGCGTGTTCCTGCTGCACCTGACGAAGTACGACCCGGCCGCCGAGAAGAAGCACGCGGACGCCGCCCAGGGCGACGACGCGGCGGCGGACGGCAACGGCGACCCGGATCATGCCGACAGCGCGGATTCGGGCGGCGACGGCAGCGACGACGACAGCGCGCTCGGCGATACGCGCCTGATCGTCGTGACCGATCTCGGGATGCTGGTCAAGAAGGCGCTGGACGGCAGCCAGGACGTGTTCGTCCAGTCGATCCGCAACGGCCGCCCGGTTGCGGGCGCAACGGTATCGGTGCTCGCGGTGAACGGCCAGGCGCTGTTCACGCAGACGACCGGCGCCGACGGCATCGTGCATTTCCCGGCGTTCAAGGGGCTCGACCGCGAGAAGCGGCCGCAGCTGTACGTCGTGAAGAAGGACACCGACCTGTCGTTCCTGCCGGTGACCGGCCGCGATCGCCAGCTCGACTTCTCGCGTTTCGACGTCGGCGGCGAGCGCAACGCGACGGGCCAGGGGCAACTGTCCGCCTACCTGTTTTCGGATCGCGGCCTGTACCGGCCCGGCGATCCGTTCCACATCGGCCTGATCGTGCGTGCCGCGAGCTGGGCGCGCAGCCCGGCCGGCGTGCCGCTGCAGGCGGAGATCGTCGATCCGCGCGGGATCACGGTCGAGCGCAAGCCGGTGGCGGTCGATGCGACGGGCTTCACCGAGCTCGGCTATACGACGGCCGAAACGGCGCCGACCGGCACGTGGACGGTCAACCTCTACATCGTCAAGGACGGCCAGCCCGGCGCGGAGCCGATCGGCAGCACGACGGTGCAGGTGAAGGAGTTCCTGCCCGACCGGATGAAGGTCGACGCGAAGCTGTCGCAGCAGGTCGTCGAAGGGTGGGTGAAGCCGAAGGGGCTGAAGGGCGTCGTCGACGCGCAGAACCTGTTCGGCACGCCGGCGGAGAAGCGTCGCGTCGCGGCGACGCTGACGCTGCGCCCGGTGTGGCCGTCGTTTCGCAGCTGGCAGGGCTATCACTTCTTCGACGCGCGCCGTGCGAAGGAGGGCTACACGACGACGCTGCAGGACGGCACGACCGACGAGCACGGCCATGCCGAATTCGACCTCGACCTCGACAAGTACGCGGACTCGACCTACCAGCTCTACTTCCAGGCGAAGGCCTATGAAGCGGAAGGCGGGCGCAACGTCGCCGCGAACGCGCAGACGCTCGTGTCGAACAACGACTGGCTCGTCGGCTACAAGTCCGTCGACGATCTCGGCTACGTGAAGCGCGGCAGCCCGCGTACGGTGCGGCTCGTCGCGATCGATCCGAACGCGAAGGCGATCGACGTGAAGGGCCTGCGCGCGCAGCTCGTCGAGGAGCGCTACGTGTCGGTGCTGACCAAGCAGGATTCCGGCGCATACAAATACGATTCGCGGCTGAAGGAGGTGCCCGTCGACGAGAAGCCGCTGACGATCCCGGCGGCCGGGCTCGACTTCACGCTGCGCACCGACAAGCCGGGCAGCTATGCGCTCGTGATCCGCAACGCGGACGGCGCCGCAGTGAACCGGATCGAATATTCGGTCACGGGCGACGCGAACGTCACGCGTTCGCTCGACCGCAACGCGGAGCTGCAGGTGAGCCTCGCGAAGCACGACTACAAGCCGGGCGAGCAGGTCGAGATCGCGATCCGCGCGCCTTACGCGGGCAGCGGGCTGATCACGATCGAGCGCGACAAGGTGTATGCGCACGCGTGGTTCCATGCGGACACGACGAGCTCGATCCAGCACATCACGGTGCCGGCCGGCTTCGAAGGCAACGGCTACATCAACGTGCAGTACATTCGCGATCCGTCGTCCGACGAGATCTTCATGAGCCCGCTGAGCTACGGCGTCGTGCCGTTCTCGGTGAACCTCGACGCGCGCCGCAATGCGGTGAGCGTCGACGCGCCGGCGCTCGTGAAGCCGGGCGACACCGTCAACTTCACCGTGCATTCGGCGAAGCCCGCGAAGGTCGTCGTGTTCGCGGTCGACGAGGGCATCCTGCAGGTCGCGCGCTACAAGCTCGGCGATCCGCTGAAGTTCTTCTTCCGCAAGCGGATGCTCGAAGTCGGCACGTCGCAGATCCTCGACCTGATCCTGCCGGACTTCGAGAAGCTGATGGCGATGGCCGCGCCGGGCGGCGACGCCGACGATGCGATCGGCCGTCAGTTGAACCCGTTCAAGCGCAAGCGCGACAAGCCGGTCGTCTACTGGTCGGGGATCGTCGACGTGAACGGCGACACGCGCCTGAGCTACACCGTGCCCGACTACTTCAACGGCAAGCTGCGCGTGATGGCCGTGTCGGTGTCGCCGGACCTGGTCGGCACGTTCGAGGGCGCGACGACGGTGCGCGGCGACTTCGTGCTGTCGCCGAACGTGCCGACGATACTCGCGCCGGGCGACGAGGCCGACGTCAGCGTCGGTGTCTCGAACAACCTGACGGGCGCCGGCAACCAGCCGGTGCCGGTCGCGGTCACGCTGAAGACGGGCCCGCAGTTGCAGGTGATCGGGCCGGCCACGCAGAACGTCACGCTCGCGCCGCAGCACGAGGGTGTCGCGATGTTCCGCGTGAAGGCGACCGATACGCTCGGCTCGGGCGCGCTGTCGTTCGGCGCGCGCTACGGCGCGAAGGGCGCGCAGCAGCGCGTCGACGTGTCGGTGCGGCCGGCCGCCGCGTTCCGCACGCAGCTCGACATCGCGCGGCTCGACCCGGGCAAGAAGGCGAGCGTGCCGAACCTGCGGTCGATGTACGACGCGTATGCATCGCGCGACGCGAGCATCTCGACCGCGCCGCTCGTGCTGTCCGAAGGGGTGGCGTCGTATCTCGTCAACTTCGAGCACTACTGCAGCGAGCAGATGGTGAGCGCGGCCGTGCCGCGCGTGTTCGCGGCGAAGTGGCTGTCGGTGCGCGCGCTGACGAGCGCGATGCATGCGGCCGACGCCGGCGCCGACACGACGAACGCGGCGGCGATCGCGCAGTTCCTCGGCGTGCTGCGCGGCCGGCAGAACGCGCAGGGCGGGTTCGGCCTGTGGAGCGCGACGCCCGACGCCGACCCGTTCGTGTCCGCGTACGCGATGCACGTGTTGCTCGACGCGCGCGAGCGCGGCATCGCCGTGCCGAAGGACATGCTCGACGCGGGCAACCAGTATCTGCAGAAGCTCGCGGCGAACGATTCGCTCGGTTCGCTCGACCTGCTGCGCCAGCGCGCTTACGCGGTGTACTTGCTGACGCGCCAGGGCAACGTGACGACCAACAGCCTCGCGGCCGTGCAGAAGCGGCTGCAGGACGCATATCCGAACGACTGGAAGAGCGACCTCGCCGCCGCCTGGCTTGCGGCGTCGTACCAGCTGCTGAAGCAGGACAAGGAGGCCGCGGCGCTGATCGCGGGCCCGCAGGCGTTGCTCGAACGCAAGCGCGCGTCCGACGGCGGTTACGCGACGGGTTACTACCTCGATCCGCTGACGCGCGACGCGAGCGTGCTGTACCTGATCGCGAAGCACTTCCCCGAGCGCGTGCGCAAGCTGTCGCCGCGCGCGATGGACAACCTCGCCGCGCCGCTCGTCGACAACCGCTACAACACGCTGTCGTCGGCGATGACGATCCTCGCGCTCGATGCGTATGCGGCGTCGAGCGCGGGCCAGCTCGACCAGCTCGCGATCGACGAGGTGCGCGCGGGCGCCGCGCCGAAGGACGTGTCGTCGATCCAGGCGAACCTCGTGCGCTCGGGGACGTGGGCGGCCGGTGCGTCGCGCGTCGACTTCGTGAACGGCAGCACGCTGCCCGCGTGGTGGATCGCGAGCCAGTCGGGCTACGACCGCGGCACGTCGACGACGGCGATCAGGAACGGCCTCGAGATCGTGCGCGACTACACCGACACGGACGGCAAGCCGCTCGCGAAGATCACGCTCGGCCAGGAGATCGACGTGCACCTGAAGATCCGGGCGACGGGCTCGGCGAACGTCGGCAACATCGCGATCGTCGACCTGCTGCCCGGCGGCTTCGATCCGGTAATCGCGCCGCCGCCCGTCGCCGACACGCAGGACGGCAACGGCGATGCCGACGGCGCGGATGCGGCAAGCGCCGCGAATGCGCCGTGGCGTTCGCCGATCGGCGTAAAGGGCTCCACGTGGCAGCCGCAGTTCGCGGACGTGCGCGAGGACCGCGTGGTGATCTACGGCACCGCGACGACGGACGTGCGCGAGTTCGTCTACCGGATCAAGGCGAGCAACGCGGGCCGCTTCGTCGCGCCGCCTGCCTACGGCGAGTCGATGTACGACCGCCGCGTGCAGGCGCAGGCGCCGGGCGGCGCAACGCTTACGGTCGGGCGCGCGCGATGATCGCGGTGTGGCATGCGATGTGTGCGCCGCGTTCGGCGGAAGGTGGACGCGTGCATGGCTGACGGGTCCGCATTCCGCCGGGCGCTGCATCGCGCAGGCCGCTGGCTGCATCGCTGGCAGAACTGGATCGCCGGCGTGCTGCTCGTGTTCGGTGCGCTGGCCGCGTGCCGCCTGTGGCCGCATCCGCCGCTGCGCGACTGGAAGCCGTCGTCGGTCGCGGTGCTCGACGCACAGGGCCGCTTGCTGCGGCTCACGCTGGCGAAGGACGACCGCTACCGGCTGTGGGTGCCGCTCGACCGGATGTCGCCGCAGCTCGTCGAGGCCGTGATGCTGCACGAGGACCGCTGGTTCCGCTGGCATCCCGGCTTCAACCCGTACGGCCTCGCACGCGGTGCGTGGATCACGTATGTGCGCGGCGGCAATCCGCAGGGCGGCTCGACGCTGACGATGCAGCTCGCGCGCTCGCTGTGGCGGCTGAACACGCGCACGCCGGCCGGCAAGCTCGAGCAGGTGGCGCGCGCGGTGCAGCTCGAGCTCTTCTATTCGAAACGGCAGATCCTCGAAGCGTATCTGAACGATGCGCCGTACGGCCGCAACGTCGAAGGCGCAGGCACTGCGAGCGTCGTCTATTTCGACCGGATGCCCGACGCGCTGACGCTGCCCGAGGCGCTCGCGCTCGCGGTGATTCCGCAGGACCCGGCGCGGCGCGTGCGCGGCGGCCAGGACGAGATCAACCGCGCGCTGGCCGCGTCGCGCAACCGGCTGTATGCGCGCTGGCTCGCCCGCCATCCGCGCGATGCGGCATCGAGGCCGCTGTTCGCGTTGCCGCTCGCGATGCGGCCATTGTCGGCGCTGCCTTTCGATGCGCCGCATGCGGTCGACCAGGCGCTGGCCGAGCGCGACGCGTGGCGCACCCGTGCGGGCGGGGACGATGATGAACGCGACGACGCGCGCGTCGTCACGTCGCTCGATCTCGACCTGCAGCGCACGCTCGAACGGCAGATCGCGCGTTATGTCGCGCGCAACGACACGCGCGGCGTGCGCAATGCGGCGGCCATCCTTGTCGATACGCGCGACATGGGCGTGAAGGCGCTGGTCGGCTCCGCGAACTTCTTCGACCGGACGATCGACGGGCAGGTGAACGGCACGCTCGCGCGGCGCTCGCCGGGCTCGACGCTCAAGCCGTTCATTTACGCGCTCGGCTTCGACCAGGGCGTGCTGCATCCGCAAACGGTGCTGCGCGACGTGCCGACCGCGTTCGGCCCGTATGCGCCGGAAAATTTCGACGGGCATTTCCTCGGGCCGATCACCGCGACCGACGCGCTGAACCGCAGCCGCAACGTGCCGGCCGTGTGGGTCGCGTCGCAGCTCAAGTCACCCGACCTGTACCGGTTCCTGCAGGAAGCCGGCGTGCGCCGGCTCGCGAGCGCGCAGCACTACGGGCTCGCGCTCGTGCTCGGCGGCGGCGAAGTGACGATGCAGGATCTCGCGGCGCTCTACGCGATGCTCGCGAATCGCGGCGAATTCCGGCCGCTGCGGCTGCGCGCGGACGAACCGGCGCTGCCCGGCCGGCGCCTGTTGAGCGCGGAGGCGAGCTACATGACGATGGACATGCTGCGCCAGCATCTGCGCCCCGACGAAACGAGCGGCGCGCAACCGTCGAGCGCGCCCGTCTACTGGAAAACCGGCACGTCATGGTCGTTCCGCGATGCGTGGACGGCCGGCGCGTTCGGCCCGTACGTGCTGGTCGTGTGGGTCGGCAATTTCGACAACTCGACCAATACGGCGTTCGTCGGCGTCGACGCGGCCGCGCCGCTGTTCTTCCAGGTCGTCGACGCGTTGAATGCCGAGCGCACGCTCGTCGAGCCGCCGCGCGCGGTGCCGCCGCGCCTGAAGCGCGTGCGGATCTGCCTCGCGAGCGGCGACCTGCCGAACGAGTGGTGCCCGCAGCAGGGCTGGACGTGGTTCATTCCGGGCACGTCGCCGATCCGCGTGAGCACCGTGCACCGGCCGGTCGTGATCGACGACGCGACCGGCCGCCCCGCGTGCCCGCCGTACGACGGCAAGCGCACGCATACGGAGATCTTCGAGTTCTGGCCGTCGGATCTGCAGCAGGTGTTCGCGCAGGCCGGCATTGCGCGCCGGCGGCCGCCGCAGAACGCGGACTGCCGCGACGCGGGGCAGGTCGACGGCGATCCGCCGCGCATCACGTCGCCGCTGCGCGGCAGTACGTATGCGATGCGCGTGAAGAGCATGGAGGAGACGCGCATCGCGTTCAACGCAACGGCCGATGCGAGCGCGCATGCGCTGTACTGGTTCGTCAACGATGCGTTCGTGGGGCGCAGCGCGCCGGGCGATGCGCTGTTCTGGCAGCCGCGGACGGCGGGCAGCTATACGGTGCGCGTGGTCGACGATCACGGCCGCAGCGATCAGCGGCCGCTGGCGGTAGGGCTCGAACAGTAGCCGGCGAGCCGCCGGCGCTCATTTCCACGCCGGCGGCAGCGCGGGCGCTTCCATGCGCGGAGCCGCTCATGCTCGCCGTCGCGCCGAGCAGCGCCACGCAGATCGTCCATGTCCTGCTCTTCATCGTCTGTCTCCGTGTTGTCGAGTGTCGTAATCGGTATGGCCAATCAATTCCGATGAGGCCGCGGCGCGGTGTCGTGCCCGCGCTCAGGCACGCTTCGCATAGACGTTGCACCAGCCTTCGGCGGCCACCGCCTTGCCGCCGAACATCGGACACGTGCCGGAGGATTCGCCGGCGCCGGCCTTGTAGAAGCGGCAGTTCGAGCACGTCTGGCCGGCCTGGTACTTCGGGAACTTGCCTGTGTCGACGGTCGTCGCCTTCGCGCGGTAGCCGAGCGTCTTCGCGGCCGCGTCGTTTTCGTCGACGAGCAGCGCTGCCGCGAATGCGCCGGTTCCGGCTGCGAGTGCGGCACACAGGCCGGCGGCCTGGACGATGAAGGTTCTGCGAGTTCGGGAGATCATGTCGTTTTCCTAAATGAAATGAAATAAGTCGCCCCGCCGCGCCGGAATGCTTGCCGGCGCGGCGGGTCTGCCGAAACGAAAGGGGGCGTTATTTGCGCGGGCCGGCGACGAGCGGTGCCTTCGACGAGGTGGCGACATCGGCGGTCAGCTTGCTCTTCGACGCGTCGTAACCGTTCGAATAGAGCAGGAACGCCATCAAGTCCTCGTATTCCTGTGCCGTCATCTTGCCGGGGCGATCGGCCGGCATGTTGTTCGACATGTACTGGAAGATGCCGCCGACTGTGATGTGCGACTTGCCCTCGGGCGCGAAGGACTCCCCGCTCAGCGCGGGGGCGGTATTGCCTTCGAGCTGGTCGCCGTGGCATTTCGCGCAGGCATCGATATAGAGCTTCTTGCCGTGCTGTGCCTGCGCATTGTCGAACGACGGCACGCCGCTGTCGTCACTCGCCGAGATCTTGATGAAGCCGCTCTTCGCCGGCTGCTGCCGGGCGGATGCGACCGCGCCGTCGAGAAACCGGCCGGGCGCAGGCGCCCCCGCTGCTTGCGCGACCGTCTCCGGCAGTGCCCAGCCGCGTGTGAGCGCGGCGATCCGGCCGTTGGCATTCAGCCGCGACAACGCCGCGTCGATGCGCTTCTGCAGCGCTTCCTTGCCTGGCCCGAATGCGAACGACAACTGCCAGTCCGAGTACGGCGACGACGTGGCCGCAACCTGGAACCGCTGTTGCGGGTGCGCGTGCTCATACGCCACGACGCTCGGATACCAGACGATCGCGCGCTGTGCGCGACCGGTCGCGAGCGCGTCGATGGTCTTCTCGGACGTGTTCTCGAGATCGAAGCGGGCGTTCGCCGCCTGTGCCGCGATCAGTTGCGACGGGCTGGAGTACGTGGCCGCGATCGTTTCCTTTCCGGTGGACGATGCGTGCGCGTCGCGCAGCGTCACGCTGACGTAGCTGGAGCGCAGATACCCCTGCGAGTACGTCATTCTGGACCCCGACGCATCGGCGATCGCCGAGCGCGGGAAGCCGGCGATCATGTCGCAGTCGCGTTCGAGCGATTGCTTCAGTTCGGCGGCGGAGATGCCGTCGTCGCCGCCGTCGTCGTCCACACCGCGCCGGTTGAACGAGGCGACGATGCCGGCGGTGCGGAACACTTCGCGCGCAACGGCTTTGTCGAGCGCCGTCGTCGGGCTGCCGGGCAGCGTGCAGATGCGTACGCCGGCCGACGCGGATGCCGGCGTCAGCGCCACGCCCGCGGCGAGCAGACTGGCGAGGGTCAGGGGAGCGAGTCGAGTCTTCATGGTCGTGTTTCCTGTTGAAGCTGTTGGGGCGTCGCGCCCGGATCGGGCGCATGCGGGCGCGACGTGCGTTCAGTCGAGCGCGAATACGTAGAGCGTGCCGCCGCGCGGAACGTCTTTCGCGACGTCGGCCATCGGGCCGCCCCAGATCGGGTTCGCGCCGCCGTATCCGGCGAGCACCGCGACGTATTCCTTGCCGTCGACCTCGAACACCGACGGCTGCGCGATGATGCCGCTCGCGAGCTGCGGGCTCTCCCAGAGCACCTTGCCGGTCGCCGTGTCGAAGGCATACAGGTGGCCGTCGAGCGAGCCGCTGAACGCCAGGCCGCTCGCGGTGGTCGCGACGCCGCCGTTCCACGGCTTCTTCGACCAGTGGCCCCACAGTTTCTTGCCCGTGTTCACGTCGATGGCCTGCAGTTCGCCATAACCCTGGCTGCCCGGTTCCGGCTTGATCTCGAAGCCTTCCCCGAGATACGGCAGGCCTTCCATGTAGCTGACCGACTTGCCGGACAGGCTCATGCACGCGTGAAGGGAGGGTACGACCGCGATGTGGCGCGCGGGGTCGTACGACACCGACCACCAGTTCTTGCCGCCGAGGAAGCTCGGGCACGTGTCGATCGTCGTGCCGGCCTTCGGGAACTTCGACGGGTCCGCGATGGGCTTGCCGTCGGCCGTGTAGCCGGTGACCGACGTCGCCGTGACGAACGGCTCCGCGTAGATCAGCTTGCCGGTCGTGCGATCGATCGCGTGGAAGAAGCCGTTGCGGTCGGCGTGAATGATCGCATCGTAGTCCTTGCCTTTGTACTTGACGTCCGCGAGGATCGGCGTGTTGACGCCGTCGTAGTCCCACGTGTCGTTGCTCGTGTACTGGTAGTGCCACTTCAGGTTGCCGTTCTTCGGATCGAGCGCGAGCAACGAGTCGGAATACAGGTTGTCGCCGGGACGCAGCGCCGCGAGCCACGGGCCCGGGTTGCCGACGCCCCAGTACAGCGTACGGCTTGCCGCATCATACGTGCCGGTCAGCCAGGCGGCGCCGCCGCCGTGCGCCTGCATCCCGTCGGGCCAGGTCTCCGCGCCTTTTTCGCCGGGGCTCGGGATCGTGTAGCGCTTCCAGACCAGCGAGCCGTCTTCGGGGTTCAGCGCGGCAATGTACCCGCGAATCCCGTATTCGCCGCCGGAGGTGCCGACGATGATCGAGCCGTCCAGCGCGAGCGGCGCGAGCGAGAACGCATAGCCGAGGCCCGGCTCGAACATCTGCTTCTTCCAGACGAGATTGCCCGTTTGCGCATCGAGCGCCACGACCTCGCCGCTCAGCATCGCGACGTAGACGTTCTTGCCGTACAGCGCGACGCCACGGTTGACGACGTCGCAGCAAGCGGTCTTGAACGATGCCGCGCCGAGCTTCGGTTCGTATTTCCACAGCTGCCTGCCGCTCTTCGCATCGAATGCGTAGACGTTGTCCTTCGGCGTGGTCACGAACAGGTAGTTGCCGTTGACGATCGGCGTGGCTTCGAAGCCCTGCTTCAGCTCGGCGGGGAACTTGTAGGCCCACACCTGCTTGAGTTCCTTCGCGTTCGACGCGTCGATCTGCTTGAGCGGCGAATGCGACTGGCCGTCGTAGGTGCGGTAATAGGTCAGCCAGCCCGGATCGGTGTGCGCATCGGTCAGCCGCTGGTAGGTCACGGCCGGGTAGTCCGCGGCCGCTTCGACGAGGCCGGGGTTCAGCGCGACGGCCGCCGCCGTCGCGATACCGATCGTCGCCAGCCGGCTCGCTGAAGCCGAGAGTTTCTTCATGGTTGTCTCCTTGGTCATTGTGGTCGCACCGCCGCGAACGGTTCGTCGCGCCGGCACGGTGGGGATTCCGGGCCGAGTGCGCTGCCGTTCACGCAAGTCGCATGCCATCGCGGCGCGAAGCCCGCGCGGTGCGGTATACGGGCGCATCGCGCGCTGCGCGGCATCGAAGACGCGGTGCGGCGGCGTCGACGCAGGTGTTGCATTCAGGTACACCCCCGCGCGCGCAGTGTTGCCAAACATGACAGGCGGCGGCTCGCCTGTGTCAGCGTGCCGCTGCGTAGATGCGTACCGCGTGGAACGGGTGCACCGTGCGGCAGAACACGAACAGGAGACAAAGGAGAATGATCAGGAGACCCAATGCATTGGGTCATGACGGTGCGAAGCGGGGCCGTCGGCATGCGCGGTCACGCGCACGGCATCGCCGCGAACATCGCATGGATGGCGCGGGCGATGCTGCGTGCCAATGCCGGGTCGCCCGCCAGATGCCCGGCCGGCACGCGCTCGATCCGGGCGGCGGGCACGGCACGCGCGAGGCGGGCGACGTTGGCGGCCGGGCAGACGGGATCGTGCATCCCGTGCGCGGCGAACAGCGGCACGCCCGCGTCTGACGCGCGGCATGCGAGCGCGAGCACGCGGCGCTCGCCTAGCCAGCAGTCGCGCCGCAGGTAATGCGCCTGGATCCGGTACTTGTCGATCAACCGGAGGACGTCCGGGTGCGAGCGGATCGTGCGCGCATGCGAACGGCGCGATTGCGGCGACGCGAGGATCGCGTCCTCGTAGGCGTGCCAAGCCAGCGCCACCGCCCGCTGCCGGGCCGCGCCCGCGCCGGGTTGCAGCCGCCGCGCGCAGCACGACAGCAGGCGATCCGGCTGGCTGCAGCCGGCCGCCGCGTACAGGCGTCGCCATTCGCGGGGCGCGCGTGTTCGCGACGTCGTGAACAACCGGCGGACTTCGCGTCGCGACGTCAGGAACAGCCCGCGCAGCACGACGCCGGTGACCCGTGCGGGATGTGTGCCCGCATACGCGAGTGCGAGCGCCGCGCCCCACGAGCCGCCGACGACGCCCCAGCGCGCGATGCCGAGCCGCGCGCGTACCGCTTCGAGATCGTCGATCAACCGCGCGGTGTCGTTGTGGCGCGTGCCGCCGCGTGGCGCCGACGCGCCCGCGCCGCGCTGGTCGACGAGCACGACGCGCACCCGCGTCAGGTCGAACAGCCGCAGGATGCCGGCCTGGCTGCCGCTGCCGGGCCCGCCGTGCAGCACCACGACCGGATGGCCGTGCGCCGCGCCGGCGACGGAGAACGCGATCGATTGCGCGTCGCAGCGGATGCGCCGGCGGTCGGGCGCCGCATGCGCGGCGGGTCGGAGCGGGGCAGGCGTCATGTCGGTTCGGCTCGGGAGCGGGTGTCGGGCGATGGCCGCGTGATCGGAATGAAGCAAAGCCAGAAACGCGCCAGCCGCAAAGATCGGGATTTGCACGAGTAGCGGCAGCGTTGCGATCGCGGTATCAGGAAATCTCACCCATCCGGCGGCTCGGCGCGCGACTCCCCGGATCACGCCTTACAACCGTCTTTCATGTATGGCCGCGAATCCGGCGCCGGACGTCCGTCCGCACCGCGACGATCGTGTGGCCCGATGCTTGCTTGCAATGACGGCAAAGAGTCCGGCAACTGACCGGAAGGATCCCCGGAGGAGACAATGCGCGATGACGTAGAGCAGGCGGCCGGATCGCGGGCCGCGCATCCCGCCGGCTGGCCCGCGCCGTCGATCCAGAAAGCCCATGAGCGGTCCGAGACGTTCGGCCTGCAGGTCTCGGCGCGCCCCGACTACGACGTGCTGTCGAGCGCGGCGCTGGTGCTCAAGCGCGAGCAGAGCCGCGTGCTGTGCGCGCATGCGATGCCGGTGATGGAGACGCTGCACGAGCAGATCGTCAACACGCAGAGCATGATCGTGCTGACCGATGCGCAGGGGTTGATCCTGCATTCGATCGGCGACGACGATTTCCTGCGCCGCGCGGAGAAGGTCGCGCTGCGCCCGGGCGCGAACTGGGCGGAGGATCGGCAGGGCACCAACGCGATCGGCACGGCGCTCGCCGAGCTGTGCCCGATGGTCGTTCATGGCGACCAGCACTTCCTGGCGGCGAACCGCTTCCTCACCTGTTCGAGCGTGCCGATCCTCGATCCGTACGGCGATGCGATCGGTGTGCTCGACGTGACCGGCGATCACCGCAGCTACCACCAGCACACGATGGCGCTCGCGAAGATGTCGGTGCAGATGATCGAGAATCATCTGTTTACGACGACCTTTCAGGAGACGCTGCAGGTGTCGTTCCACGGTCGTCCCGAGTTCCTCGGCACGCTGATGGAGGGGATCGTCGCCTTCACCGCCGACGGCCGTTTCCTGTCGGCCAATCGCAGTGCGCAGTTCCAGCTCGGGATGCCGCTCGCCGCGCTGCGCGCGCACACGCTGTCGTCGCTGTTCGACGTCACGAGCGCACAATTGATCGACCGCATGCGCGCGAGCACCGACCGGCACCTGATGCTGAACCTGGGCACCGGCGCCGTAGTCTGCGCGCGCGTGCATTTCCGGCGCGCGACGCTCGCCGAAGGCAGCCGGCCGACGGACGTTCACGATGCGGGCGTGCCGGCCGCGCGCGCGAACGCGGTGCCCGCGCCGGCGGCCGGCACGTCGGCCGGCCTGTCGCGGCTCAACTACCTCGATACCGGCGATCCGCAGGTTGCATGCGTGATCGCGAAGGTGCGCAAGGTGATCGGCAAGGACATCCCGATCCTGATCACCGGCGAGACCGGTACCGGCAAGGAGCTGCTCGCGCAGGCGATCCACAACGATTCACCGCGGCGCGATGCGCCGTTCGTCGCGGTCAACTGCGCGTCGATTCCGGAGACGCTGATCGAGTCCGAGCTGTTCGGCTATGAAGAGGGCGCCTTCACCGGCGCGCGCCGCAAGGGCTCGATCGGCAAGCTGCTGCAGGCGAACGGCGGCACGCTGTTTCTCGACGAGATCGGCGACATGCCGTATCCGCTGCAGGTGCGGCTGCTGCGCGTGCTGCAGGAGCGCCTCGTCAACCCGCTCGGATCGACGAAGACGATCGCCGTGGACATCGCGATCATCTGCGCGACGCACCGCGATCTGCGCGACATGATTGCGCAGAACCGCTTTCGCGAGGATCTGTACTACCGGCTGAACGGCCTCGTGGTACGCCTGCCGCCGCTGCGCGATCGCACGGATCTCGCGGTCGTCGTGCAGAAGATGCTGCAACGGGAAGCCTACGCGGGCCCGGGCCGGCCGCCGCTGTCCGTCGCGCCGGACGTGATGGCGCTGTTCGTGCGCTGCGCGTGGCCCGGCAACTTCCGCCAGCTCGGCAACCTGCTGCGCACGGCGGCGGCGATGGTCGACGACGACGGCGAGATCCGGCGCGAACACCTGCCGGACGATTTCTTCGACGACCTGCGCCGCGACGATACCCGGGCCGAGCCGGCCGCCCACGATCCGTCGGGCGCGGCATGGACCGCGGACGCGCTCCCGGCGGGCGACGCGCGGCTGCAGGATGTCGCCGCCTCCGCGATTGCCGCTGCGCTGGCGCGCCACGGCGGCAACGTGTCCGCGGCGGCGCGCGCGCTCGGCGTGTCGCGCAACACGATCTACCGGAAGATGCCGGCCGCCGACCCGCAGCGCCAGCCGCCCGACGAAAGCTGACACGCACGCTGAGGGCCCGCCTGTCACAGCCGGTGTGTCAAGTTGCAACACCGGTGTTCAACGATTCAACACCTGTCACCGCCCACGCGCATCGTGCGGCCGTGACGTCGAACCGCATTCGCGCCAATCTCGTAGGCAAATCGTAAGGATTCCGTCCCGATGCCCGGGCGAGGGCCGCGTATCGCTGTCCGGCCGTCGAAGCGCGGCCTCGGCACGCTCCTTGCTGAAGAGGAACCGACCGCTCGATTGCCGCGGTTGTTCTCACCGACGCAACTCATCAACTCGATCAGGAGACACATCATGCAGTGGACCACCCCGTCATACACCGACCTGCGTTTCGGCTTCGAAATCACGATGTACATCGCCAACCGCTGATCGCTGAGCGTGCCGCCCGTCTTGCCGTGATCGGCGCGGGCGGCGTCGGGAGCTGACGACCATGAAGATCAAGATACTCGGCTCGGGAGCCGGCGGCGGCCTGCCGCAATGGAACTGCAATTGCGCGAACTGTCGCCGCGCGCGCAGCGGAAGCGGCCACGTGCTGCCTCGCACGCAGTCGTCGATCGCGGTCAGCGACGACGGCATCGACTGGATCCTCGTCAACGCGTCGCCCGACATCCTTTCCCAGTTGCGCGCGGATCCGGAACTGCAGCCGGCGCGCGCGATGCGCGACAGCGGCATCGCCGCCGTCGTGCTGTGCGATGCGCAGATCGATCACGTGACGGGCCTGCTGATGCTGCGCGAGCGCTCGGCGCCGCTGCCGCTCTACGCGAGCGCGCCGGTGCTCGACGACCTGTCGACCGGCTTGCCGCTCGTGCCGCTGCTCGGCCATTACTGCGGCGTCGACGCGTACACGATCGCGCTCGGCGAGCCGTTCACGGTGCCGGCGGCGAGCGGCATCCGCTTCACCGCGATTCCCGTCGACAGCAAGGCACCGCCTTATTCGCCGCGGCGTGCGTCGGCCGCGCCCGGCGACAACATCGCGCTGTCGATCGAAGATGTCGCGAGCGGCCGGCGCGCGTTCTATGCGCCGGGGCTCGCGGCCGTCACCGACGACGTGCGCGCGGCGATGGTCGGCGCCGATCTCGTGCTGGTGGACGGCACGTTCTGGCGCGGCACCGAGATGATCGACCTCGGCCTGTCGGGCAAGCACGCGGCCGACATGGGGCACCTCGCGCAGTGCGCGGAACCCGGGCGGCCCGGCATGATCGACTGGCTCGATACGCTGCCCGCGCGCACGCGCAAGGTGCTCACGCACATCAACAACACGAACCCGATTCTCGATCCGCATTCCGTCGAGCACGCGCACCTGCGCGCGCATGGCATCGACGTCGCGCATGACGGCATGCAATTCCAGGTCTGACCATGAACGCACCGATTCCCGCTACGGCATTGCATCCGACGCCCTGGAGCGCAGCCGAATTCGAGGCGCGCCTGCGCGCGCTCGAATCGCGCTATCACATCCATCACCCGTTCAACCGCCGGCTCAACAGCGGAGCCTGTTCGCCCGCGCAGATCCGCGGCTGGGTCGCGAACCGCTTCTACTACCAGATCAACATCCCGCTCAAGGATGCGGCGATCCTGTCGAACTGCCCCGACCGCGACACGCGGCGCCGCTGGATCCAGCGGCTGATCGACCACGACGGGCAGGGGGACAACGAAGGCGGCATCGAGGCGTGGGTGCGGCTCGGCGAGGCGTGCGGTCTCTCGCGTACCGAATTGTGGTCGCTCGAGCACGTGCTGCCCGGCGTGCGTTTCGCGGTGGACGCGTACGTGAATTTCGCGCGGCGCGCGCCATGGCAGGAAGCCGTATGCTCGTCGCTGACCGAGATGTTCGCGCCGCAGATCCATCTCGACCGGCTCGCGGGCTGGCCGTCGCATTACCCGTGGATCGAGCCGGGCGGGCTGCATTACTTCCGCAGCCGCGTGCCGCTTGCACAGCGCGACGTCGAGCATGGGCTCGCGGTTACGCTCGCGCATTTCACGACACCGGACGCGCAGCAGCGTGCGCTCGGCATCCTGCAATTCAAGCTCGACATCCTGTGGTCGATGCTCGACGCCGTCGAAAAGGCCTACCCGCAATGAACGCGATCGAAGCTGTCAGCGGCGTGCCGCTGCGCCCCTGCCTCAGGGGCATGTACCGCCTGCAATGGGAGGCGGCCCAGGATGCGTACGTGCTCCTCTATCCGGAAGGGATGGTCAAACTCAACCCGAGCGCCGGCGAGATCCTCGCGCGCTGCGACGGTACGCGTGAGCTGGACGACATCATCGGCGAACTCGAGCGCCTGTTCAGCCAGTCGGACCTCGCGACCGACGTGTACCGTTTCCTCGATCATGCGCGACTGCGCGGCTGGCTCGACTGACATGGCCCCCGACACTCCCCGTCCGTCCGCACCGTTGTGGCTGCTCGCGGAACTGACGTACCGATGCCCGCTGCACTGCGCGTTCTGCTACAACCCGGTCGACTTCGCGACGCACGGCGCGGAACTCGACACCGATGCGTGGCGCACGGTCATCGGCGATGCGCGCGCGCTCGGTGCCGCGCAGATCGGTTTCTCGGGCGGCGAGCCGCTGCAGCGCGACGATCTCGAGACGCTCGTCGCGCATGCGCGCGGGCTCGGCTTCTATACGAACCTGATCACGTCGGGCGTCGGGCTGAACGTGACACGCATCGAGCGGCTCAAGGCGGCCGGGCTCGACCATATCCAGCTGTCGCTGCAGGACTCGACGCGCGAGCTGAACGATTTTCTGACGAGCACGCGCACGTTCGAGCTGAAGCGCGGCGTCGCACGGCTGATCAAGGCGCACGGCTACCCGATGGTGCTCAACTGCGTGCTGCATCGTTACAACCTGCCGCACGTCGGACAGATCATCGAGATGGCGCTCGACCTTGGCGCCGATTACCTCGAGCTCGCGAACACGCAGTACTACGGCTGGGCGATGGTGAACCGCGACCAGCTGATGCCGACCGTCGAGCAGGTGCGCGAGGCCGAGGAAACGGTCAACCGCTATCGCAAGCTGATCGGCGAACGCTGCCGGATCCTGTTCGTCGTGCCCGACTATTTCGAGCAGCGCCCGAAGGCCTGCATGAACGGCTGGGGTTCGGTGTTTCTCGGCGTCGCGCCGGACGGTACCGCGCTGCCGTGTCATGCCGCGCGGTCGCTGCCGGGGCTCGCGCTGCCGAACGTGCGCGACCGGTCGCTGAAGGAAATCTGGTACGACAGCGACGCATTCAACGCGTATCGCGGCGAGGACTGGATGCGCGAGCCGTGCCGCACGTGCGACGAGCGGCATGTCGATCACGGCGGCTGCCGATGCCAGGCGTACCAGCTGGCCGGCGACCCGGCGCAGCCCGATCCGGTGTGCGCGAAGTCCGCGCATCACGGGCAGGTGGAGCAGGCGGTGCGGCTTGCGCGGCAACCCGCGCGCCGCGACGAACGACCGCTGGTGTTTCGCAGCAAGGAAAATTCGCTGGCGCGCTGCGCGGCCGCGTGCGATTGAGCGAACGCGCCGGGCCGTCAGCGCAAACCGCGATCAGCCTGACCCGCCATTGACGCCGCCGCCGCGCGCGTCAGCAGCGAAACACGCATTGACCTCGCCGCCATGCGACGCGGGCGGTGACGACACTCGATCGTCACCGCCCGCGTGATGTTGCTGCGCGCCTGCCACGCGCCGTCATCCGTCGTCCGCCTTTGCCTGCAATCCCTTCAACCCCTGGATCACGACCAGCAGCGCGCGGCCGTGCTCGTCCGATCCGTCCCACGCGTCGACGATCGCGTCGCGCAGCAATTCGTTATAGCGGCGCCGCGACGGATGCACGTCGACGCCGTAGAAACTGCATAGCTTATTGAATGGCGCGCTGCGGCGCAGCCGATGCCCGTTCGACAGCCTCAGGCGCGATACGGTCGGCTGGCTGACCCCGGAGAGTCGCGCGATTTCGCTGGACGAGCGTGTATCTGCCAGCAGGCGGCGCAACAGGTCTTGAACGGGAAAATCTTGGTCCGGGGCTTCCATGCGATGCATTATACCTATACAGTTACGGCTGTTGAATGACTTGCTGAAACTGGCAAGCGGCTGCGCCCTGAGAAAGTTGATGACACTGAAACACCTCCCCCCCACGTTCTGCTGGACCAAGATCGGTACCGAGTCCGGCGAGGAACTGCCGACCGTCGTGCTCCGCAAGGAATGGGAGCGCCGGCTCGGGGGCGGGCGTTTTCTGTGGGGCATCAACCAGCCGCTCGGCAACAGCGCGCAAATTGCTGCGCATCGCACGGGCTCGCTGCTCGCGCTGTTCTCGCCGGTCGCGTCGCGTCCGCGTGCGGGCGAGCGCAAGGACGCGCTGCTGTGGAATGCATGGGTCGACGCGAGCGGGCAGGTGCGGCCGTTGCCGCCGCATACCTTCATCGCGAGCCGCGCGAAGCTGCCGTCCGGCCGTCCGCGCGAGCATCACTACGCGCTCGTCTGCGCGTCCTCCACCGCGCTGACGGTCGGCACGCAATTGCGCGTGTATCCCGATCACCTGCGCAGCGTGAGCACCGGCAAGGCGCTCGGTGCCGCACAGGGCGCGGTGGTCGTCGACTCTGTCGGCCGGCCCGCGGAGCAGGGCGGCAAGAGCTATCCGCTCGCGCTGTCGGTCGAGCTCGAGGCGCCGTATTTCGTGCGGCTCGCCCAGCCGTGCGTGCTGAAGGCGCGCGATCTCGCGGAAGTGAACAAGGCGACGCGCGCCGGTGATTTCGATCGCTTCGTCGAACTCGTCGCGCGCTTGCGCGGCCGCTCGCCGACGGACGCCGTGCGCGGCGTCACGCGCGATCTGTTCGACGTGCCGCCGATCGAAACGGCGGCCGCGTATGTTGCGCCGGCGCATGCAACGCGCCTGCGCAGCCGTCCGGCAGCCGAGGATGCGCGCGGCGTCACGCGCGATCTGTTCGACCTGTCGCCGGGCGAAGCGGCGGCGTTCGGCGGGCTGACGCATCCGCGCGTCGGCCGTGCGTAACGCGCGCGGCGGTTGAACAGGGCGGGAGCGTTTCAGGAAGGGCTGCGCGATTGATGCACGTGGGGCGGGCGTTGCGCTTCACGCAAGAATTTGTTGCAATCTCGCCATAGCGGAGCGGCGAGTGCAGAGGGACAATCGGCTCGAAGCGCGCTGCGCGGCGGCCGATGCGTTGACCGGCAGTTGGCTTTGTTCATGCCGCCGACATGCGCACCACGCACACTGGGTGTCGGCGTGCTTCACACTGCAACCTGAGGGAGAAGTGTCGATGTCGACCCACATCTGTTCGCGGGAAGCCCGGGCCGCGCAACGCTTCGTCGAAGCGACGCGCAACGTCGATCAGGCCTTTCGCGCCGTGCGCGGCGAAGCCGACGACGACGTGTCGTCGGTCGAATATGCGATGGCGATGTCCCGGCTGGATCGCGCGCTCGACGAGCTCGCGCGCGCACAGGAATTCTTCGACCGGGTCGTGAGCGCCGACGCGCGCGAGCGCAACTAGCTTCCCCCGATTTCCCGATTTCCCGATTTCCCGCTTGCATGGCGTCGATCGCAATGATCGACGCGTTCATCTACATCCGTATGCGGCGCTGATGGCCGCGCGCCAAATCGCTTCGCTTGCGCGCGATGCGCAGGGGGCGTCAGCCGTCGCGCGACGTGGTGGCGGTCGCGCGGCCTGCGACGTCGGTGTGCCGGTGGAATGCGTAGCCGCTGCGCTGGAACGAGGTCGCGAAGAACCGCATCTGGTAGCGGATCGCATTCGCCCAGTAATCCCACGTATGACCGCCGGGCCGCTCCGTGTAGTCGTGCGGCACGCCGAGCGCGAGCAGTCGTTCGTGGAGCGTGCGGTTCGAGCCGACGAGGGAGTCGTCGGACCCGCAGTCGATCGTCAGGTCCATGTGCAGGTGCGCGAATGCGCGGGCGCTCTCGACGATCACGTTGCGGTTCCAGAATGACGAATGGCGTTCGGGATCGCCGAACACGTGATCGATGCCCGGCTCGTCCGCGCAGCAGCGCGGATCGACCGCGCCGCTGATGCTGCCGACCGCGCCGAACGTGTCGGGCCGGTCGAGTGCGATGCGCAGTGCGCCGAAGCCGCCCATGCTGAGCCCGGTGATCGCGCGCGCGTGCTGCGTCGCGATCGTACGGAAATGCAGGTCGACGTAGGACACGACTTCATCGCCGATGAAGGTTTCGTAGCGGCTGCCCGAATCGAACGGGCTGTCGATGTACCAGCTTTCGTGCCCACCGTCGGGCATCACGAGGATCACGTGATAGCGGTCGGCGAGCGCGGCGATGTGCGTGTTCGACGTCCAGTCGGTATGGTCGCCGCCCGAGCCGTGCAATACGTAGACGGCGGGGAAGCGGTCGGCGCGGGTACTGTGCGTGTAAGCGTTGGGCAGCACGACGGTCGCCGCGAACGATTGACGCATCGTCGCGCTGGGAATCGTGATCACGCGCGTCTGGAACGCCCAGGCGGGGCTTGCGATGGCAAGCAGCAGAAACAGCTGGAGGGCGCGCGCCAGGTTCGTCGATCGTCGCATTCGTCGTGTCCGCCAAATGGTCGGGCATGCCCGGAAACCCTATGTGGAATGACTGTAGCAACGGGGCCTTTCATTCAAATTTCGGTGGCGCCTACGGGTTTGTCAGGTTGGCGGGGCAGTCGCTTTATGTCAGGCAGCGCTCGATCGATGCGCGGAAGGCGTCGTGCTGTTCCGTCGTCGTCAGGTGCTCGCCGCCGCCGATGATCTCGATGCCGGCGCTGCGCGCCAGCGCCCAGGCCGGCACGTGCCAGCCGTCGCGCGAACGTTCGCCCGCGATCAGGTAGACCGGATGGCGTTCGAACACCTGCGCCAGTGAGTTCAGGTAGCCGGGTTCGCCTGTCGTCGCGACGACGGAGCGGCCCATCGCGCGCAGCGTCGATGCAGGCTGATGCGCGAGCCAGCGCGTGGCCGTGGCTGCCAGCTCCGGCGCGGGATCGGCGATGGCGCCGCGCAGCCACGCGAGCGGATCGGCGCGCAATGTGTCGAGCATCGCCTCGGCTTCGCCGGGCGTCATGCGGCCGACCGACGCCGACCAGAACGCATCGTCGAGCGTGAAGTTGCCTTCGACGTTGACGATCCGCCGTACGCGTTCGGGGTGCGCCTGCGCGAACAGCATCGCGATCGCGCCACCGACCGAGTGGCCGACGATGTCGACCGGTGCGTCGCCGAAGTGCGAGTCGATCGTTTGCCGCAGGTGTTCGACCTGTGCGGCGAGCGTGATGGTGTCCGGCGATGCTGCACGATGTGCGCCGTAGCCGAGCAGGTCGGGCGCGAGATGCGGGCCGTTCCATCCGCGCACGTCGAGCGTGCCGATGAAACCGTGAATGAAGACGACGGGGGTGTGGAGGTTCATGCGGGGCGCGGGGACGGGTTCAGTTCGGCGAGCAGTTCGTCGAGTTCGAGTACGTGCGTTCGGTCGTGATCGAGCAGCTCGCGCACGAGTTCGTCGAGCGACATGCGGTGGATGCCGTCGCGCAGCCCGCAGCGTGTCAGTTCTTCAGGCGCGAGCGTCGTGAGTGTTGCGCACAGCCGTTGCCGCATGGTGCGGAACGCATCAAGTGCTTCGTCGAGATCCTGATGCACGTAGTCGCGCTGTTCGGCGAGTGCGGTGCCGTCGACGGACGCGATCACCGGCAGGTCGAGCGTGCGCACGGCGTCGATGCGCTCGGCGAACACCGCATCGAGATCGCGCAGGTGGCACGCATGCTCGACGAGCGAGAAGCCCGTGCCGTCGGGGCGTTGGGCTCTCAACGCTGTGGGTACGCCTGCGATGAGTGCGGCGAATGTGTCGGGCATGCGCGCGAGTTCGCTGACGATGTCGGAAAAAGGCAGCAGTTGCGGGTGCGGGCTGAATACCGCGCCGTAACTGAACAGCGTGCCGCCGAGCCGCCCGCGCGCCTGCACGACGTGGTGGCCGTGGCGGCGCATGACGTCCGCGACCATCGCGCCGCAGAACTGGCGGGCCGTCGTGTCGGTTTCGATTTCGGGGAATTTCAGCGCGATCTCGTGCTGGATTGCGCCGATCGCGGCGACGCCCACGCGTGACAGCGCCGCGAATTCGACGTAGCGCTCGGGTTGAGCGATCAGTGCTTCGAGCTGCGCGCCGAGCGCGGTGGTGCGGAAGCGGTCGAAACGGGAATGCATGTGGGGCAGCGCCTCAAAGTAACGTATCAAAACGATACGTTACTTTGAGGCGCTGCGTCAATCCGAAGCACGCCTGCGCGCACGTTGCGTAGTTGAAACATTTCTGGTGGCTCGCCAGCCATTCATATCGTCGGATCGAAGGCGTGCCGCCGATGCGCTTTCCGCTTTTCCGGCCGATCCTTATCTGGCCTGGCATTCCGCCCCCAACCCGGAGACCCGACGTTACACGGTTGAAACAAGGCGGCCTCCGGAATGTTTCACCGCCATATCGTTGGCGATGGCCGCCCCGGATCCATTGGCATCTCCAGAACTGGTCCGCAACTTGCTCCATTTCCCGTGCACACCAGAATCCGCACGGCCAGCTGGCTCGATGCGGGCGACAAACAACCATCAAGCGGGGTCGGGGAAATCATGTCCAAATACCTATCGGCCGTCATGCGGCTGCTGTCTCGCATCAATGTTCCTGTTGCGCATTGCATGACGTCGTCGGCGCGGCCAGCCCTCGTCGGCGTCAGGTGCGTCAACACGGTCCGCGCATTCGCCGAACGTCGCGAAGCCTCCGGGCGATAGCCGAATACCAGAAAGCCTGTTCCGGTAGCGCGCGCCACGTGACGCTTCAGATACCGCGTTTGTCGCTCACGCTTGCGCCAGCATGCGTCGTGGCGCATTGCCGGGCGCACGCACGCCGGGGCGATCGCCTGCGATGCGGGGGTGTCGGAGGCGCGTGGAATCGGGCTGGAGAAATGTAGTGGCGGCCGCGCGCGTTCGGGCGGGCGCGCGGCCGCTTGCAGTTGCCTGATGCGGGTTCGTCCATTATCTCGGGGGAGGTCAACATGATGAACTGGATCAATCGTTGGTCGATGCGCCACGCACCCACGCCGGAAAAAACCGCTGCGTCGATGCTGGTGACTGCGCGCATGGAGTTGTTCACTGCGGAGCAGCGTGTCACCGATGCGATATTGCAAGCGGATTACTGGCGCACGCGCGTGGCGTTTCTCGAAGAAGTGCAGAAGCTCGGCATCGATCCTTGGGTCAGCACACGACCGTTGCATTGGACCGAGGCCGAGTCTGCGCCCCGCAACACGGGCCCGCGTCTTGCCGCCAGCACCTGATTGCAGACGCTCGAGACTGCTTCAGCTCGGGAACTGCCTGCGACGCGAGGTCGGGGCGAACGTCTGCAACGGCTCGTTCCGCGTCTCGACACATCTACTCGCGCGTGCTGACACCCGTCAGCGCGCGCACCCTACGCAATACCCCGCTTTGGGGACCGTGTACCAGAGGCATGGCGCAAGCACTTCAAGCGGTCGGTCCCCGTCAGGGGTTCATCCCAGCTTTACCCCGCCGCTCCCCACCGCCCACAATGCCTGATCGGCATCACAGACCGGATCGCCCTGCGCGCGGACTGACAAACCCGCCCCGAGCAACCCGGAACAACGCGCACCGCCGCCCGGGGAATGCACCGCCAATCGTGGGGGAGCCATGTCACCGCGCGCTTATTTCGTGCTCGTTCTAGCGATCGGCTGGCTCGCCGCCATCCCCGGCCGTGCATCGGCCGACGACAGCCGCCTGCACTTCGAAGCCCACATCGAGGCTCCCCACAACCAGCTATCGGACCGCCCGACCGAAACGGACGAACCGCACCACGTCCTCGTCATCCAGGGCCGCAAGGACCCGAAGGTCGAGCTGTGGCTCGGCATCGATTTCGCGTCCACCCATCCGCAGTGCCGGTCGCAAACATGGGTCGGCCGCCTGTTCGGCGCGCCGGACCTCCCGCAGGTCGTCACGGACAATATCCGCTTGCCGGCCGGCAAGGACCGGTTCGAGGTTCGTTTCTACGTCGATCGCTACGACCCTGGCCGTTGCGGATGGCAGCCGCTGGGCATTCGCCACGCCGAGTTCGTCCCCGCCGTCAGCAACGGCCCGAGCGGATGGAGCGGGCTGATCGCATTCAGCGACGCGGGCCGGCGCGAAGCGACCCTCGCCTGGTCCTGCCAGCTCGGCGTATCCAGCGCGTCGCCGACCGCTCTCGGCTGCCTGACGAGAACGCGCGGCGCCGGCGCGATGCGGATCTCCAGCGAGGGCGGCACGGTCAACGTGACGTTCGAGCTGTTGCCCCGGTCGCCGCTGCCGCGCGGGCTGCAGGCCGAAGGCGGCGGGAAGGCGATCGGAAGCTGAGCGCGGCCGCGGCGGGCATGCCGCCGCCATCCGCCCCCATCCGCCGCCGCCGTCAGTGCTTCTTCTGCGCGGCCTCGATCTCGGCCCGCAGCCGCGCTTCCTGCTCCTGCAGCTCCGGCGTGAATTCCGCGCCGAAGTCTTCCGCTTCGAACACCGGCCGAATCTCGATCTCCGAGTCGCCCTTCATCGGGTTCGGGCAGCGCTTCACCCATTCGACCGCTTCGTCCATCGACTTCACCTGCCACATCCAGAAACCGGCGATGAGCTCCTTGGTCTCGGCGAACGGCCCGTCGATCACGCTCCGGCCCGGTCCCGAGAAGCGCACGCGCTTGCCGCGCGAACTCGGGTGCAGCCCTTCGCCGGCGAGCATCACACCCGCCTTCACCAGTTCTTCGTTGAACCGGCCCATCGCGGCCAGCAGTTCGGTGCCCGGCATCTCGCCGGCCTCGGATTCTTTCGTCGCCTTCACGATCACCATGACGCGCATGTTCATTTCTCCTTGAGTGGGGAAAGATCGCTCTCCTGCCGACAGCCATTGCGTGTCGATGAGCGCCTCCGACACTACGACGAATCAGGATGCCAGAAATCGACACGCGGCCGTCACGCGCATGCATCGCCGACGGATCGTCCGGCGCTCCGCCGCGCTCCGGACTGCGGGTTTACGCCGAGGCGACGCCGCTTAAGTCTCGCGGCCGGATGTCGTTATCTGTACCGGTTAGTTAACGAATCGGGGCGTTCGCATGAAGTTGTCCACCAAACTGCTGATGCTCGTCGCCGCGGCGCTGCTCGGCGTCGTCCTGCTCGCCGCGTTGTCGCTGCACACGCTGCGCGACGCGCTGATCGACGGCCGGCGCGAGGAAATCGTCATTCTCCTGACGAAGGCCGAGCATCTGGTCGACTCGTATCGCGCGATGCAGACGAGCGGCACGCTCACGCAGGAGCAGGCGCAGCAGCAGGCCAAGGCCGCGCTGGCGGCGCTCAACGCGAATACCCGCAGCTATTACTGGGTCACGACGGCCGACGGCGTCAACCTCGTGCATCCGAACGCGAAATTCATCGGCACGCGCGCGAAAGGCAACCGCACGACCAGCGGCCTGACCGACAGCGAGGCGTACCGCGCGGGCATGGCGCAGTCGCATTTTGCGCTCGTCGACGTGCTGATCAAGCGCAGCCCCGACGCGGACCTGGAGCCGAAGCTGCAGGGCGTGGTCGCGATTCCCGACTGGAACTGGTGGATCGGCACGGGATTTTTCTACGACGACATCGACGCCGCATTCTCGAAGCTCGCCGTCGTGCTCGGCGCGATCGCGCTCGGCATCGCGGCAAGCCTCGGCGCGATCGCGTGGGCGATCCTGCGCAGCATCAAGCGCACGCTCGGCGGCGAGCCCGCGCATGCGACGCAGATCGCGCGCGCGATCGCGACCGGCAACCTGAACGTGCCGCTCGACGTCGCGAAGGCGGCGCCCGGCAGCCTGCTCGTCGCGCTCGGTGACATGAAGGCGGGGCTCGTCGGGATGATCGCCGAAATCCAGTCCGCGACGCACTCGATCGCGATCGGGGCCGGCGAAATCGCGCAGGGCAATCTCGATCTGTCGCAGCGCACGGAGCAGCAGGCCGCGTCGCTGCAGGAAACGGCCGCGAGCATGGAGCAGATCACGTCCACGGTCAAACAGAACGCCGACAACGCGCGCCAGGCCAACGGGCTCGTCGCGACGGCCAACGATGCGACCGAGCGCGGCGGCGCGGCGGTCGAGGAAGTGGTGTCGACGATGCAGCAGATCGCGCAGCAGTCGGAGCAGATCGCCGACATCACGTCGGTGATCGAAAGCATCGCGTTCCAGACCAACATTCTCGCGCTCAACGCCGCGGTGGAAGCCGCGCGGGCCGGCGAGGACGGGCGCGGGTTCGCTGTCGTCGCGTCGGAAGTCCGCTCGCTCGCGCAACGCAGCGCCGCGGCCGCGAAGGACATCAAGGGATTGATCGACGCGTCGGTCGAGCAGGCCGGCAGCGGCAGCCGGCTGGTCGGCGTCGCGGGTGAACGGATGACGGCCATCGTCCAGTCGATCCGCCACGTCGCCGGCATCATGGGCGAGATCACGGCGGCGTCCGACGAGCAGAGCACCGGCATCGAGCAGGTGAGCCTGGCGGTCGCGCAAATGGACGAAGTCACCCAGCAGAACGCCGCGCTCGTCGAGCAGGCCGCTGCCGCGGCGTCGTCGCTCGACGAGCAGGCAACACGCCTGCGGGCGGCGGTGTCGGTGTTCAGCGTCGGGTGACGTACGGGTCAGGTCACGACACCTTGTCCGCCGCGGCCGCTGCCGCATACCGGCCGCCGCCGCCCGCTTCGTCGCCCGCCGCGAGCTGTTCCAGCGCGAGGCCCTTCGTCTCGATCCCGAGCGTCCACACGGCAATGGCCGCCGCGACGAACGACAGTGCGCCGAGCGTGAACACGCCGCCCTGGCCGAACACCGGCAGCACGACGCCGACCACATATGGCCCGATCAGCGAGCCGACGCGCCCGATCGCCGACGCGAAGCCCGAGCCGGTCGCACGCGCACCGGTGCCGTACAGTTCGGGCGTGTACGTGTACAGCGCGGCCCACATCCCGAACAGGAAGAACTGCATCGCGAGGCCGGTGACGATCAGCAGCGTCGTACTGCCGCCGTACAGCGCGCTCTGGCCGTATGCGTACGCCATCGCGCCACCGCCGATCAGCGACGCGATGCAGGTCGGCTTGCGCCCCCAGCGTTCGACGAGCCACGCGGCGCACAGGAAGCCCGGCACGCCGCCGAGCGAGATCAGCACCGTGTAGAACACCGATTTCGTGACCTCGAAGCCGGCCTGCTGCAGCAGCGCGCCGAGCCACGACGTGAGGCCGTAGAAGCCGAGCAGCGCGAAGAACCACAGCAGCCACACCATCACCGTGCGGCGGCGGTACACGCCGCTCCAGATCTCGCGCAGCGCACCGTGGCCGCGTGCCGCGACGGGTTCCGCGAGCCGCGATGGCGGCGGCAGCGTCGTGACGCCGGCCGAGCGCATCACCTTCGCCTCGATCGTGTGCATCACCGTGTCGGCTTCCGCGTGCCGGCCCGCATGCTCGAGCCAGCGCGGCGATTCGGGCACGATCCGGCGCACGACGAGCACGAACACCGCGGGAATCGCAAGCAGCGCGAACACCGTGCGCCAGCCGAACTGCGGCAGCACGAAATACGCGACGATGCCGGCCGTGATGAAGCCGAGCGGCCAGAAGCCGTCCATCAGCGCGATCAGGCGGCCGCGCTTCTCGGTCGGCACGAATTCGGACAGCAATGTTTGCGCGACCGGGAATTCCATCCCCATCCCGATCCCGAGCAGCACGCGGTAGACGATCAGCGCGTCGACGCTCTGCGCGGTCGAGCACAGATAGGAGGCCGCGCCCCACAGCACCATGCTCCACTGGAACACGGGGCGGCGGCCGAAGCGGTCGGCGAGCAGGCCGGCGACGGCCGCGCCGAGCACCATCCCGAAGAAGCTCGCGCTCGCGACGAGGCCGGCGGCCGCGGACGACAGCCCGAACTCCTTGCGGATCGAGCCGAGCACGAACGTCATCGTGCCGAGGTCGACCGAATCGAAGAAGAACGCGATCGCGATGATGAAGAAGATCCGCTTGTGATAGCCGGAGAACGGCAGGCGTTCGAGCCGGGCGGCGGCGGAGGCGGGAGCGGTGGCGGCGGGCATGGCGTCCTCTGAAATGAAAAGGGGCCGCGAAGCGCGTGCTTCGCGGCCCCGATGCTTCGTCTTCAGTAGACGCGACCACAAACTGGCGCATCAGAGGAAAAACGCCGCCTGCTTGCCCAAATGCGTCATCGGCGGCGGCGCGGGGCGTGGCCGCCTTGCGTCAGTTCTTCAGCTTGTAGCCGGTGCGGAACATCCACGCGACGATCGCCAGCAGGATCAGGAGGAACAGCCCGGTCGCGGCGAGGCTGATCCACACGTGCACGTCGGCGAGCCCGTAGAACGACCAGCGGAAGCCGCTGACCAGGTAGACGATCGGGTTGAACAGCGTGATGACGCGCCACGCGGGCGGCAGCATGTCGACCGAGTAGAAGCTGCCGCCGAGGAACGTGAGCGGCGTGATGATCAGCAGCGGCACGAGCTGCAGCTTCTCGAAGCTGTCGGCCCAGATGCCGATCACGAAGCCGAACAGGCTGAACGTGACCGCCGTCAGCACGAGGAACAGCACCATCCAGAACGGATGCAGGATGTGCAGCGGCACGAACAGCCCGGCCGTGGCGAGGATGATCACGCCGAGCAGGATCGACTTCGACGCGGCCGCGCCCACATACGCGATCACGATTTCCCAGTAGGACACGGGTGCGGAGAGGATCTCGTAGATCGTGCCGGTGAAGCGCGGGAAGTAGATACCGAACGACGCGTTCGAGATGCTCTGCGACAGCAGCGACAGCATCACGAGCCCCGGCACGATGAACGAGCCGTAGCCGATCCCGTTCACGTCGCTGATGCGCGAGCCGATCGCGGAGCCGAACACGACGAAATACAGCGACGTCGAGATCACCGGCGCGATGATGCTCTGCATCAGCGTGCGGCGCGTGCGGGCCATTTCGGCGCGGTAGATCGCGCGGATTGCTTGGAAATTCATGCGAGGGTTGCCTCTCGTGAGCCGTTGCGGCGGTTGTCGATCAGGCTGACGAAAATGTCCTCGAGCGAGCTCTGCGTCGTATGCAGGTCGCGAAAGCCGATGCCGGCCGAGCCGAGCGCATTGATCAGCGTCGCGATGCTTGCGTCGTCGCGCTGCGAGTCGTACGTGTAGACGAGCGCGGCGCCGTCGTCCGCGCGTTCGAGGCCGAACGGCGCGAGCGCGGGCGGCACGTCGGCGAGCGGGTGCTCGAGCTGCACGGTGAGCTGCTTCTTGCCGAGCTTGCGCATCAGCTCGTGCTTCTCCTCGACGAGCACGAGCTCGCCGCCGAGGATGATGCCGATCCGGTCGGCCATTTCCTCGGCTTCCTCGATGTAGTGCGTGGTCAGCAGGATCGTCACGCCGCTTTCGCGCAGCGAATCGACGAGCTTCCACATGTCGCGGCGCAGCTCGACGTCGACGCCGGCCGTCGGCTCGTCGAGGAACAGGATGCGCGGCTCGTGCGACAGCGCCTTCGCGATCATCACGCGGCGCTTCATGCCGCCCGACAGCGTCATCAGCTTGTTGTCGCGCTTGTCCCACAGCGACAGCGCCTTCAGCGTCTTCTCGATATGCGCGGGATCGGGCGCCTTGCCGAACAGGCCGCGGCTGAACGACACGGTCGCCCAGACGGTTTCGAACGCGTCGGTCGTCAGTTCCTGCGGCACGAGGCCGATCATTTCGCGGGCCGCGCGGTAGTGATCGCGAATGTCGTGGCCGCCGACCGTCACGCGGCCTGCGGTCGGCGTGACGATACCGCAGATCGAGCCGATCAGCGTCGTCTTGCCGGCGCCGTTCGGCCCGAGCAACGCGAAGATCTCGCCGGGGCGGATGTCGAGGGTCACGTGCTTCAGCGCCTGGAAGCCGGACGCGTAAGTCTTGGAGAGGTCGGAGACGGAAAGGATCGGGGTCGTGCTCACGGGCGAGGTCCGGTAGGAGAGAGGGCGGGCGCCGGCGCGGCGGCGCGCGGGCGCGAAGGGCGGAAAGTGGCGCGGGCAGGCGGCATCGGGCGTTCGATCGGCGTTCGTCCAAGCGGTGGGATCGCTATCTTAGCAACGACGACCGGAGTTTGCCGGGGGCGCGACAGCCGCGCGAAAACCCTGTCGATTGTTCGGTGTGGCCGAACAAACGGCGATGACGACGATCGTCCGCCAGCGGGCGATCCGCGAGGATTGGCTTCTAGGTTGATGGCGTGTTATGCCAAACTCGCATCCGGATCACATCAATCAAATCGATCAATCAGATGTCGACACAAAACAAGAAGATCCTTCTCCTGAGCGTCAGCGCCGGCGCCGGCCATACCCGAGCGGCCGAAGCGATCCGCGCATTCGCCGATCACCATCCCGCCGGCATCGAAGCCACCCACCTCGACGTGATGGATTTCGTGTCCACCGGCTTCCGCAAGCTGTACACCGATCTCTACATCAAGCTCGTCAGCAGCCAGCCCGCGCTGTGGGGCTATCTGTACCAGAAGACCGACGAAGTCGATCCCGCCGCGCCGTCGCAGAAGATCCGGCGCGCGATCGAGCGGCTCAATTGCCGGAAGCTGCTCGCGGAGATCGAACGCCAGCGCCCGGACGCGATCATCTGCACGCACTTCCTGCCGGCCGAACTGCTGTCGCGCGAGATCCGCAAGGCGCGCGTCGACACGCCGGTGTGGGTGCAGGTCACCGATTTCGACCTGCACAGCATGTGGGTCGTGCCGAACATGCGCGGCTACTTCGCGGCCAACGACGAGATCGCGTGGCGCATGCATGCCCGCGGCATGGCGCCCGAGACGGTGCACGTCAGCGGCATCCCGATCATGCCGGCGTTCGGCCAGCCGCTCGATCGCGCGGCCTGCGCGGCGGAGTTCGGCCTCGATCCCGCGCGCCCGACCTTCCTGATGATGTCCGGCGGCGCGGGCCTCGGCGGGCTCGACGTGCTGGCGGGCCGCCTGCTCGAGATGGATGCCGACTTCCAGCTGATCGCGCTGGCCGGCAAGAACAAGTCGATGCTGGCGTCGTTGCAGGCGTTGGCGGCGCAGCATCCGGGCCGGTTGTTTCCGCAGGGCTTCACGCAGCAGGTCGAGCGCCTGATGGCGTGCGCCGACCTCGTCATCACGAAGCCGGGTGGCCTGACGACGTCCGAATGTCTCGCGATGCAGTTGCCGATGATCGTCAACTCGCCGATTCCGGGCCAGGAAGAGCGCAATGCGGATTTCCTGCTCGAACAGGGTGTCGCGCTGAAGGCGATCGACGACGACGCGCTCGTCTACCGGATCCGCGCGCTGCTGCAGGCGCCGGAACGTCTCGCCGACATGCGCCGCCGTCTCGCGCCGCTCGGCCGGCCGCTCGCCGGCCGCTTCGTGCTCGATCGCGTGCTGGGCCTGGAGCCCGCCGCATGAGCGTGTCCTGTCTTTTTCCGACGCGCCGCACGCTCGCGCTCGTCGCATGGGTCGTGTTGCTCGCGTATTTCTTCGCGAACGTGGAGATCCAGATCGAAGGCAGCGCGGGCTGGGCGGCCAACCTGCCGACGTGGCGCATCGAGCATCACTGGCTGCTTGACATCTTCTGGGGCGGGCGGCCGATGACCGGCTACCACGCGTGGGTGTTCCCGTTCGTCGCGCTGTTCTTTCACTGGCCGGCCGTGTTCAACGGGCGGTGGTCGTGGCGCATCGAAGCGCGGATCGTCGCGTGCATCATGGTGTTCTGGCTGACCGAGGATTTCCTGTGGTTCGTGCTGAATCCGGCCTACGGTCTCGCCCGCTTCAATCCGGCCAACGTGCCGTGGCATATCCACTGGTTCGGTGTGGCACCGACCGACTACTGGACGATGAGCGCCGCCGCGATCGTGCTGTTCATTCTTTCCCGCGCGCGGGAACGCACATCCTTCTGAACCGCCATGAAAATTGCCGTCATTGCCATGATTGCCGTCACGCTCGCCGTGCTCGTGCAGCCGGTCGGCGCGCAGCCGTCTTCCGATGTCGCCGCGCGACCGCTTCAATGGGCGCAAAGCGTTCCCGATGCGCGCTTGGACAACCTTCATCGCATCACGCCGACGCTGTACCGCAGTGCGCAGTTGTCGCGCGCGGATGTGCCGGAACTGCAGAAGCTCGGCATTCGCAAGGTCATCAGCTTCCGTTCGTTTCATGCGGACGACAGCATCCTGGCCGGCACGCAGATCAAGATGCAGCGCATCCGGATCAACACGTGGGACATCCGCGACGAGGACATGGTCGCGGCGCTGAAGGCGCTGCGTACGGCCGACCAGGACGGCCCGGTGCTGATCCACTGCCAGCACGGCGCCGATCGCACCGGCCTCGTGTCGGCGTTGTACCGGATGGTGTACCAGGGCTGGACGCGCGAGCAGGCGCTCGACGAACTGCAGCATGGCGGCTACGGGTTCCATCCGATCTGGCAGAACATCACGAACTACCTGAAGCGGGTGGATGTCGAGCGCCTGCGGCGGCAGGTCGACGAACGAACCGGCGTAGCGAACGCAGGCTGAGCGGCAAGGCCGCGTTGGAAGCGCAAACGCCGCTGACGGCGACGGTCAGCGGCGTTCGGAAGGCAACGGCCGGGCAGTGGGCCCGCGCCGGTCAAACCCTCTCAGGCTGCCTTGCCGCCTTCGCGACATTCCGCGCCATCGCCCCGTTCGCGACGAAATAAGGCACGTCCACGCGCGCCAGCGGCTGCTTGCCACGAATCTTGTCCGCGATTTTCTCCGCGATCATGATCGTCGGCGCATTGAGGTTGCCGGTCGTGATGATCGGCATGATCGACGCATCGACCACACGCAGCCCTTCCAGCCCGTGCACGCGACCCGCTTCGTCGACCACCGCCATATCGTCGTAACCCATCTTGCACGAGCACGATGGATGGAACGCGGTTTCCGCGCGGGCCCGCACGAACGCATCGAGTTCCTTGTCGGTCTTGCAGTCCGCGCCCGGGTTCAGCTCGCGGCCGCGATAGCGGTCGAGCGCGGGCTGCCGCATGATTTCACGCGTCGCGCGGATCGCATCGCGGAACTCGCGCCAGTCGAGCGCTTCGGCCATGTAGTTGAACAGGATGCTCGGATGCTGGTTCGGATCGCGCGAGCGCAGCTTCACGCGGCCGCGGCTCGGCGAGCGCATCGATCCCACGTGTGCCTGGAAGCCGTGCATCTCGATCGCGTTCGAGCCGTTGTAGTTGATCGCCACCGGCAGGAAGTGGTACTGGATGTTCGGCCACAGGTCGTCATCGCGCGTGCGGATGAAGCCGCCGGCTTCGAAGTGGTTGCTTGCGCCGAGGCCCGTACCGTTCAGCATCCATTCGAGGCCGATCTTCGGCTGGTTCCACCACTTCAGCGCCGGGTACAGGGAGACGGGTTCCTTGCACTCGTACTGGATGTACATCTCCAGGTGATCCTGCAGGTTCTGGCCGACGCCGGGCAGGTCGAGCACGACGGGAATGTCGAGTTCCTTCAGCCACGCGCCGGGGCCGACGCCCGAGCGCTGCAGCAGTTGCGGCGACGCGATCGCGCCGCTGCACACGAGCACCTCGCGGCGCGCATGCGCGGTCGCGCGTTCGTTGCCGCGCAGGTACGTGACGCCCGATGCGCGCTTGCCGTCGAACAGGATGCGATCGGCAAGCGCGTGCGTGACGATCTCGAGGTTCGGCCGTGCACGCGCCTGGTCGAGATAGCCGCGCGCGGTGCTCGCCCGGCGGCCCTTCGGCGTGACGGTGCGGTCCATCGGGCCGAAGCCTTCCTGCTGATAGCCGTTCAGGTCGTCGGTGCGCGGATAGCCGGCCTGCACACCCGCGTCGACCATCGCCTCGAACAGCGGGTTCACACCCGGCTTGCTGGTCGTGACCGACACGGGGCCGCTGCCGCCGTGATAGTCGTTCGGGCCGACGTCGCGCGTCTCGGCCTTCTTGAAGTACGGCAGGCAGTCGAGATACGTCCAGTTCTCGAGGCCCTTGTGCGTCGACCAGTTGTCGTAGTCGAGCGCGTTGCCGCGGATGTAGCACATCCCGTTGATCAGCGACGAGCCGCCGAGCCCCTTGCCGCGCCCGCATTCCATCCGGCGGTTGTCCATGTGCGGCTCGGGGTCGGTTTCGTACGCCCAGTTGTAGCGGCGGCCCTGCAGCGGATAGGCGAGTGCCGCCGGCATCTGCGTGCGGAAGTCGAAGCGGTAGTCGGGGCCGCCCGCTTCGAGCAGCAGCACCGTCACGTCCGGATCTTCCGTCAGGCGCGTTGCGAGCACGTTGCCCGCGGAACCCGCGCCGCAGATGATGTAGTCGTATTCGCGCGTCGTCATGACGGTCAACAATCTCCTTTCGTGATCCTTAAAACACCGGGTTGTAGCGGCCGAGCTCGACCTGCACCGACTTGATTCGAGTGTAGTGCTCGAGCGTCGTGATGCCGTTCTCGCGTCCGACACCGGATTGCTTGTATCCGCCAACCGGCATCTCGGCCGGCGATTCGCCCCACGTGTTGATCCAGCAGATGCCGGCTTCGAGGCGATGGATCGTGCGGTGCGCGCGCGACAGGTTCTCCGTCACGACGCCGGCCGCGAGACCGTAGTGCGTGTCGTTCGCGCGGGCGATCACTTCGTCTTCCGATTCGAAATCGAGGATGCTCATCACCGGCCCGAAGATTTCCTCGCGGACGATCTTCATGTCGTCGCGGCAATCGCCGAACACGGTCGGCGCGACGTACTGGCCGCCGCCGAAGTGGCCGTCCGTCAGGCGCGTGCCGCCCGCGAGCAGCTTCGCGCCTTCGGCCTTGCCGCTTTCGATGAAGCCGAGCACCTTGTCGAGCTGCGCGGCCGATACGAGCGGGCCGAAGTTGGTGTCGGCGTCGGTCGGCTTGCCCACGCGGATGCGCTTCACGCGTTCGAGCACCTTCTGCGTGAACGCGTCCTTGACCGAACGGTGCACGAACACGCGCGTGCCGTTCGTGCAGACCTGGCCCGAGCTGAAGAAGTTGGCGGTGACCGCGATGTCGGCCGCGCGGTCGAGATCCGCATCGTCGAACACGATCAGCGGCGACTTGCCGCCGAGCTCCATCGTCACTTCCTTCAGCGACGATGCGCCGGCCAGCGACATCACCTTCTTGCCGGTCTCGACGCCGCCCGTGAACGACACCTTTGCGATGTCCGGATGGCCCGTCAGCAGCGCGCCGACCGAGCCGTCGCCCTGCACGACGTTGAACACGCCGGCCGGCACGCCGGCTTCCGTGTAGATCTCCGCGAGCTTCAGCGCGGTGAGCGGCGTGACTTCGCTCGGCTTGAACACCATCGCGTTGCCGGCCGCGAGCGCGGGCGCCGTTTTCCAGCATGCGATCTGGATCGGATAGTTCCATGCGCCGATGCCCGCGCACACGCCGAGCGGCTCGCGCCGCGTGTAGACGAACGATTCGGCGCGCAGCGGCACCTGCAGCCCTTCGATCGCGGTGGCGAGGCCCGCGTAGTACTCGATCACGTCCGCGCCGGTGACGATGTCGACCGCGAGCGTCTCGGCGATCGGCTTGCCCGTGTCGCGCGTTTCCAGCGCCGCGAGTTCGTCGTTGCGCTCGCGCAGCAGGTCGACCGCGCGGCGCAGGATGCGCGAGCGCTGCATCGCGGTCATCGCGGCCCATTCACGCTGGCCTTCCTGCGCGGATGCAACCGCGCGATCGACGTCGGCCGCGCTCGCCTGCTGCACCTGCGCGAGCAGTTCGCCGGTGGCGGGATCGAAGGTGTCGAAAGTCTTGCCGCTCGTGGCGTCGACGTAACCGCCACCGATGTAGAGGCGCTGCAAACCGAATACGGACATGAGGATCTCCTTGAGGGCGACTGCGTCGCGCGTCAGTCGGACGCGAGCAGCAGGTCGATGTAATCGTGGGCGAGCTTCAATGCAGCCCGGGTGTCGATCGGGCCGCCGGCGAGTGCGCCGCGCAGCCACAGGCCGTCGATCAGCGCGGCGAGGCCGCTGGCGGCTTCGCGCGCTTGCGTGCGCGGCAACGCCTTCGCGAATTCGGCGCACAGGTTCGAATGGAGGCGCCGCGTGTTGACGTGCTGCAGGCGCTTGAGCATCGGGTCGTGCATGCTCTGCGACCAGAACGCGAGCCACGTCTTCATGACGGGCGCGCTCACCTGCGTGTCGTCGAAGTTCGCGGCGACGATCGCGCGCAGCCGCGAGCGCGGATCCTTGCGTGCCGCCGCGCGGCGGCGCGTGGTGGCCGACCACAGGTCGCGCAGCACGTGCCGCATCGTCGCTTCGAGCAGGCCGTCCTTGTCGCCGAAGTAGTGGCTGACGATACCCGTCGAGATGTTCGCGCGCTGCGCGACGGACGCGAGTGTCGTGCCGGGCAGGCCCGCTTCGTCGATCGAACGCAGCGTGGCGTCGATCAACTGTGCGCGGCGAATCTCCCGCATTCCGACTTTCGGCATCGCGACTCCCTGTGCACGGACGGCGGATGGTTGGAAGTCGAGAGCTTAGCGGTTTTTTATTGATCGTTCAATCAACAAAAAATCGGGGTCGGAGGGAACGCGCGGAGGGTGGTGGGCGACCGATGCGGCGCAAGCAATGTGCGGTTGCGGAAAATGAAATCGTAAGATTTTTAAATAAGGCGAAGTTTGTTTAAAACAGGATTCTGAATTGAGCGAGATGGTTAACGAATGGCGGGATATTTGCGGATCGCTTATCAATGAAAGAATGTTGATGCGACCGATTTTAGCGGCGCTGCGGAAAACGAAGAAACATTCGAATGGAAGAGGGACGGATGAGGTGCGTTGCGGAAACTCGTTTAAAACGTTGTAACGCATTGAATAGTAACGAATATTGATGCTGTTGCCGGCGTGGCGATGCTGCAATGGAAACGATTTACGGCCAGCGTCGTGCCATTCCGCATACCATAAAAAATGCGGAAAAAATTTGAATCAGGCGTATTTCCTACCTGAGTAGAGGGGATATTTGATGCGGCTTGAGCAATCAATTTGACACGTATTAACATTGCGCCGCATTGACGTGAATCAATCGACGCGGCCGAACCTGACGCAGTGCGTCGGCGACGGCGCGATCGAGGCTCGCGCCGGGGGGGCCGGCGCGTCGCCGTCGCGCACTTGTGCGCGTGCAGCACGCAACCATGCCGAGACGCCGCATCCACCGGAGAACGACGATGCTGACCGAAAAACACGTGGTCCCGCTGCCGAATGGTCTGAAGGTCTACGTCGAACGGAACGTGTTCGACCCGGCGTTCGACACGGCGATGCTCGTCAACGGCGCGCTCGCGACGACCGCGTCGTTCGGGCAGACCGTCCAGTATCTCGGCGAGCGGATGAACACGATCTGCTTCGACCTGCCGTACGCGGGGCAGTCGCGCCAGCACAACCCGGGCTGCTTCATCCTGACGAAAGACGACGAAGCCGCGATCCTGCAGTACCTGGTCGAGCGCTTCGCGCCGGCCTACCTCGTGTCGGTGTCGTGGGGCGGCGTCGCGTCGCTGTTCGCGCTCGCACGCGGCTGCCCGAGCGTGCGGCGCGCGGCGATCTGCTCGTTTTCGCCGTTCCTGAACGACGCGATGGTCGACTACGTGACGCGCGCCCGCGACCACATCGCGGCCGGCGAGAACCTGAAGGCCGCGCAGTTGCTGAACGACACCGTCGGCCGCTACCTGCCGCGCATCATGAAGCTGTACAACTACCGGTATCTCACGCGCCTGCCGCGCGACGAGCAGGACCAGGTCGCGTTCCACGTCGACCAGATCCTGTCGCTGCAGCCCGAGCGCTACCTCAGCGAGTTCTCGAACATCGGCTGCGAGCTGCTGTTCCTGAACGGCGAACGCGACGAATACACGACGCCCGCCGACGTGCGCCAGCTCGGCGCGCATGTGCCGCGCGCGCGGTTCGCGACGGTGCCGGATGCCGGCCACTTTCTCGACATCGAAGGCCGCGCGCAGCGCGAGAGCACGCGCGCGGAACTGCTCGGCTTCCTCTGCGGCGCCGCGCAGGCCGCGGCCGGCGAGTCGCCCGACGTGCCGCAGGCATGCGTGAACGCGCCGTGGCCCGCGCTGTCGTCGTGACGCCGCGCAGCCATCCGTTTCTCCACTCCACACGAGGCAGGCCAGCCGTGAATATCGTTCAGACCATCGCCATCGTCGTTCCGTGGGCCGCGTGGCTCGCCTACTGGATCGCCACTTCGCAAGGCGTGAAGGCGACCGTGCGCAAGGAAGCGTCGCGCTCGCGCACGCTGCAGTCGATTCCATTGATCGTCGGCGGCGCGCTGATCATCCTGCCCGATCCGTCGTGGCAGGCACTCGTGCCCGACTGGCAGCGCTTCGGCCTGCAGGCGCAGCGCGGGCTCGCGGTGCTGGTCGCGGGCCTGTTGTTCTCGGTGTGGGCGCGGCTGCATCTCGGCACGAACTGGAGCGTGTCGGTCACGCTGAAGGAAGACCATGAACTCGTGCGCACCGGGCCGTACGCGCTCGTGCGTCACCCGATCTATACGGGCTGCCTGATCGCGCTCGTCGGCGCCGCGCTGATCGGCGGCGAATGGCGCGGCGCGATCGGCGTGCTGCTCGTGTTCGCCTCGCTCGCGTACAAGGTGCGCGTCGAGGAAAGCTGGCTGACCGGGTATTTCGGGCCGGCATACACGCAGTATCGCCGCGAGGTCGCGGCGCTGATTCCCGGCTTCTACTGATCCCCGCGAGGCGCGCGATGGCGAAGATGATCGTGACCGCGATCGGCTCGGCGGGCGACGTGCATCCGCTGCTCGGCGTCGCGCGCACGCTCGCCGCGCGCGGTCACGGCGTCGTGTTCTGCACGCACGCGCCGTTCGAGGCGGCCGCGCGGCGCTTCGGCTTCGCGTTCGTGCCGATCGGTACTGCCGCCGAATACGAGGCCGCGATGGCGAACCCCGCGCTGTGGGATTCGCGCACGTCGTTTCGCACGCTGTGGCAGGTGATCGCACCGACGCTGCGCCCGCACTACGACGCGCTGCGTGCGCTGGCCGACGGCGATACGGTGCTCGTCGGCACGCTGTGGGCGTTCTCCGCACGCTTCATGCAGGAGCTGCACGGCACGCCGTACGTGTCGGTGCAGGTGTCGCCGTCGACGCTGCTGTCCGCGCATGCGCCGCCGACCCACCCGCGCCTGACGATTCCCGCGCGTTGGCCGCTGCCCGTGAAGGCGGCGCTGATGACGCTGATCGAGCGCCAGGTGCTCGATCGCACGTGCGGCCCCGCGCTCAATGCGGTGCGCCGCGATCTCGGGCTCGCGCCCGCGCGGCGCGTGCTGGGCCGCTGGCTGCATTCCACCGACGGCGTGCTGTGCCTGTTTCCCGGCTGGTTCGCGCCGCCGCAGCCGGACTGGCCGTCGAATCATCTGCAAAGCGGCTTTCCGCTGTTCAACGACATTGCGACGCCCGACGACGATGTGGCACTCGATGCGTTTCTCGCGGCCGGCGAACCCCCGGTCGTGTTCACGGCCGGTTCGACACGCGTCGATCACGCGGCATACGCGCGCGCGGTGGCGGACGCGCTGCGCGCGACCGGCGCGCGCGGGATCCTGCTGACACCGGCGGATGCGTCGACTGATGCGCTGCCGGGCGACGGCCGCCTGCTCGTGCGCCGCTTCGTGCCGATGCGCACGCTGCTGCCGCGCTGTCGCGCGCTCGTGCATCACGGCGGGATCGGTACCGCGGCGCTTGCGTGCGAAGCCGGGATCGTGCAGGTCGTCACGCCGTTCGCGCACGACCAGTTCGACAATGCGCAGCGCATCGCGCAGAGCGGCTGCGGCGTGCGTGTCGACGGCCCGGTCGACGGCGCGCGGCTCGGCGCGACGCTGCGTCGCGTGCTCGACGATCCCGGGTTCGCGGCGCAGGGCGCGCGGGTGCGGGCGCGGATCACCGGCGCGGCGGACGGGTGCGAGCGCGCGGCGGATTTCATCGAGCGGTTCGCGCCGGAGCCGAGCCGCATGCCCGGGCCGTCCGCGCCGGCCGCCGTCGCCGCGGCAGGCGCATGAGCACCGCTTCGTCGCGGCACGCCGCGAGCGCAGCCTCGCCCGCAGCGCCGGCGGCGCAGGCCGCGCGGCCGCTGCGCGGCGCGCGCCTTGCGCTGCTGACGTTCGCGCTGTCGCTCGCGACCTTCATCGAGGTGCTCGACTCGACCGTGACGAACGTCGCGGTACCGGCGATCTCCGGCAGTCTCGGCGTATCGAACAGCCAGGGCACGTGGGTGATCAGCTCGTATTCGGTCGCGGCCGCGATCGCGGTGCCGCTGACGGGCTGGCTCGCGCGCCGCGTCGGCGAGTTGCGGCTGTTCGTCGGCGCGGTGCTGCTGTTCACGCTCACGTCGCTGCTGTGCGGGCTCGCGCGCGACCTGCACGTGCTCGTGATCTGCCGCGCGCTGCAGGGGCTGTGTTCCGGGCCGATGGTGCCGCTCTCGCAGACGATCCTGCTGCGCACGTTCCCGCCGGACAAGCGCACGATCGCGCTCGCGCTGTGGGCGATGACGGTGCTGCTCGCGCCGATCTTCGGGCCGGTGGTCGGCGGCTGGATCGTCGACAACTTCTCGTGGCCGTGGATCTTCCTGATCAACCTGCCGATCGGGCTGTTCTCGTTCGCGGTCTGCACCGCGATGCTGCGCCCCGACGCGCAACGCGGCACCGCCGGCCCGATCGACGTGCCGGGCATCGTGCTGCTCGTGATCGGCGTCGGCTCGCTGCAGGCGATGCTCGATCTCGGCCATGATCGCGGCTGGTTCGGTTCGCCGCTGATCGTCACGCTGGCGGTGGTCGCGGGGCTCGCGATCGTGTCGCTGCTGATCTGGGAGGCGGGCGAGGCGCATCCCGTCGTCGACCTGAGCCTGTTCCGCGATCGCACGTTCTCGTTCTGCGTGCTGATCATCTCGCTCGGGATGATGAGCTTCTCGGTGGTCGGCGTCGTGTTTCCGCTGTGGATGCAGGCCGTGATGGGCTACAACGCGTTTCACGCGGGGCTCGCGACGGCCTCGCTCGGCGTGCTCGCGCTGGTGTTCTCGATCCTCGTCGGGCTGCATGCCCATCGCTTCGACGCGCGCGTGCTCGCGACCTTCGGCTTCCTCGTGTTCGCGGCCGTGCTCGCGTGGGACGCGCATTTCACGCTGAAGATGACGTTCGCGCAGATCGCCGCGCCGGGGCTGATCCAGGGGATCGGGCTGCCGTGCTTCTTCATTCCGCTGACGGCCGCGACGCTGTCGCGCATCCCGGACGACCGGCTCGCCGCCGCGTCGAGCCTGTCGAACTTCCTGCGCACGCTGTCGGCCGCGTTCGGCACCGCGATGAGCGTGACGCTGTGGGACAACCGTGCGACCTATCACTACGATGTCGTGTCGCAATCCGTCACGCATGCGTCGGCGAACACGCAGCGCTTCGTGCACACGCTGAACGCGATGGGCGTGGACGGCGTGCGCGAGCTGACGACGCTGCACCAGGTCGTGATGCAGCAGGCCTACATGATGGCGACCAACGACATGTTCTGGATGGCGAGCATGACATGTCTCGTACTCGCGGCGATGATGTGGCTGACGCGGCCGAAGCGTGGTGCGGCCGCGTCGTTCGGGCATTGAGGAGAGGAACATGACGACACTCGGCGCACTCGTGATCCTGTATCACCCGAGCGACGCGCAGCTCGACGCGCTCGGCACCTGGCGGCACGCGTGCGACACGCTGCTCGTCGTCGACAACACGCCGCAGCCGGATGCGCGGGCCCGCGCACTGTGCGCCCGCGAGGGCATCGCGCTGCTGCATCACGGCAATCGTGGCGGCATTGCGGGAGCGTACAACGCGGGCCTCGCGGCGCTGTTTCGCGACCGCGTCGATGCGGTCGCGCTGTTCGACCAGGATTCGTCCGTGCCTGCCGCGTATTTCCCCACGATGCGCGACGTCTGCGCAGGGCTCGCGGGGCGTGCGTTCCTGGCCGGCCCGCGCATTTTCGACGAGAACGCGCGCAGCTTCCTGCCCGAACTCTCGACCAACGGGATCGGGCTGCGCCGCCTGCGCATCGAGCCGGGCGCGCCGCTGCAGCGCTGCGCGTTCCTGATCTCGTCGGGCTGCGTCGTGTCGCGCGATGCGTTCGACGTGCTCGGCCGCTTCGACGAGACGCTGTTCATCGATCACGTCGACACCGAGTACAGCTTTCGCGCACTGGCGCGCAACGTGCCGCTCTATGTCGTGCCGTCGCTGGTGCTGCCGCACCGGATCGGCGCGAAGCAGCGTCACGCGATCGGCCCTTTCGAAATGACGTCGATGAATCACTCGTGGCAACGGCGCTACTACAGCGCGCGCAATGCGGTGCAGCTCGGGATGCAGTACGGGCTGCGCTTTCCGGTGGCGATCGTGCCGAACCTGCTGACCGTGTGGCAGGTCGTGCAGATCGCGCTCGTCGAACGCGACAAGCGCGCGAAGCTCGCCGGCATCCTGTTCGGCGTCGCGGACGGCCTGTTCGGCCGGCTCGGCCCGCTCGAGCGCACGCGGCCGCGGCTGGCCGAGCGTGTGCCGCGCGTGCGGCAAGGGTGAGGGCGGCGATGCGGCGATCGATGAGGATGACCGGCTGGACGGCCGGCGTGCTGGCGGCATTGCTGGCGTTGGGCGGATGCGTGCCGACGGGCTTCCTGCCGTCGCTGTCGTTGCGCGCGCCGGCCGACGATGCGCTCGCGCAGACGGCCGGCCCCGGCGTGAACGGCGCGTGGCCCGCGCCGGACTGGGTGAAGCAGCTGCAGGATCCGCAGCTCGACGCGCTGGTCGCCGAGGCGTCGCAGAACAACCCCGACCTGCAGGTCGCGCAGGCGAGGCTGCGGATCGCACAGGCGCAGCTCCAGCAGTTCGATTCGTTGACGGGGCTGACGGGCACGGCCGGCGCAACGGTCAGCCGCGCGCGGATGCCGAAGCCGGGCGACGTCGCCGACGTGACGATCGGCGGCTACAAGGTGCCGGTGCAGATCTTCGGCGACCCGGCCGCGTCGCCGTCGTCGGTGTTCGTCGGGCTCAACTACCAGCTCGACCTGTGGGGCAGGAACCGCGCCGCGACGAAGAGCCTGATGTCGCTGCGCGAGGCGGCGCGGGTCGAGGCCGAGCAGGTGCGGCTTGCGATGTCGACCGCGATCGTCACCGTGTATTGCCAGCTCGACCAGGCGTATGCGACGCAGGAGCTGCTGCAGCAGAAGCTGAAGGTGAGCCAGCGCGTGACGACCGTGCTGCGCGAACGCACCGCGCGCGGGCTCGACAACGCGTACGACGCGAGCGATGCGTCGATCAAGCGCAGCAAGCTGCTCGCGCAGATCGCGCAGAACGACGAGCAGATCAAGCTCGCGCAACTGCAGCTCGGCGTGCTGTCGGGCCGCGGCCCGGAGCGCGGGCTCGCGCTGCAGCGGCCCCACGTCGGCAAGTTCGACAAGTTCGATGATGCGGCGCTGCCCGCGCGGCTGCCGGCCGGCCTCCTCGGTCGCCGGCCCGACATCGTCGCCGCACGGTTGCGTGTCGAAGCCGCGTTCGCGAATGCCGACTCGACGCGCGCGCAGTTCTATCCGGACGTGAACCTCGTCGCGCTCGGCGGCGTGTTCGCGCTGACGCCCGCGTCGCTGTTCTCGCGCGACGCGCTCGCCGGTTCCGTCGGCCCGGCGATCTCGCTGCCGGTTTTCGATCGCGGCCGGTTGAAGGCGAAGCTCGGTGCGGACGTCGCACAGGCCGACGTGGCGATCGGGTTGTACAACAAGACCGTCGACGACGCGCTCGGGCAGGTCGCGCAGCTCGTCACGTCGCTGCAGACGTCGCAGACGCTCGTCGCGCAGCAGCAGGATGCGGTCGCGGCCGCGCAGAAGATCGTGCAGATCGCGACCGACCGCCACCGGCGCGGCGTGCTGATGCAGAAGGACGTGGATGTCGCGGATCTCACGCTGATCGACGAGCGCGCGCAGTTGATCGCGCTGCTCGGCCGGCAGCGGACGCTGCGTGTCGGGCTGGTCGGCGCGTTGGGCGGCGGGTTCGATGCGGGCGCGGCGGTGGCGTCGGCACCGGCCATGCATCAGGCGCGCAGCGGGGCGGCAAGGCGCGGTGTGGCGACTGCTGCGGCTGCGAGCCGGGCGGCGGCCGGACCGTCGGCCGATGCGCGTCCGGGGAGCGGTGTCGTGCCGCCGGCCGCCGGCACGGCGAGTGTCGGACCCGCACGGCGCGACGAGGCAGTGCATCCGCCGACGGTCGGTGCGACGAACCCCGGCGCGACGTCTCGCGGTACCGCTGTTCTCGCGCGCCCGGCATCGGTGAGCCCGGCGCCGGGCTCGTCGGTCATGCCGGCGATACCTGTCCTCCAGCACGATCGTCTGATCGTCACGCAAAGCGACTGATGCACCACGACAACCTCCATACCGCCGCGCCGCCGGCCGCACTGAACGATCCTGCACTCGACACGCGCCGCGCGACGCGTCGCAAGCGCTTCATCGTGTTCTTCGTGGTCGTGCTGGCGGCCGCGCTTGCATGGATCGCATACTGGTTGCTGAGCGATCGCTATTACGAAGACACCGACGACGCGTACGTCGCCGGCAGCGTCGTCCAGGTCGCCGCGCAGATCCCGGGATCGGTGACCGACGTCGTAGTCGCCGATACGCAGGCCGTGCGCGCCGGCCAGACGCTCGTGAAGCTCGACGACACCGAGGCGTCCGTCGCGTTCGCGCAGGCGAAGGCGCAGCTCGCACAGGCCGTGCGGCAGGTCGCGAACGCGAAGATCTCGAACACGATGTACGTCGAGGCCGTGAACGCGCGGCGCGCCGACCTGTCGCTCGCGCAGCGCGCGTTCGCCGCGCGCTCGGGTGCATCGGTCGAGATCGTCGCACCCGAGGAACTCGCCCGTGCACGGGCGGCGGTCGCCGGTGCGCAGGCAAATCTCGCGGCCGCGCAGGCGCAGCTCGACGCGGCACGCGCGCTCGGCACCAGGCTGCCCGTCGACGAAAGCCCGGCCGTCGTGCAGGCGGCCGCGCAGTTCAAGCTCGCGTACCGCAACCTGAAGCGCACGACGATCGTCGCGCCCGTCGACGGCACGATCGGGCAGCGTTCAGTGCAGGTCGGCCAGCAGGTCGGGCCCGGCGTGCCGCTGATGTCGATCGTGCAGCTCGACCGGCTGTGGATCGAGGCGAATTTCAAGGAAGGGCAGATCCGCCACATGCGCATCGGGCAGCCTGTCGAGGTCGTGTCGGATCTCTACGGCTCGCGCGTGACCTATCGCGGCCGCGTGCAGGGCTTCTCGGCGGGGACGGGCAGCGCGTTCTCGATGCTGCCGTCGCAGAACGCGGCCGGCAACTGGATCAAGGTCGTGCAGCGCGTGCCGGTCGTGATCGCGCTCGAGCCGCGCGATCTCGCCGCGCATCCGCTGCGCGTCGGGCTGTCGATGCGCGCAACGGTCGACACGCACGACCGCAACGGCCACGCGCTCGACAGCGAGCCGCCGACGCCGGCCGTCAGCACGCGCGTGCACGACGGGGTGGCGAGCGATGCGGAGGCGGCGGCCGCGGCGGTTGTTCGCGAGAATCAGGGCGGGTAATGGGGGGTAAGGGGCGGGCGGTGGCGCGCCCCGATCGTGCAGGCGTTGCACGCGGGGCCGTTCGCGCCACCGCTGATGCGCGGGGGAACGGACGAGCGTATCGTCGCTCCCCCGCGCGCAGGCGGTCAGACTGCCCGCCTGCGCCGGGTCATGGTCAGAAGAACGCGAACTGGCCGCCGACGAGCGGCACCCGCGCCGCGTCGCCGGACGCCGTATTGCCCTTCATCGACGTCATCGCGAAACCTGCGAGTCCGCCATATCGCTGACCGTAGCCCTGCGTGTAGGCGATCCGGCTGGTGGTCGACGATGCTTGCGTCGTTCCGAAGTCCATTCCCACGATGCCGCCGAGCGTTGCATTCAGGCCGCCGCTCACGGTGCCTGACGACGACGATCGGTCGATCGTGCCGCCGTTGACGCCGACCAGGCCGCCGACCTTGGCGCGTGCGCCGCCGTTGACGCTGCCGCTTGCGTCGGACAGCACGATCGAGCCGTGCGTGTGGTTGCCGACGAGCCCGCCCGCATTGCTGTCGGCGCCGGCGGAAACGGCGCCTTGCGCATGCGACGAGGCGACCGTTCCGGTGTTGCGGCCGATCAGGCCGCCGGCGTCGCTATTGGCGAGAACCGATACCGTGCCGGACGCGTTGCCGTACTCGACGCGGCCGCCGTTCAAGCCGACGAGGCCGCCTGCGGTGCCGTTCGCGCCGACGGAAGCGCTGCCGGATGCGCTGGACCCCGACACACGACCGTCGTTGCGGCCGACGAGCCCGCCCGCCGTCGCATCGTTGCCGGCGACGGCGACCGTACCCGTGGCATTCGATTTGTCGATCGTACCGACGGCGGTGTTGATGCCGACGAGGCCACCCACCGTGCTGCGCGCACCGCCTGCGACGCCTCCGCTCGCGCGCGATGCGGCGATGGCGCCCGCGTTGACGCCGACCAGCGCACCGGCGGCGCTGGCCGTGCCGGCGGTGACGCGGCCGGACGCATCGGACCCGCCGACTGTGCCGGTGTTGCGCCCGACGAGACCGCCGACGGTTGCGCCCACGGTCGCGACCGACACGGCGCCGTGGCTCGACGAATCGCGGATGTCGCCGCTGTTGAAGCCGACGAGCCCGCCGAATCCGTTTTGTCCGTTGCTGGGCGACGTGCTGGTGGCCTGGATCGAGATGCTCGCGTCGGCACGGCTGCGGGCGATCGTCGCGGTGCCGAGCCGGCTGTCCGGCGACGTGATGTTTTCGCCGACGAGCCCGCCGAGCGCGGTCGTGTAGCGGTTGCCTTCGACGCGGCCCGACACCGATGCGCGGTCGATCGTGCCGCTCAGGTTCGTGCCGACGAGACCACCGGCGATGTTGGCGGCCGAGCCGCCGCTCGTCACGACGACATTGCGTGCATGCACGTTCGACAGCGTGCCCTGGATGTTCGCGCCGACCAGCGAGCCGACCATCACGGGCCCGATACCGTAGTTCGCCGTGCCGCGCGCCGACACCGAATCGAGCGTCAGGTTGGCAATCGTGCCGAAGTTTCCGGCGAACAGGCCCACGAACGGTCCGTCGTTGTAGACGGACAACCCGGAGATCGTATTGCCGAGGCCGTCGAACGTGCCGGTGAACGCCGCATCGCCGCCGATGCTGCGGAACGCGCCGCTGCCCTTGATCGTGTTGCCGAGCACGTAGCGGCCGTTCAGGTTCGTATCGACCGCGCGCAATTGGTCGACGTCATGGATCACGCGATAGGCCTGCCCGTTCGCGCTGAACGACGCATTCGCGCCCGACAGCGTGACGGTTGCGTTGTCGTTCAGCACATGTCCGTTACCCGAGTTCAGCGCGAGGGCAGCGTTCACGCCGGTCAGCGCGAGCGGACCGTCGATGTCGATGCGCTTCGCGGCGTTGACCTCCAGCCAAGCGCGGCTGCCGCGCGCGTTCAACGCGCGTTGCAGCTTCACGCCGCCGCGCTGCGACGCGAGCGACAGCGTGTGGTCGCTGCTCCAGTTGACGGGGCCCTCGATCGACAGATCGCCTGCCGTGTCGGTCAATGTGACGTGGGTGGTACCGAGGTTGCGCGACAGCGAGGCCGCGCCGATCGTCGCATTCGCGTCGTCGGCGACGCGCGCGTTCGCCGTATCGATCTTCCACGTGCCCGAGCGGCCGTTCGCGCCGCGCGTGTCGACCGTTGCATCGTCGGCAATGCGCACGTGCGTGCCGCGTGTCGCGACCTCGCCGCCCTGGCCGGCCGTGGCGCTCGCGTCGAGCGTGCCGCCAGCCAGCACGGTGCCGCCGTCGAGCGTGATGCGCCCGCCGCGGTTGCTCAGCCCGCGCGCCTCGATGGTGCCGGTGTTGTTGACCACCGCGTTCAGCAGGTCGCCCGCGGCGCGCGCGGTCATCAGCACCTCGCCGCCGTCGGCCTTCAGCAGGCCGCCGTTGCTCGCTTGCGCATCGACGGCGCCGCCTTCGACCTGCACGCTGAGCAGGTCGCTGCCGTCGAAGTTGACCTTGAACGCGTGGCCGGCGCCGAGCGCGATGCGGCCCATCTTCGCGTGGATCACGCCGGTGTTCGACACGCGCGCGCCGAGCAGCGCGACGCTGCCGCCGTCGGCGGCGGTGATGTTGCCGGCGTTGGCGACGGTAGCGGCGGAGGTGCCGGCGAAGCGGTAGTTGCCGGCGAGGAAGTCGGCGTCGGTGAGGTTCTGGGTGGACGCGACGAGACTGCCGACGTTGACCTGCGACCCGGCGCCGAACATCACGCCGTTCGGGTTGACGAGGAACACCTTGCCGTTGGCGTCGATGCGGCCGTCGATCTGGCTGCCGTGGGTGCCGATCACGCGGTTCAGTGCGATCGACGTGCTATCGGGTTGATGGAACGACACGCGTTCGCCGCCGGCGACGCCGAAGTCCTGCCAGTTGGTGATGAGCTTGTCGGAGTGCTGGTTGATGGACATCGTCCTGCCGTCGACCGACGTGGCGATGTCGGCCTGGCCGGCGACGACCGCGTGGCCGGTGGGCAGTGCGTGGGCGGGCAGGGCGGCGAGGCCGAGCAGCGACACGGCGCCGGCCGCGACGAGCTTGCTGCCGCCCGCCTTGCCGCGGCGGCGCGCGGTTTCCCCGACCGCGTTCCAGCACCCTTGTGCGTGATTCCATACCAATGCGTAGGTCTTGTTCATCGTTTTCGTTTCCTCGGTGATGAGTATATTGAGTTCATCAGTAAACCTAATAACCTGACTGATGAACCATGGCGCGGAATGAATTTCCGCTTCAAGCGGCGGACGATCATGCTGCCCGCCGCCGTGTGCCGGCGCAGGCGGTCAGACTGCCCGCCTGCGCCGGGTCACAGTCAGTGGATGCCGAACTGGTTGCCGACGAACGGCACGTTCATGGCTTCGCCCGATACCGTATTGCCCTGCATCGACGTCTTCGAGAAGCCCGCGATGCCGCCGTATTGCTGACCACGGCCAAACTCGTAGGCGACCCGGCTGCTGGTCGACGACGCTTGCGCGGTGCCCTGGTTCGTCCCGATGAGGCCGCCGAGGTTCGCGTACAAGCCGGCGCTCACGGTGCCGGACGACGACGACTGGCTGATCCTGCCGCCGTTGAGACCCACCAGGCCGCCGACGTTGGCGTTGCGGCCGCCCGTCGCGTTGCCGGTCGCGTCGGACAACTCGATCGTGCCGCCCGCGTGGTTGCCGACGAGCCCGCCGACATTGCTCTTGTTGCCGGCGACGACGGCCCCCGACGCATGCGAGCTTCGTACCGTGCCGCTGTTGAAGCCGACCAGTCCGCCCGCCTGGTTTGCACCGTCGGCCGTGACGGTGCCGCTCGCCCATGACGAATCGACGGTTCCGGTATTCCGGCCGATCAGGCCGCCGACCTCGCCGTTTTCGTCGGCCCGGACCGTGCCGGATGCGCTGACGTTCGTGACGCGGCCGCCGTTGGTACCGACGAAGCCGCCGACGCGGCTGGTCGCTTCGCCACGCACCGAGCCGTGTGCGGACGACGTGCTGATCGTCGAATTCGCGTCGGTGACGCCCGCAAAGCCGCCGATCGATTCGGTATCCATACCATCCACGTTGCCGCGTGCGCTGGATCCGTCGATGATGCCGCCGGCCGCGTTGCGGCCGACGAAGCCGCCCGCTGGCGCGCTTGCAAAGGTCATCACGTCGCCGCTTGCGTTCGACGCGTCGATTCTCCCTCGGTTGATGCCGACGAACCCGCCCGCGGCGCCGGCAGCGCCGCGCGCCGCCACGTAGCCATGTGCGTCCGATGCATGGATGCGGCCAGCGTTGGTGCCGACGAGCCCGCCAACCACGCCGTTATCTCCCGCGAAAACCTCGCCGGTCGCATTGGAGCGGTCGACGTGCCCGTCGTTCACACCGACGAGGCCGCCCGCGATGCCGTTTGTCGCGGCTTCGACGTTGCCGGATGCGTAGGAGCTCGTCACCTGGCCGCTGTTGCGACCGACGAGGCCGCCGGCCGTGCCGCGCACGCCGGCCGTGAGACGGCCGCTTGCACGCGATGCGGCGATGGCGCCCGAGTTGACGCCGACCAGTGCGCCGGCAGTGCTTGCTGTGCCGGCGGTGACGCGGCCGGCCGCATCGGAGCCGCCGACCGTGCCGGTGTTGCGCCCGACGAGACCGCCGACAGCTGCGCCGGCGCCTGCGACGTACACCTGCCCCTTGCTCGACGAATCGCGGATATCGCCGCTGTTGAAGCCGACCAGGCCGCCGATCCCGGTTTTCTCGTTGTTGGGAAGCGTGCCGGCGACATCGATGGAGACGCTCGCGTCGGCGTGGCTGCTGGTGATCGTCGCGGTGCCGGAGCGGGCATCGGGCGACGTGACGTTCTCGCCGACGAGCCCGCCGAGGGCGGTCGTGTAGCGGTCGCCGGCGACGCGGCCCGACACCGACGCGCGGTCGATCGTGCCGCTCAGGTTCACGCCGACGAGGCCGCCGGCGACGTTGGAGGGCGCGCCGCCGCTCGTGACGGTGACATTGCGCGCGTGCACGTTCGACAGCGTGCCCCGGACGTTCGCACCGACCAGCGAACCCACCGCCACGGGCGCCCCACGGTAGTTCGCCGTGCCGCGCGCCGACACCGAATCGAGCGTCAGGTTGGCGATCGTGCCGCTATTGACGGCGAACAGGCCGACGAACGGCGCGCTGTTGTAGACGGACAGCCCGGAGATCGTATTGCCGAGGCCGTCGAACGTGCCGGTGAACGCCGCATCGCCGCCGATGCTGCGGAACGCGCCGCTGCCCTTGATCGCCTTGCCGAGCACGTAGCGGCCGTTCAGGTTCGTATCGACCGCGCGCAATTGGTCGACGTTGTGGATCACGCGATAGGCCTGCCCGTTCGCGCTGAACGACGCATTCTCGCCCGACAGCGTGACGGCTGCGTTGTCGTTCAACGCATGCCCGTCGCCCGAGTTCAGCGCGAGGCCGGCGTTGCGGCCCGTGAGCGCGACCTTGTCGTTGACGTTGATGCGTCGCGCGGCGTTGACGGCGATCCGAGCGTTCGCGCCGCTGGCCGTCAGCGACTTGCCGAGATTCACGTCGCCGTGCAGGGACGTCAGCGTGAGGTCGTGATCGCTGTTCCAGCCGATCGCGCCGTCGGTCGTCAGCGCACCGTTGGTGCTCGTCAGCTCGACCGCGGTCGTGCCGAGGTTGCGCGACAGCGAGGCCGCGCCGATCGTCGCGTTCGCGTCGTCGGCGACGCGCGCGTTCGCCGTGTCGATCTTCCACGTGCCCGAGCGGCCGTTCGCGCCACGCGTATCGACCGTTGCATCGTCGGCAATGCGCACGTGCGTGCCGCGCGTCGCGACCTCGCCGCCCTGGCTGGCCGTGGCGCTCGCATCCAGCGTACCGCCGGCCAGCACGGTGCCGCCGTCGAGCGTGATGCGCCCGCCGTGGCTGCTCAGTCCGCGCGCCTCGATCGTTCCGCTGTTGTTCACCACCGCGTCCAGCAGCCCGTTCGCCGCGCGCGCCGTCATCAGCACCTCGCCGCCGTCCGCCTTCAGCAGGCCGCCGTTGCGCGCCTGCGCATCCACCGCGCCGCGCTCGACCCGCAGGTTGAGCAGCCCGCTGCCGTCGAAGTTGACCTTGAATGCGTGGCCGGCGCCGAGCGCGATGCGGCCCATCTTCGCCTGGATCACGCCCGCGTTCGACACACGCGCACCGAGCAGCGCCACGCTGCCGCCGTCGGCGGCGGTGATGTTGCCGGCGTTGATGACGGATGCGGCCGACGTGCCGGCGAAGCGATAGTTGCCGGCGAGGAAGTCGGCGTCGGAAAGATTCTGCGTGGATGCAACGAGGCTACCGACGTTGACCTGCGATCCGGCGCCGAACACCACGCCGTTCGGGTTCACCACGAACACCCTGCCGTTGGCGTCGATCCGGCCGTGGATCTGGCTGCCGTTCGTCCCGAGCACGCGGTTCAGCGCGATCGACGAACTGCCGGGCTGGTGGAACGACACGCGTTCGCCGCCGGCGACGCCGAAGTCCTGCCAGTTGGTGATGAGCTTGTCGGAGTGCTGGTTGATGGACATCGTCTTGCCGTCGACCGACGTGGCGATGTCGGCCTGGCCGGCGACGACCGCGTGGCCGGTGGGCAGTGCGTGGGCGGGCAGGGCGGCGAGGCCGAGCAGCGACACGGCGCCGGCCGCGACGAGCTTGCTGCCGCCCGCCCTGCCGCGGCGGCGCGCGGTTTCCCCGACCGCGTTCCAGCACCCTTGTGCGTGATTCCATACCAATGCGTAGGTCTTGTTCATCGTTTCCTCGGTAACGAATGAGTTTGTGATTGATCAGTTAACCTAATCGATCGATCGCGAAGCAGAACGGCTTCCCGCTTCATGCGGCGGACGGTCATGCGGCCCGCCGTCGGGTTGCCGGCCCGCGGCGCTGCCGGGCCGGCCGTTGGCGCCGGGCGACTCAGAAATACTGGGTCGCCTGGAGCCAGACTCCTGGCGACCGCGTGATCGCGGCCACGTCGTCGGACCTGCCGAACGGTTGCGAGACCGCGACGTTGACCTGCCGGCTCGCGCCGTACCAGCCGACGCCGACTCCGGCCGACGACAATTGCAGCGTGTTGCGTTCCCGGTTCCACGGCTGCTTGTTGAGCTGAACGCGTCCCGTATCGACGAAGGTGCTGACCTGCCACCCCGGCGCGGCGAGATAGCGCAATTCCGCGCTGGCCTGCCAGCCCTGGTCGCCGCTGCCTTCGCCCAGCGCATAGGCGCGCACGCCATACGGGCCGCCCAGGCTGAATTTTTCCGACGAGTCGAGATTGCGCGATGCGAGTTGCGCGCTGAGCTGGACGTAGAGCTGCAGCCGCGCGGTGAGGGCCTGCAGCCGCAATGCACTGATGTTCAGCTTGGCGAAGCGGCCGTGCGTTTTCGCGAGCCAATCGGATTCGAGCGGATCGTTGCCGCTCATCCGGCCGATGCCGAACGTCACGGACGCGCTGCTGCGGCCGCCGCCCAGCCAGTCGTCCTGGTTATTGCCGGTGAGGCTGAGAGACCCCATGTGGATGCGCTTCGCGCCGTGCACGTCGAATGCGTCGTAGTCGTCGCGCAGCCGCTTGTTTTCGTAGAGAAGCTGCGCGCTGACGTTCGCGCGACGGCTGCGCAGCAGCGGTTGCGCGACGAACGCGCTTTGCACCGACGCACGGCCGTGATAGTCGAGATCGTCGAAGCTCCCGCCGACCCGGTAGCGCATGTCGGAATACGCGACGCCGAGCCGCGTCGACGCGGGGCCGACGGGCAACTGATAGGCCGCGCGGTAATAGCGCTGACGCGCGTCGCTGGTCAGCCCGCGCAGCGTGAACTGATCGCCGAGCCGCAGCGGCGCCTCGACGTCGACGCTGCCGGTGGCGCGATAGCGGCCGGTGAGCGCGTCGCCGTAGTTGTCGAGATCGAGCGAGCCCGACGCGAACGGGCCGCGCTCGACGTCGACGGAGAGGTCGGTCGTGCCGGCTTCGGCACCCGGGCGCAGCGTGCCTTTCGCCGCGACGCCCGCCAGATCGTCGAGCAGCAACAGGCTGCGCTCGAGCGCGTCGCCCTGCACGGCATCGCCGTGCCGGAGGCCGGCGAGCGGCCGGCGCAGGACACTGTCCAGCACGCGCGAGCGATTGTTCAGCTCGACGGCGCCGTAGCGCCCTTCGAGCACGTCGATGCGCACGGTGCCGCCCTCGATGTCCTGCCGCGGCAGATAGGCGCGCGCGAGCACGTAGCCGTGTTCGCGGTAATACATGGAGATCCGGTCGGCGGCTTGCCGGAGTTCGTCGAAGCTCAGTTCGCGGCCGACGAGATCCGCGAGGAGCGGTTGCAGGTGTTCGGCATCGAACGCACGATTGCCGCCGATCACGAATGCATGCACCCGTACGCGCGGCCCCGCGTCGCTGGCCGGCGGTGGCTTCGCGTCGGGCGGCGGCGGGATGGCGAGATCAGGCGGCGTGTCGGCGGGGAGGGTGGGGCGTGTGGCCTCGATGTCGCGCATCGATTGCCCGGCGCTCGGCGGCAACGCGTGCGCAATGCCCGGCAGCAGCAGTGCGGCGCCGATGCGCCAGATCGAGAGCCGCTCCCATTGTGTCGTGCGGACGGCGCGGCCGGCTCGATGCCGTGGATGAGATGTGTTGCGTAACGGCAGCCGCCGGCCTGACGCCGCCGGTACGGCGGCGGCATCGGAATCGGCGTGCTGGGGGATGCTGCGGAAAGGACGAATTTTCACCCTCGACTGATTGGCGCCAATGGCGCGTTGAGCGTCGGGGATACTACGGAACGTCGCCGCCTATTCATATTGGATAAGTACTAGGCACGCGGCGTAATCGATTTGTCTCGTCAGATTTTGTCGAAAACGGGGTGCGCCGCGCCGGATGCGCGTGCAGACGCCGTCCGGCGCGCCCATGTCGGCCCGAATCAAACCCATGTCGCGTTTGAGACATCGGCGCCCCTGTCTCCGGGACTACTCTCGAACAGCACGCTGTCGCGTGCGGCAGCGCCATCCAACGAGACATGGAGACAATACGATGAGCAGCAATCGAGGTGTCGTCTATCTTGGGCCGGGCCAGGTCGAAGTTCAGAAAATCGATTATCCGAAGATGGTCGATCCGAGCGGCCGCGCGATCGGCCACGGCGTGATCCTGAAAGTGGTCAGCACGAACATCTGCGGTTCCGACCAGCACATGGTGCGCGGCCGCACGACCGCGCCGGTCGGCCTCGTGCTCGGCCACGAAATCACGGGCGAGGTGGTCGAGATCGGCCGCGACGTCGAGACGCTGAAGCTCGGCGATCTCGTGTCGGTGCCGTTCAACGTCGCGTGCGGCCGCTGCGCGATGTGCAAGGACACGCATACGGGCGTGTGCCTGAACGTGAACCCGTCGCGTGCCGGCGGCGCCTACGGTTACGTCGACATGGGCGGCTGGATCGGCGGCCAGGCCGAGTACGTGCTCGTGCCGTATGCCGATTTCAACCTGCTGAAATTCCCCGACCGCGACCAGGCGATGGCGAAGATCCGCGACCTGACCTGCCTGTCCGACATTCTGCCGACCGGCTATCACGGCGCGGTGAGCGCGGGCGTGAAGCCGGGCTCGACGGTCTACATCGCGGGCGCGGGCCCGGTCGGGATGGCGGCGGCCGCATCGGCACGCCTGCTCGGCGCGGCCGTGACGATCGTCGGCGACATGAACGCGGAACGTCTCGCGCACGCGCGGGCGATGGGCTTCGAGACGGTCGACCTGTCGAAGGACGCGTCGCTCGGCGAGCAGATCGAGCAGATTCTCGGCGTGCCCGAGATCGACTGCGCGGTCGACTGCGTCGGCTTCGAGGCACACGGCCACGGTTCGTCGGGCCACGCGGAAGAGGCACCGGCCACGGTGCTGAACTCGCTGATGGAAATCACGCGGCCGGCCGGCGCGATCGGCATCCCGGGCCTGTACGTGACGGACGATCCGGGCGCGAAGGACAAGGCCGCGCAGCACGGCAGCCTGAGCATCCGCTTCGGCCTCGGCTGGGCGAAGTCGCACTCGTTCTTCACGGGCCAGACGCCGGTGCTGAAGTACAACCGCAACCTGATGCAGGCGATCCTGTTCGACCGTCTGCCGATCGCGAAGATCGTCAACGTCGAAGTGATTTCGCTCGACCAGGCGCCGGAAGGCTACAAGAAGTTCGACGGCGGCGCGCCGCGCAAATTCGTCATCGACCCGCACGGGCTGCTGGCGGCGTAACGCGGCTGAAGGCACGGTAGACGAAGAGGGCCGGGGCGGTCGAACGCTCCGGCCCTTCGTGCATGCGGACCTAATGCCCGTGATAGAGCCGGGTAGCGTGCATCCCGTTCGACGCTTGCTGTTGCCGCGCCTGCTGTTGCCGCGCCGGCTCGGGGCGCGCGTCGACGGGGCGGATCATCGGCGGTGCGGGATGTGTCACGGAGGGCCTGTTCCGCAGTTCCGCGGTGCGGATCGGCGCGGCATGCGCCCGTGCGCAGCCGGGTGCGGCATGGGCCTTGCACGGCCGCGCGGCAACCGTCGTGCCCGGCGCGCGCGCGGCGCTCGCATGCCGCATGCCGGCCGGCGCCGCGCTTGCGATCGTCCGGTCCGCGGGTTGATCCACGCTTGGGCCGACGGCCGCGTCGGCCACGAGTTGCTCTTCGTCGAGCGCATGAAACGGATAGGCCGGCAGCTCCAGCGGCAGCACCGGATCGCCGGGCAGCGACACCAGCGGTGACGCCAGGTCCGCCGGCGTGCGCAAATCGCCGATGATCGCCGATGCACTCGGCAGGTTCGGTGCGCGGCAGGCGGGGTCCGCCTGGCACATCCTGTCGAGCGCGACGTAGCCGCCGAACACCAGCACGAGCGTCGCGAGGCTCAGCATCGGCGCCGACGACGCGCGCGGCTGATGGATCGCGGCGTGATGCAGAAAACGTGCGATGCGCGCAGGCCAGCTGTCGAACGATGGCCGCGCCGGGCCGCCGGCACGCGCATCGAACGGCCAGTTCCACTTCCCGCATACGGGGCAATGCTCGAGCGCGCGGAAAGCGACGAAGCCGCACTGACTGCAGCGATAACCGGCCGCCTGTCGCGATCTGGCATGCGCGTTCAGCGCACCCTTCAGGGTGTCGCGCGCGATGACTTTCCGGCTGAGCAGGACTTGCATCGTTCGACGAGGACGGACCCGCCCGACTGACCGAACGCAATCCGCCCGAATCCATTCATGCCGCGCGCTCCATGGCGGCGTCGTACCGACCGCGACAGGCCGCACCGTTCAGGCGCGCGCGCAGGAGCAGCGCTTGCTGCGCGTCGCGCACATTGGCCGCCTGTCCCTTCCAGGCTGCAAGCGGCGGTTCCTGCAGCGCGCGTCCATAGGAAAAGCTCAACAGCCACGGCCGTCCGGAGAGGCGATTCATCGCGTCGAGATTGGCCGTCGCTTCCTCGGGCGTCTGCCCGCCGGACAGGAAGAAGATGCCGGGGACTTCGGCCGGCACGACGCCGCGCAACAGACGGACCGTCGCGTCGGCAACCTCGGCGGGCCCTGGCTGCGCCGCGTGCTCCTTGCCCGGCACGACCATGCTCGGCTTGAGCAGCATGTGCGCCAGCACGACCCGATGCCGATGCAGCGCGTCGAACACCGCGTGCAGCACCGCGTCGGTCACGGCTGCGCATCGCGCGATCGAATGATCGCCGTCGATCAGCACTTCCGGCTCGACGATCGGCACGATGCCGGCTTCCTGGCAGATCGCCGCATAGCGTGCCAGCGACTCGGCGTTCGCCTCGATCGCGAGGCGGCTCGGCAGCGTGTCGGACACGTTGTACACCGCGCGCCATTTCGCGAAACGCGCGCCTTGCTGCTTATAGCGATCGACGCGAATCGCGAGCCCGTCCAGCCCTTGCGTGATTTCGTCGCCGGGCGCGTGCGCGAGCGGTATCTTGCCCGTGTCGACCTTGATGCCGGGCACGATCTGCTGGCGCTCGGCGAGTTCGGGCAACGGCGTGCCGTCGTCCGCGCGTTGCCCCAGCGTCTCTTCATACAGGATGACGCCGCTGATGAATTCGCCGAGGCCCGGCGTCGACAGCAACAGGCTGCGCCACGCGCGGCGGTTCTCCTCAGTCGATTCGAGCGCAATCGTCTTGAAGCGCTTCGCGATGGTCGGGCCGCTTTCGTCGGCGGCCAGCAGGCCCTTGCCGTCCTGCACGAGCGCGTCGATCGTCGCCTGGAGTTCGCTGTCGGTGCTCATCTGATCGCCTCCATGAAGACCGCGATGCAGCGCCACGCGGCCGGGTCGCTTCCACGTTGCGCGTCGCAACGTCAGTGCTCCGATCTTCATTTTTTGTCGCGCGTCGAGCAGAACGCAAGGCGCGCGATGATTTTGATTTACGCGCGATGGGCGAGGCACGTCCCGTGCTACTGCCGCTGCCGCGCCGCGAGCGCGCCGATGGTCTGCATCGCGTGCTCGACGGCCGGTGTCCACGGCCGGCCGTAATTGAGCCGAAGATAGCGGCGGAATCCGCCGGTCGCGGAAAAGATCGGCCCCGGCGCGATGCTGACGCCGTTTTCCATTGCATCGCCGAACAGGTGCATCGCGTCGACGCGCGGCGGCAGTTCGATCCACAGGAAATACCCGCCGCGCGGCGCGAACACTTCGGTGCCGTCCGGAAAATACGTGCGCACGGCCGCCAGCATCTGCGCCTGGTGCGCGGCGAGATTGCGGCGCAGCTTGCGCAGGAAGCGGTCGTATCCGCCGTCCTGCAGATAGCTCGATATCGCCAGTTGCGCCGGCACGTCGGCCGACGGCGCCGCGACGCATTGCGCGTGCCGGATCTGATGCACGTAGCGTCCGGCCGCGACCCAGCCGATCCGGAACCCGGGCGCGAGGCATTTCGAGAACGAACCGCAATGCAGGACGAGCCCGCTGTCGTCATACAGTTTGGCCGGGCGCATCGGCGCGGACCCGAAATACAGCTCGCTGTAGACGTCGTCTTCGATCAACGGCACCTGATACGCGGTGAGCAGGTCGATCAGCGCGCGCTTGCGCTCGTCGGTCAGCGTCGCGCCGGTCGGGTTGTGGAACGACGTCATGAACCAGCAGGCGCGAATCGGATGCTGGTCGAGCGCTTCGGCGAGTGCGTCGAGATCGAGGCCGGTGCGCGGGTCGACCGGAATCTCGACGGCCTTCAGGTGCAGGCGTTGCACGGCCTCCAGCGCCGCGTGGAATGCCGGTCGTTCGATCGCGACGATATCGCCCGGGCGGGTCAGTGCCTGCAGGCTGAGCGTCAGCGCTTCGAGCGCGCCGGTCGTGATCACGATCTCGTCCATCGGCAACGCCGCGCCTGCCTTCAGGTAGCGCAGCGCGATCTGGCGGCGCAGCCCTTCGTCCCCGGGCGGAAAACCGGACAGCAGCGCCGTGCGATCCATGTTGCGGGCCGCCGACGCCATCGCACGCCACAGGCCGCTCATCGGGAACAGCGAATAGCTGGCGAATGCCGACCCCAGCTGAACGATGTGCTGATCCTTGATGGAATCCATGAGCCTGGCGAGCGCATCGTCGACGCCGCTGCGTGCAGCGGGCGGCTTGCGCGGCGGGCCGTGGCTCGGGCGCGCGCGCTTATCCCCGACATCCGAAACGAAATAACCGGATCGCGCCCGCGCGACGATCAGACCCTCGCTTTCGAGCGCGTAGTACGCGCGAAACACGGTCGTCGGGCTGACCTTGAACGCCTTGCTGGCGTCGCGAATGGTCGGAATGCGCGCACCGGGCACCAGATCGCCGCGCCGAATGGAATCGGCTATCGTCTGCGCCAGCGCCGCATATCGCTTCATGCGTGTCCTCTGCCGATCCGTGCCTCGTTGAAAAAAAGAGTAGCACGGGGCATCTCGCGCACCATCTGGTCCTCATATCTGATCCGCTTGTTTTTTCAAGGCCCTGATCCTTTTCATTTGCACGGTTCACGGGCATCCTCTCGGCACCTTTTTTCATCCGGTGTCCAATCCATACGGAATTCACGCTGCCCGACGGCTGATCCGTGGTCCTGCGCGTTCGCGCGGGGCCTTGTCTGCCGGCGTCTCCACCTCTCACCCAGGAATACCCAGCGTGAAATTGAAGACTCTCGTCGCCGGCCTCGTGGCCGGTATCGCCCTCAATCTTTCCGGCGGCGCGGCCGAAGCGGCCTGCATCAGCAATCCTCCGGCCCAGTCCAACGCGTCGTTTCCGAGCGCACTGACCGGCAAGCTCGTCTATCACAGCTACGTCAAGTACGGCGACGGCACGAGCCAGCTGTTCCTCTACGACTTCTCGGCCCATACGCTGACGCAACTGAGCAAGAGCGCGTGGGGCATCACCGATCCGATGAACGGCGTGTTCAGCCCCGACGGCAAGTGGCTCGCGTTCATGGGCATCAGCAACGGCGCATGGAACGTGTTCATGCTGCAGCTCGGCGCCGGCACGCCGCCCGTCAACCTGACGAACAGCACGGGCGCCACGCGCAACGAGGATCCGAAGTTCAGCGCCGACGGCAAGACGCTCGTGTTCAAGCAGAACGGCGACGTCAAGCAGGCGACGCTGTCGTACACGAGCGCGGGCCCGGTGTTCACGTCGGTCGTGAGCCTGACGAACGCGCCGGCCGGCGCCGAATACTCGATGCCGTATCTCGCGCCCGATTCGAGCGCCGTGTACTACGCGACGGGCACCGGCGCGAACATGGGGCTGATGAAGCGCACGCTCGCGACCGGCGCGACCGCGACGTTCGACAATCCGGCCGGGCTGCAGACGTACTACCCGATCGTGCGTGCGGACGGCATGGTGTTCTACGCGCGCTGGAAAGACAGCGGCCAGGCCGACCAGATCTATACGAAGACCGCGGATCCGGCGTCGACGCCGAACGCGCTGCCGATCAACGACTGCGTGAGCAACAACTCCGATCCGGCGCCGGTGAACGGCACGAACTACGTGTTCTTCTCGTCGACGACGGCGGGCGGCTATCAGCTCTACGTCGGTGACGTGACGACCGGCCAGCGCTGGAGCCTGTCGCAATTCGGCGTGAACGCGGACACGACGAAGGCCAAGCTCGGGTCGAGCTATTACGGCGGCCCGGCCGCCGCGCAGCCGACGCTGCTGTCGCAGGGGCGCCCGGCTGCCGCGTCGGCGAGCTACAACGCGTCGCTCACGCCGGACAAGGCGTTCGACGGCAACACGACGGGCACGCGCTGGGATTCGCCGGAAGGCGCCGGTGTCGGTTCGCAATGGATCTCAGTGGATCTCGGTTCCGTGAAGACCATCAACGGCGTCGATCTGTACTGGGATGCGGGCGCGCGCGTTTATCAGATCCAGACATCGAACGACAACGTCAACTGGACGACGATCTATTCGACGAGCAACGGCGTGGCGTGGGGTCATGTCGCGATCCCGAATCTCAACGGCAGCGGTCGTTACGTGCGGATGCTCGGCACGCAGCGCGCGACGCAGTGGGGTTACTCGCTCTACGAAATGCAGGTGTGGGGGTATTGAGCGTCCAGCGCAAACGAAAAAGCGACCCGACGGGTCGCTTTTTTTACGTCATGCGATGCAGGCGTCACGCATGCATCGCGAGCGACGCCGGGAAGGCCGAACCCACGCCGCCCACCCCCTGCGCGAGCGGCGCGACCTGCTTGCGGCGTTCGCGGGTCGGCGCGACGCCGAACGCGTCGCGATAGCTCTTGCTGAAATGGCACGCCGACTGGAACCCGCACGCCATCGTGATGTGCATGATCGACATGTCGGTCTGCAGCAGCAGTTCGCGCGCGCGGCGCAGCCGCAGCGTCAGGTAGTAGTGGGTCGGCGTCATGCCGAGGTGTTCGCGGAACAGGCGCTGCAGTTGCCGCTGCGACATGTTCGCGAGCCGAGCGAGTTCCTCGCGCGACAGCGGCTCCTCGATGTTGTTCTCCATCAGCGAGATCACTTCGAACAGCGACTTGTTCGCCGAGCCGAGGCGCGCGACGAGCGGCATGCGTTGCTGCGCGCTCGTGTCGCGCACGTGTTCGACGATGAACTGCTCGGCGATCTGCGTGACGCGCGCGGTGCCCACGCGCGCGGCGATCAGGTTCAGCATCATGTCGAGCGGCGCGACGCCGCCCGTGCACGTGATGCGGTCGCGGTCGATCACGAACAGTTCCTTCAGGAAGCGCGTGTCCGGAAACTCTTCCTTCAGCGCCGACATGTTCTCCCAGTGGATCGCGCACGCGTAGCCCGCGAGCAGCCCCGACTTCGCGAGTGCATAGGTGCCCGTGCACAGGCTGCCGAGCGGGATGCCCGCGCGTGCGAAGCGGCGCAGCGTCGACAGATGGGCGGGCGTGGTCGCGCGCTGCACGTCGACGCCGCCGCACACGAACACGATGTCGGGCTGCCCCACGCATTCGGCCGGGCCCGTATCGACCGTCAGGCCGTTGCTCGCGGTGACCGGGCCGCCGTCCGGGCTGATGACCGACCAGCGGTAGAGCGGCTGGCCGCTCAGGTAGTTCGCCATCCGAAGCACCTCGATCGCATTGGTGAACGCGATCATCGTGAAATTCGGTAACGGCATGAACGCGAAGTGGGACAGCGACGCTGTGCGGTCGGGCGACATGGGGAGCTTCCTGAAATCTCTAATAGCTATAGGCCCGGGGCACGGATCGGGCTGCGGTATTGTGTGAGCCAGCGCAACAAGCGTGCCATACGGCTAAACCCTAGCTCCATACGTTGATTTGGCTCAAACGCGTTGCTGCACTGCACCGAATCCGTGACCGGCTGCACCCGCCGCGGGCGGCGGCGGCACCGCGGCAGTGCCTGCCGGCCGTTGCCGCGCTGCGGCGGCGCTGCTTGGCGATCCGAAAAAGCACGACCGGTCACTTGTATAAAACGGACGCGGATGGCGGAAAAGGCAAAGAACGCGTCTAAATTCATCAATCCGCCGAAAATCCGAACGACAAGAATAGAGCCGTCGGCAGCCTTGTACGGGACGAGCGGGAAACCCAGGCACGGCGGGCCTCAAGCATTGATTGCCGCCCACTATTCTTCGTCACGGACGCACTATGTCGAACACCCAGCCTTTCTTCTCGCAGTCCCTTGCCGAGCGCGACGCGCCGGTGCGCAGCGCCATCCTGAAGGAACTCGAGCGTCAGCAGTCGCAGGTCGAGCTGATCGCGTCGGAAAACATCGTGTCGCGTGCCGTGCTCGAGGCGCAGGGTTCGGTGCTGACCAACAAGTACGCGGAAGGCTATCCCGGCAAGCGCTACTACGGCGGCTGCGAGTTCGCGGACGAAGTCGAGGCGCTGGCGATCGAGCGCGTCAAGCAGATCTTCAATGCCGGCTACGCGAACGTGCAGCCGCACTCGGGCGCGCAGGCGAACGGTTCGGTGATGCTCGCGCTGGCCAAGCCGGGCGACACGGTGCTCGGCATGTCGCTGGACGCGGGCGGCCACCTGACGCACGGCGCGAAGCCGGCGCTGTCGGGCAAGTGGTTCAACGCGGTCCAGTACGGCGTGAACCGCGACACGATGCTGATCGACTACGACCAGGTCGAAGCGCTCGCGCACGAACACAAGCCGAACCTGATCATCGCCGGCTTCTCGGCGTACCCGCGCGCGCTCGACTTCGCGCGCTTCCGCGCGATCGCCGACAGCGTCGGCGCGAAGCTGATGGTCGACATGGCGCACATCGCCGGCGTGATCGCCGCGGGCCGCCACGCGAACCCGGTCGAGCATGCGCACGTCGTCACGTCGACCACCCACAAGACGCTGCGCGGCCCGCGCGGCGGCTTCGTGCTGACCAACGACGAGGACATCGCGAAGAAGATCAACTCGGCCGTGTTCCCCGGCCTGCAGGGCGGCCCGCTGATGCACGTGATCGCCGGCAAGGCGGTGGCGTTCGGCGAAGTGCTGCATGCGGACTTCAAGACCTACATCGACAACGTGCTCGCGAACGCGCAGGCACTCGGCGAAGTGCTGAAGGCAGGCGGCGTCGATCTCGTCACCGGCGGCACCGACAACCACCTGCTGCTGGTCGACCTGCGCCCGAAGGGCCTGAAGGGCGCGCCGGTCGAACAGGCGCTGGAGCGCGCGGGCATCACCTGCAACAAGAACGGCATTCCGTTCGACACCGAGAAGCCGACCGTCACGTCGGGCATCCGCCTCGGCACGCCGGCCGGCACGACGCGCGGCTTCGGCGTCGCGGAATTCCGCGAGGTGGGCCGCCTGATCCTGGAAGTGTTCGACGCGCTGCGCGCGAACCCGGAAGGCGACCACGCCACCGAACAGCGCGTGCGCCGCGAGATCTTCGCGTTGTGCGAACGCTTCCCGATCTACTGATCCGACCGACCCGACAATACTGGAGCCACTCATGAGCACGCTGCATCAAGACAGCATCATCATCGACGGTCTGAACATCTCGAAGTTCGAGAAGCCGGTGTTCGAAGACATGCGCCGTGGCGGCATCACGGCCGCGAACTGCACGGTGTCGGTCTGGGAGAACTTCACGAAGACCGTCGACAACATCGGCGTGATGAAGAAGAAGATCCGCGACAACAGCGAGCTTCTGACGCTGGTGCGCACGACGGAAGACATCTTCCGCGCGAAGAAGGAAGACAAGACCGGCGTGATCCTCGGTTTCCAGAACGCGCATGCGTTCGAGGACAACATCGGCTACATCGAGGCGTTCGCCGACATGGGCGTACGCGTCGTGCAGCTCTGCTACAACACGCAGAACCTGGTCGGCACCGGTTGCTACGAGCGTGACGGCGGCCTGTCGGACTTCGGCCGCGAAGTGATCACCGAGATGAACCGCGTCGGCATCATGGTCGACCTGTCGCACGTGGGCGGCAACACGTCGTCGGAAGCGATCGCGTTCTCGAAGAAGCCGGTGTGCTATTCGCACTGCCTGCCGTCGGGCCTGAAGGAGCACCCGCGCAACAAGAGCGACGAACAGCTGAAGGAGATCGCCGACGCGGGCGGCTTCGTCGGCGTGACGATGTTCGCGCCGTTCCTGAAGCGCGGGATCGAGGCGAACATCGACGACTACATCGAGGCGATCGACTACGTCGTGAACCTGATCGGCGAGGACGCGGTCGGCATCGGCACGGATTTCACGCAGGACTATGCGAAGGAATTCTTCGACATGCTGACGCATGACAAGGGCCGCTATCGCCAGCTGACGAATTTCGGCAAGGTGATCAACCCGGACGGCATCCGCACGATCGGCGAATTCCCGAACCTGACCGCCGCGATGGAACGCCACGGCTGGAAGGAGTCGCGCATCCGCAAGATCATGGGCGAGAACTGGGTGCGCGTGTTCAAGGACGTGTGGGGCGCGTAAGCGCCGCGCACGCCGCACCGCCTCACCCGCAGCAACTCAACAACAAGAATCGGGACGTGCCCGCGCAAGCCGCGCGGGCGCGCGGACGATGTCGCGCCTGCGCGCCGAGCCGCGCGGCCAATTTCCTCACGGAGTCACCACGATGCAACCGCAACTGCCGATCAACGTCGATCCCGATACCGGCGTCTGGACCACCGACGCGCTGCCGATGCTGTACGTGCCGCGTCACTTCTTCACGAACAACCACGTCGCGGTCGAGGAAGCGCTCGGCGTCGAAGCGTATGCCGAAATTCTCTACAAGGCCGGCTACAAGTCCGCTTACCACTGGTGCGACAAGGAAGCCAGGCTGCACGGCCTGACCGGCATGGCCGTGTTCGAGCACTACCTGAAGCGCCTGTCGCAGCGCGGCTGGGGCCTGTTCTCGATCATCGAGGCCGATCCGGCCGGCGCGCGCGCGCGAAGATCGAGCTGCGCCACTCGTCGTTCGTGCTCCAGCAGCCGGGCAAGGAAGGCAAGCTCTGCTACATGTTCGCGGGCTGGTTCGCCGGCGCGATGGACTGGGTCAACGACACGACGCCGGAAGGCAAGGGCGCACCGCGTGCGCAATCGAAGGAAGTGCAGTGCGCGGCCGAGCATCACGACCACTGCGTCTTCGAAGTGTCGCCGATCGCGCACTGATGCACTGATTCACCGCTACAGAACAACACCCGCAACACGAGACATTCGAACGCCAGAGGTCGCCAGCGATGCGTTATCCCCACCTGTTCAAACCCATGCAGCTGAACCAGCTGACGCTGCGCAACCGGATCGTCAGCACCGCGCATGCGGAGGTGTATGCCGAGCCGGGCGGCCTGCCGGGCGACCGCTATATCCGCTATTACGAAGAGAAGGCGAAGGGTGGCGTCGGCCTCGCGATCTGTGGCGGGTCGAGCCCGGTGTCGATCGACAGCCCGCAGGGCTGGTGGAAATCGGTGAACCTGTCGACCGACAAGATCATCGATCCGCTCACGCGCCTTGCCGACACGATGCACAAGCACGGCGCGAAGATCATGATCCAGGCGACGCACATGGGCCGCCGCTCGTCGTTCCACGGCGAGCACTGGCCGCACCTGATGTCGCCGTCGGGCGTGCGCGAACCCGTGCACCGCGGCAACGCGAAGATCATCGAGATCGAGGAAATCCGCCGCATCATCGGCGATTTCGCGGCGGCCGCGAAGCGCGTGCAGGCCGCGGGCATGGACGGCATCGAGATTTCGGCCGCCCACCAGCACCTGATCGACCAGTTCTGGAGCAAGCGTTCGAACCACCGCACCGACGAATGGGGCGGCAGCCTGGAGAACCGCCTGCGCTTCGGCATCGAGGTGCTGACGGCCGTGCGCGAGGCGGTCGGCAAGGATTTCTGCGTCGGCCTGCGCATGTGCGGCGACGAATTCCACGAGGACGGCCTCGATCACGAAGCGCTGAAGGAAATCGCGCAGGCGATGTCGGAGACGGGCCTGATCGACTACCTGAGCGTGGTCGGCTCGGGCGGCGATACGCACAACACGATCGCCAACTGCATGCCGCCGATGGCGCTGCCGCCGGAGCCGTTCGTGCACCTCGCGGCCGGTATCAAGTCGGTCGTGAAGATTCCGGTGATGCACGCGCAGAGCATCCGCGACGCAGGCCAGGCCGAGCGCCTGCTCGCGACCGGCATGATCGACCTGGTCGGCATGACGCGCGCGCAGATCGCCGATCCGCACATGGTGATCAAGATCCGCGACGGTCGCGAAGACGAAATCAAGCAGTGCGTCGGCGCGAACTACTGCATCGACCGCCAGTACAACGGCCTCGACGTGCTGTGCATCCAGAACGCGGCGACGTCGCGCGAAGCGACGATGCCGCACATCATCGAGAAGTCGCGCGGCCCGAAGCGCAAGGTCGTGGTGGTCGGCGCGGGCCCGGCGGGCCTCGAGGCCGCACGCGTCGCGAAGCTGCGCGGCCACGACGTCGTGCTGTTCGAGAAGAACGCCGAAGTGGGCGGCCAGGTGATGATCGCCGCGAAGGCGCCGCAGCGCGAACAGATGTCGGGGATCATCCGCTGGTTCGACATGGAAACGAAGCGCCTCGGCGTCGATCGCCGCCTCGGCGTGGCCGCCGACGAGAAGACGATCATGGCCGAGAAGCCGGACATCGTCGTGCTCGCGACGGGCGGGTCGAGCTTCACGTGGCAGGTGCCGGGCTGGGGCGTGGCCGAGGGCCTCGCCGTCAGCTCGTGGGACATCCTGACCGGCAAGGTCGAGCCTAAGCAGAACGTGCTGCTGTTCGACGGCGTGAGCACGCATGCCGGCGCGGGCGTGGCCGACTTCATGGCGAGCCGCGGCTCGAAGGTCGAGGTCGTCACGCCGGACGTGAAGGTCGCCGACGACTGCGGCGGCACGACGTTCCCGATCTTCTATCGCCGCCTGTATGCGTTCGGCGTGATCCCGACGCCGAACACGATGCTCGATCGCGTCTATGAAGAGGACGGCAAGCTGATCGCCGTGCTGCGCAACGAGTACACGGAAGAACTGGAGGAGCGCGCGGTCGACCAGGTGGTGATCGAGAACGGTTCGTCGCCGAACGACGAACTGTACTGGAAGCTCAAGCCGGAATCGGTGAACCGCGGCCAGATCGATCCGCACACGCTGTTCGCGGCCGAGCCGCAGCCGTGCCTGTCGGAAGAACTCGGCAACGGCCGTTTCCTGCTGTTCCGTGTCGGCGACTGCATCTCGATGCACAACGTCCACGGTGCGATCTACGACTCGCTGCGTCTCGTGAAGGATTTCTAAAAGATGAACCCGTCCTTCCTCATTACCGCCCTGTTGTGGCTGTCGGTGGCGGGGCTCGCGTTCGCGGTCGCGAAGCGCTCGTCCTACTGGCGGCTCGGCCGCGCCACGGCGCCCGGCGCGTTCGGCGTCGCGAACCTGTTCGCGATTCCGAAACGTTATTTCGTCGACCTGCACCACGTGGTCGCCCGCGATCCGTACATCGCGAAGACCCACGTCGCGACGGCCGGCGGCGCGATCGGCGCGCTCGCGCTGGTGTTCATCAACTACGGCCTCGCGATCTACTCGCCGTGGCTCGACAAGCTGATCTTCCTCGCGGCGCTCGCGATGCTGGTCGGTGCGGTGTTCGTGTGGCGCCGGCGCGCGGCGAAGGAGGACGTGCCCGCACGGTTGTCGAAAGGCCCGTGGAATACGCTGCCCTGGCTGCTCGGCTCGTTCGCGCTCGGCCTCGTGCTGTTCATGCTGGTGCCGACCGGTGCGATGTCGGGCGCGTTCGCGGTGCTCTGCGCGCTGCTGATCGGCATCGGCGCATTCACGATGACGGTCGGCGCCGCGAAGGGCGGCCCGATGAAGCATGCGATCGCCGGCCTGCTGCACCTCGCGTTCCACCCGCGCCAGGAACGCTTCGCGGCCACCCGCGAATCGTTCACGGGCAACGGCACGGCCACGCCGCCGACCGCGCTGAAGCTGCCGGACATCGAGCATCAGGAGTACGGCGTCGAGAAGCCGGTCGAATTCCGCTGGAACCAGCTGCTGAGCTTCGATGCATGTGTGCAGTGCGGCAAGTGCGAAGCCGCGTGCCCCGCGTTCGCGTCGGGCCAGCCGCTGAACCCGAAGAAGCTGATCCAGGATCTCGTCGTCGGGATGGCGGGCGGCACCGATGCGGCATACGCGGGCAGCCCGTCGCCGGGCCTCGCGGTCGGCCAGCATCGCGGCGAGCCGAACGGCCCGATCGTGTCGGGCCTGATCGAGGAGCAGACGCTGTGGTCGTGCACGACCTGCCGCGCGTGCGTGCAGGAATGTCCGATGCTGATCGAGCACGTCGATGCGATCGTCGACATGCGCCGCAACCGCACGCTCGTGCACGGCACGGTGCCGGGCAAGGGCCAGGAAGTGCTCGCGAACCTGCGCGAGACGGGCACGATGGGCGGCTACGACACGGCCGCGCGCTACGACTGGTCGGTCGACCTGAGCGCGCCCGTCGCGCAGCCCGGCAAGCCGGTCGACGTGCTGTTCGTCGCGGGCGAAGGCGCATTCGACATGCGCTACCAGCGCACGCTGCGCGCGTTCGTGAAGGTACTGAACAAGGCGGGCGTCGACTACGCGGTGCTCGGCTCTCGACCGAAACCGACACGGGCGACGTCGCACGCCGGCTCGGCGACGAAGCGACGTTCCAGCAGATGGCGAAGCGCCTGATCGGCACGCTCGGCACGCTGTCGTACAAGCAGATCGTGACGGCCGACCCGCACGTGATGCACAGCCTGCGCAACGAATACCGTGCGCTCGGGCTGCGTGTGACGGTCAAGCATCACACGACGTATCTCGCCGAACTGGCCGACAGCGGCAAGATCGCGCCGAAGGCCGTCGAGGCGCTGCAGGACAAGCGCACCACGTATCACGACCCGTGCTATCTCGGCCGCTACAACGGCGAGACGGAAGCGCCGCGCAAGCTGCTGAAGACGATCGGCATCCAGGTCGTCGAGATGGAGCGCAACGGCATGCGCGGACGCTGCTGCGGCGGTGGCGGCGGTGCGCCGCTGACCGACATCCCCGGCAAGCAGCGCATTCCCGACATCCGCATCGCCGACGCGCGCACGATCGGCGCGGACGTGGTCGCGGTTGCCTGCCCGAACTGCACGGCGATGCTCGAAGGCGTCGTGGGCCCGCGCCCCGACGTGCTCGACGTGGCCGAACTCGTCGCCGCCTCGCTGGAATCGATGAACACGATCAAACGAATCGATCCGCGCCGGCCGTTCATCATCACGGCCGCCGGCCTGAAGCGCATCACGCTCGGCGAGGAAGGCAGCGCCGATGCGAGCGCCGCGCACTGGTCCGCGCATGGTCATGGCGCGGCGGCCGCGAAGCCGCGCCGCGCGGTGCAGGATCCGAAGCACGTGATGCTGGTGGTCGCGCACGGTGAACGCGGCGCGCTCGACGATCATTCGCGGCAGGCGATCGCCGCCGCCGCATTGCTCGCCGACGCGCAGACCGAAGTCGCGCTGCTCGCGTTCGGCGAACTGAAGGACGACGTGGCCGAACTGGGCGTCGACAAGCTGCTCGAGTTGACCGCCTTCGATCGCCGCACGTTCGATCCTGAAAGCGAACTGCAAGCATTGCAGGCCTGCGTGGCCGCACTCGCGCCGAAACACGTGTTCGTGCCCGACAACGCGACGGGCGACGGCGATCTCGGCCGGCGCTACGCGGCAGCGGCCGGCGCGAGCGTCGCGACCCACGTCGTCGAGATCGACGCGAAGCATGTCGGCGCGTATGCGCAGGCCGGGCGCGCCTTTGCCACCCGTGCGCTGCCCGACGTGATCCTGCTCGCGCAGAACGCGGTCGACGCTAAGCTGCCGTTCGTCGGCGCGGGCGAGCGTCTCGCCGCCGACTTCATCCGCCCGGCGCACGACGCCGCGCAGCCGTATCGCGATCTCGGCCTCGACGAAATCGACGCGGCCCAGGTCGCGCTCGAGGAAGCCGATTTCATCGTGTCGGCCGGCAACGGCGTATCCGACATCGGCGCGTTCGAGCGGCTGGCCGGCGTGTTCGGCGCGGCGATCGGCGCGAGCCGCGTTGCGGTCGACAACGGTCACTTCACGCGCGACAAGCAGGTCGGCGCGACCGGCAAGACGGTCGAGGCGAGCGTATACATCGCGTTCGGGATCTCGGGCGCGGTGCAGCACCTGCAGGGGATCAAGGACTGCCGCCACGTGATCGCGGTGAACCTCGACGGCAGCGCGCCGATCGCGAAGCGCGCGAACCTGACGGTGGTGGGCGATGCGCAGGCGACGATCGCCGCGCTGATCGAACAGGTGCAGGCCGCGCGCGCCGCGCGTGGCGAATCGCCGGCCGCGGTCGGCACCCGTGAACCGGAAGGAGTCGCCGCATGAACGCCCCCCGCCCCTTGCAACGCATCGCGGTGCTCGTGTCCGTCGGCCGTCATCCGGTCAGCGGCGTTCGCGCGCTACAGCCGCAACGACGCGGCCGCGCTCGAAACCGGCCGCCAGCTCGCGGAGCGGCATCGCGCGAAGCTCGACGTAATCCATGCGGGCGATCCCGCGAACGCGGCGCTTGCCGAATATCTCGCGCTCGGCGCACGGGAGGTCGAGGTGCTGGCCTGCCGCGATGGCGACGATGCCGTGCATGCACTCGCCGCGCGTATCGACGGCTACGACCTCGTGCTGACCGGCACGCGCGCCGAGGGCGCGTACGACACCGGCATGCTGCCGTACCGCATCGCAGCAGCGCTCGGCTATCCGCTGGTCGGCTCGGCCGTCGACGTGACGGTCGAGGGCGGTCGTGCGGCGGTCCGGCAATTTTTGCCGAAGGGGCTGCGGCGGCGCGTGGACGCCGCCCTGCCGGCCGTCGTCGCCGTCCATCCGCTCGCGAATGCCGAGCCGCGTTATGCGTATGCACGGCTGCGCGCCGGCGCGATCCGGCCCGCGCTCGCGGCGCCCGGCGCGGACGCCGACGCGGCCGCGTGGACGGTCGGCCCGGTCGAGCGTAAACCCGTCAAGCTGGTCGCCGCCGAGAAGCGCTCCGGGCATGCCCGGATGCTGTCCGCGACGACGACCGAAAGCCGTGGCGGCAACGTCGTAAATGAAGGGAGTTCGGTCGAAAAAGCACAAGTGATCCTCGCGTATTTGCGCGAGCATCAGCTCATCGACTACTGATTTTGATGCCTGTCGGCAAGAACCCAGGGATGCAAGGAATCCGGAGCAAACGATGAAAGTATCGGCAGACATTCGTGCATTGATCGAGCGGCGCAAGGAAGGTTACAGCCTCGAAGCGCCGTTCTATACGAGCGAGGACATCTTCGCGCTCGACATGGAGGCGATTTTCCGCCAGCACTGGATCCAGGTGGCGATCGAGCCGGACATTCCCGAGCCGGGCGACTACGTGACCGTGGAGCTGGGGAGCGATTCGATCCTGATCGTGCGCGACGACGACATGGCGATCCGCGCGTTCCACAACGTGTGCCGTCACCGCGGCGCGCGCCTGTGCAACGAGGACAAGGGCTCGGTCGGCAACATCGTGTGCCCGTATCACAGCTGGACCTACAACCTGACGGGCCAGCTGATGTTCGCCGAGCACATGGGCGAGAAGTTCGACCGCTGCAAGCACAGCCTGAAGTCGGTCCACGTCGAGAACCTCGCGGGCCTGATCTTCATCTGCCTCGCCGACGAGCCGCCGGCCGATTTCGCGCAGCTGCGCGCCGAGATGGAGCCGTACCTGCTGCCGCACGACCTGCCGAACACGAAGATCGCCGCGCAGATCGACATCATCGAGGAAGGCAACTGGAAGCTCACGATGGAGAACAACCGCGAGTGCTATCACTGCGTCGCGAACCATCCGGAGCTCACCATCTCGCTGTACGAATACGGTTTCGGCTACCAGCGTTCCGACGCCAACGCCGAAGGCATGGATGCGTTTGCGGAAACCTGCGTGCGGCGCGGCAAGGAGTGGGCCGAGATGGGCCTGCCGTCCGCCGAGATCGAGAAGCTGCTCGACGTGACGGGTTTCCGCACGCAGCGCCTGCCGCTCGATCGCCACGGCGAATCGCAGACGCTCGATGCGAAGGTCGCGTCGAAGAAGCTGCTCGGCGGCTTCGACAAGGCCGACCTCGGCGGGCTGTCGTTCTGGACGCAGCCGAACTCGTGGCACCACTTCATGAGCGATCACATCGTGACGTTCTCGGTGATCCCGCTGTCGGCCGGCAAGACGCTCGTGCGCACGAAGTGGCTCGTGCACAAGGACGCGAAGGAAGGCATCGACTACGACGTGAAGAACCTCACGGCCGTGTGGAACGCAACCAACGACCAGGATCGCGCGCTCGTCGAATTCTCGCAGCGCGGCGCGACCAGCAGCGCGTACGAGCCGGGCCCGTATTCGCCGTTCACGGAAGGTCTCGTCGAAAAATTCTCGGCCTGGTACATCGGCCGGCTCGCCGAAAAAACCGGCGAATAGTATCGAGCAGCGTACAAGCGGAGTCACTGATGAAACAACCCCCACGCTCACTTCGTTCGCTGCCCCCCAAGGCGGCGGTCAGCCACATTGGGGCGGCCCTGCGGAGGCTGACATGATGCGAGATGCAGCCAACTTCGAGCCGGCGGACAGCCGGGTGACGCGCCCGGCGTTCTGGAACGCCCTTCCCGAGCGCTGGACGAGCGACGTCGAGGAAACGCTGGTGTGTTGCCACGTGCGGCAGGAAACGCACGACGTGAAGAGTTTCTTCTTCCGTTCGCCGCAGGGCCGCTCGTTCTCGTTCGAGCCCGGGCAGTTCCTCACGCTCGAACTCGACATCGACGGCGAAACGATCAACCGCTGCTACACGATCTCGTCGTCGCCCGCGCGGCCGCACACGGTGTCGATCACGGTGAAGCGCGTGCCGGGCGGCAAGGTGTCGAACTGGCTGCATGACAACCTGCAGCCGGGCGCGCCGGTGCGCGTGCTCGGCCCGGCCGGCGAATTCACGTGCGCACGGCATCCGGCGCGCAAGTACCTGTTCCTGTCGGCGGGCTCGGGCGTCACGCCGCTGATGTCGATGAGCCGCGCGCACCACGATCTCGCGGAGGATCGCGACATCCTGTTCGTGCACAGCGCACGCACGCCGGACGACATCATCTTCGCGCGCGAGCTCGACCTGATCGCGTCAAACCACACGAATTTCCGCACGTCGTTCGTCGTCGAGCGTGTCGGCGCGCGCACCAACTGGCCGGGCGTCACGGGCTTCCTGACGCTGCCGCTGCTGAAGCTGATCGCCCCGGATTTCATGGAGCGCGAGATCTTCACCTGCGGCCCCGCGCCGTACATGAAGGCCGTGCGCGACCTGCTCGACGAAGCCGGCTTCGATCGCAAGCAATATCACGAGGAGAGCTTCTCGTTCGAAACGCTCGCGCAGACCGCAAGCGACGAACTGGCGGCCGACCTTGCGCCCGCCACGAACGGCGACGGCACGGGCAGCGACAAGGCGGCGACACAGTTCACCGTCAGCTTCGCAAAGAGCAATCGCGAGATTTCATGCGGCTCGGAGCAGCACGTGCTGGATGCGGCACGCCAGTCCGGCGTGCGGCTGCCGGCCTCGTGCACGCAGGGCATGTGCGGCACCTGCAAGGTGAAGCTCGTGTCGGGGCAGGTTGAGATGAAGCACAACGGCGGCATCCGCCAGCGCGAGATCGACCAGGGGATGGTGCTGCTGTGCTGCAGCAAGCCGCTGTCGGATCTCGTGATCGACAAGTAGCCGCCGGCGTCGCAACTGGACAAGCGCGCGTCGGAAAACAACGATACCGCGGATTTGTGGTTGAAGAACCTAGAGAGGCATGGGGGCATTCGCGCCCGATTCAAAGGAGATCGACCATGAAGCTGTTCGGAAAACTGATGTGGACCGGCGCACTGTCGGCGATGGTGGCACTGAGCGCATCGGCGCTCGCCGATACGAAGCCCACGCTGAAGATCGGCTACGTCGAAGGCTGGGACGACAGCGTGGCGACGTCGAACGTCGCGGCGCGCGTGATCGAGAAGAAGCTCGGTTACCAGGTCCAGCTCGTACCGGTGGCGGCCGGGATCATGTGGCAAGGCGTGGCGCGCGGTGACCTCGACGCGACGCTGTCCGCGTGGCTGCCCGTCACGCACGGTTCGTACTGGGGGGAGTACAAGACCAAGGTCGTCGATCTCGGCGCGAACTTTCCCGACGCGAAGATCGGCCTGATCGTCCCCGACTACGTGAAGGCGAAGAGCATCGACGACCTGAATGCCGAAAAAGGCAGCTTCGGCGGCCGGATCGTCGGCATCGATGCGGGCGCGGGCGTGATGCGCAAGACCGACGAAGCGATCAAGAACTACGGCCTGAGCTATACGCTGATGCCGAGTTCGGGCAGTGCGATGACGGCCGAGCTGTCGCGCTCGGTCGGCGCGAACAAGCCGGTGATCGTGACCGGTTGGGCGCCGCACTGGATGTTCGCGAAGTGGAAGCTGCGCTTCCTCGAGGATCCGAAGAAGGTGTTCGGCGGCGCCGAGCACGTCGACAGCGTCGTGAATCCGGGGCTCGAAACCAAGGCCAAGCCGGTCGTCGCGTTCCTGAAAAAATTCCAGTGGAAGCCGGGCGAGATCGACAGCGTGATGCTCGCGATCCAGAACGGCTCGAAGCCGGAAGCGGCTGCCGATGCATGGATTGCAGCGCATGCGGACCGCGTGAATTCGTGGACGGAAGGCGCGCAGTAATTCGTCGCAAAAAAACATAAAAAAGACCTCCGGGAGTGATGCGCAGGATTCCGAATAAATTCGGTGTGACTGGCGTCATATCCCGGAATTGTTTTTCTGATTCTGCAGAAAAGTGCGTAAGTTGTTACACTAGCGCCCTTGTGCGGAGTCATCACAGGAGGAATTGGATGAGTCAGGCAGGACTGCGTGCGAATCGCACCAGTGATGTTGAGGCAACCATCTCACATGATTCGACGGGCCACACGCTGCATCGTGGCCTGACTTGGAAAGACGCTTTTTGGGTAACGAGCGGCGTGCCGGCAGGCGTGCTGTTCACGATCGGCGGCGTATGCGCGACGATCGGCCAGCCCGCGTGGGCGATCTGGATCGCCGCGATCACGATGGGGCTGGTTCAAAGCGCGACTTATGCGGAAATATCGGGGCTATTTCCCCATAAATCGGGCGGCGCGTCCGTATATGGCGCGATCGGCTGGGTCCGTTACAGCAAGCTGATTGCCCCGGTTTCCGTGTGGTGCAACTGGCTCGCGTGGTCGCCGATGCTCGCGCTCGGCTGCGGCCTCGCGGCGAGCTATGCGCTCACGAGTCTCTTTCCCGCCGACGCGGCGGTGCTGCACTGGCAGCTCAAGGTTGCGGATCTCGGGTTCATCAAGCCGGGTCTGTCCCTGCGGATCAATGCGACGTTCATCATCGCGACGATCCTGCTTCTCATCACGTTCAAGCTTCAACACAGCGGTGCATCGAAGGCGGCGCGCACGCAGCGCATTCTCGGCATCGCGTCGCTCACGCCGCTGTTGATCGTCGGCATCGTGCCGTTCGTCACGGGCGACGTGCCGATGTCGAACCTGCTCCCGCTGCTGCCGCTCGGTCACGACGCGCACGGCAATCTCACGACCGCGACGTTCGGCGCGTGGAACGGGCAGGGCGTCACGATGGCGCTCGGCGCGATGTTCATGGCCGGTTGGGCGTCGTACGGCTTCGAGACGGCCGTCTGCTACACGCGCGAATTCCGCGACCCGCGTCGCGATACCGCCAAGGCGATCTTCTGGTCGGGCGCACTGTGCCTCGTCGTGATGACGCTCGTGCCGATGGCGTTCCAGGGTGCGCTCGGCACGCAGGCGATGCTCGATCCGTCGATCGGCGACGGCACCGGCGTCGCGGCCGCGATGGCGAAGATCGTCGGCGGCGGCGCGTGGGTCGCGAACGCGGTCGTCGTGATGCTGATGCTGTCGATCCTGCTGATCGTGATGACGTCGATGATGGGCTCGTCGCGCACGCTGTACCAGGCATCGGTCGACGGCTGGCTGCCGAAGTACCTGTCGCACGTGAACGAGCACGGCTCGCCCACGCGCGCGATGTGGACCGATCTCGGCTTCAACCTCGTGTTGCTGATGATGTCGGACTACATGACGGTGCTGTCGATCTCGAATGTCTGCTACATGCTGTTCGTATTCCTGAATCTTCAGTCGGGCTGGATTCACCGGATGGACCGCGGCAACTGGGATCGCCCGTTCCGCTGCCCGACCTGGCTGCTCGTCGCCGGCTCGATCTGCGGCTACGCGAACCTCGTTTATGTCGGCGCGGGTGCGAACCTGCAAGGCGAAGGCACGCTGCGCAACGGGCTGATCGCGATGCTGCTGATCGTGCCGGTGTTTCTCTACCGCCACTACTGGCAGGATCGCGGCCGGTTCCCCGCGCAGATGCAGCGCGACATGGAACTCGAAGTGCCGAAGCGCGCGATGTGGCTCAACCTGATGCCGTATGCGGCGCTGGTCGGGGCAGGGTTGACGATCTGGTTGTCGTATTACTTTGCGTGGGTAAAGTGAGCGGCTGACGTTTCGATCGTCGGGACGACGCTGTATCGTCAACGAAGCCCGGTCGGCCGATGCCGCCGGGCTTTTGTCATTCGACGGCGGGCGTATCGCACGCGGCGGTCATGCGCCGCGCGTTTCGTCGAGCGCGGTCGTATCGTCGTCGAGCGTGCGCATGAAGCGCGTCGGCACCATGATGGTCGGATGCGGCGTCGTGTCCGGCGCATCGAGCAGCGCGAACGCTTCCGCGATCATTTTCTGCACGTCCTGACGCAGCATCGTCACGTCGAACGGCAGTCGTGCGGCGAACGGATCCCAGTCGAAGCAGCCGACGGCCGTGCGCTGCCAGATGTCCCACGGCAACCCCGACGCGAAGCGCACGAGCCCCTCGAACGCCGTGATCGAATTCATCAGCATGCCAGCCGGCAGCCGGCCGAGAGTCGCATAACGTCTCGCGAGCGCCTGTCGCGCCGCGTCGGGGCTATAGCCGCAGCATTCGATCGCGTGCGCGGCCGGCGGCTTCAATCGCCGCGCGTCGAATGCGTCGCGAAACCCGGCGATGCGCATCTCCGTCGCGTATTCGCCGTCGATCCCGCCGAGCAGAATCAGCTCGGCTAGCGACGCGCCGCGCGCGAGCATCTTGTCGATCAGTCGGTCGGTCAACGCGCGAGCCCCGCCGCGGTTGTCCGACACGATCGACGGCGCACCGGGGCCGGGCAGGTCCAGATTGATCGACGGCACGCCGGCCTTGTCGCACAGCGCGTTCAACGGTGCGGGGTCGCGCACGCCGGCGACGAACAGCCATTCGACCCGTTGCGCGAGCAACGTTTGCGTGACGCTCAGTTCGACGGCCGGATCGCGCTGCGTGCCGACGACGATCGGACACAGGCCGCGGCGACGCGCTTCGTCCTCGAACGTTTCGGCCAGTCCCGCGAAGAAGCGGTTGCGATAGTGCGGGATGATCATCCCCGCCAGCCCCGAGCGCGACAGCCGTAGCCCGCGCGCGCTCAGGTTCACGTTGTAGCCGAGCGCCTGCGCGCACGCGAGGATGCGGTTCGCCGTATCTTCCTTGATCCGGTAGCGCGCCCACGTGCCGTTCAGCACCATGCTGACGGTCGACGTAGACGAGCCGGTCGCTTTTGCGATGTCGTAAATCGTGGACTTGCGTCCGGTGGTGTTGCGGGCCATCTGCGTCGGTTCCCCTGGCGTCGTTCTTTTCTGTCACCCGACGGTATTCGCTTTACGTTGCGTCTCCCTATTCGGGTTTTCCCGTGCTTCTCAACCGAGCTAAATCCATTCAGCATAAGCGAAACGGTTTGCTGAATGGATTTAGCAACTGGCCGGACGTGCCTCCCGTCGATGGAGACGCGACGGTCGCCTTCCGATGGAGGAGACATGTCAGGAAACTTCGTGCGCACGCTGTGCGCGGGCTTGACCGCATTCGTTCTCGCGACGGGCGTTGCGATGGCATCGCCGGACAAGCCGGTGATCGGAATCGTCGTGAAGATCGGCGGCATTCCGTGGTTCAACGCGATGGACGCCGGCATCCGCAAACGGGCAGAGCAGCTCGGCGTGAAGGCGTTCATGGTCGGGCCGACGAGTGCCGATCCGGCGCTGCAGGTTCGCGCGATCGAGGATCTGATCGCGCAGCGCGTCGACGTGATCGGCGTCGTGCCGAACGACGCGAAGGTGCTCGAGCCGGTGCTGCAGCGCGCCCGCGCGGCCGGCATCAAGGTCGTCACGCACGAGTCGCCGAACCAGCAGAACGTCGACTGGAATTTCGAGCTCGCATCCGCGAAGGGCTTCGGCCAAGCGTATGCGAAAAGCCTCGCGAGCGCGGCGGGCGGCAAAGGCGACTATGCGGTGTTCGTCGGCTCGCTGACCGTGCCGTTGCACAACGCGTGGGCCGATGCGGCGATCGCGTACCTGAAGGCGAATGCGCCCGACATGAAGCTCGTCGGCGATCGCTACGGTGTCGCCGAGGATGTCGACGCATCGCGCAAGACTGCGCTCGATCTGATGCGCGCGCATCCGAACCTGAAGGCGATTCTCGCGTTCGGCAGCCAGGGGCCGATCGGCGCCGCGCGCGCAGTCGCGGAGCGGCAGGCGAAGGGCAAGGTCGTCGTGCTCGGCCCGTTCTCGCCGGGGCAGGGCCGCCGGCTCGTGCACGAAGGCGTGCTGACGGGCGGCTACATGTGGAATCCCGAGCAGGCGGGCGAAGTATTCGTGACGCTCGGCACGATGCTCGCGAAGGGACAGCCGGTGAAGGACGGCGCGACGATTCCCGGGCTCGGCGTCGTGCATCCCGAAGGACACAACCTGATCGTCAACCAGCTCGTCGAGCTCAACGAAAAGACGGTCGACACGCTCGCCAAGCAAGGGCTTTGACCTGTCGATACCGGCCGCACAGGAGCGTTGCGATGATGTCAGCCCATTCACCCGGTCGCGCCGCGTTCGCGCGATCGGCGTTGCCGCCGGCCGCGGATGCGGTGGACGCGCCGGCGTTGCTCGAACTCGAACGCGTGTCGAAGGTGTTCGGCGGCGTGCAGGCGTTGCAGAACGTGCGTTTCGACGTGCAGCGCGGCGAAGTGCTGTGCCTCGCGGGCGAAAACGGCTGCGGCAAGAGCACGCTGATCAAGATCGTCAACGGCGTGTATCGGCCCGAGCCCGGCGCGTCGATCCGCTTCGACGGCCGGCCTGTTGCGGAGCTGAACCCGGTGCGCGCGCGCGAACTCGGCATTCAGGTGATCTGGCAGGATCTCGCGCTGTTTCCGGAGATGACGGTCGCCGAGAACATCGCGTTCGAGCAGAACCTCGGCGCGCGGCCGCGGCTCGTCGATTACCGCCGGATGAGGGCGGCCGCGCGGCAGATTCTGGCGCGGCTCGGCGTGCCGCTCGACCTCGAGCTGCCGGTGCGCCGGCTGTCGATCGCGCAACGTCAGGTGGTGGCGATCGCACGCGCGCTCGTCGCCGATGCGCGGCTCGTGTTCATGGACGAGCCGACCGCGTCGCTGAGCCACGCGGAGACCGACGCGCTGCTTTCGATCGTGCGGCGCCTGTCGGCCGACGGCATCGCGGTCGTGTTCGTCAGCCATCGGCTCGCCGAGGTGCTCGACGTGTGCAGCCGCGTGACCGTGATGCGCGACGGCCGCTACGTCGGCACGTTTCCGACCGCCGGCATGACGCAGACGCGGCTCGCCGAGCTGATGACCGGGCGCACGTTCGACTACGCGGTGCGCACGACGGACCTGTCGGCCGCGCCGATCGTGTTGCGTGTCGACGGCCTGTCGCGGCGCGGCGAATACGACGGCGTGTCGCTGACCGTGAGGCGCGGCGAGATTCTGGGCATCACGGGCCGCCTCGGCGCGGGGCGTACCGAACTCGCGCTGTCGCTGTTCGGCATGTCGCGGCCGCACGCGGGCACGATCGAGCTCGACGGCAAGCGGCTCGCGTGCCGCTCCAATCGCGACGCGATTCGGGCGGGCATCGCGTACGTATCGGAAGACCGGCTGCAACTCGGCCTCGTGCAGCAGCAATCGATCGGCGACAACACGGTGATCACGGTGCTCGACGAACTGCTCGGCGCCGCGCGGCTGATTTCGCCGCGCCGGCGCGATGCGCTGATTCTCGACTGGATCGACCGGCTCGCAATCAAGATCGGCCGGCCCGGCGACGCTGTGTCGACGCTGTCCGGCGGCAACCAGCAGCGCGTCGTGCTCGCCAAATGGCTCGCGACGCGGCCGAAGCTGCTGATTCTCGATGCGCCGACGGTCGGCGTCGACGTCGGCGCGCGGGCCGGCATCTTCGCGATCATTCGCGAGCTGGCCGCGGCCGGCATGGCAATCATCCTGATCTCGGACGAGATTCCGGAAGTCTATTTCAACGCCGACCGGGTCCTGCACATGCGCGACGGCCGCATCGTTGCCGACTATGTGCCGGGCCGCACTTCCATCGATCAGATCGAGCGAGACGTCCATGCGTAACCTGCACACAATCGGAATCGGCTCGATCGAGGCGCTGCTGCTCGTCGTCATTGCGGCGATGGCGATCGGCCTCGGCCTGTCGACGTCGACGTTCCTCACGTTGCCGAATCTGTTCGACCTGTTGAACCAGAGCTCCGTGAACCTGATCTTCGCGGCCGGACTGCTGGTCGTGCTGGTGGCGGGCGGCATCGACATTTCGTTCGCGGTCGGCGCGTCGGTGGTGCAGTATCTGACCGCGCTCGCGATGCTGCGGCTCGGCGGCGGCAACTGGGCGCTGGGCGTCGCCGCGGCAGCCGGCTTCGGATTCCTGCTCGGCGCCGTGAACGCGACGATCATCCATCGGTTTCGCGTCGTTTCGATCGTCGCGACGATCGCGACGTTCAACGTGTTCTTCGGCGGACTGATGTTCGCGACGGGCGGCGTGTCGATCTACGACCTGCCGGACTGGTGGATGAACCGGATTTCGCTGGTGCACGTCGACACGCCGAGCGGCGCCGCCGATCTCGCGCTGCCGGTCGCGGCGATGGTCGTCGCGGTCGGCGCGACCTGGTTCCTGCTGCGACGCACGACGCTCGGCCGTCAGCTCTTCGCGGCCGGCGACAACGCGGAGGCCGCACGGCGCGTCGGCATCGATCTGGGCGCGATCCACTACGTCGCATACGGCTGGCTCGGGATGATGGCCGGCATCGCCGGCCTGATGCAGGCGCACTACGTGCAGGAAGTGGTGCCCAACGCGCTGTACGGCCGCGAACTGGACGTGCTGGCCGCCGTCGTGCTCGGCGGCGCGCGACTCGGTGGCGGCCGCGGCACGGTGCTCGGCGCGATCCTCGGGATCGTGCTCGTGTCGATCGCCGCGAATGGCCTGAACCTGCTCGGCGTGTCGCCGTATGCGTTCAAGATGATCGTCGGCGCCGTGATCCTGATCGCGATCACGCTGTCGAGCGATCGTGTCGCGCGACTCATCGGTTCGCGCTTTCCATCGTCGAATGCGAGGGCGCAATCATGAGGATGCGTTTTCCCCGGCCCGCTGCGGCGCCGCTGATTCCGGCGGACGTCGCCGGCCTGCTCGGTTTTCTCGCGCTCGTCGTCGCCGCGATGAGCGTCGCGTCGGACCAGTTCCTGAAGGGCGGCACGTTCGTGTCGATCGCGTTCCAGCTTCCCGAGCTGGGACTCTTCACGCTGGCGATGCTGATGCCGCTGATCTCCGGCGGCTTCAACCTCGCGGTGACGTTCACGGCCAACATCGCCGGGCTTGCGATGGCATGGGTGATCCAGTCGCACGGCGGCGCGGACGCCGGCGTCGGCACGATCGCGCTCGGCATGCTCGCCGCGCTCGCGACAGGCGCGGCGGCCGGCTGGCTGATGGGCGCGGTCATCGCGCATACGGGCGCGAGTCCGATTCTCGTGTCGCTGTCGGCGATGATCTTTCTGCGCGGGCTCGGCGAATTCCTGACGCGCGGCGGCGACATCTCCGGATTCCCGCCGCTCGTGCGCGCGATGGGCAACGGCCTGTGGCTCGGCGTGCCGGTGCCGCTGTGGATCTTCGCGGGCTGCGCGCTCGGCTTGCATGTGCTGATGACGTATTCGCGGCTCGGCTTCGTGACGCGGATGATCGGCTCGAACGTCGACGCAACGCGCTATGCGGGGATCGCGACCGCGCGCGCGATCACGCGCGTCTACATGCTGTCCGGGCTGATGTGCGGCGTCGCGGGCATCGTGATGCTGTCGCGGTTCAATTCGGTGCGGGTCGGGCACGGCGAAGCGTTCCTGCTGATTTCCGTACTCGCGTGCTTCCTCGGGCGCGTCGATCCGTTCGGCGGGTTCGGCCGCGTCGTGCCGGTCGTGATCGCGCTGGTGATCCTGCAGGTGATCGCGTCCGGGCTCAACCTGCTCGGCGCGAGCCAGCACCTTGCCACCGCGCTGTGGGGCGCGTTCCTGCTTGCCGTGATGCTCGCCCGCTGGGCATGGGCGCACGGTGTTGACCCTTCCGTTCGCCGACTACGCGCGGGGTTCCGCGCTCGGCGGCCCGGCACACCTTCGACGAAAGGAGAATGAATGAACAAGCTTGGCGTACATGCACTGGTCTGGGAGGCCGGCTGGAGCCGCGACGAATGCGCGCGCGCAATCGCGAGCACGGCGGAAACCGGGTTCGACTTCATCGAGGTGCCGGCGCTCGATCCGGCGTCGATCGACACCGAATTCACGCGGCGCGAACTCGAGCGGCACGGCCTCGGTGTCACGTTTTCGCTCGGGCTCGATGCGCAGACGGACATTTCGAGCGGCGACCCGACGCGCGCGGCGCGCGGCAAGGCGAAGCTGGACGACGTGCTGCGCGTCGCGCGCGACTGCGGCGCCACGCACGTGTGCGGGATCCTGTATTCCGCATTCCAGAAGAACGCGGTGCCGACGACGCGCACCGGCGTCGCGATGGCCGCGGACATCCTCGGGCAGGTCGCGGACACGGCCGCGCAATACGGAATCACGCTCGGGCTGGAGGTCGTGAACCGCTACGAGTCCAACGTGCTCAATACCGCGTCGCAGGGCGTCGAGCTGTGCGATCGCATCGGCCGGCCGAACGTCAAGGTGCATCTCGACACCTATCACATGAACATCGAGGAGTCGGACATCATGTCGGCGATCCGCGATACCGGCGAACACCTCGGCTATTTCCACATCGGCGATTCGCATCGCGGCTATCTCGGCTCGGGCAACGTCGACTTCACGGCCGTGTTCCGCGCGCTGGTGTTCAGCGGCTATACGGGGCCGATCACGTTCGAGAGCTTTTCGTCGCGCGTCGTCGGCCAGCCGCTCGAAGGCATTCTCGCGATCTGGCGCAATCTGTGGGAAGACAGCCGCGATCTCGCATCGCATGCGCTGGCGTACACGCGCGTGCAGCTGAAGTCCGCGCAGGAGGCGTTGAAGCAGGCCGAACGGAGCCGTTTGCCGTGAGCGGCGCGATCGCCGGCGAGCAGCTGATCGATTTCACCGCGTTGGCCGATCATCTGCGCCGGACGCAGCGCGCGACGCGACGCGTCGTGGCGATTGCGGGGCCGCCGGGCGCCGGCAAGAGCACGTTCGCGGAGCGACTGCGCGCCGATCTTGACGCGCGCGCGCCGTGCTCGGCGGCCGTGCTCGCGATGGACGGCTTCCATTTCGACGATCGCGTGCTGATTGCGCGCGGCCACCGCGCGCGCAAGGGGGCGCCGCATACGTTCGACGTCGACGGCCTCGCGGTGCTGCTCGGCCGGCTGCGCGCGGACGATGGCCGTGATATCGCGGTGCCGGTATTCGACCGCGATCTGGAAATCGCGCGGGCCGGCGCCGCGATCGTGCCGGCGTCGACACGGCTCGTGCTTGTCGAAGGCAACTACCTGCTGCTCGACGCGCCGCCGTGGCGCGCGCTGCGCCCGCTGTTCGACGTGACGGTGATGCTCGACTTGCCGCGGTCCGTACTCGCCGAGCGGCTGGCCCGCCGGTGGCAGCGGTATGGGATGGATGCGGCCGCGGTGCGTGCGAAGCTCGACGGCAACGATCTCGTCAACGTCGACACGGTGCTGTCGCACAGCGTGCCGGCCGACTTCCGCGTTCGCAACGACTGACGGGAGCCGTGCGTCGGCCGCGCACGGCGACCCGTGAACCGCCTGCGCGCGCTCCTTCTACGAAATCTACGAAAACACCACCGTCCGGTCGCCGTTCAGGAACACCCTGCGCTCGATGAACGCCTTCACCGCACGCGCGAGCGTGATGCATTCGACGTCGCGCCCCACCGCGAGCAGTTGCTCGGGACGCAGCGCGTGATCGACGCGCTCGACGACCTGCTCGATGATCGGGCCTTCGTCGAGATCGTCGGTGACGAAGTGCGCGGTCGCGCCGATCAGCTTCACGCCGCGCGCATGCGCCTGGTGATATGGCTTCGCGCCCTTGAAGCCGGGCAGGAACGAATGATGGATGTTGATCGCGCGGTTCGCGAGCTTCGCGCTCGTCTCCTGCGACAGCACCTGCATGTAGCGCGCGAGGATCACGAGTTCGGCGCCGCTCGACTCGAAGAAGTCGAGCCATTGCGCTTCCTGCTGCGCCTTCGTATCGGCCGTGATCGGGAAGTGGCGGAACGGCAGCCCGTGCTGTGCGGCCAGCGGCTCGAAGTCGGGATGGTTCGACACGATGCCGACGATGTCCATCTTCAGCTCACCCATCCGCCAGCGGAACAACAGATCCGCGAGGCAGTGCTCGAGCTTCGACACCATGATCAGCACCTTCGGCCGTGCATTCACGTCGTGAATCGCCCATTGCAGGTCGCTGCCGAGGTCGGCCGCGATCGGCCCGAATTCCTGGCGCAGCGCATCGATCTGCAGCGTTTCATCGGTCGGATGAAACACGCAGCGCACGAAGAAATGGTTGCTGAGATCGTCGTCGAACACGTTCAGCGCATCGACGTAGCAGCGATGGCGCTCGAGAAAGCCGACGACGGCGGCGACCTGGCCGGCCGCGCTCGGGCACGACAGCGTCAGGACGAATTGATCGGGACGTTGGACGTCGCTCATGGGGCTCCTCTGGTCTCGGTAGGCGGTTCGCGGCCGCGAAGCGCGATGCGCTAGTAAATCAGGCCAGATTGCGAGCGGATAGAACCAACCCGCCGTGTGGCTGGTATCGGCACGCCAGCGGGCGGGCGATGTGGAGATCGGGGAAGCGCAGCCGTGCTGGTTTTACACGCCAGCGCCCGCGCCCGCGCCCGCGCACGCGCACGCGCACGCGTCGAGCAGCCAGCGCCGGAACACGTGGGTCGCGTCCGGCTCGGGCCGCTGCGGCGGCCGTACGAGGAAGTAGCCGCGCGACGTGACGACCGGCGCGTCGACGAGCTTCACGAGCTGCCCGGACGCGACGAGTTCGTCGACGAGCGGCGCCCAGCCGAGCGCAACGCCTTCGCCGAGCAGCGCCGCATGGATCACGAGCGCATAGCTGTTGAAGGTCACGCCGCGCGCGGCGGCAGCCGTGTCGAGGCCGTGCGCGTCGAACCAGCCGGACCACGACAGCCAGCGCTCGGGGCGCGTCGGCTGCACGTGCAGCAGCGGCAACGCGAGCAGGTGGTCGGCCCGGGCGACGTGCGGGTGCGCGTCGCGGAACGCGGGCGAGCACACGGGCGTGACCGATTCCGGAAAGAGCCGCGCGGCCGTGCACGACGGCCAGTGGCCGTCGCCGAACAGGATCGCGATGTCGCCGTGGTCGCGCTGCGCGTCGTAATCCTGTGACGTGACGACCCGCACGTCGACGTCGGGCATCACGCGCTTCAGCCCGGCCAGGCGCGGCATCAGCCAGTAGGTGGCGAAGCCGAAGTCGGTGACGATCGTGAGCGCGCCGTGCTCGCGGCGCGCCCGCAGTGTCGCGGTGGCGCCGCGCAGCGTGTCGAGGCTCAGCCGCACCGCTTCGTACAGGCACTCGCCGTCGGCCGTCAGCGTGACGCCGCGCGGGCTGCGCTCGAACAGCGGCACGCCCAGTTCGGCCTCGAGCTGGAACACCTGCTGACTGACGGCCGGCTGGGTGGAGCCGAGCTCGCGCGCGGCAGCCGTGAAGCTCGCGAGCCGGGCCGCCGATTCGAACGCGCGCAGCGCCTGCATCGACGGTAACGGTTCGGATTTCGACATAAGTCCCTCTAATGGCCCCATAAGGGCCGGACGCCTTCCCGCGCGAATTCGGGCGGGCGATAGTGCATCGGACGGCACGGCGCCGCGCCGGCCCTTCCGCGATTCTAGCCAGTCGCGACGGGCATGCGCGGGACTTTCTTCAGGCCGCGTCCGCGATGCCGGCTGCGCTGCCGCTCGAACGGTGCGCGACTCCAATCGAACACCGTTTTCTCCACGACTGCCGATGACGAACCCGACACCCAACATCCTGATCCTGATGGCCGACCAGCTCACGCCGTTCGCGCTGCCGGCCTACGGCAATCGCGTCGCGCGCACGCCGACGCTGGACCGTCTTGCCGCGCAAGGCGTGGTGTTCGACGCCGCCTACTGCGCGAGCCCGCTGTGCGCGCCGTCGCGTTTTTCGCTGCTGACCGGCAAGCTGCCGTCGGGGATCGGCGCCTACGATAACGCCGCCGAATTGCCGGCGCAAACGCTGACGTTCGCGCATTACCTGCGCGCGGGCGGCTACCGGACGATGCTGTCCGGCAAGATGCATTTCTGCGGGCCCGACCAGTTGCACGGCTTCGAGGAGCGGCTCACGACCGACATCTATCCGGCCGATTTCGGCTGGGTGCCCGACTGGGACAGCCCGGCGGAGCGGCCGAGCTGGTATCACAACATGAGTTCGGTGCTCGACGCGGGCCCGTGCGTGCGCACCAACCAGCTCGATTTCGACGACGAGGTCACGTTCGCCGCGAAGCAGAAGCTGTACGACGTCGCGCGCGAGCGGGCGGCCGGGCACGATGCGCGGCCGTTCTGCATGGTCGTGTCGCTGACCCATCCGCACGATCCGTATGCGATCACGCGCGAATACTGGGATCTCTATCGCGACGACGAGATCGACCTGCCGGCCGTGCGCCTCGACGCGGCGGAAAGCGACCCGCATTCGCAGCGGTTGCGCTTCGTCTGCGAGAACGACCGGACGCCCCCCACCGACGAACAGATCCGCGCCGCACGTCGCGCGTACTACGGCGCCACCTCGTACGTCGACACGCAGTTCGGCAGCGTGCTGACCGCGCTCGAACAGTGCGGATTCGCCGACGACACGATCGTGATCGTCACGTCCGACCATGGCGACATGCTCGGCGAACGCGGGCTCTGGTACAAGATGACGTTCTTCGAGGGCGGCTGCCGCGTGCCGCTGATCGTGCATGCGCCGGGCCGCTTCGGCGCCGCGCGCGTGCGCGGGCCGGTGTCGCACGTCGACCTGCTGCCCACGCTCGTCGACCTCGCCGGCGCCGCCCCCGCCGGCGGCTGGCCGGACCCCGTCGACGGTGCAAGCCTCGTGCCGCACCTGAACGGCACGCCGGCGCACGACGTTGCGCTCGGCGAATACCTCGCGGAAGGTGCGGTCGCGCCGGTCGTGATGATCCGCAGCGGCGACTGGAAGTACGTGCATTGCCCGGCCGATCCCGACCAGCTCTATCACCTTGGCGACGACCCGCGCGAGCTGACGAACCTCGCCGGCACGCTGGAAGCCGCGGACGTGCTCGCCGCGTTCCGTGCGCAAGCCGCGCAGCGCTGGAACCTGCCCGAACTGGACCGGCAGGTGCGCGCGAGCCAGCGGCGCCGGCGCTTCCATTACGCGGCGACGACGCAGGGCCGCATCCACGCGTGGGACTGGCAGCCGTTCACCGACGCGAGCCAGCGCTACATGCGCAATCACATCGAACTCGACACGCTCGAGGCGATGGCGCGCTTTCCGCGCGTCGGGCGCTGAGCGCCCCGCATCGCGATCACTGAAGAACGACGGAGGAAGCGGACGATGGAACGGCAATGCAATGCAGCAATCCGGATCGGCGCGGCGCTCGCCGCGGCCGCCTGCGTGATGACGACGCAGGCCGCGCACGCGGCCGACCCGCAGACATGCGGCGACGTGAAGATGGCGGCGCCCGGCTGGACCGACATCGATGCGACGAACGCGATGGCGGGCGTCGTGCTGAAGGCGCTCGGTTATCGGCAGGACGTGGCGAACCTGTCGGTGCCGATCACGTACCAGGGGCTCAAGAAAGGGCAGGTCGACGTGTTCCTCGGCAACTGGATGCCCGCGCAGGCGCCGCTCGTGAAGCCGTTCGTCGACGAGAAGTCGATCGACGTGCTGCACGCGAACCTGAGCGGCGCGAAGTTCACGCTCGCGGTGCCCGACTACGTGGCCGCCGCCGGCGTGCATACGTTCGCCGATCTCGCGCGCCATGCGGACCGCTTCGGCGGCAAGATCTACGGGATCGAGCCCGGCGCGCCCGCGAACCAGAACATCAAGCGGCTGCTGTCCAACCATGTGCTCGGATCCGCGAACTGGTCGCTCGTCGAATCGAGCGAGACGGGCATGCTCACGCAGGTCGAGCGCGCGGTGCGCGACAAGCGCTGGATCGTGTTCCTCGCGTGGGAGCCGCACCTGATGAACACGAAGTTCCACCTGACCTACCTGTCGGGCGGCGATGCGTATTTCGGCCCGAACTACGGCGGCGCGACGGTCAATACGGTCACGCGTGCCGGGTTCGCCGGCCAGTGCGCGAACCTGGCGCGGCTGTTCCGGCAGATGACGTTCTCCGTCGACGTCGAGAACCGGATGATCGCCGACATGCTGAACAACAAGACCCCGGCGCCGCTTGCTGCCCAGCATGCATTGAAGGCCGAGCCGTCGCTCGTCGCGGGCTGGCTGGACGGCGTGACGACGGCAGCCGGCGCACCGGGCCTGCCGGCCGTGCGCGCGGCGCTGGAGGGCCGCTGACGGGCCGCTGACGGGCCGCGCGGCGCGGCCGTCGGCCATCCGTGTTTTCCCGGCCGGTCGTAACCAGACCATTTGGTGTCGCCTTCAGACGGGTGACGCGAAATATGGGTTTGTATTTTTCGCCAATGGCTGCGTTATTGCGGAAAACGAAATGGCGGGGCCATCAGACGTACTGAATGCAAATCAGGCGGCGCTCGACGCCGCCAACGAGGTCTGGGGTTCTTTCCATCGAACGGTTCAGGGAGGGTGGTCGACAATGAAGCATACGAAAGTTGCCGTAGCCGCCGCGCTTGCATGCGCGGCGGCCTGCGCACCGGCAGTGAGCCATGCGCAGAGCAGTGTGACGCTGTACGGGATTCTCGACGCGGGCATCACGTACGTGAACAACACGGGCGGCTCGCACGTGGTCAAGTTCGACGACGGCGTCGCGTACGGAAACCGTTTCGGCCTGAAGGGCACGGAAGACCTCGGCGGCGGCCTGAAGGCCGTGTTCACCCTCGAGAGCGGCTTCCACCTCGGCAACGGGCAGCTCGGCTTCGGCGGCGCCGAATTCGGCCGGCAGGCGTATGTCGGCCTGCAGAACGACTGGGGCACGCTGTCGTTCGGCAACCAGCTCGACATCACGAACGAACTCGTGTCGATCTACAACATCTCCGCGTGGGGCAGCGGTTATGCGATCCACCAGGGCGACTTCGACCGCTTCAACGGCGACCGCCTGCCGAATTCGGTGAAGTTCCTGTCGAACGACCTCAGCGGCTTCAAGTTCGGCGCGATGTACTCGTTCGGCAACGTCGCCGGCAACTTCCACCGCAACAGCGCGTGGAGTGCGGGCGCGAGCTTCACGAAGGGCGACTTCTCGATCGGCGCGGCTTATACGCGCCTGAACAACCCGAACGGCATCTATGCGTTCGACCCGTACGCGATGATCGGCACGCATACGTTCCTCGGCCAGCAGACCGTCACCGTCGATCCGGCGACCGGCGCGCGCACCGACCTGTTCGCGAACACGCCGATGGATGTCGACAGCCAGGGCACGTTCGGCATCGGCACGAGCTACACGATCGGCAAGCTGACGCTCGACGGCAACTTCTCGTACACGACGATCAAGGGCTTCGGCCAGTCGTCGCACATGCAGGTCTACGAAGGCGGCGGCTCGTACCAGTTCACGCCGGCGCTGAGCCTGATCGCCGGCTACCAGCACACGCGCTTCGAAGGCCATCACTGGAACCAGGGCACGGCGGGCCTGCACTACATGCTGTCGAAGCGCACCGACGTGTACATCTCGGGCGATTACCTGCGCGCGTCGCAAGGCGTGGACGCGGTGATCGGCTACAGCTTCACGCCGTCGACGACGCAGACGCAGGCCGACGTGCGGATCGGGATGCGGCATTCGTTCTGAGCGACGCAAGCGCCGCGGCATCCAGTCTTCAGCGAGGTCTCTCTTTGGCGCGAACTCCGGTTCGCGCATTTTTTTGCTCGAGAGCGGCGCGCCGCGTCAGAACTTGCGCGCCAGCGCGCGCGCCGCTTCCGCCGCGGCGCGCCGACCTGTTCGGCCGTCGTCGCCGAGCAGCGTCTTCTCGACCACGATGCCCTGCACGTCGGTCACGCCGACGAACTTCAGCCACATCTCGACATAAGGCCGCTGCAGATCGTATTCGCGCGCCGGCGTGAACGATCCCGGCGACGCGTAATCGAGCCCGCGCGCATAGACGACCGCCGCCTTCCTGCCGGCGAGCTTGCCGGCGAACCCCGTGCCGTCGAACGTGAACAGCACGTCCTTCTGCGAAATGACGTCGATCAGGTGCTTGAGCTTGTACGGGATGCCGAAATTCCACAGCGGGATGCCGAATAGCAGCTTGTCGGCCGCATGAAACGGCGCGGCGAGCGCCTCGATGCGCGCCCAGGCCGACGCCTGGGCCGGCGTCAGCGCGGCGCCCGAGAGCCCCGCGTACTTGGCCGCCAGCGCGTCGCCGTCGAATTCCGGCAACGCGAGATCCCAGACGTCGAGCGTGTCGACGCTATCCGCCGGGTGGGCTGCGCGGTACGCGTCGAGAAAGGCGCGGCAGATGTCGATGGATGCGGAATCGCGCTTGCGCGGCGAGCATTCGATATAGAGCAGTCGAGCCATGTCGGTCATTCCTGTGCAAGGGGGAGAGGAGGGCGCGAGCCGATGCTCGCGAAGACAGCGACAAGGCTAGCGGGTCGACGTATCATCCGGAAACGATATTAATTGTTCTGACTTACCCGTTTTGGTGATGAATGAATGCGCCACTTGACACCGCACTGCTCCACACCTTCGTCACGGTCGCGGACGCGCGCAGCTTTACCGGCGCGGGGCGCCGGCTGCATCTGAGCCAGTCCGCCGTCAGCGCGCAGGTCGCGCGGCTCGAGGAGCAGGCCGGATGCATGCTGCTGATGCGCAATACCCGCACCGTGTCGCTGACCGACCAGGGCATGCTGCTGCTCGGCTATGCGCGCGCGATGCTCAATCTCAGCGCCGAGGCCAGGGCTTGTCTCGGCGGCGCGGGCGCACCGGGGCGGCTGCGCGTCGGCGCGTCGGACGAGTTTGCGTGCGGCTGGCTGCCTGACATCCTGCGCCGCTTCGGCGCGCGTCATCGCGGGCTGGCGCTCGAGCTCGCCGTCGACGTGCCGGGCAATCTGGTTCAGGCGTTCGACGCGGGACGCTTCGATCTGGTGGTCGGCAGCCGTTGCGAACGCGGCGAGCGGGGCATCCGCCTCGGCGCCGAGCCGCTCGTGTGGGCGTTCGCGCGCCACGAGCCGTTGCCGGACGGCGCGCTGCCGCTCGCGTGCATTCCCGAGCCATGTCCGTTCCGCGAGGCGGCGCTCACGGCGCTCGCACGCGCCGAGGTCGCGTCACGCATCGCGTGCGTCAGCCCGAGCATGGCCGGCGTGAAGGCGGCGGCGCGGGCCGGGTTCGCGGTGACGCCGCTGCCGCGCAGCGCGATCGACGACGGGTTGCGGGAGCTGACGGCGGCGGACGGCCTGCCGCCGCTCCCGAGCGTCGAATACGTGCTGATGCACGATACCGGCGGCGCGCTCGTGCGCGAGCTCGCGCAGACGATCCGCGACGAGTTCGAGATGCGGCCGCTCGGCAGCGCGGTTGCCGCGCATGCGCGCGGGGCGGCTTGAGCGAAGCGCGCGCTCAACGCGCCGGCGCATCCGGTTCTCCGCCCGCCTCGTCCAACAGCCATTGCCGGAACGCCACCAGCTTCGGCAAGTGCAGCTCGCTGCTGCGACATGACACGAAGTGCGTTTCGCGCTCGAACTGGACGAAGGACGGCCCGCCGATTTCGACGAGGTCGCCCCGCGCGAGCTCGCGCTCGGCGAAGCGGACGCTTTCGAGCACGAGCCCCATCCCGTCGACCGCCGCGGCAACCGCAAGCGCGGCGCGGTCGAACGAAGGCCGCGGCCGATCGGGCATCGGCATGTCGTTTGCGTTGAACCAGTCACGCCACGTCACGGCGCTCAACGTCGTGTCGATAAGCGTCGCCTGATCGAGCAGTTGTCGGACGTCACTCGCTTCGTGAAGCAGGCGCGGCGCGCACATCGGCACGTGACGCTCGCGCCCGAGCGACACCGTGTGGATTCCCGGCCGGTTGGGCGCGCTTCCATATGAAATCGCGACGTCGACATCCTGGACTCGTGTGAGATCGAGCGGCTCAGGGCCGGTCGACAGTCGAATGGTGATGCGCGGATGGAGTTGAGCGAACGCCGGCAGCCTCGGGCCCAGCCACTTCACGGCGAAGCTGGGCGCGCAATGCACGGCGAGCACCTGTGACGCCGGCGCCAGCGACACTTCGGCGCAAGCCGATTCGATCACGCTGAACACGCGGCCCAGCGTGTCGACGAGGCGCAGCGCTTCCGGCGTCGGCTCGATTCGGCGATTGCGCCGGATGAACAACGCGCGGCCGAAGTATTGCTCCAGCTCCTTGACCTGATGGCTGATTGCGGACGGGGTCAGGTGCAGTTCCTGCGCGGCGAGCGCGAAGCTGTGCAGCCGGGCGGCTGCTTCGAAGGCCCGCAACAGCACGAAATTAGGCAGTCTGCGCAAGCCGGCACCCCAAACAGGTGAATGTGATTCATGTTTTCATGAACAACGATCGATTGTCAACGCGCGATCCTGACACGACCATCATGTCTCGTTCAAACGGTAATCGCTTCGAGAAACGAACATGTCTGACGTAATCGATCATCCCCTCAAAACCATCGACCTGAAGGGTCGCGTGTCGATCTACCAGCCCGAGCAGGAAGGTCTGATCTTTCCGCAGTTGCCTGCCTTTTCCACGCATGCCGAGCATCGCCGCCATCTGCAGGAGCGCCTGGTCGGCGCGTGCAGGGCATTCGCGCTGCAGGGTTTCGATTACGGTTTCGCAGGACACCTGACGGTGCGCGATCCGGAGCATCCGGAGCTGTACTGGACCAACCCGATGGCCGTGCATTTCTCGCAGGTCAGGCTGTCGAACCTGATCCTCGCCGATCATGAAGGCCGCGTGGTCGAAGGTCGCCATGCGATCAATCGCGCGGGATTCGTGCTGCACGCGGCCGTGCACGACGCGCATCCCGACATCGTCGCGATGTGCCATGCGCATACCGTGTACGGCACGGCGTTCGCGGCGCTCGCCAAGCCGCTTGCGCCGATCAGCCAGGACGCGGCGGCGTTCTTCGAGGATCACGTCGTGATCGGCGACGAAGCCGGCCAGGTCGCGGTCGAGGTGAGGACCGGGCACAAGGTTGCGCGTGCGTTCAAGGGCGTCAAGGCGGCGATTCACCAGAACCATGGGCTGCTGACGGCCAGCCGGCACAGCATCGAAGCGGCCGCGTTCTGGTTCATCGCGCTGGAGCGCTGCTGCCGGCAGCAATTGCTGATCGAGGCAACCGGCATCAAGCCGCGGCTCGTGCCGGAAGACCGCGCGCGCTACAGCCGCGAGCACGTCGGCAGCGAATACATCGGCTGGCTGCACTTCCAGGCGATCTGGGACCAGCTCGTCAATACGCAGCCCGACATGTTCGACTGACGCCGACGGCTGCCCGCCTGAGCGGCACGGCCGAAGTGCGCGTGCCGACGATCACACGAAACCGGAGACACACATGATTACGTCGAGGCACGCCATCGCGCCGCCCCGCACCTTCACGGATGCCGAGCATGCGCAAGCGGCGCTGTATTCGAAGGTCACCTGGCGCCTGATCCCGCTGCTGTTCCTTTGCTACGTCGCCGCTTACCTCGACCGGGTGAACGTCGGTTTCGCCAAGCTGCAGATGCTGAAGGACCTCGGCTTCAGCGAGAGCATATACGGGCTCGGCGCGGGCATCTTCTTCATCGGCTACTTTCTGTTCGAAGTGCCAAGCAACGTCATCCTTCACAAGGTCGGCGCGCGGATGTGGATCGCGCGGGTGATGATCACATGGGCCGTCATCTCGGCGGCGATGATGTTCGCGAAGACGCCCGCATTGTTCTATACGTTGCGCTTCGCGCTCGGTCTGGCCGAAGCGGGGCTGTTCCCCGGCGTGATCCTCTACCTGACCTACTGGTATCCGGCCGAGCGGCGCGGCAAGATCATCGCGCTCTTCATGACGGGCATTCCGATTTCCGGCGTGCTCGGCGGCCCGCTGTCGGGCTGGATCCTGCATGCGATGACGGGCGTGCACGGTCTCGCGGGCTGGCAGTGGCTGTTCCTGCTCGAAGCGGTGCCTTCGCTGGTGCTGGGCGTGGTCGTCGTCCTGTTCCTCGACAAGGGCATCGAACAGGCGAAATGGCTGACCCATGACGAGAAGACCACGCTGATCCACAACATCGCGATGGACGCGTGCGGCGCGCCGTCCCATTCGTTCCGCGACGGGCTCACGCATCCGCTCGTGTGGGTGCTGAGCGGGATCTACCTGTTCTTCATCATGGGCCTGTACGGCGTCGGCTTCTGGCTGCCGACGCTGATCAAGGGCTCCGGCGTGACGGACACGCTTTCCATCGGCCTGCTCACGACGGTGCCCTACGCGGCGGCGGCGATCGCGATGATCTGCGTCGGGCGCAGCTCGGATGCGCGGCGCGAGCGTCGCTGGCACGTCGCGGTGCCGGGTCTGATCGGCACCGCCGGCTGGGTGCTCGCGGTGTCGGCCGGCAGCGGCAACGTCACGCTCGCGATGATCGGCCTGACGGTCGCGACGATGGGCGTGATGACGACGCTCTGCCAGTTCTGGTGCCTGCCGACCGCCATCCTGGCTGGCGCCGCTGCGGCGACCGGCGTCGCGGTCGTCAATTCGCTCGGGAATCTCGCGGGCTTCGTGAGCCCTTACGTGATCGGGTGGATCATCGACAAGACGCACTCGACCGACCTCGGCGTCTATACGCTCGCCGCGTGCCTCGCGATCGGCGGACTGCTCGTGCTCGCGCTGCCGAAGCGGCTGGTGAACCGTTGAGCGGCGTGCGCGGACAGGAGATCGACATGTTGAGTGCACACGAGTTTGCGACGCTGATGCTGGTCAAGGACGCGCCGGGCCGGGTCGATCCCGGCCGGGCCGAGCTCGACGTGCTGCTCGAACGCGAGCTGGTGAAGGTGGAGGATCGCGCGTCAGCGTTCGCGCTGCCGCGCGTCACGCCGCTTGGCGATGCGCTGCTGCAGGCGATGGCGCGATTGTTTTGACACGGGCATGCGCGCCCGCCCGATTCACGCCGGCGCGCGCGCCACCCGCACGGCCGTGCCGTAGCAGATGACTTCCGTGACACCCGAACCGATCTCGGTCGAGTCGTAGCGCATCGCGACGATCGCGTTCGCGCCGAGCTTGCCCGCGTCGGCGAGCATCTTGTCGAAGGCCTGCTGGCGGGCCTTTTCGCACAGCGACGTGTACAGCGTGATGTTGCCGCCGAAGATCGTCTGCAGCGACGCGCCGAACGAGCCGACGATCGAGCGCGAGCGCACGACGATGCCCTGTGCGACGCCGAGCGAGCGAACGGTCGTGTGGCCGGGCAGGTCGAACGCGGTGGTCACGCGTTCGGGCGCGAGGTCGTCGAGGGAGCGGTCGGTATCTTTCATGGTCGATGGGCGCACGGCGGCGCGTGGAAAGCGAGCGGTGATTCTATCGGATGCGACGACGGGCGCGAACAGCCGCTCGCGCCCGTTTTGCGCCCGTTTCGCTTTCGCGCCTGCGAGCGGCTCAGCCGCGCGCCGTCATGGCCTCACTGCCGTGCCGCCGTCGCCGAGATCGACCGCGTAGGCCAGCGCCAGCTTGCCGAACTTCAGCGCGTGGTTCGCCTGCCGGTCCGAATTCTCCAGCGTGTCGTTCACGGTATGGATATACGGACTGTCGTTCTGATCGGCCTCGAACGGGAACGACGCCGGATACCCTTGCGCATTCCACGACGCATGATCCGAGCACGCATACCCGCACTGCGACGTGCCGATCGCGAGTTCCGGCAGGTAGGTCTTCGCCAGGTTCGTCAGGTAGGTGTTCTGCGACGCGTTCGTGTAGTCGGTGATCAGGTAGATGTCCTTCGGGTCGCCTTTGTAGTTCGTCATGTCGAGCTGCAGCACGCCGACCACGTTCACGTTTTGCGTACGAAACTGCTTCGCGATCGCCTTCGAGCCGAGCAGGCCGGCTTCCTCGGCCGCATACCCGACGAACTTGATCGTCCGCTTCGGCCGGTAGTTGTTCGCCAGCAGCACGCGCAGCGCTTCGGTGAGGCTGGCGATGCCCGACGCATCGTCGTCCGCGCCGGGCGAGCGCGTGTTTTCCGTCGTGCGCCCGACCGTCGAATCGAGGTGGCCGCCGAGCACGACGGTGCCCGCGGCCGGATCGCTGCCGCGGATCGTCAGGATCACGGATTTCTGCGGAAAGCCCGTGTGTGAGAACTGCTCGACGGTGATGTCGGCGCGCGAACCGGCCAGCTGTTTCCACTGCAGCGCGAGCCAGTCCGACGCGGCGACGCCGTGCGACGTCGTGTAGTAGCGGTTCGTGAAGCCGGACAGCGACGTGATCGTGCCGACGATGTTGCTGGCCTGCAGCTGCTGGACCCAGTTGCGGATCTGCTGGGAGTCCGCGACCTTGTACTCGGGCGCGGCCTGTTTCGCGAGCGGCAGCGGCTGCAGTGCCTGGCGCGCGTCGTCGAACGAGTCGTGTACGACATAGCCGGGCCCGTGGCCGCGGCTGCGGTGCACCGCGTGCGCGAGCTCGCCCAGCACGGCGTCGTCGACCTGCACGACGTGGACGGTGTCGCGGCGGGCGGTGCCGTCGGCGGCCTGGCCGGCCGGGACCGTCGTGGTGTACCGCGCCGTCGCGCCGGCATCGATGCGCTGCAGCTGGCGGTAGGCGCCGTCGCCGAGCGTGATCCACACCGGCGTCGCGTGCGCGGCGGCGGTCAGCAGCATGCCGCCCAGCGCGGCGCTCAATTGTTTCAGCGATGAAGTAGGCATGTTCGATCTCATCAGGGTAGTGATGTCGAGAAATCGGGGCGCCTCGCAGGTCGTGCGATGCGCCCCCGCCTGCTGCGGGATTACGACTTCTTCGGTACGGTCACGCCGTACGTGCAACTCTGGTTGTACGCATTGCCGATCGCGGTGAGCTGCGCGTTGCTGTAGCCGAGCGCGGACGCGGCCGTCAGCACCGCCTGCGCGGCGGCCTTCTGGTTGGTCGAGCTGTTGGTCATCGACAGCCCCTTCAGGAACGCCTTGTCCATCGCCTGCGCACCGATCGCGTCGCGCGCGACGAGGTTGCACGACGCCCAGTATTGGCCGGCCGTATGGATCTCCGCGCCGCGCGCCTGCGCATAAGTGCGCCCGACGTTCCAGTTGGTCACGCGGCCGCCCCAGAACTCGTTGTGGCCGTCCCAGTTATAGACCCAGTGGTACTGCGCATCCGACGGGCTCCACTGGTTGAAGTCGCGGCTGTACGCGGCGGCGAGATAGTCGCCGGTGCCTTCCGACAACCCTTCCTGCTGCGACAGGCCGCCGTTCGTCACCCAGTCGTGGATACCGTGGCCGAGCTCGTGGATCACGACGTCCGCGTCCTCCGCGTCGTCGACGCCGCCTTGCCCGAAGGTCAGCCGGCCGCTGCTCGACGAATACGACGAGTTGTCGTCGCCCGATTCGCCGTGCGGATCGTACTGCACGCCGCCCGTGTACTGGTATGGCAGCGCCTTGATGCCGAGCGTCTGGTTCACGTAACGCAGGAACGTGTCGATGTGGTAGTACGCGTTCACCGCCTCGAAATACAGGTTGCCGCGCGTGAATTCGAACGTGGGCGTCGACTGCACGGGGCATGCGTTGTCGCGCGGCGCGTCGAAATCGACGCAGGACGCGTAGGGGCCGGAGAGCTTGTAGGTCGAGCCCGACTGCGCGAGATCCTTCAGCGTCACGCGCACGCGCGCGGCGGTGAGTTGCGACGAATCGGCGTCGTTGCCGTCCTTGTAGCCCGTGCTGCCGTAGCTGCTCTTGGTCGGCGACAGCGGGTCGGGCCGGAACACGAAACCCGTGCCGTCGGTCGCGTAGAACGCCTTGTCCTCGGCGCGCAGCACTTCGCCGCTGCCCGAGTCGATCAGCAGTTCCCAGTCGCCTTTCGGGCCGTCGTTCGGGCGGCCGCGCACTTTCCACGCGGTATGCGTGCCGGCCTTGTCGACGAAGGCGACGAGCTGCGCATCCAGGTTCGTGAAGCCGCTCACGCCGAGATACGCGCGTGCGCGGTCGAGTGCCTGCTGCTGGTCGACGGCCTGCGTCTTGCCCGACTTCGCGACCACGCCGTTGATCGTGTTGCTCGCGACATAGAGGATGCGGCCGTCCTTCGCGACCGTCACCGCGATGTCGCTGCCGTACACGGGCAATCCGGCTGCCTGCTGCTGCAGGCGCACGACGGTGAAGTCGGCGTCGCTGCGCTCCGACGTGACGACGAGGCTCGCGAGCGCGGTCGCGTCGAGCCCGAGCTGCGCGGCCTGCGACGCGACGAAGTCGCGCGCAGTGGCGGCGGGCGTCGCGGCGGCCTTCTTCGCGCGATACGCGGGGTTGTACAGCGTGACGGCGACGCCGTCCGCGCGGAACTGACCGTTCGGCGCATCCGATTTCGCGGCCGGCGGCGCGACGCCGCGTGTCAGGCTTTCGCGCAGGCTCGACGCCTGCGGGTCCCCGTTCTTGTGGTCGGCGGCGGAGCTGGTTGCGACGCCGAAACCCAGCGCGATGCTCAGTGCCAACGGCAGTGCTTTGCGTGATGTCTGCATACGTGATCCTCGATTCAACGGTTGGGGAAGCCCGCGCCCTCGCGAGGCGCAGGCACGACACGGCCCGCGCGCCGGCTTGTGAAAGCCGGCGCGTCGACGCGCGTTGCGGCGCTGCGACTGACTAAGGAGAGCTAAGCGTCAGGTCGAAGCGAAACAGGAAAGAGGTGGAATGCGAACGGACCGCCGGACGGCGAAAGACGGGGAGAAACGGACGGCAGGCAGGTGCGGCGACGGCGAATCGAGCATCGTCATGTCATACCCCTCGGATCAAAGTTGGAGTGGCAGCCTGCATGCTCGACTCGCGTCGGCCGGCGTGTTCGCCTCGTTAGGCTGCCTATCTATTTTTTTTACATGTTACAGAACATTTTCGTGAACATTGCAAATTATTTTCGAAGCACGCTTCGATTCGTCGAGCAATTGGCGTGATTGTTCATCGAGCGGCTGGAAATGATGCGGAATTGCGCAATATTCCGCTGTTTTGTGCGCGGGCGCGTCAGCGCAGCGCGCGACGGTCGCTGCGCGGGCTCAGGCCAAATCGCGCGCGATACGTGCGCGAGAAATGCGACGGCGATTCGAACCCGCACGCGACGCACACCGACGTGATGCTCATGTCGGTCTGCTGCAGCAGTTCACGCGCGCGATCGAGCCGCAGGTTCAGGTAGAAGTGCGTCGGCGTGTCGTTCAGCGTCGCGCTGAACAGCCGTTCGAGCTGGCGCCGCGTGATCGACACCTCCTGCGCGAGCGCATCGGAGCCGAGCGGGTTTTCCATGTGCCGCTGCATCGTGCCGATCACCTGGATCAGCTTGCGGTTGTGCACGCCGTAGCGTGCGGCGATCTCGAGCCGCTGGCTGTCGGAGCGCTGCCGGATCCGGCTGACCACGAACTGCTCGGAGATCGCCGCCGCGAGATCGGCGCCGTGCCGCCGTCCGATCAGGTCGAGCATCATGTCGATCGACGCGGTGCCGCCCGCGCACGTGATGCGCCGGTCGTCGATCTCGAACAGCTCCTGCGTCGCATTCAGGCCGGGGTAGCGTTCACGGAACGCGGCCAGTGCTTCCCAGTGCAGCGTGAGCGGCTGCGACGCGTCGAACAGCCCGGCTTCCGCGAGCACGAAGCTGCCCGTGTCGATGCCGCCGAGCGTTGCACCATGACGGTGCTGGCGGCGCAGCCAGTCGCCGATCGCGCGCGTGTAGCACACGAGCGGATCGAAGCCGGCGACGACGAACACCGTGCCGACGCGCTCGACGTCCGCATACGCGGCCTCCGCGGCGACCGGAATGCCGTTGCTCGCGGCGACGGGCGCGCCGTCGGCGCTGATCACGTGCCAGCGGTAGAGCTCCGTGCGAAAGCGGTTCGCGACGCGCAGCGGTTCGACCGCGGACATGAAGCCGAGCGCGGAAAAGCCGGGCAGCAGCAGGAAGTGGAAATCCTCGGGCATGGTGGCGGGCAGGGTTGGACGACCGCAGCGTAGCGCCGGCGGCGCAACGGGACAAGCGCGGACAATATTCGACCGGCCGCTCGTCCCCGCCCGACAAGGCCGCCAGTCGATCTAGTGGTTTCTCCGCATAGTCGCACCCAGTCAAGAAAATGTCGCCGGCGGTCGCCTTGCGGCGAATATGGCCCGTTACTTTTGAGTCCACGATGCAGGCCGGGACGCATCCCGCACACCCGCTGCTCACTGAGTCGAACCGGGAGGGAACCATGAAGTCGAGAACGATCGCCGTGCTCTGCGCGGCTTTGCTGGCGGCAGGTGTGTGGTCGACCGCTGCGCAGGCCGACGCGGACCCCGTGACCTGCCGCACCGTGCGTTTCGCGGATATCGGCTGGACCGACATCACGTCGACCACGGCGCTCGCGTCGACCGTGTTCGAGGCGCTCGGCTACAAGCCGACCACGACGATCGCGTCGGTGCCGATCTCGTTCGCAGGTCTCAAGAGCAAGCAGCTCGACGTGTCGCTCGGCTACTGGTGGCCCGTGCAGCAGAAGCAGCTCCAGCCGTTCCTCGACAGCAAGTCGATCAACGTCGTCGAACCGCCGAACCTGGCGGGCGCGAAGGCGACGCTCGCGGTGCCGAGCTACGAATACCAGGCCGGCCTGAAGACCTTCGAGGACATCGCGAAGCACCGTGCCGAACTCGACGGCAAGATCTACGGGATCGAGCCGGGCAGCAGCGCGAACGCGACGATCCAGAAGATGATCGACACGAACCAGTACGGGCTCGGCGGCTTCAAGCTCGTCGAATCGAGCGAGGCCGGGATGCTGGTGACGGTCGAGCGCGCGATCCGCGAGAAGAAGTGGGTCGTGTTCCTCGGCTGGGAACCGCATCCGATGAACATCCAGCTGAGCATGAACTACCTGTCCGGCGGCGACGCGGCGTTCGGGCCGAATTACGGCGAAGCGCGCGTGTACACGCTGACGGCGCCCGACTTCATCGCGCGCTGCCCGAACGCGGGCAAGCTCGTCACGAACCTGCGCTTCTCGACGCAGCTCGAGAACCAGCTGATGCAGTCGGTGATGAACAAGACGAAGCCGGCCGACGCCGCGAAGGCGTACCTGAAGAAGAACCCGCAGGTGCTCGATCCGTGGCTCGCGGGCGTCAAGACGTTCGACGGCAAGGACGGGCTGCCGGCCGTGAAGGCGTATCTCGGCCTGTGACGGCCCGCGCGCCGCGCGCGGCGCGCCCTGACGAAACACCCGCAATGCGACACAACCCGAGTCAAGCGAGGCAACCAGCATGAACCACGAAGTCATCATCACCTGCGCCGTCACCGGCGCGGGCGATACGGTCGGCAAGCATCCGGCGATTCCGGTCACGCCGAAGGAGATCGCGGCCGCCGCGATCGAGGCCGCGAAGGCCGGCGCGACGGTTGCGCACTGCCACGTGCGCGATCCGCAGACGGGGCGCGGCAGCCGCGACCCGAACCTGTACCGCGAGGTGGTCGACCGGATCCGCTCGGCCGACGTCGACGTGATCATCAACCTGACGGCCGGCATGGGCGGCGATCTCGAGATCGGCCCGGGCGAGGACCCGATGCGTTTCGGCAAGGGCACCGACCTGGTCGGCGGCCTCACGCGCCTCGCGCATGTCGAGGAGCTGCTGCCCGAAATCTGCACGCTCGACTGCGGCACGCTGAATTTCGGCGACGGCGACTACATCTACGTGTCGACGCCCGCGCAATTGCGCGCCGGCGCGAAGCGCATCCAGGAACTCGGCGTGAAGCCGGAGCTGGAAATCTTCGACACGGGCCATCTCTGGTTCGCGAAGCAACTGTTGAAGGAAGGGCTGCTCGACGATCCGCCGCTGTTCCAGCTGTGCCTCGGCATTCCGTGGGGCGCGCCGGCCGATACGGGCACGATGAAGGCGATGGTCGACAACCTGCCGCCGGGTGCGCACTGGGCGGGCTTCGGGATCGGCCGCATGCAGATGCCGATGGTCGCGCAGGCGATGCTGCTCGGCGGCCACGTGCGCGTCGGCCTCGAAGACAACATCTGGCTCGATCGCGGCGTGCATGCGACCAACGGCACGCTCGTCGAGCGCGCGCGAGAGATCGTCGAACGGCTCGGCGGCCGTGTGCTGACGCCGGCCGAAGGCCGCCGCAAGCTCGGCTTGCCCGCGCGGGGCGAGCGTCCGCTCGAACGCCGAGCGGTCGTCGAGTTCGCCTGACCTTTCCATTGCAGGACGGCGGCGGCTTCGACGCGAAGCCCGCCGTCTCACTTCACCCGATTTCAAGGATGCGTTGACATGGCTGTGAAGACCGACATCAAGACGTTCGCCGCCATCGGCACCGGCGTGATCGGCAGCGGATGGATTTCCCGCGCGCTCGCGCACGGTCTCGACGTGGTCGTCTGGGACCCCGCGCCGGGCGCGGAGGAACGGCTGCGCGCGAACGTCGCGAACGCGTGGCCCGCGCTCGAGCGCGTCGGCCTCGAGCCCGGCGCCGATCCCGCGCGGCTGCGCTTCGTGGAGACGATCGAGGCGTGCGTCGCCGATGCCGATTTCATCCAGGAAAGCGCGCCCGAGCGCGAGGCGCTGAAGCTCGAACTGCACGAGCAGATCAGCCGCGCGGCGAAACCCGACGCGATCATCGCGTCGTCGACGTCGGGCCTGCTGCCGACGGATTTCTACGCGCGGGCGACGCATCCGGAGCGCTGCGTGGTCGGCCACCCGTTCAATCCCGTCTACCTGCTGCCGCTCGTCGAGGTGCTCGGCGGCGCGCGCACGTCGACGGAAGCGGTCGAAGGCGCGATGGAGATCTATCGCAAGCTCGGCATGCGGCCGTTGCACGTGCGCAAGGAAGTGCCGGGCTTCATCGCGGACCGGCTGCTCGAAGCGTTGTGGCGCGAGGCGCTGCACCTCGTCAACGAAGGCGTCGCGACGACCGGCGAGATCGACGACGCGATCCGCTTCGGCGCGGGCATCCGCTGGTCGTTCATGGGCACCTTCCTGACCTACACGCTCGCCGGTGGCGACGCGGGCATGCGACACTTCATGCAGCAGTTCGGCCCCGCGCTCGAACTGCCGTGGACGAAACTGGTCGCGCCCACGCTCACCGATGCGCTGATCGACAGCGTCGTCGAAGGCACGACCGAACAGCAGGGCACGCGCAGCATCAAGGAACTCGAGCGCTATCGCGACGAGTGCATCACCGAGGTGCTGAAGTCGATCGCCGCGGTGAAGGCGCGGCACGGGATGCGATTCGAGGACTAGATATGACGGATACTCCGCTGACGATATACCGCGACGTGGTGCGGCCCGAATGGGTCGACTACAACGGCCACCTGCGCGATGCGTTCTACCTGCTGATCTTCAGCTTCGCGACCGATGCGCTGCTGGATCGCATCGGCCTCGACGATGCGTCGCGAGCGGGGCCGCTCGGTCTACACGCTCGAAGCGCACGTGAACTACCTGCACGAGATCAAGGAGGGCACGCAGGTGCGTGTCGATGCGCGCGTGCTGGCGCATGACGCGAAGCGGCTGCACCTGTATCTCGAGCTGTTCGCGGACGGGCATGAGGATGCGGTATCGGCGAGCGAGCAGATGCTGCTGCACGTCGATACGCGCGACGGCGCGAAATCGGCGCCGTTCGACGACGACGTGGCCGCGCAGCTCGCCGCGCTGCATGCGTTGCAGCGCGAGTGCGCGGCTCCTGCGTATGCGGGCCGCGTGATCGGCTTGCCGCCACACCGCTAGCGCGGCGCGCGAACGATGCTCGAACCGGAAATCGCGGCGTTCGTCGCCGCCGTCGACGCGTGGTATCCGGCCGACGCGGCCGTACGCTCGCCGGCCGAGCAGCGCCGCCTCTACGACCGCTTCGCGGCCGAGTGGACGCCGGCCGCGCTGCCGCCGGGAATCGTGCAGGACGACGGCGCGTGGCGCGCGCCGGACGGCCGTGTCATTGCACTGCGCCGCTACCGGCACGCGCACGCGGCGCCGCGCGGCACGGTGCTGTTCTTTCACGGCGGCGGCTTCGTCGTCGGCTCGCTCGACAGTCATGCGCTGATCACCGCGCACCTGGCGGCCGATACGGGGCTCGACGTGATCGCGGTCGACTACCGGCTGGCGCCCGAGCATCGCGCGCCGGCCGCGCTCGACGATTGCGTTGCCGTCGTCCGCGCGGCGCTCGCGGAACGGCTGCCGTTCGGGCCGTGCGCGCATCCGCTGACGCTCGCGGGCGACAGCGCGGGCGGCATGCTCGCGGCGGCCGTCGCGGCAGCGCTGCGTGATGCGGGGGAGGAGGGCATCGACGGCATCGCGCTCGTCTATCCGATGCTCGGGTTCGAACCGCAATCGCCCGCGCGCGAAACGGAAGCGCACGCGCCGATGCTGACGCTCGACGACGTCCATCGCTATCGCGCGCTGTACTGGAGCGGCCAGCTGGACGGCCGGTCGGACGTGGCCGCGCCGCTCGACGCCGCGCGTTTCGACGGCCTGCCGCCCGTCCTCGCGATCGGCGCGGAACACGATCCGCTGCGCGACGATGCGCGCGTGTACGTCGAACGGATTCGCGCGGCCGGCGGTGCCGCGCACTACTGGATGGGAGAGGGGCTGGTGCACGGCTGCTGGCGCGCGCTCGGAACGAGCCCGCAGGCGGCGCGGATGCACCGGACGGTCGGCGATTTCCTGCGCGCGCCGTGCGCGTAGCGTTCGATTCGAGGAGGCAACGATGCAGGCAGCGCAACAGCGTATCGAGGACTGGCGGACGTTTTCCACCGACGTGACGATCGCGGCCGCGACGCTCGGCGACGGGCTGGTGAGCGTCGCGTGGAGCGACACGCGACGATCGCCGTTTCATTTCGACTGGCTGCGCGACACCTGTTCGTGTCCGGCCTGCGTGCATGCGCAGACCCGCGAGCAGGTGTTCGAGATCGTCGATGCGCCCGACGCGCTCGCGGTGCGCGGCGTGCAGGTGGGCCGCGACGGCGCGCTGCACGTCGAATGGCGCGACGGCCACCGCAGCGCGTGGCCGCCCGGCTGGCTCCGGGCGCACGCCTACGACGACGCGTCGCGCGCCGAGCGTCACGCGGCGCAGGGGCGCCATGTATGGAGCGGCGACGATCCGGACGCGATCGCGGGATTCGCGTGGCGCGACGTGATGCACGACGACGCGGCGCTGCGCGCGTGGCTCGGCGCGCTCCAGCGCACCGGGCTGACGCTCGTCGAAGGCGTGCCGGCCGAGCGCGGGCGCGTCGACGCGATCGCGCGCCGCATCGGCCTGATCCGCGAGAGCAATTTCGGTGTGCTGTTCGACGTCGAATCGAAGCCGCGCCCGGACAGCAATGCGTATACGTCGCTGAACCTGCCGCCGCATACCGATCTGCCGACCCGCGAGCTGCAGCCGGGCGTCCAGTTCCTGCATTGCCTGGCGAACGATGCGACCGGCGGCGACAGCGTGTTCCTCGACGGCTTCGCGCTCGCCGACGCACTGCGCGACGCATATCCGGACGATTTCGCTCTGCTCGCGTCGACGCCGTTCGAGTTCTGGAACAAGAGTGCGAACAGCGACTATCGCTGCTCGGCGCCGGTGATCGGGCTCGATGCGCGCGGCAACGTGACCGAGGTGCGCGTCGCGAACTTCCTGCGCGGGCCGCTCGATGCGCCTGCCGCGTCGATGCCGGCGATCTACCGTGCGTACCGGCGGTTCCTTGCGCTTGCGCGCGAGCCGCGCTTTCGCGTGCAGCGCCGGCTGCGGGCGGGCGACATGTGGGCGTTCGACAACCGGCGCGTGCTGCATGCGCGCACCGAGTTCGATCCGTCAACCGGCCGCCGGCATCTGCAGGGCTGCTACGTCGATCGCGACGAATTGCTGTCGCGGTGGCGGGTGCTGTCGCGCGCGGCGACGCCCACGGCATGAGCGGTCGCGCCGGCGAAAAAGCGCCCGGACGCAAGGCGCCCGGGCGAAGCCACCCGCTGCCGGGCGGCGGAGGTATGTCGTTCACAAAAAAGACGAGCCCTGTTCGAGGGCTCGTCCGGATGCGGATCGCGCGACGCGCGGCGCCCGCCGGGGGCGCATCGGCTTACTGGCCGAAGAAGATCGAGTCGCGAGCGTTCGACGACGTTGCGGCGGCCGGGCTGCCTGCGCGGACGACCGGCGCGGCTTGCGCGCCGTAGCCGCTGGTGTCGGCACCATGAACACGCGCTTCGGCGCTCTGGATGTCGTTCGGGTAGTACGGGCTCGACAGGCCCGGCTTGTAGCCTGCCTTCTCGAGCTGGACCAGCTCGTCGCGCACTTGCGCGCGGGTCACGGTGCTTTGGGCGAATGCGCCGAACGAAGCGGACAGGGCGGCAGCGGCAACGACTGCGGAAACGAGCGATTTCATGATGACCTCCGGTGTTTTATTGAGTTCGCTCTCGACACCATGTCTTAAGCGATTGATCAAATCTTAGTCATCGGAAGGTTCAGGGTAAACGCTGATTTTGACGATAGATTGTTTCCTGGGCGGTAAAAATAAAGCGTCGAACTACGCTTTCAATGAGCTTTCGTTTCAAACGGCGCAACAAGCATGACGAAAACGCGCGCCGGCGGCGCCATGCGCCGCACCGCGCAATCATTACATTGTTCGATGTAACGATAATGCGCGTCCGCGGGACAGACAAACGAGGGAAATGGATCGGCGCTTCCAACGCCGGATCGGGGCGTTACTTGCCGCCGGCCAGCGCGAGCACTTCGGCGGCGGAGATCATCGCGGCCGCGTTCGCGGGCGCGGGGCGTTCGGCCGGGCGGAAGACTTCGTCGCCGCGCTGGATGACCTGGCGCGACAGCGCGCATGTGCCGGTGCGTTGCGCGAAGCGGCGGCGCCAGCGCTGCTCACCGTAGTGACAGCGGCCGGGCTCGACCCAGCGGACGACGAGCAGCGTATCGGAACGTTCGAGGATTTCGACGTGGACGTCGGCGGGATCGAGCACAGGCAGGGATTTGGAGGCCTTCATTTTGCCGTTTCCTAAAGCTCGTGCGGTTCGGCCGTGGCAGTGGATGTCACTACCCGATGGCGAATCCGTAGCGGTTTCCATGAGTGGTGCGCTAAATGTAAGCGTCTGTGACCGGAAAAAACATCCTGTCTGGCTCAAATTACCTTTTGCCGATTTAGAAACAATCCACGCTTATTTTCTTGGAAAACCATAGACAAAAACGCCCCGGACCTGAAGTCCGGGGCGGAAAAAGCGGGTTGCGCCGCCGCGTCTGCTCGCTCAGACGCGGGCGGAGCCGCGCAGGACGGAGTGCCCGCGACGATCGTCGGCGGGCGGAAAAGCGCGGCGTCGCCGGCAGCGCGACCCGGCATCGGCATGATCGCGCGGCGCGCCCGTTGCGACGCTGACGCCAACATGACGTTTCTGACAGGTTGACGCGGCGGGCCGCTGCGAATAAGGCGAATGCCCGCCGAAATCCCCATTTCCGTCCCCGGGAAAACACTGAATCCCATTTCCGTGACAAATCGCCGATCGCTTCCTATGATTGGTTGGACCTTTAGTCCTTTGTGCCAATCAGCCGGCCGCGCTGCCGGCCTCCATCGGGAGAGTCGCTCATGAGATTGCAGGGCAAACGCGCGCTGGTGACGGCGGCCGGGCAGGGTATCGGCCGCGCGACCGCGCTGCGGTTCGCGAGCGAGGGCGCCGACGTGCTGGCGACGGATATCGACGAGGCGTCGCTGGCGCGGCTCGCGGCCGACGCGCAGGGCGCGGGCGGCGCGCTGGCGACGCAGCGGCTCGACGTGACGAGCGCGCGCGACGTGGCCGGGCTGGCGGCCGCGCAAGCCCCGTTCGACGTGCTGTTCAACTGCGCGGGCTATGTCCACCACGGCTCGATCCTCGACTGCGACGAGGACGCATGGGCGTTCTCGCTGAACCTGAACGTCACGTCGATGTACCGCCTGATTCGCGCGCTGCTGCCCGCGATGCTCGACGCGGGCGGCGCGTCGATCGTCAACATGGCGTCGGCCGCGTCGAGCGTGAAGGGCGTGCCGAACCGCTTCGTCTACGGGACGACCAAGGCGGCCGTGATCGGCCTGACCAAGGCGGTGGCCGCCGATTTCGTCGAGCGCGGCATCCGCTGCAACGCGATCTGCCCGGGCACGATCGAATCGCCGTCGCTCGAGCAGCGGATCGCCGACCAGGCGCGCATGCGCGACGTGTCGGCCGACGAGGTGCGCGCAGCGTTCATCGCGCGCCAGCCGATCGGCCGCATCGGCACCGCGGACGAAGTGGCCGCGCTCGCGCTGTACCTCGCGTCCGACGAAGCGTCGTTCACGACCGGCGCGATCCATTTGATCGACGGCGGCTGGTCGAACTGACCGTGTCTAACTGACCGCACGTCGCAACCTTCACCTTCCTCATACCCGACGACATGAAACTGCTCCGATACGGCGCGAAGCACCATGAAAAACCGGGCCTGCTCGATGCGCAAGGCCACATCCGCGACCTGTCGGGCGTGATCGACGATCTCGCCGGCGATGCGCTGGCGCCCGCGTCGCTCGCGCGCCTCGCGGGCATCGACCCGGCGACGCTGCCGCTCGTCGGCGGCGCGCCGCGGCTCGGCGCGTGCGTCGGCCGCGTCGGCAAGTTCATCTGCATCGGGCTCAACTATTCCGACCACGCGGCCGAATCGGGGATGGAAGTGCCGAAGGAGCCCGTCGTGTTCGGCAAGTGGACGAGCGCGATCTCGGGGCCGAACGACGACGTCGAGATTCCGCGCGGCTCGGAGAAGACCGACTGGGAGGTCGAGCTCGGCGTGGTGATCGGCCAGGGCGGTCGTTATATCGCGGAAGCCGACGCGCTGTCGCACGTGGCGGGCTACTGCGTCGTGAACGACGTGTCGGAGCGTGAATTCCAGCTCGAGCGCGGCGGCACGTGGGACAAGGGCAAGGGCAACGACACGTTCGGCCCGCTCGGCCCATGGCTCGTGACGGCCGACGAAGTGCCCGATCCGCATGCACTGCGGCTGTGGCTCGACGTCGACGGCCATCGCTACCAGAACGGCACGACCGCGACGATGGTGTTCCGCGTGCCGCACCTGATCAGCTACCTGAGCCGCTTCATGAGCCTGCAGCCGGGCGACGTGATCTCGACCGGCACGCCGCCGGGCGTCGGCCTCGGGCAGAAGCCGCCCGTCTATCTGCGCGCCGGGCAGGTGATCACGCTCGGTATCGACGGGCTCGGCGAGCAACGCCAGCGCACCGTGCAGGCCTGATTCCCTTTCGCGGACGATTCGTCATGCCTATCATTCGATCGATGCGCGTCCTCGACGTGCGCTTCCCGACCTCGCGCCAGCTCGACGGCTCCGATGCGATGAACCCGGACCCCGATTATTCGGCCGCGTACGTCGTACTCGAAACCGACCGCGACGGGCTCGAAGGTCACGGCCTCACGTTCACCATCGGGCGCGGCAACGAGATCTGCTGCGCGGCGATCGACGCGATGCGTCACCTCGTCGTCGGCCTCGACCTCGACTGGATTCGCGCGGACATGGGCCGTTTCTGGCGGCACGTCACGTCGGACAGCCAGCTGCGCTGGATCGGCCCCGACAAGGGAGCGATTCATCTGGCGACGGGGGCCGTCGTCAACGCGGTGTGGGATCTGTGGGCGAAAGCCGAACGCAAGCCGCTATGGCGGCTCGTTGCCGACCTGTCGCCGGAGGCGTTCGTGCGCGCGATCGACTTCCGCTACCTGCGCGACTGCCTCACCGAGGACGAGGCGCTCGCGATCCTGCGGCGGCAGGCGCCGGCCAGGGCGGAACGCATCGCCACGCTGGAGCGGGAGGGGTACCCGTGCTACACGACGTCGGCCGGCTGGCTCGGCTACAGCGACGACAAGCTGCGGCGGCTGTGCCGCGAAGCCGTCGAAGCCGGGTTTGACCACGTGAAGCTGAAGGTCGGCGCGAACCTGGAAGACGATATTCGCCGCGTGACGATCGCGCGCGAAGTGATCGGCCCGGACCGCAAGCTGATGATCGATGCGAACCAGGTGTGGGAAGTGGACGAGGCGATCGACTGGGTGCGCGAACTGGCGTTCGCGCGGCCGTGGTTCATCGAGGAGCCGACGAGCCCCGACGATGTCGAAGGGCATCGCACGATCCGCGAAGCGATCGCGCCCGTGCAGGTCGCGACCGGCGAGATGTGCCAGAACCGCGTGCTGTTCAAGCAGTTCATCGCGCGCGGCGCGATCGATGTCGTGCAGATCGACGCGTGCCGGCTCGGCGGCGTGAACGAGATTCTCGCGGTGATGCTGATGGCCGCGAAGTACGGGTTGCCGGTGTGCCCGCATGCGGGCGGCGTCGGGCTGTGCGAATACGTGCAGCATCTGTCGATGATCGACTACGTGTGCATTTCCGGCACGAAGGAAGGGCGCGTGACCGAATACGTCGATCACCTGCACGAACATTTCGTCGAACCGTGCGTCGTGCGCGGCGCCGCCTACATGCCGCCGACGGCACCCGGTTTCTCGATCGAGATGAAGCCCGAATCGCTGGAGCAATACCGGTTCCGGGGCTGACGCGGCACGCGGCGACAACATGAACGACGGAGACGCGAAGTGGATTTGAATCTGCAACACAAGGTCGTGATCGTGACCGGCGGCGCGTCGGGCATCGGTGCCGCGATCTCGATGCGGCTTGCCGAAGAAGGCGCGATTCCGGTGGTGTTCGCGCGCCACGCGCCCGACGACGCGTTCTGGCGCGCGCTCGTGCAGAAGCAGCCGCAGGCCGCGTGCGTGTCGGTCGAGTTGCAGGACGACGCGCAATGCCGCGACGCGGTTGCGCAGACCGTCGCGCGCTTCGGTCGTCTCGACGGCCTCGTCAACAACGCGGGCGTCAACGACGGCGTCGGGCTCGATGCCGGCCGCGATGCGTTCGTCGCGTCGCTCGAGCGCAACCTGATCCACTACTACGCGATGGCGCACTACTGCGTGCCGCACCTGAAGGCGACGCGCGGCGCGATCGTCAACGTCTCGTCGAAGACGGCCGTGACCGGCCAGGGCAACACGAGCGGCTATTGCGCATCGAAGGGCGCGCAACTCGCGCTGACGCGCGAATGGGCCGTCGCGTTGCGCGACGACGGCGTGCGCGTGAACGCGGTGATTCCGGCCGAGGTGATGACGCCGCTTTACCGGAACTGGCTCGCCGGTTTCGACGACCCCGACGCGAAGCTGGCGGGCATCGCGGGCAAGGTGCCGCTCGGCAAGCGCTTCACGACGGCCGACGAGATCGCCGACACGGCCGTCTTCCTGCTGTCGGCACGCGCATCGCACACGACGGGCCAGTGGCTGTTCGTCGACGGCGGCTATACGCATCTCGACCGTGCGATCAGCTGAGGGCAGCGCGCCATGCAACCCGACCCGAACCAGACTGCCGTGCCGCCGCTGATCGCATTGACCGGCATCGGCAAGCGCTTCCCGGGCGTGCAGGCGCTCGACGATTGCCGTTTCGACCTGCGTGCCGGCGAAGTGCATGCGCTGATGGGCGAGAACGGCGCCGGCAAGTCGACGCTGATGAAGATCCTCGCGGGCGTGTACCCGCGCGACGACGGCGAGATCCGGATGGACGGCCGTGCGGTGGAGATCGCCGATCCGCGCGCCGCGCAGGCGCTCGGGATCGGCATCATCCATCAGGAACTGAACCTGATGAACCACCTGAGCGTCGCGCAGAACATCTTCATCGGCCGCGAGCCGCGCGGGCGCTTCGGCATGTTCGTCGACGAAGACAAGCTGAATCGCGACGCCGCCGCGATCTTCCAGCGGATGCGGCTCGATCTCGACCCGCGCACGCCGGTCGGCCGGCTGACGGTCGCGAAGCAGCAGATGGTCGAGATCGCGAAGGCGCTGTCGTTCGACTCGCGCGTGCTGATCATGGACGAGCCGACCGCCGCGCTCAACAACGCGGAGATCGCGGAGCTGTTCCGCATCATCCGTGACCTGCGCGCGAACGGCGTCGGCATCGTCTACATCTCGCACAAGATGGACGAGCTGCGCCAGATCGCCGATCGCGTGACCGTGATGCGCGACGGCAAGTACGTCGCGACCGTGCCGATGGCGGATACGTCGATGGATACGATCATCTCGATGATGGTCGGCCGCCAGCTCGCGACGGAATTCCGCACGCCGCCCGATACGTCCGCGAACGACGTCGCGCTCGAAGTGCGCGGGCTGTCGCGCGGCCGTGCGATCCGCGACGTCGGCTTCACGCTGCGGCGCGGCGAGATCCTCGGCTTCGCCGGGCTGATGGGCGCGGGCCGCACCGAGGTCGCGCGCGCGGTGTTCGGCGCGGACCCGGTCGATGCCGGCGAGATCCGCGTGCACGGCAAGACCGTGACGATCCGCACGCCGGCCGATGCGGTGAAGCACGGCATCGGCTACCTGTCCGAGGATCGCAAGCACTTCGGGCTCGCGGTCGGGATGGACGTGCAGAACAATATCGCGATGTCGAGCATGCGCCGTTTCGTGCGCCGCGGCGTGTTCCTCGACGCGCGCGCGATGCGCGACGCCGCGCATGCGTACGTACGGCAGCTCGCGATCCGCACGCCGTCGGTCGCGCAGCCCGCGCGCCTTTTGTCGGGCGGCAACCAGCAGAAGATCGTGATCGCGAAGTGGCTGCTGCGCGACTGCGACATCCTGTTCTTCGACGAGCCGACGCGCGGCATCGACGTCGGCGCGAAGAGCGAGATCTACAAGCTGCTCGACGCGCTGGCCGCCGACGGCAAGGCGATCGTGATGATCTCGTCGGAACTGCCCGAGGTGCTGCGCATGAGCCACCGGATCCTCGTGATGTGCGAGGGGCGCGTGACCGGCGAACTGCGCGCGGCCGACGCCACGCAGGAAAAGATCATGCAGCTCGCGACGCAGCGCGAGTCGACCGTCATCCCCTGAATCCGACGCTGACCGATGACCATGTCCAACGATACGCATCCCGTTCCTCCGATCGCCTCCGGCGACGCGCCGGCCGGCGCGTCCGGCTTGCGCGCACGCTTTTTCAACCCCGCCGCGCGCCAGAAGCTGCTCGCGTTCGCGAGCCTCGTGCTGCTGATCGTGTTCTTCAGCTTCGCGTCGCCGAACTTCCTCGAAGTCGACAACCTCGTCACGATCCTGCAGGCCACCGCCGTAAACGGCGTGCTGGCGGTCGCGTGTACCTACGTGATCATCACGTCGGGCATCGACCTGTCGGTCGGCACGCTGATGACGTTCTGCGCGGTGATGGCCGGCGTCGTGCTCACCTATTGGGGGATGCCGCTGCCGGTCGGGATCGTCGCCGCGCTCGGCTTCGGCGCGCTGTCGGGTTGCGTGTCGGGCTTCGTGATCGCGAAGATGAAGGTGCCGCCGTTCATCGCGACGCTCGGCATGATGATGCTGCTCAAGGGGCTGTCGCTGGTGATCTCGGGCACGCGGCCGATCTACTTCAACGACACGCCGGGCTTCGCGTCGATCGCGCAGGATTCGCTGATCGGCAACCTGATTCCGGCGCTGCCGATCCCGAACGCGGTGCTGATCCTGTTCCTCGTCGCGATCGGCGCATCGATCGTGCTGAACCGCACGATCTTCGGCCGTTACACGTTCGCGCTCGGCAGCAACGAGGAGGCGCTGCGGCTGTCCGGCGTGAACGTCGACGCATGGAAGATCGCCGTCTACACGTTCAGCGGCGCGGTGTGCGGGATCGCCGGGCTGCTGATCGCGTCGCGACTGAACTCCGCGCAGCCGGCGCTCGGGCAGGGCTACGAGCTCGATGCGATCGCGGCCGTCGTGATCGGCGGCACGTCGCTGTCGGGCGGCGCGGGCAGCATCGTCGGCACCATCATCGGCGCGTTCATCATGAGCGTGCTGACCAACGGCCTGCGCATCATGTCGGTCGCGCAGGAATGGCAGACGGTCGTGACGGGCGTGATCATCATCCTGGCCGTCTACGTCGACATCCTGCGCCGGCGGCGCCGTTGACCCGACGCGCAATACCGCAATACGACAAGGAGACGCGAAGTGATCAGGAGCAAGGTGTTGAATGCGATCGTCGGGCTGACGTTCGCCGTCGGCGTCACGGCCGGTGCGCGTGCGCAGGAAACCTACATCCCGCTGATCTCGAAGGGCTTCCAGCATCAGTTCTGGCAGGCCGTGAAATCGGGCGCGACGCAGGCCGCGAAGGACTACAAGGTGAAGGTGACGTTCGAAGGGCCGGAAACCGAGGCGATGGTCGACAAGCAGATCGACATGCTGTCGGCCGCGATCGCGAAGAAGCCGGCCGCGCTCGGCTTCGCGGCGCTCGACAGCAAGGCCGCGCTGCCGCTCCTGAAGAAGGCGCAGGCCGAGAAGATCCCGGTGATCGCGTTCGACTCGGGCGTCGACAGCGACATCCCGGTGACGACGGCCGCGACCAACAACAAGGCCGCCGCCGCGCTGGCCGCCGACAAGCTCGCCGCGCTGATCGGCGACGAAGGCGAAGTGGCCGTGGTCGCGCACGACCAGACGAGCCGCACCGGCATCGACCGCCGCGACGGTTTTCTCGAGCGGATGAAGTCCGCCTATCCGAAGATTCGCGTCGTGACCGTGCAGTACGGCGAAGGCGACCAGCTGAAATCGACCGAGGTGACGAAGTCGATCCTGCAGGCGTACCCGAAGCTCAAGGGGCTGTTCGGCACCAACGAAGGCTCGGCGATCGGCGTGGTCAACGGCGTGCGTGAAATGAAGCGCAAGGTCGTGATCGTCGGCTACGATTCGGGCAAGCAGCAGAAGGACGCGATCCGCAGCGGGCTGATGGCCGGCGCGATCACGCAGAACCCGATCGGGATCGGCTACAAGACGGTCGAGGCGGCCGTGAAGGCGATCAAGGGCGAGAAGCTGCCGAAGGTCATCGATACCGGTTTCTACTGGTACGACAAGACCAATATCGACGATCCGAAGATCGCGGCGGTGCTGTATGACTGAGCGGGACCGATAGGGAGCACACCGATATCGCCATGACCGACTTGCGCATCGATGCTCATCAACACTTCTGGCGTTATCGCGCGGCCGACTATCCGTGGATCTGCGCGGGCATGAACGCGCTCGCCCGCGATCGCCTGCCGGACGAACTGCATCCGCTCCTGCACGCGCACGCGCTGGACCGGTCGATCGCGGTGCAGGCGCGCGCCGGGCGCGACGAGACCGCGTTCCTGCTCGATCTCGCCCGCGACGACGCGCACATCGCGGCGGTGGTCGGCTGGGAGGATATCGGTTCCCCGCGGCTCGCGGACCACGTGGCCGAGTGGGGCCGGGACAAGCTGCTCGGTTTTCGGCATCAGGTCCAGGATGAAGGCGACGTCGCCGCGTTCGTCTCCCGGCCCGCGTTCGAGCGCGGCGTCGCGTGGCTGCAGGCGAACGGGTACGTGTACGACGTGCTCGTGTTCGAGCGCCAGTTGCCGGACGTGCAGGCGTTCTGCGCACGGCACGACGCGCACTGGCTCGTGCTCGATCACGCCGGCAAGCCCGCGCTGGCCGAATTCGAGCGCGACGAATCGGCGCTCGGGCGCTGGCGTGCCGCGTTGCGCGAGCTGGGCGCGCTGCCGCACGTCGCGTGCAAGCTGTCGGGACTGGTGACGGAGGCGGACTGGGCGCAGGGCCTGAGGCCGCAGGACTTCAGCCGGATCGAGCGTTGCCTCGACGCGGCGCTCGACGCGTTCGGCCCGCAGCGGCTGATGTTCGGTTCGGACTGGCCGGTGTGCCTGCTGGCCGCGTCGTATGACCAGGTCGTCGCGCTGGTCGAGCGATGGGCGGCGACGCGCTTGTCGGAGCCCGAGCGGTGCGCGGTGTGGGGCGGCACGGCGGCGCGTTGCTACGGGGTGGCGGTGTGACGCGCGGCCTCGATGCCGGCATATAGAATTACAGAATTACGATAGCGTTTGCGGCCCGGGAATGTGTCCCTGCCGCTCCGCTCCACCCAAACCGACGACCCGCTTCAGCGTATGTCCATCCAGCCGATCCAGAACCGCCGCCTGTACCAGCAGATCGCCGACAAGCTCAGTGCGATGATCGAGTCCGGCGATTTTCCGCCGGGCAGCTACCTGCCGCCCGAGCGCGAACTGGCCGAACAGTTCGGCGTATCGCGCACGTCGGTGCGTGAAGCGCTGATCGCGCTCGAAGTGAGCGGGCTCGTCAGCGTGCGCGTCGGCGACGGCGTGAAGGTCCGTCATCCCGAAGCGGCCGGGCTGCCGCCCGAACGGAGCGCGCCGCCCGGCGCGCTCGCGGTGATCGAGATCGATCCGGAACTCGGCATCGCACTCGATCTCGATACCGAAATCCCGCCGTTCGCACTGTTGCAGGCGCGCCGGCTGATCGAGCCGGAGGCTGCGGCGCTGGCCGCGACGCACGGGTCGGACGCGCAGCTCGCCGGCATCCACGAGGCGTTCCTGCGCAACCAGGAAGACAACCGCAGCGGCTCGCTCACGCATCCGGGCGACCGGCTGTTTCATATCCGCATCGCGGAAGCGAGCGACAACGCCGCGTATGCGCTGATGATCAAGCAGTTGCTCGCGCACAAGTACGACCTGATGTTCCAGCGGCTGCAGTCGCTGTACATGCCGAACGACATGCCGCACCGGTCGGAACTGGAGCACCGCGCGATCCTCGACGCGATCCGCGCGCGCGATCCGGACGCCGCGCGCCGCGCGATGGCCGAGCATCTGGATTCGGTGATCCGCATCTTCGGGCGAGCCTGCGATTGAGCCTGACGCGGCGCTGCCGCGCGCCGTTCAGAAGCGATCCGCGCGATACGGCGCCGGATCGGTGAACGGCGCTTCGCCCGTCATCATCTCGGCCAGCAGGCGGCCCGTGACGGGCCCGAGCGTCAGCCCGTGATGGTTGTGCCCGAACGCGAACCACAGCCCGCGATGCGCGGGCGCGGGGCCGATCACCGGGCGCATGTCGGGCGTGCACGGCCGGAAGCCGAGCCACGGTTGCGGGTCGAGCCGCTCGCCGAAACCGAACACGGGGCGCGCGACGCGTTCCGCCCGTTCGAGCTGCACGCCGGTCGGCGGCACGCGGCGGCGCGCGATCTCGACGCCGGTCGTCAGCCGCAGCCCGCGCTTCATCGGTGCGATCACGTACCCGTATTCGCGATCGACGATCGGCGCCGACGGCACGCCGCGCGCGGACGGCGCGTAGTGCATGTGATAACCGCGCTTCTCGCGCAGCGGGATCTTGTAGCCGAACTTGCCGAACACCGTGTCGGACCACGGGCCGAGCGCGACGACGACAGCCGGCGCGGCGGCCGTGCCGTCGTGCGTGTTGACTTGCCAGCCGGGCGAGCGTGCGTCGAGGCTCGCGGCGTCGCCGGTCAGCAGCGTGCCGCCGCCTTGCACGAACAGGTGTGCATACGCTTTGACGAGCGCGGCCGGATCGACGACGCTTTTCGGATCGAGCCAGTGCAACGCGCCGCAGAAGCCGGGTGCGAGGCTCGGTTCGTGCGCGAGCAGCGCGGCGGCATCGAGCGGCGTGATGCCGAGCCCGTGGCGGCGCGCGGTGAGCTGCGCGTCGGCAATGCCGCGCTCGAATGCGGCCGGCGTGCGGAATGCTTCGAGCCAGCCGTTCGCGCGCACCAGCGCGTGGGCGCCCGCGCGCGCGATCAGCGCGTCGTGCTCGACGATGCAGCGCTCGATCAGCGGCAGCATGTCGCGTGACGCCGCCGCGTGGCGCAGCGGCGCCGATTCCCACCAGAAACGCGCGAGCCACGGCGCGAACGCGGGCAGCGACGTGCTGTGCCAGTAGAGATCGGTCGAGCGGTTCAGCGCGTAGCGCATCAGCGTGAACGGGCTGCGCGGGAACGGATACGGCTCGACCGACGAGCGCTCGATCAGCCCCGCGTTGCCGAAGCTCGTGCCTTCGCCGGGCGCGCCGCGATCGACGAGGGCGACCTTGCGCCCGCGATCCTGCAGGTGCAGTGCGACGGAGACGCCGACGATGCCGGCGCCGAGAACGATGACGTCGAAGTCCATCGATGTTTGCTGAAGCGAGTGGTCGGAAGACGGGGGGCGAAGAGCCCGTGTGGCGATCAAGCATACCCGGGACCGGGGCGGAGGGCCAAGTGTGCCCGATAGCGGATGCCGATACTGTTTCTTCATACAGTTGTCGGCCGGCGGCCCCGATGTTCTAATGGGCCGCCATTTTTCCTGCCTGCCCACCGCCATGTCGTTGTTCGAGCCCGTCACGCTGACCACCGCCCGCCTGAACCTGCGGCCGCTTCAGGAGGATGACGCACACGCATAAAAACGAAAGGCTAACAATGAACGTGCAGAACCTGGCTGCCGCATTGCGCGGCGGCCTGATTCAGCAGGACCGGTTGTTGAAGCTCGACACGCCGCTGGGACCGAACGCCCTGGTCGTGCAACGGGCGGTCGGTCATTCGACGATCGGTCGGGACTACATTTTTACGCTGGATGTCGTGTCGCTTGACAGCACGATCGAGCTGAAGGAGCTCATCGCCCAGCCCGTTACCCTCTGGATCCAGCAGGCAAGCGGCGGCTATCGCTCAATCCACGGCTATGTCCATACCGCGCGTCGGTTGGGCGCCGATGGCAGTCTCACAACGTATCAGATCACGCTGCAAGCGTGGATGCACGTACTGAAGTTTCGACGGGATCAAAGAATCTGGACCGACAAGGCGGTCGAGGACATCGTGTCCGATGTGTTGAACCAGCATCCCGAGGCTCGAGGCCGGTTTCGATTCACGCTATCTCAGCCGTTGCCGAATCGCTCGTACACCCGGCAAAGCGAGACGGACTGGAACTTCATGCACCGCCTGTTCGAGAGCGAGGGGCTGTTCGGATAACGGCCGCGATGCTCGACAGGCTGCTGCATCACGCGCACATCGTGCAAATCAGCGGTGAGAGCTACCGCTTGAAGGACAAGCGCAAAGCAGGACAAACGAGCACGCGGGCGGGCGCGAAGGCAGCCGCGTGACAGGAGCCCGGGTGGGCCAGTTTTACTTCGGCGATTCGCCGGAAAGTGGGTCCGATTTAAATCGGCGTTGACAATGAGGAAAACAACGACATGAAAGCACATCGCTTCACAGGCACATTGATGCCTTTATCCCTGCTTCTATTTTGTGCCGGTGCAGCCCATGCGACGGCAGACGAGGTATCGCACATGAGCGACGTCGTCTACAAGACGTCGGTTTCGTTTTGCTCGTACGTTGCGGCAACGGAGAAGGGCACGTGCCAAAACGACATGATTGCTGCTGGGAGTCGTGTGGTCGCAGCCTTTGGTGGTCTGCCGCCATCTTCCGCCGGGCGAATCCAAGAAGCTGCGTACAGAAAACTGCCAGTGGCGGAGCAGAAGGGGTTCGCGCTGGTTTCGTCAGCCCCGATAGACAAGGACGATGATCTGGCCGGCCTCGCCGGCATGGTTCGTATGTGTGACGTATACGAGTCGGAGCCGGCGTCCCGTGCGCGCCACCATGCGTTCCTGAAGCAACAGGCGCCGGATGTGGCGCCGCGAGTTGATGCCTTGCTTGCCGCTACGTCGACAGAGGAGCGTCAGCGCGTTAGCGTTGGCGTGTGGCAGATCCTCGCGGTGCAGGGACCGGAAATGGCCGCGAGCGCGTGCGCGCAACTCGGCAGCGCACCCTGACCGGCGGGGCGCGCCTCGGTTCGAGTTTATACACGACCTGCTGGAAGGCGAAATTTCAGGGGAAGCTCAATAGCCGTCTTCATCGATGAGTGACAGCGGGCCGGCACAATCCAGACAACGCCGCATCACGACTTGCTGTAATAGATCTTGACCGCGTATCGATAATCCCGCCCTTGCGCCGCGCACCATTCGGGAAACGAGCCGACCGGATTCCGTGACCACGCTTGCCAGTCCGCTACGAGTTGGGCGAAATGGTCCACTTCCGACGCGAGGCGAGCGAACGCGGCGGCATCCGGCGCATCGGCGATGAGGCGCCTTGCGCGATCCAGACTTTCAAGCACGTGATCGACGCTGCCGATGAAGCGCGACTCGTCGAGATGATGGGTCGCGAAGTCGACGGAGTCGAGCGCATGCCCGATCAGCATTTTCCGGACCGGCGCGTCGTCGGGGCACATCGCGAGCGCGCCGGCCAGCAGTGCATCGTCGCGCTCGAGGATGCCAAGCCACCGGACCGGCAGGTTCGCATCCGGCTCCTCGTGCATCCACGTCTGCAACGTCGGCAGCAGGAATCGGGCCGTCAGCGGTTGCGCGAGGAACTGATGCGCTTCCGAAGTCCGCGCATTGGCCTCGAGGATGTCGATGGCGGCGCGCCGGGCCGTCGTGCTGTCAAACGAGCGCGAAGCGTCGAGAAAGCGTTCGAGCGCGGCGAATGCATATCGACGCAGCCCTTGCTCGCGGAAGCGGCAATAGTCCGCGAGCGGCTTCAGTTCGGGGCGTGCATCGAACGCTTCCGCCAGCTTCAAGAGCCCTTCGAAATTGTGCTGGTTCCAGTAGTACACGGCGGCAAACGTCGAGAAGAAACGGGACAGTATATTCGGGGTGTGCGCTTATCGACCGTCAAGGCCAAGCGACGTCAGGATCCGGTACGCGGCCGTGACCCGTTCCTCGTTCGGGTAGTGCCGGTTGGCCAGGATGACGATGCCCATGTGCCGGGCAGGAACGAAAGCCACGTATGCGCCAAACCCGTCGGTCGAACCGGTCTTGTTGATCCAGACCTGCTGCTGAGGCGCTCGAGGGGGCTTGATCTCCTCGACCGGCATTGCATTGAGTGCCATCGACAAGGAATTGCCTTCGGTCAGCGTCTTCAATGCGACCGGATACGGATACTGCTCCCAGATCAGGTCCTGGGTCATCGGACCTGCGTTGAAGTAGCCGGTGTGCGTGTCGGTGATTGCCTGCTGAAGCGGTTTGTCCAGCTTGACTTCGCCCATGTTGGCTTGCACGAAACGAAGCAGGTCGGCGGCGGTCGTCTTGATCCCGTACGTCTTCGAAGACAACACGTCGGTGGTCATCCTGGTCGGCGCGCCGTCCTTTGTATAGCCTTGTGCGTAATCGGCCATACGCGAGCGCGGCACGTCGACGTAGCTGCTCTTCATCCCCAGCGGCGATAGCAGATGACGGGACAACGGCACGGCGAAGTCCTGCTGCCCCATGCTGGTCGCCGTAATCAGGCCAAGCGTCCCGATGCTCACGTTGGAATAGGTTCGATAGGCGCCCGGCGAGTAGGTGGGTCGCCAGTCCTTCAGATACCGCATCAACTGATCTTCGTTCCGGATGTTGCCTGGAACCTGCAAAGGCACTCCGCCAGGCGTGTGTGTGCCGAGTTCAACGAGGGTGACGTTGCCGAACGGGCTGCCTTGCAGGTTCGGCAGGTACTTTCCGGCCTTGTCCGTCATCGAAAGATGGCCGGTGACTTGCGCCCAGGATGCAAGCGTTGCGGTGAACGTCTTGCTGACGGACCCGATCTCGAACAGCGTATCGCGCGTGACGGGCCGCCGGGATTGCCGCGATGCGACGCCGTAGTTGAAAACGTACGTCTGCCCGTCTGCAACGATTCCTACTGCCATCCCCGGGATGCCGTATTTCGCCATGATCGGCAAGACGACGCTGTCCGATACGCTCTTGACGGTGTCCTGACGATCATTGGCCGCGTAGCCGATGGTTGCCGTTGCACACGTGGAAAATAATGCGGCCGCCATGATGCGCTTGATCCCGTGCTTCATATTTTTTGGATTCCTTTGGATTGCTGCCAGGTTGGAAATTGCGCGACGGCTTGCCAAATTCACGATGCCGTATGGGGAAAATCTGGAAAGCCGTTATCTTGCATCCCTGCTGATGCCGGTTTCTGATTCAACGAACTCCTGAGGCATGCGGCGGATGGGTGATTGTCATGTGGGGAGTGCACGACGACAAGCGAGGATATTTTGTTGGAGACAAAAGAAATTCTTGCTCGTGCGTCCCGAGGCGCGGAACGCCAGATACGGGCGTCCAATCCGCTGAACAATTCGCCGACGTCTGGACCGGGTCGACGGCGGGTCCGGCATTCGCCTGTATAAATCGCGCACCGCACTTGTTCAACGTGCTATCCGACGCTTGGGGCGGGTGTTTCTCACTGGTCGTCCGCGCGACTTTGTACCTAAGATGAAGCAATCGTGCGCGTGATACGGTGCCTGCTCGCGCACGGAGGGAGGCGGGAGGCAGCGCCGGAGCGACGCCAGCGGATGTTGCCATCATGGATGCGAAAGTGTGCGCGGCGGCTGCCGGTTTTGCGACGGCAACGACGCCAACGTGCGCGGCGGCGATCGCCGCGCGGAAGACGGGCCGGCCCGGCCGTGCCGCTTCGCTGCGCCGCCAAGCGTTGCTCACGGTGGCTTGCGTGCTGGGCGCGGCGCCCGCCGTACTCGCCGGGGCTCCCGCCGGTGCGGACGATTCGGCCGACACCGTGCGCATCGTCGCCGCCGCGAGCCGCGCCGATCCCGCCATTCCGACACTCGACGCCGCCGTGCGTCAGGTCGTGCTCGGCATCGTCAGCTTCACGCGCTGGCCGACCATGCCCGTTCGTCTGCACCTGTGCGTCACCGGCCGTCCCGACTATGCGCGCGGCCTGACGGATACGCTGCAGGCCGGCTCGACGCTGCTCGACGTGCAGCACGTCCGCTTCGACGATCCGTCGCTCGGCATCGCGTGCGACGTCGTGTATCTCGGCACCTTGAACAACGACGAGAGAACGCGCGTCAGGAGCGCGCTGGCCGGCCATCCGGTCCTGACGATCGCGGAGCACGATCCGTCCTGCACCGCGGGCGGCATGTTCTGTCTCAATGTCGATGGCGAGCGCGTGTCGTTCGACATCAATCTCGATGCGGTGGCGCGCAGCGGCGTACGCGTGCACCCGAACGTGCTCAACCTTGCGCGGCGGCCGGTGACGCCATGACACGGTCCGCGCTCCCCGTTTCCCCTTCGCGCATGCCGCGACCCACGCTGCAAAGCGTGCTGCGCCGCGCGCACCTGCGCCTCGCGTTCGTCGCCGTCGCGATGGCGGCCGTGTCGTTGATCGTGGTCGCCGTGATCGCATTGCGTGCGTATGCCGGCAACAACCTGAACCTGCTGGCCCGCTCGCTCGGTTATACGGTCGAGGCGGCGCTCGTGTTCGGCGATCGCGTCGCGGCGAACGAGGCGATCGGGATGATCGCGAGCGAGGAAGACGTCGCGCAGGTCGTCGTCACCGACAGCAACGGCCAGCCGTTCGCGACGTGGCAGTTGCCGGCCGGCAACGGGATCGCGCGGCTCGAGCGCATCGTGGCCGACGTCGCGCTGCCTGGGCCGGTGACCATTCCGGTCGTGCACGACGGCATCGTCGTCGGGCAGGTCGTCGTGCGCGGCCGCGGGCACCAGTTCTTCGGCTTCCTGCTCGGCGGCATCGGCGGCATTCTCGGCTGCCTGGCCGTCAGTGTGTTCGGCGCCTACGTGAGCTCGAAACGCCTGCTGCGCAATATCGTCGCGCCGCTGCGTGCGCTTGCCGGCGTCGCGCACGCGGTGCGGCGCGAGCGGGCATTCGCGCGGCGCGTCGAGCCGGCGGCGATCGCGGAACTGAACGAGCTCGGCGACGACTTCAATGCGCTGCTCGACGAATTCGAAGACTGGCAGAACACGCTGCGCGACGAAAACGCGTCGCTCGAACACAAGGCGACGCACGATGCGCTCACCGGGCTGCCCAATCGCGCGCAGTTCGAGTCGCGCCTGGCGCGCGCGCTCGGCGACGCGAATGCGACGGGCCAGCGGGTCGCGATCCTGTATCTCGACTGCGACCGCTTCAAGGAGATCAACGATTGTCTCGGTCACGATGCCGGCGACGCGGTGCTGATCGGCGTCGCGTCGCGGCTGCGCACGCAGGTGCGCGAGACCGATCTGGTCGCCCGCCTCGGCGGCGACGAATTTGCGGTGATGCTGGCGGCAGTGCCCGAAGCGGACAGTGTCGTCCGGATCGCCGACGAGATATTGTCCGGCATGGCGCCGTCGATCGAGCTGTCCGACGGCCGCAGGGTGGCCACCATGATGAGTGCCGGCGTAGCGCTGTATCCCGACCACGCGTCGGACGCGAGCGGTTTGCTGCGCGCGGCGGATGCGGCGATGTACCGGGCCAAGCGCGCCCGGCCGGGGTCGTGGCAGTTGGCTGAAGGGGTCGCCGGGCCGGCTTGAGGGTTATCGCGTCGTGCAGAGGGCGGGGTTGTCGCAGCGGTTTGAAACCGTGCGTGCATGGCGGGCGCGTTTTAAGGGGATGCGATGATGGAAAACCCGTTTCCTGTGAGCATTGGGCGGATGTGCATCGGCGGCGCGCTGCTGCTGTGCATGGTGCTGGGCGGTTGCAAGACGCCGCCGCTTCATCGCGGGCTGACGCAGACGCAGGTCACGGCGCTCAAGTCGGCCGGTTTCCAGGAAACCCAGCAGGGTTTCGAATTCGGTTCGACCGGACCGATCCTGTTCGATTTCGATCGCTACAACCTCAAGCCCGATGTGCGGCGGATCGTCGAGCGGATCGGACGCACGCTCCATTCGGCCGGGATCAACGGGGTGCGGGTCTATGGTTACTCGGACGACGAGGGGGCGGATGCATATAACGTGGAATTGTCCAGGCGTCGTGCCGAGGTGGTGGCGATCGAGCTCGTCGATATCGGGCTCGATCCGAAGCGCATCGCGGTCGTCGGGAAAGGGAAGCTCGACCCGGTGGGCGACAACCGGACACCGGCGGGCCGCGCGCAGAACCGGCGGGCGGCCATCGTGGTTTCGCCGAGGTGAGGTTTTAATATGGCGTTCGGTGATGATATTAAATCGATAATTTCGAATCGCGTAATTGTTTCGGAATGGCGATAAAAGATTTCGGCAAAAATAATGCCTGAAACATTGAATTTTTGATTCGGGAAAATGCTGACTGTATTGGCTGTGCGTAGCCACTACTGTTTATCTCAATTAAATGAATACAAGACGAGGTGACACGACATGGCTCTTCATGCGAGTTGGATTCACGGTAACGCGCTGACAGTCGAGAACCCGGGCAGCCTTGACCGCGTCGGGCATTTCGGCTGGGGCGCAGACATGGCGATAAAGCCCGGCCAAAGCAGCTGGTTTCACATTCCGCTAGCCACGCCCGTTATCGTCGGCGATGTGCGCTCGAAGGTGCAGCGCCTGTTTCTCATGTTCTCGGCCACCTCTGGCAGCATCCGCAATGTCCATATCTACGACGGCTCGGGCAAGGTGCAGGAATTCAACAACCTGCTGCTGTCGGGCGAGCACCGGACTGAACTCGATAATGCGAATACGTTCGATCTGGCAGCGCCACACACCGTCGTGTGGGGGATGGGCGTATCGTTTTTCTTTGTGGCCGACATCGGCTTCGACACGCCGATCCCTGACGCGCGGTTGATCGTCTCGTCTGCCGGCGGCGACTTTTTCGTCTGAGCAGGACCGGCCGTCGTAGAACGTGCGCCGCGCGAGTCATCACCACCGGAGATCGCACGACGATCGCGGCGTCCCCGCACCACCCGTCGCCGTGCAGCGCGTGCCGGCACCGTTGTCGTAGAACGCGCGCGTCTCGGGCTGCGGCACCGACGGGTCGTACGGATTCGGCACGCCGGGGAGCCCGTGCGCGCGGCCGTATGGACGCATCGGCATGCGCGGGTACGGCGGCGGGAACATCGGCGTCGCGTGCAGACCGGTGCCGTACGGCGTCCCGTTGGCCTTCAGATACGCATCCCAATTGAGCGTGCGCCGTTCATGCTCGGGCACGCGGCGGCCGAGACCGTCCGCGCCGGGTGTGATGCGGTTCGCGGGCCAGTGCGAATCGCCGGCGCGCTTGTCCGGCGCACGGGGCACGAGGCGGCCGCCGGACATCCGAAGCTCGCGGGTATCGTTCGTCTCGAACGGGCCGCGCGTCGTGGACGCGGCGTAGCGCCCGGCGTGCGCGTCGCGCGGGACGCGCACGCCGTTCGCCGCGCGCCGCTCGGCACGGAACACGTTTGTGCCGGCCACGTCCCGGTTGGGGACGTCCTGGCTCCACGCGCAGGCAGTCATGGCGAACAGCGCACCGGCGAGCGCAGCGGCGGGAACGAAGCGAAAGGCGTGATTCATGGGCGATGCAAGGCAAGCGACATGCGTTGAAAGAAACGGGCAGATCGCTGGCTGGCGGCAGGCGCGCATCGCGGCGGGGGCTGGCTGGACTGCGGAAACGGGCGCACATTATTTCATAAAAATAAAAGTGAGCTTTCTAATCAACGCCTTGGGTTGACCTGCACGCAAACTTGCCTTTTTAAGTCCTCTTCTCCGCCATCGCTACCGCACTCCGATTTCGCTTATGTGCTTTTCCTTGGCTGGTCGGTGATTTTTCCGCGCAATGCAGCGAAAGCAGTTTCAACCGTGTTCGTCGCTGTCAGCGCATAAGCGACGCTCCGGTCGCGTAGTCAAACCGATAAATATCGTGATTGAAATCGATGGCCTCGATACAGTCGGGCAGCAAGCGGACGCGTTCGGTGAAGATGTCTGCACCGGATGCCGACCACATGACATTACCCTGCAGCGACAGGCGCGCAATCTCGAGTTCCCCGTGCGAGATCAGGGTCGCCCGGTCGCTTTCCCAGTAAATGCCGAAGCAGGTCGCGATATCGACGCAGGTCGACCAGACCAGCGGGTGCGGTGAACTCAACGACAGGCAGGCGACATGATTGCCTACCGCCAGGTACAGCTTGTCGTCGATCGCGACAGCCGAACGCGCATGTACTGCCGTGCATCCGCCATCCGCACCGACGACCGCAACGCGACATCCATTCAGCTCGACTCCATGAACGGAAGACGGTCCGTAGTTCCCAAGAAGTAATTCGAGAGGATAGGCGCGAATATTGTCTTGCGATCGGAATGTATAAGTCGGCTCATTCACGATCGTGACTACGCCAAATTGTGTGTCGAGTTGCATGCCAAGTGCCGCCCTGCTATTGGATCTTGGCCTCGGCGTTCGCCACGCGCCGGCCTGCGGCGGCGAACTCGGGGTCATCGAACAGCTGGCGCAGCAGGCTCTGGAAGATCGCAGACGCCTGATTGAGTCCGTCCGCCGCGGCGAGCATGCCGATGAAGTGCGTATCCCACTGCGCATTCGCGCGCAATGCCTTGTCGTAGACGATCGATTGATCGCGTCGGATGACGAACCGTCCGCCCAGTTCAGCCTGACCGTCGGATACCCGGACGTCCGTCAACGTCGCATCCAGCGTGGCCAGTGCGTTCGCATCGTAGTGTCCGGCCGTCGTCAGCTCGGTACGGATGGCCTCGTTCAGATAGTCCGACCAGGAACCGTTGCCGGGCGCGGCGTAACGCATCGACCGGACCTGGGCCTGTATGCCGGCCGGGTCGGGGCCGGTCGTCACGCGAAAGCGCGCGTCCCGCGGCAGCCTGGCTAGCGTCATCTGGTTGGCGACGCTCGCCTGATAATGCGGCACCGGCTGCGTGACGCAGCCGCCCAAAGCCAGCGTGACGGCCAGAACTGCCGGCGCGGCGAGCGCGCCGACGACGCTCCGGCATGCAATCCGGACCGGCATCACTGCGCGAGATCCGACGATTGATCGATTTCCTCGAGGCTCTTCGCGACGATCTGCCGGATCATCGTGCTCGATGCATCCTGCAGGGTCATCGATTTCAGCCCCTCGGGCCCGGACGCATTGCCGATCGTCGTGTAGATCGCATGCTTGACGACCTTGGTCACGGCGTCGTGCCCGGGTGCGGCATAGGTGGCCGTGCAGACGTAGCCGTCGGTGACCATCGTGCCGACGAGGCCGAACGTGAGGCCGGTGCCGAACCCCTGGGCGCTCGCGTTTTCGGTCTGTGGCAGGTTGTTGATCGTGATTGACAGCTTGCGGCCGGACGCGACCGGCTCATACGACACCTGGCTGAACAGGCCAGATTGCGACACCTGCTCGTACACGCGCGGCTTGAAGGCCTCGGTGGCGCGTGCATTGGGAACGCCCTTGGTCTGGAATTCGACCAGCAGCTGGACGGGTTGCGGGCTGGCCGGCTTCTTCAGGTCGGAGTAGTGCGGCTCCCCGAGCGACGAATCCACGTAGGAATGCATCGACATGCAGGCGGACAGCGACAGCGCAAGGCAGAACGTGCCGGCAACGGTCATCAGGCGTTTGGTATTGAACATAAAGGTCTCGTGTTTCTATTGTTGTCAGCGAGCGAGCTCGCACCCCGGAATGCGCCGATCGAGCAGGGGCGCGCCGATGCAAGAATCGACCACGCCACGAGATGGCGTCTTGTAGTTAACGGTGGGCGTCGGGGGTTCTTTAGCGGACGGATACGGAGTGCCGATCGAGGCTGCGCCGCGCGCGTCGGGAGTCGGCCGGGCTGCGGTTTCAAATCATTTCAATAAAACAACAAATATCTTTCTAAACAACGCCTTCGGTCTGCAAATCGTATGGCTGCCGGTCCGGCCCCGATTCCCGGAAATGGTGCGTCACACGCCTGCCGTTCGGTTGTCCTGTCCGCCCGATATCTCCCTTTAAATCACGTCCCCGCGCGGTCGAATGCCACGGATTCCCGAACGCCTTGCCCCGCCTCGCTGAACGGCGAAATCCCGCTCGCTGTCGCAACCCGATTGCACTCCACGCAAGCGTGCCCTTTTAAATACGGTTGCTCCCTCATCGCTACCGCGCCCCGTTTTCGCCTACGTGTTTTCCCTCGGTCGACCGGCATTTTTGACAGACGATTTAAAAACGCCCATATAATTTCGACTGCCTTGCCAACGGCTGTCGGACCACCCCTCCGGTCAAGCGGTTTGGCAAGCGGGGCAGGCGAAACGCTTGCGCAATGCAAGACGCATCACGATGTCTTTCCGAACCAGACGTCCCCTTCGGGGACTGCAAGAGCCGGGCCCCGCTACGCAACATTCCGCCGGAGTTCCGTCTTCTATGTGTCTCGGGCGTGTCCCATGTCCTCGCCCCGGGTGCTGTTCGATTGCGCAAGTCATGCCGCCTTTGCCCGTATGACTAAACAACATCGAGGAGCTCCTAGATGACGCTGTCCCGTCTTACGTCCATTTCCGTCGCCGCCGTGCTGTTCGCCGCCGGCGCCGCCACCGCGCAAGCGGAAACCGTGAAGATCGCCATCGCTGGTCCGATGAGCGGCTCGGTCGCCCAATACGGCGACATGGTGAAGGCCGGCGCGCTGACCGCGATCGAGCAGGTCAACGCAGCAGGCGGCGCGGGCGGCAACAAGTTCGAAGTGGTGATGATGGACGACGCATGCGAACCGAAGCAGGCCGTCGCCGTCGCCAACAAGATCGTCAGCCAGAAGATCAAGTACGTGATCGGCCACGTGTGCTCGGGGTCGACGATTCCGGCCTCCGACATCTACGAGAACGAAGGCATCGTGATGGTCACGCCGTCGGCTACCGCACCGCAGCTGACGGAAGGCAAGAAGCGTCACTTCATCTTCCGCACGATCGGCCGTGACGACCAGCAGGGCCCGGCCGCCGCGCACTTCATCATCAACAACGTGAAGCCGAAGAAGGTCGCGGTGCTGCACGACAAGCAGTCGTACGGCCAGGGCATCGCATCGTCGGTGAAGAAGGACCTCGAAGCCGCGAAGATCCCGGTCGTGCTGTTCGAAGGCATCAACGCCGGCGATTCGGACTACTCGGCGATCATCACGAAGCTGAAGTCGCAAGGCGTCGATTTCGTCTACTTCGGCGGCTACCACCCGGAAATGGGCCTGCTGCTGCGCCAGGCGCGCGAGCAGGGCGTGAAGGCCACGTTCATGGGGCCTGAAGGCGTGGGCAACAAGGACGTGACGGCGATCGCCGGCCCGGCCTCGGAAGGCATGCTCGTCACGCTGCCGGCCGACTTCTCGGCCGATCCGGCCAACGCGGCGCTCGTGAAGGCGTTCGCGGACAAGAAGCGCGATCCGAACGGCCCGTTCCAGATGCCGTCGTACGCCGCGGTGAAGATCATCGCCGACGCGATCGCCGGCGCGAAGACGACCGACCCGACCAAGGTCGCCGCGTACATGCACAAGACGACGTTCGACACGCCGATCGGCAAGGTCGCGTATGACGCGCAGGGCGACCTGAAGGCGTTCAAGTTCGTCGTGTACACGTGGCACAAGGACGCGACGAAGACCGCCGCCAAGTAATACGGAGTACCCGCCCACGCATCCGCCCTGTCCGAAACCCGGACGGGGCGGGTGCGTATTTGGCCGCGCGAGCGGCCATCGGGCGGCTCGTGACGACACCGTGCGTTGCCCGCAGCCCCGCCGCGATCCGGCGGCGGCGCCCGGCGCGGCGCTACCGGGAGCTTCCCGCACATGACTGACTTCTTTCCGCAATTCGCCCAGCAGCTGGTCAACGGCCTGACGCTGGGTGCGATCTATGCGTTGATCGCCATCGGCTATTCGATGGTCTACGGCATCATCGGCATGATCAACTTCGCCCACGGCGAGATCTACATGATCGGCGCATACGTGGGCCTCGTGACCCTCACGGCCATCGGCATCTCCGCCGGTTATCCGCTGCCGCTCGTGCTCGGCGCCGCACTGATCGTGTCGGTGATCGTCACCGGGCTGTACGGTTTCGCGGTCGAGCGCGTCGCGTATCGGCCGCTGCGCGGCGGCCCGCGCCTCGTGCCGCTGATCTCCGCGATCGGCATGTCGATCTTCCTGCAGAACTACGTGCAGATCGGCCAGGGCGCGCGCGACGTGTCCGTGCCGGTGCTGATCTCCGGCGCGTTCGACATTCATCTCGGCGGCGACTTCGACGTGACGATCCCGTATGCACGCCTGCTGATCGTCTGCGTGACGGTCGTGCTGATGATCGCGCTCACGCTGTTCATCTCGCATTCGCGGATGGGCCGTGCCTGCCGCGCGTGCGCCGAGGACATGAAGATGGCGAACCTGCTCGGCATCGACACGAACCGCGTGATCTCGTTTACGTTCGTGCTCGGCGCGATGCTGGCGGCCGTCGGCGGCGTGCTGATCGGGCTGACGATCGGCAAGCTCAACCCGTATATCGGCTTCGTCGCAGGTATCAAGGCGTTCACCGCCGCGGTGCTCGGCGGGATCGGCAGCATCCCGGGCGCGATGCTCGGCGGCGTGCTGCTGGGCCTCGCTGAAACCTTCGCCGCAGGCTACATGCCGGCCGAGTACAAGGACGTCGTTGCGTTCGGCCTGCTCGTGCTGATCCTGCTCTTCCGCCCGACCGGCCTGCTAGGCAAGTCGGACATCGAAAAGGTTTGAGGGAGACGCAGATGAGTACAGTCATTTCCGTTCGCCGCCCGGCCGCCGACGCCTCGATCGGCCAGGCGCTGAAAAATGCCGTGGCCGCCGCGTTCCTGACGGCGATCCTCACGATTCCGGTGCTCGGGCTGCAACTGAAGCTCGACGGCTATCAGGTGGTGCTCACGCCGCACTGGCGGCCGGTGTGGATCGCGGTCGCGGCCGTGTTCCTGTTCCAGCTGTTCAAGCCGTGGCTCGTGCGCGCGAAATCGGCGGTGAAGCTGCCGGCGATGCCCGCGATGGGCGCGCGGCAGCAGCGCGCGGTCGTATGGGGGCTGCTCGCGGTCGGGCTCGTGTGGCCGTTCTTCGGCTCGCGCGGCGCGGTGGACGTTGCAACGCTCGCGCTGATCTACGTGATCCTCGGCCTCGGGCTGAACATCGTGGTCGGTTTCGCGGGGCTGCTGGATCTCGGTTATGTCGGGTTCTACGCGGTCGGCGGCTATACGTACGCGATGCTGAACCAGTACTTCGGGCTGTCGTTCTGGGAGTGCCTGCCGCTCGCCGCGATCGCGGCCGCGACGTTCGGCTTCCTGCTCGGCTTCCCGGTGCTGCGGCTGCGCGGCGACTATCTCGCGATCGTCACGCTCGGCTTCGGCGAAATCATCCGCCTGCTCGCGAACAACCTGACGAGCCTCACGGGCGGCCCGGACGGTATCTCGGGCATCCCGAAGCCGACCGTGTTCGGCTACGAGATGGCGCGCAGCGCGAGCGTCGAAGGCGCGAAGACGTTCCACGAACTGATCGGGCTGGAATACAGCGGCGACCACGTGGTGATCTTCCTGTACCTGCTCGCGCTCGTGCTCGTCGGCTTCACGCTGTTCGTCACGAGCCGCCTGATCCGCATGCCGATGGGCCGTGCGTGGGAAGCGCTGCGCGACGACGAGATCGCGTGCCGTTCGCTGGGCCTGAACCCGACGCGCATCAAGCTGTCGGCGTTCACGCTCGGCGCGGCGTTCGCGGGCATCGGCGGCGCGTTCTTCGCGGCGCGCCAGGGTCTCGTGAATCCCGAATCGTTCACCTTCATCGAATCGGCGCTGATCCTCGCGATCGTCGTGCTCGGCGGGATGGGCTCGCAGCTCGGCGTGATTCTCGCGGCGATCCTGCTGACCGTGCTGCCGGAAGTCGCGCGCGGCTTCGCCGAGTACCGGATGCTGATCTTCGGTCTGGTGATGGTGTTGATGATGATGTGGCGTCCGCAGGGCCTGTTGCCCGCGAGCCGTCCCCACGTGGAGCTGCCGCAATGAGCGCACATGCAGAACTGTTGAAGGTTGCCGGGCTGCAGATGCGCTTCGGCGGGTTGCTCGCGGTGGACGGGATCGATTTCGACGTGCGCCGCGACGAAGTGTTCGCGATCATCGGGCCGAACGGCGCGGGCAAGACCACGGTGTTCAACTGCGTCGGCGGCTTCTACAAGCCGACCGGCGGCGACGTCGTGCTCGACGGCCACGCGATCGCGGGGCTGCCGAGCCACAAGATCGCGTTGAAGGGCCTCGTGCGGACGTTCCAGAACATTCGCCTGTTCAAGTCGCTGACCGTCGTCGAGAACCTGCTGGTCGCGCAGCATCGCAAGGTGAAGGCGGGGTTGCTGCCGGGCCTCTTCTCGACGCCCGCGTATCGCCGCGCCGAGAAGGAAGCGCTCGAGCGCGCGGCGGTGTGGCTCGACCGGATGGGGCTGACGTCGGTCGCCAACCGGCCGGCCGGCACGCTGTCGTACGGGCACCAGCGGCGCCTGGAGATCGCGCGCTGCATGATCACCGAGCCGCGCCTGCTGATGCTCGACGAGCCGGCGGCCGGCCTCAACCCGCAGGAGAAGGTCGAACTGCAGCACCTGATCGACAAGCTGCGCCGCGAGTTCGGCGTGTCGGTGCTGCTGATCGAACACGACATGAGCCTCGTGATGGGCGTGTCCGACCGCATCCTCGTGATGGAGCACGGCCGGCCGATCGTGATCGGCACGCCGGAAGCGGTCCGCAACGACCCGCGCGTGATCAAGGCGTATCTGGGGGAAGAGTGATGCTGAAGCTGGAACAGGTCCATACGCACTACGGCGCGGTCGAGGCGCTCGCGGGCGTGTCGATCGAGGTGAACAAGGGCGAGATCGTCACGCTGATCGGCAGCAACGGCGCCGGCAAGACGACGCTGATGATGACGGTATGCGGCACGCCGCGCGCCTCGTCGGGCCGCGTGCTGTTCGAGGGCAACGACATCACCGCGATGTCGACGCATCAGATCATGCGGCAGGGGATGGCGATCTCGCCGGAAGGGCGGCGCGTGTTCCCGAGCCTGACGGTGCTCGAGAACCTGAAGATGGGCGGCTTCTTCGCGAGCCGTCACGAGATCGACGACGGCATCGAGCACGTGTTCAAGCTGTTTCCGCGCCTGAAGGAGCGCGCGACGCAGCGGGCCGGCACGATGTCGGGCGGCGAGCAGCAGATGCTGGCGATCGGCCGTGCGCTGATGAGCAAGCCGCGCCTGCTGCTGCTCGACGAGCCGACGCTCGGCCTCGCGCCGCTCGTGATCGCGCAGATCTTCGACATCATCAGGACGATCCGCGACGAGGGCGTCACGGTGTTCCTCGTCGAGCAGAACGCGAACAAGGCGCTCGGTGTGGCCGATCGCGGCTACGTGCTCGAAACGGGGCGCGTGGTGCTTGCCGATACGGGCGCGAACCTGCTCGCGAACGACCGGATCAAGCAGGCGTACCTCGGCGGTTGACGAAGGAAGCCGCCGGCCTGCAACGGGCCGGCGGCCTGGCCGGGGTGTTTGCTTGAGCAATCTTGCTGGCGGCGCGTCGGCACGGCGCTCCATTGCGCGCGTCATCGAACGAGGTGTCGATTGCACGCGCCGTTTCCGATCACTGTCAGATCGAGCATCGAACCTATCCACTGCTTGCGCGCCTGCGCGTTCACGCCGGTCGAGCGTGCGCCGGCGGTGGCGATCCCGGCGACGAAGCTGTGCTTTCTCGCGCATGCGAATGGTCTTGCCGAATCGGGCTTTCCCGGTGACGGCAGACTCATGCTGAACGGGCATGGCGGCGATGCGCTCTATCTGGCGCAGCCGCCGTTTGGCGTGCTCGTCGATGCGGCGTCGAGTCTGCGGTTCGGGCGTGTCTGGAGCGCGGCGCGCGATCTCGCGATCCATTACCGGGTGCCTGTGTGGGCCGTGCGTGCGCAGGCCCGGGCCGAGGTGTCCCGCCATCTGGGAGCGCCTGCGGTCCAACCGGCGTTGGGGGCTGTCGTGCCGCCCGGAGCGCCGCGACCCATGACAGACCTGAACGGAGATATCATGCGCAGGCTATTGTTGAGGCTCAAGCCGGCGCGGCGGTACCAGATCGCGGCGACAAGCGTGATCATCGACGACGCGCTCGTGCAGACTGCAAATGCGCGTCCCGTGATGCCGTTTCTGACCCAACCCATTGTGAAACACGCACTGACCGCCCGAATCGACGAGATGTTCCGAGCTGGGCTTTCCGGACGGCCTGGTAGAGATCACCCGCATTTACGCGGCCGAAATGTTCGTTCGAACGCTGAAAGATCCGACTCATGCGACGCGCGATCGCCCTGTATCCGATGCGCAGGCCGGACCGGGGAACGCGCAGCTGGCGGTGGACGTTTCAAGAGGAATGCAATGCCCTTCGTAACGGAACTGCTCGATGACTACGTCACGGCCTACCGGATCACGGTCAGCCGCTATCCCCGGCTGCCGGTGCATTTCATCCTCGCTACGTTGTTCATGGCGCTCGTTGCGACGTTGTACACACTCGTGCCGTATCTGTTGCGACAGGCGACCAATGCGCTGTCGCTCGGCGCGGTGCACGGCTATGCCGCGTCGGCGGTCGTGCTGACGGGCGCGTACGGCGTGACGTGGACAATCGCCCACGCGTGCGAGTGGCTGAAGCACATGATTTCGGCGGCGGTTCTCGCGCGATGCGACGCGGCGTTTCATCACGCGATCTACGCGCGGTTGATCCGGGTCGACTATGCCCGGCTGACGGAAATCGACCCCGGCACGCTGGTATCGATCGTCGCGCGCAGCAGGGACGCGTTCAGCGCAATTTCGTTGACACTGTTCTGGATCATTGCGCCGACGTTGTTCCAGCTGGTGCTTTCGGGTGCCGTGCTGTGGCAAGTGGCGAACGGAGCATTCGCGCTCGCATTCGTCGGCGCGATGTTCGCCCTGTTCGTGGTGACATGGGGCATCGCGAACAAGAGCAAGGGCGCGCACGCCGAGGTCTTCAGCGCGGCCGACATGCTGTCGAGCCATCTCGTCGAGAAGCTGGGTTTCATGCTCGACATCAAGCTCAATAACGCATACGTGCGCGAGGATGCGGCGCTGCACCGGATTCTCGGCGTCTACACGGCCAAGCTGACCCGCGGCAACGCCCGCCTGTCGTTGCTGCTCGCCGTGCAAACGGTGTGCACCGGGCTGCTGCTGACGGTGTTCACCGTGGTCACGGCGGTCGAAGTGACGCGCTCGACGTTTCAGGTTGGCGACTTCGTGATGATCGTCGGCTATATCGTCGCGCTGACGATGCCGTTTTCGAGTCTCGCCGCTTCGCTGTCCGACCTGCGCCGCAACCACATCGCATTGCGCGACGGCTTCGGCCTGCTGGATCTTCCGGCCGAGCGAACGGATACGCGGGCATCGTTCGATCGTTCGAGATCCGAAGTGTATCGTCTCGAACACGTCGACGTTGCGTGGCGCGGGCGGACGATGCTGCGCGACGTGAACATGAAAATCGATCGGGGCGAACTGGTCGTCCTGATGGGACCGTCCGGCGGCGGAAAATCCAGCCTGGCGAACCTGATGCTGGGTCTCGCGAAGCCGGCGCACGGCACGGTGACGTTATACGGTGCAAACGTGTGCGACGTGGCGGTCGGCGACATCGCGAGCGAAGTGGCCGTTGCGCCGCAATCGCCGCTGATCCTGACCGGAACGTTGCGTGACAACCTCGCCTACGGCTGCGACGACGCGCCGCCCGATTCGGCGCTGCGCGAGCTGGTCGACATGCTGGAGCTGCACGAGCTCGGCAATGGCAGCGACGGTGACGCGCTGGACCGGCCGCTCGGCATCCAGGGCAGGGCGCTGTCGGGGGGCGAGCGCCAGCGCATCGCATTGGGGCGCGCGCTCGCAAGGCGCCCGTCCGTCGTGATTCTCGACGAGCCGACGTCGTCGCTCGACGGCGCCCGCGAAGCGCGGATTTTCGCCCGCCTCCGGCAACACGTGCCGACGCTGGTCGTCATTACGCACCATCACTCGCTGTTGAAGGTCGCCGACCGGGCCTATCGCCTCGAGGGCGGCACGGTCCGCGAATTCGTTCCGCTGTCGTGAGCCGGATGCGCGTCAATGACAGAGAATGTGCAACGCCGCCGCATCGTCCCGCGATTTCATCTCGGGATTGACGTAGTTTTCCTCGTGGTGTCGCAACCGTGCAAACAACGCCGGTAGGCCGTTGCGCGACACGAAGTCGATGACGTCGCGCTGATCGACCAGACCGTAGTATTCCCAAGCACGCGATACGCCGTCGGTCCCCAGCAGCACCTGGCATGGCGCGGCGAAGGTCTGCCGCACGTGAGTTCCGTTCGCTGCGCTGTCGGGATTGAGCGTCAGCGCGGTCGTATTCCGGTTGTGCTGTTGCTCGATGCGGCGCTCGCGCTGACGCGCCAGTTGTTCGCCGGAGAATCCCGAACGCGGCCGCCATTGAAGCCGCGACGCGTTCGACCGGAAGTCGTCGACCGCGGGCGTCGGCTCGCCGGTGCGGCCCGCGCCGAACAATGCGAAGCAGTCAGCGTACTGGTGAATGTCCGCGACGACCTGGTCGCCGGAGCGTTGCAGCTCGACGATCGTGCACGCCGCGGCCGGATAGGCCCACAGCGGCGTATCCGGGGACAACGCCAGATAACGTTGGCGCAAATCCTCCAGCACGGGGCGAAGACGGGCGGCGTCGAATTCCCGTTTGCTCAGCTCGCGGGCGAGGAACGCGGAGAGTTCGGCCGCGAACCAATGCGCATCGGAGCGATCGTCGAACGTGGTGAACGGGTGGTCCGTCAGGAACGAAGCGCCGTCGATCGCCCATGCGTTGAAGCGGTCGCCGCACTGTACGTGACCGAGGACATCTTCGGACGCGATGCACGCGCATGGGTCGGAAAGCGTGGAAAGAATTCGGTACATGTCGAGTATCGGTATGCCGTCATGGAAGGGGGCCGCGCCGTGCAGCGCCGCCGATGCGCGTTGCGTCGCTATGGCACTAGGTGGATTCGCCGCCGTCGGTCTCGTCCAGATTCCTGCGCAGTCCGGCGATGACGCGCCGCGTTGCCTCGAGATCGTCCGCTGACAACCCGTCCGACAGGCGGTTCACCCATGCGGCCTGCAGGCCCATCGCCGCGTCGAACGCCCGCTTGCCGCTGTCGGTCAGTACGACGAGCTGCGCACGCCGATGGTGCGGGTTCACTTCGAAGCGCACCAGTCCTTCCGCTTCCAGATCATTGACGATGCGCTGCACATTCTGACGGTTCGCGCCGAGATCGCGCGCGATCCATGCAACCGGCTGCGGCTGCCCGGCGCCGGCGATCGCGCCGAGAATCTGCCAGCGCGCGCTCGTCAGCCCGAGCCCGGCGACCAGTCGGTCGCCGGAAGCCAGCATCCGGCTGTTGAGCCGGAAGAAATCGAGAATGAAACCGGTCAGGATCTCGCCCGCCGGCGTTCGTTTCGTCTTTTTCATCTGTCACCATCGATCCAAATTGACATCATGGTGTCAATGATCTATACCTGTGCCATGTCGAATTGACATCATGCAACCAAATTGATGGAGCCGATCATGCCACAGTTTCGCCCGCTCGATCCCGCGTTTCCGATCGACCGCCAGCTCGCCGAGGAGGCCGCGCCGGTCGTTCTCGTGAACGTCTTCACGCTGGAACCGGAGGATGAACAGGCGTTCCTGCGGGTCTGGCAGGACGATGCCGCGTTCATGAAGCGGCAGCCGGGTTTCATCTCGACGCAACTGCATCGCGCGGTCGGCGAGCGTCCGACGTATCTGAACTACGCGGTGTGGGAGTCCACCGCGCACTTTCGCGCGGCATTCACGGATCCGGCGTTCCGGGCGAAGCTGTCCGCGTATCCGGCGTCGGCGGTCGCGTCGCCGCACCTGTTCCGGAAGGTGGCGGTGGAGGGAATCTGCGTCGCGTGAGCGCTCAGGCCTGCCGGGCTGCGAGCAGCCGGATTCCCAGCCCGACGAACAGCAGCCCGCTGGCGCGCTTGAGCGCACGCACCGCGCGGCTCATGCCGAAGCCGCGATGGAACCGGCGCACGCCGGCCGAATAGACGCCGTGGACGAGCATCACCATGCACGCGATCGTCGCGTACATCACGACGAACTGCAGCGCGAGCGGGCGGTCGTGCACGATGAACTGCGGCATGAACGCCGACAGGAAGATCATCGTCTTCGGATTGCTGCCCGACACGAACAGCGCTTCGCGGAACAGCTTGTTCCGGTCCGGCATCTCGTGCGGCTGCAGGCCGTTGCGCGCATCGGCGCCGGTACGCGGGCTGCGCAATTGCCGGATGCCCAGCACCATCAGATACAGCGCGCCGACGATCTTCATCGCGACGAACAGCGGCGGCATCGCGGCGAGCACCGCACCGACGCCGAGCGCGACGAGCACGACCACGAACAGTTGCGCGACGAGATTGCCCGCGATCGTCGCGGCCGTGCCGTGCGTGCCGTAGCGCACCGTGTTGCGGATGACGAGCAGCACGTTCGGCCCCGGCGACAGCGTCGTGGCGAGATAGGCTGCGGCAAACAGCATCCAGGTCTGAAAGGACATGCGGCGCTCCGTGAAGTCGATACCGCGCGTGTAGATGCAGGGATGATGCCACGCCGGCGCCGAAGCCGCGCGGCACTGCCCCGCATCGCCGCGATGCGCGTTCAGTGTTCCGCGCAGACGGCGCGCAACGCGTGATCCAGGAACTCCAGCGTCGCGCCCACCTTCGGCAAGCGTTCCCGGTGACGCGCCCAGATCAGGCTGACGGGCAATCCCGCCGTCGCGCATGAAGGCAGCACATCCACCAGCTCGCCGCTGCGCAGCGCGTCGCGGATCATCCAGGTCGCGAGCTGCGCGATCCCGTAACCGGCCTTCACCGCCTGGAGCTGCGCTTCGCCGCTGCCGACGACGATCCGGCCGTTCATCGGTCGGCGTTCGATTTGCCCGTTCGGCCGGGCCATGACCCACGGACTCACGCTGCCGTCCGCGCGGCCGTAGGTCACGCAATCGTGGCGCTCGAGATTCGCCGCCTCGCGAATCGCCGGACGCTGCTGCAGATGGCGCGGCGCCGCACAGAAGATCACGCGGTCCCGGTCGATGGCCCGATGCGCGAGCACGCCGAAAAGGAATTCGACGCTGCCGATCCGCACCGCGACGTCGATGCCTTCCTCGACCGGATCGACGAAGCGGTCGGTGAACGACGCATGCAGCTTCAGGCGCGGATGACGCTCGGCGAAATCGAGCAGCAGCACGAACACGGCGGTTGCGCCGGCCGGATGGCGATCGACGTAGCGTCCGCCGAGCCAGTTGCCCGCGAGCCCGACCGCGCCGAAGCCCATCAGCCACCAGCCGACCCGCGCGGGCGGCACGTGTGCGACGCGTTCCAGCAGATCGGCGAGACAGGTGCAGGCCGTGAACATCGCGGTGAACACGACGACCGACAACGCGACGTTCGCGATCACGCGCTGATCGCCGAGGATGCTCAGCTGCGCCGCGATGCGCAGGCTTTCGGGCCGCGGGCGGGCATGAAGGCGGCGACGAGTGCGGTCATCAGGAGCGACTGCATCGCGAGTCCGGCGAACGCGCCGCACCAGCCGATCGCATGCGTGTTGGCGGCGGCGAAGACGAGCATGATCGCGATGAACGGGCGCTTGCGCTCGACGTGCGACAAGGCTGCGGTCAGGAACGGGCCGAACAGCATCACCGTGAACGCGAACAGCGTAACGAGTTGCCCGGCGGTTGAGATCGAAATGCGGAGGTCGCGCGCGAGCGCGGGAAGCAAGCCGACGATCAGGAATTCGGTGGTGACGATGACGAATGCGGAAATCGCCGGCAGCGCGGTGGACAGGGGGCGGGGCGGAGCAGCGAGGTCGGGCATGGGATACGGGCTCGTGAGGCGGGAGGGCCTCACAGCGTATTCACTGTCCCGAGTCTTATCTCGGGTGAATGTTCATCGCTGCGTTGACGGCGGGGAAACAATCGCACAAGCCGGCGCGCGGCTTGTGCGACAACGGGATGCGTACTGCTGCGGGCAGTGCGCATCCCCCGGTGTCGGCGATCAATAGGCCGCGACCTCTTCGGTGTTGTGACGCTCAACGGCCTTCCTGGATTTCGCCAGCGCCGTGATGAACAACATGGTGGCGATTCCGCCGGCAATCAGTGCCGGGTAGGCTGCGAGGATCTGGAACAACGAATACTTCCAGCTCAACGGGCGCCCGACGCCCAGCATGGCCGCGTAGAACCACGAGACTGCGGAAACCACGCCCAGGAAAATCGCAACCATGCGTCGTTCAAAGGAAAGCTTCAGCAGGGAGCCCGCTTTCTCCAGTGCCGGGAGGACCGTGGAGTGCAGAGCGATGCCGTTGAAAGTCAGCAAGGCGACGATGGCAATCTTGGCCTGCAGCTTGGGATTGTGGAGATACGTGAGCCCCTGGGTCCGCATATCGAACGCAACGATCGCAATGCCGGTGACCCAAAGCACCATCAGCGCCAACGAGATGGTGCGCTGCAGGCTGGGCAGGTGGACCTGGGCAAGATCGGCGGGCGCATCAGAATCCAAAAGCCGTTTGACCATCGCAATGTCACTGGTCAGCACGAGACCAATCGAGACACAGCAGGCGATGAGATGAACAAAGACGATTCCCATCCGTACAAATTCCATTTTCTGTCCTTTTCCTTTCGCGAGTTGCGCAAAGTTGATTTATGCCGATCGAAAGTCGGGTTGAGTCTCCCAAATATATTGGTAGGAGTGCGATGCAAATATCATGATTCGACCATGTCCCACCCTGTCACGCGGGCTTCGTCCGGAATGACAGGAACGACTCGGCGAGCCTGCTACGGCGCGTCGGGTTCGATTGGTCTACATGTTGTCGAATCGATACTCAGTGCGAGTTCGACCGCTTGAACAAGTCCATACGGCGTGCGGACTTGCAGTGTCGGATGGCGGGCCATCCAGGTATCCGGCATGCGAGATATGCAGAATGAAACATCGCCCAACTGCCGGATGCCGCCGGACGACCTACAAAATTTACGGTAGGTGGCCTCGACGAATCAACCCAACTTGTTACGAAATGCAAAGGCGGTTACGGGCGAGAAACGAGGGCGGCGAAGGGACCGACCCGGGCGCGGTTCCCACGATCAGGAGTGCAGCGTAGTGTCGCCATTTCGATCGGGGCGCCGATCGGTGAATCGCTCCTTTTACATTTCCACGGAAAATGCTGAAGGGGTCGCAGGCAACAATGCACGTCGCGAAATTTTCATATGTGGAATGGAGCCATTTCGGCTGATCAAAGCATAGTCATACTTTCGTTTTTACAGCCATTGGTAATAACAATCCCGGTAGCTGACCATGCGGTCGCGCGTTTTCCGGTGGAACGCGGGATTTTCCCGAATGAATGCGCCGTGCGCGTCGCGATCGACGCGCGGCAGGCGTTGCTCGACGTCATCGAGAATCTCGATGACGCACTTGCCGCAGAGTTGACTGATGAAAGGCGTGATCCAGTCCGGGGGATTAGGCCGTGAGTCTTTCGATTTGCCGCCGCCGTCCGAACCTCACGCGTGCTTCGTCAGGTATTTCGCGATCAGCGTCATCTGCGCGGCCCAGCCCTGATCGTTCATCTCGCGCGCCTTCGCGCGGCGTTCGGCGAACAGCTGGTCGAACCCGGCCTCGGTAATCGTCAGCAGCGTGCCGTCCGGCCTCGCGTCGAGCGTGAACGTGATCAGCGTCATCGGCTCGCTCGAATAATCGATGCCCGGATTGATCGCGAACGGATGCCAGCGAAAGGAGAACAGTTGCTTCGGCTCGACGCGATCGACGACGATTTCGAACACGGTGCCCGCATAGGGCTCCTGCGCCTTCGCGACGTCCGCGTCGACGGTCGTCGGCGTGATCCGTCCAAACAGCCGCTGGCCGGCGACGAACGGCCCGTCGAAGGAGACGCCGAACCACTGGCCGAATTCGCCGGAATTGCTGACGGCTTCCCACACGCGCTCCAGCGGCGCGGACAATACGGCCTGTTTTTCGATGCGATCGGTTTGCTGGGTCATGACGACCTCCAAGGGGGTGTGAAGCGTTGCCGTTGCGCACGGATCGCGCGCCGCGCACGTCAGGCCATGACCGCGTCGGGCACGTCGAGCACGAGGTCCGACGTCGCGACGGCCACGCACGGCAGCGTATAGCCGTTGGCCTTTTCCTCGCGGCTCAGCCCCGGCCATTCGATCGTGTAGCGTACGCTGCCGCTGACGATCCGGCAAAGGCAGCTTCGGCACGTGCCGTTGCGGCACGAACGCGGCAGCGACACGCGCGCGAACGCGGCGGCTTCGAGCAGCGTGAGCGAATCGGGCGCATCGAAGGTCGCGCCGAGCGGCTCGATGCGTACGAGGGGAGGACGTTCGGAATCGGTCATGTCGGAAGAAAACGGCGGATCACAACGGCAAGCCGCCAAGCATACCCGATGCCGTCCGCGCGTTCGCCGCGTTCGTCGTCAATGCCGGCGCAGGTGCCGGTATACGGTATTGCGGGCGAGGCCGAGCTCGCGCGCGGCCGCCGACACGTTGCCGCCATGCCGCGCGAGCGCGGCATCGATCACCGCCGTCTGGTGGTCCTGCAGCGTCGCCGCTTGACGCAGCGGTTTCGCCGGCGTTGCCGATGCCTCCGGCGCGTCGTGCGCCGCGTCGCAGTCGAGCCAGAAATCGTCGGGCAAATGGGCGAGCGTGATTTCGTCTTCGTCCTCGGCCAGCATGCCGGCCGTGCGCAGCACGTTGGTCATCTGGCGCAGGTTGCCGGGCCAGCGGTGGCGCGTGAACGCGTCGAGCACGTCGGCCGCGATGCGGCGCGGCATCGGTTCGCTGCGCGCGAGCCGCGCGAGAATCCGCTCGACGAGCGCGGGCAGGTCGGTGCGTGCCGCGAGCGCCGGCAGCGTGACCGCGAGCCCGTTGATCCGGTAGAACAGGTCTTCGCGGAACGTGCCTTCCGCGATCATCGCGCGCAGGTCGCGATGGGTCGCGCAGACCACGCGCACGTCGACCGGCACCGCGCGCGCGCCGCCGAGCGGCATCACCGCGCGTTCCTGCAGCACGCGCATCAGCCGGACCTGTTGTGCGAGCGGCATGTCGCCGATTTCGTCGAGAAACAGCGTGCCGCCATCGGCCTGCACGATCTTGCCGGGGCTGCCGCGCTTGCGTGCGCCGGTGAATGCGCCGTCCTCATAACCGAACAGCTCGGCCTCGATCAGCGAATCGGGCAGCGCGGCGCAGTTGACCGCGACGAACGGGCCGTCCGCGCGTGGCGATGCCTGGTGCAGTGCACGGGCGAGCCATTCCTTGCCGGTGCCGGTCTGGCCGAGGATCAACAGCGGCAGGTCGCGCCCGCGGATCTTCGCGACGCGTTCGAGCACGGCGGCCATGCGTGCGTCGCCCGTGTCGAGCGTCGCGAACGTGATCGCATCGGGATCGGTCGCGGGGGCGCGTGCGACGGACGGCGCGGCTGGCGTGACGGCGACGGCCGTTTTCTGTGCGTCGGCGAATTCGCAGCGCGCCAGCACGCGTACGCCGGTCGACAGCGTCAGCCGGAACGTCGCGCCCGGCGCGCGGGCAGCCTGCTGCGCGAGCAGGCCGAACGACATGCCGAACAGCGCATCGCAACCCTGGTGCCGCAGCGCGTCGAACGACGCGCCGAGCTGGAATTGCGCGCTGCGGTTCGCGGCGATCAGCCCGCCGTCGGGGCCGAAGGCGACGAGCCCGGCGAACAGCGAATCGACGCATTCCTCGTGCGCATGAAAGCGCAGCCGCAGCGCTTCCGCGCACTGGTTCGCGAACAGGTGGTTCTCGATCAGTTGCGCGGACATCCGCACGAGCGCGAGCGTGTGCGGGCTCGAGCCGCGCGGATCGCCGCTGACGTCGAGCGTGCCGAGCGTGCGGCCGAACGGGTCGAAGATCGGCGCGCACGAGCAGGTGAGGATGTGGTTGGCGAGCAGGAAGTGTTCGTCGCCGTGCACGGCGACGGCCTGGCCCGACGCGAGCGCGGTGCCGATCGCGTTGGTGCCGCGTGCGCCTTCCGCCCACGAGACGCCCGTGCACAGCGCGACGCGGTTGGCTTTCTCGATGAAGTCCGCGTCGCCGATGCTGTGCAGGATGACGCCGTCCGCGTCGGTCAGCACCACGAGACTTTGCGTGTCGGCGATTTGCGCGTGGAGGTTCTCCATGACCGGGCGGGCGTGCGTGTAGAGCGAGTGATGGGTCGAGATCAGTTCGCGCAGCGCGATGCGCGACAGCGGCGAGAAATCGGGACGTTCGTGCGCGCGCAGGCCGACCGCGGTCGAACGCGCATGCGCCTGCGCGAGCAGGTCGGTGCGACCCGCGGTGGCGGGCAGCACGAAAGGTTGCGGCATGACTTGTCTCCAGTGACCGGAGGGGGCGCGGTGGCGCGCGCTCCGATCTCATGCTGATCTGCAGCCGCCGGCGGGGTGCGTTCCCCGCTCGCGCGACGTCCGGCGCAGGCCGGCCACGCAGGAACGCTCCATCATACAAGCGCCGCGCGAGATGCGCGACTGCGGGCAAATTCTGCTTGTTTTTAAGCGGGCGCATGCAATCATGAAATTGGATCACGCCGCGCTTTGTTCCGCATTGCAACATGCATGCGACGCGACATGCATCCGTTCGGGAGACGCATCATGGTTCGGACGGAACTGAGAGTCGTGCTGGCGGCCATCGCCACATTCATCATGCTGGGCGGCATTGCCGTGGCGATCCACGGCCTGCTCTTCGATATCCAGGACGCGCTGCTCTACGGCGCGGCGGCGATCGGGCTGGGCGTCGCGACGACCGCGGTCGCGCTCAACGTGTGGCCGAAAGATCCCCATTGATGCCGGACCTGATTCGGCTCGCCCGGCGCGGGATTGACCAGACGAAAACCGCGGCGGAACGCCGCGCGCGCAAAATTTGCCTCCTGCGCCAAACCGTCTAAAGTGGAAAGCAACCGGCATGCATTGTCCGCGCCAAACGCCGCGGCCCGTGTCGTTGCCGGCGAGCCCGCGTACATTTCGTCCGGCCGGTGGCGGACGACGGACGCGGTCATTCGTTTTCTACCGGTCGAGGCGGGTCCCATGCAAATCCATTTCACGAACGAGAAGCCCGAGTATTCGGGGCGCGACCTCATGCTTGCGTTCACGGCGTTGGTCAATGGCGAGCGCGTCCAATGCCACATCACCGCGGAGGCGATGGAAGACCACTTCGGCGCGGCATCCCCGCGTTTCGAGGACATGGTCGGCGCATTCGACCAGCACCGCGACCGTATCGAGGCGGCTGCACGGCGCCTGCTGTCGGAGACGCGCGCGCAATGCGTGACGCTGCGCAGCGGCTACGTCCGCTTCTACGAGGCCAACTGCCGCTGAACGCCGAGCGCGTGTCGAGCGGGCGCCGCTGAGCGCAGCGGGCCCGGTCGCCGTCGAGTCCGCGCGCGCCGGAGGTTTGCCGTCGCCGTCTCGCGTCCACCCGATGCCCGCGCACCAATGAAAACGCCACTCGAAAGTGGCGTTTTTCGTTATGCGGCGGGTTGCGCGACGCTCATTCGCTGCCGAGATAGAAGAAGCGGAACAGGAACACGGCCGCGATGATCCACACGATCGGCTTGACCGAGCGGGCTTGGCCCGTCAGCAGCTTGAGGCCGCCGTATGCGATGAAACCGAACGCGACGCCGTTCGCGATCGAGTACGTGAACGGCATCAGCAGCGCGGTGAGCGCGGCCGGCACGGCTTCCGTCGCATCGTCCCACGGCACCTCGACCATCTCGCGCAGCATCAGGCACGACACGTACAGCAGCGCGGGTGCCGTTGCGTAGCCCGGCACGACGCCGGCGAGCGGCGCGATGAACAGGCACGCGAGGAACAGCACGGCGACGGTGATCGCCGTCACGCCCGTGCGGCCGCCGGCCTGCACGCCCGACGCGCTTTCGATATACGCGGTGGTCGACGACGTGCCGAGCACCGAGCCCGCGACGATCGCGGTGCTGTCGGCGAGCAGCGCCTTGTTCAGGCGGTTCATCTTGCCTTCGACGAGCAGGCCCGCGCGGTTCGCGACGCCCATCAGCGTGCCGGTCGCGTCGAACAGCTCGACGAGGAAGAACACGAGGATCACGTTGATGATGCCGGTCGACAGCGCGGCGCCGATGTCGAGCTTGAACAGCGTCGCGTCGATCGACGGCGGCGCGGAGAACACGCCGTGGAACTGGTTGCCGCCGAAGAAGAACGACAGGATCGTCACGCCGATGATGCCGATCAGGATCGCGCCGCGCACGCGCAGGTGGTCGAGCGTGACGATCGTGAAGAAGCCGACGATCGCGAGGATCGTGGTCGGCTTGTGCAGGTCGCCGAGCGTGACGAGCGTGGCCGGGCTGCCGACGATCACGCCCGAGGTCTTCAGCGAGATGATGCCGAGGAACAGGCCGATGCCGGCGGTGATCGAGATGCGCAGCGATTTCGGGATGCCGTTGACGATCGCCTCGCGCACGCGGAACAGCGTGACGAGCAGGAACAGGCAGCCGGAGATGAACACCGCGCCGAGCGCGGCCTGCCACGTGAAGCCCATTCCCTTGACGACCGTATACGCGAAATACGCGTTCAGGCCCATGCCGGGCGCGCACGCGATCGGGTAGTTCGCGTACAGCCCCATGATGATCGACGCCAGCGCCGCGACGAGGCAGGTCGCGACGAACACGGATTCCTTCGGCATGCCGGCATCGCCGAGGATCGCGGGGTTGACGAAGATGATGTAAGCCATCGTCAGGAACGTGGTGACGCCCGCGAGTATTTCGGTGCGGAAGTCGGTGCCGGCTTCAGCGAAGCCGAAATACCGCTTGATGGATTCCATGAAGGCGTTTCTCCGGTCGGGTTGTCGTGTTGCTTGTTACGTTGATTTTTTGTAGCGGCGCAGCCAGCCGGGCGCGGCGGGCTTACTGTAACCAGCCACTATTGGCCGGCTATCGGCGGATTGTAATAGCGCGGATAGCTCGGACGATATAGTGGCGGGGCGCGATCAGCGGCTGGCCGGGCACGGGCGGTCGGCGGGGCCGGCTGCGGGAAGGCGCGCATTTTACCGGTTCGGACGGGAAAGGGCGGCGAAACCGGACGAAACGGGACAAAACGAGGGGGGAGCGGCGCCGACGTGCGGGCGAAACGGAGCGTGCGCATGCTGCACGCGAACTGTGCATGCGCCGCCTCGTGTGCATGTGTGGCGACGCGAGTGCACGGGTGAATCGATTCGTCAGTCAAGCGCCGAGCGGGCATCGGGCTATCGTGCGCCGAAGCCGTCCCGTCCGCAACTGTCATCGCGTATTGCAATGCGGACTGTGGTTTCTGTGTAAAAGATTGCAAGACCCCATCGCATAAACCGGCAAGTCTTTCTAGGATAGATACACCGCGCATGCGCACCGGGCCGATGGTCGTTGACGCGGGGAGTCGGCGGCCCGTGGCGCGCCTGGTGGTAAAGCACGGCGGCCGTTGCGCACGCGGGCGCCGGGCGGCCGATTGCGATTGCCCGATGCGGGTTCGTCCGTAATCACGGAGGTCAGCATGTTGAACTGGATCAGCCGTTGGGCGATGCGACACGCCCCCACGCCGGAAAAAACCGCAGCGTCGATGCTCGTGACGGCGCGCATGGAACTGTTCGCTGCCGAACAGCGCGTCATCGACGCGAAATTACAAGCGGATTACTGGCGCACACGTGTGTCATTCCTCGAGGAGGTGCAGAAGCAGGGCATCGATCCGTGGGTGAGCGCGCAGCCGTCGCAACGACCTGAAATCGAATCCAGTCCGCGCGGCACGGGCCCGCGTCTCGCCGCCAGCACCTGATGGTCGCGCGCGGCGCGCGATCGCTCGCGGCACGCACCGGCGTGCCGCGTCATTCGATGCGCACCTGCGATGGGTTGAGCCGCAGGCGCGCACGTTTCCTCACGTCGCTCATGTTGGATCGCGCGTGACGACGGCCGCATCATTCCCGACTTCGCCAGGGCCCGCGCAGCATGCGCCGCATCTGCGCGAGCGCGCGTTGCAGCCGCTCGCCGCGCTTCACGTACGCGGTCGTGATCGATGCTTCGGCCGGGCGGGCGCCGTCGGTGCTCAGCCAGATGCGTTCGCCGCGCGGGATGCGCAGCACGTCGCCGGGGCGTATCCAGTAATCGTCGACGCTGCCCAGCCGCGTGACCCACAGCGTCGCGTCGTGCACGCGGATCTCGGCATCGTCCGGCGCGCGCCACGTCAGCGTCCTGCGCGGCGCGACCGCGAACTGCATCACGACCCGCGGCAATGCGATCGCATCGGTGCGGCACCGATCGGGACGAACAACCAGCCGGCTTGCTTGGTCCATCGTCATCTCCATCCGTTGAGCCGGACAGGATGACGCGTACCCAAACAAAAAAGGCCTCATCCGAATCCGGCGAGGCCTTGTGACATGCAGTGCTGCTCTGGATGCTAATGCACAAGCGCCTCCGGTGATCGCCACGTATGGGCGTTCACTCGGTGATTGATCGCGATGGCGATTGGCTTGAACGTAGGCATGCGAACGAGTTTGTCGTGGCAGCGCGGCAATGTCAACGGAAATTTTCGAGACAGGCGCGGGTCACGCGTCGCGTTGCGCGAGGCCGTTCACGAGCAGCTCGGACAGCAGGCCCGTCATCCCTTCCGGGTGCGTGGACGCGCGCGCCTTCAGCTGTTCGACGAGTTCCGCGTTGAGCTTGCATGCGAACGGCACGAGGCCTTGTTCCTGGTCGAGCTTGCGCTGCGCGCGGCGGTCGAGCTTGGCGGCGTCTTCGGCACCCTTGCCGAAACGCGCGGAGCTCGACTGCTTCATCGCGTGCGTCAGCTTGAGCGCCTTGTTCTTTTCGAGATCGGTTTTCTTCATGGCCATCGCGGCACCTCCGGGAAATTGAAGCCGCGATTGTACGCATTTCGGCGCGGGCCGCGCGCGCCGCCGCGCGTCACGCGCCCTTCGTCGTGCCCCAGTTGCCGCCGTGCGCGGCCGCCTGCGCGGCCGGCGAGCGGGCGAGGTAGGCGAGCGCCTGTTCGGTCGAGCCTTCGTGGTGCGGCGTATAGCCGGGCTTGAAATAGCGCAGCGCCGCGCCGATCACCTTCCAGAACGACGGCAGGTGCCCGCGCCGCGAGCCTTGCCACCACGCGAGCACGAAACCCGGGTAGCGGCCGGCGTCCGGGTCGCGCCGGTACATGAACTTCGCGCCCGTCGTGATGTAGTAGAGCAGCAGCAGGATCACGAACGCCATGTGCACGCAGCGCTCCGGATAGGTGCCGCCCATGTGCCGGTAGATGTCGAACGCGACCGTGCGGTGCTCGACCTCCTCCGCGCCGTGCCAGCGCAGCAGGTCGACCATCGTCGGGTCGGCTTTCCCCGCGTCGAGCCCGTGCGCGTTGAGCACCCAGTTGCCGAGATAGCCGAAGAAATGCTCGAGCGACGCGATCACCGCGAGCTGCTGCCGCAGCCAGAAACGCGTGTGGCCGATCTTCAGCCCGAGCGGCTGTTCGCCGAGCACGCGCGTGAACAGCCGGTTGAGCTTTTGCGTGAACGGCTTCGTGTCGATCCCGTGCCGGTCGTAGTAGTGCTTCAGCACGCCGCCGTGCGAACGCGAATGCACGGCCTCCTGCCGCAGGAAGCCTTCGGCCTCGTCGCGCAGGCGCGCGTCGGTGATCAGCGGCAGCGCCTTGTTGTACACGCGGCAGAACCACAGCTCGCCTTCCGGGAACAGCAGGTTCAGCGTGTTGATGATGTGCGTGCTGCCCGGGTCGTTCGGCACCCAGGTGATCGGCGTGTCGCTGAAGTCGAACTTCACGTGCCGGGCCTTGATCTTGTGATAGTCGGCGGTATCGGTCATCCTTGTCTCCCTGTGCGGCGTCGTGCGCCGTCAATGCGATGCCATGCTGACGCGGGCGATCATCCGGCCGAGCCACGGCATGAAGCGGCCGACGAAGCGCATCGCGTGCGCCTCGCCGCCGACGGCGACGACGGGGCGGTTGCGCAGCACGCCGTCGACCATCGCCTGCGCGACGGTTTCGGGTTTCAGGCCGCGCATCTGGTACAGCTTCGTCGCGCGCTTGCGCAGCCGCGCTTCGTCCTGTGCATTGGCGCCCGCGTATTGCGTCGACGCCATGATTCCCGTCTCCGCGAAGCCGGGGCACACGGCCGTCACGCCGATGCCTTTTCCCGCGAGCTCCGCGCGCATGCATTCGCTGAGCATCAACACGGCGGCCTTCGTCGTCGCATACGCGGGCAGGTCGCGCGACGGCCCGAACGCGGCGGCCGACGCGGTGTTGACGATGTGCCCGCCGGTGCCGCGCGCGGCCATCTGCTGCGCGAACAGCCGCGAGCCGTGGATCACGCCCCACAGGTTCACGTGCAGGATGCGCTCCCAGTGCCGCGTGCTCGTGTCGAGGATGCCGCCGGCCATGCCGATGCCCGCGTTGTTGATCACCACGTCCGCGCCGCCGAGTTCGCCGCCGACCCATGTCGCGAGCGCTTCCATTTCGTCGGCGGACCCGACGTCGACGCGTTTCGCATGCGCCTGCGCGCCGGTCAGCCCGATCAGCAGCGCGGTGCGTTCGGCGCTCGCGAGATCGATGTCGCACGCGACGATCGTCGCGCCTTCGCGCGCGAACGCGAGCGCCGCGCAGCGGCCGATGCCGCTGCCCGCGCCGGTGACGACCGCGACCTTGCCGCTGAAGCGGCCGCTCGTTGCGCGGCGGCGCGCGTTCGCGAGCGCGGGCGGCTCGTTGCCTGATTCGACCGCGTCGATCAGTTGCCCGGCCAGATCCGCGAAGCGCGCCGGATCGGCGAGCGGCAGCCAGTGGCCGGCCGCGACCTCACGGCGGTAGTACTGCGGCACCCAGCGCGACAGGTGCTCGGACAGCGCGGGGCTCACGTACTTGTCGCCGAGCGGCACGATCGTCTGCACCGGTGCATGCGCATGGCGTTCGCGCGGTGCGAACAGGCAGCGAATGAAGTTCGCGCGATAGAGGCGCACGCCGCGCGCGCCGTCGTCGGCTTGCGTCGGGCGCGGCGCGACGGGCGTTTTTTCGAGCCGGCGCAGCAGGCGCGGCCACGCGCGGCCGAGCCACAGCCGCCAGCCGAGCTCCGGGATGAACGGCAGGTGGAACAGGTACACGTACCACGAGCGCACGAGCTGGCCGCCGAGCCTGGCGAGCGACGCGGGCGTCGGGTGCAGCACGCGTTCGCGCAGCCAGAAACCGACATGGTCGAGGCACGGCCCCGAGCACGACGTGTACGACGCGATGCGGCCGGAAAGGCGCGGATCGGTGACGAATTCCCAGCCCTGGATCGAGCCCCAGTCATGCGCGACCAGATGCACGGCGCGACCGGGGCAGAGCGCGTCGATCACCGCGACGAAATCGTCGGTCAGCTTCGCGAGGTGGTAGTCGGCCGTGCGCTTCGGCACGCCGGACAGGCCCGCGCCGCGCACGTCGTACGCGATCACGTAGTGCTTGCGCGCGAGCAGCGGCGCGACGTGCTGCCAGACGCTGCTGTCGTCGGGATAACCGTGCACGAGCACGACCGGCGAGCGGGCCGGGTCGCCCCAGGTCCTGACCGCGAGCGTCAGGTCGCCGGAGGCGACCGCCGTTTCGCTATGAACCGATTCGAACAGGGCCAGCGGCGCTTCGTCGGAAAGAGGCTGCATCGTGAGTCCGTCGTTCAGGGAGTCGGAAGGAAAGGCGGGTTCGCGTCAGGCGGCGGCCGGCACGGTCGCGACGGCCTGCGCACGCTCGGCCAGGCGGCGCTGCCAGCGGCGCACGTGCGGCAGGTCTTCGTCGAGCCAGTACGCGTCGTCTTCGGTGATCACGAGCAGCTCTTCGAATTTCGCGCCGACGCCGGCGAAGCCGAGATGCGGCTCGACGGCCCACAGGCCCGGCACGGGTGCATGCTCGGAGCGGCGGTCGATCGACCACAGCGGCGACCAGCCTTGCTGTTTCGCCGCGCGCCCCTGGTCGAGCAGCAGGTTGCGCGTCGCGTTCAGCCCGAAGCGCGCGACGAAGCGCGGCTTCGACAGCTTGTGGATCTTCGCGACGCGATGCGCGAGCACCTTGAACGGATAGGCCTTGTGGCGCGGCTCGACGCCCTGGCGGCGGCACAGCGCGTCGACTTCCTGCGCGACCTCGGCCATCGGCCGGCGCGCCTTCACGAGCCGCACGATCAGGTCGCGATGGTCCATCAGGTCGTCCTGCAACTGCTCGAGGATCGGGTTCTGGCCGAGGCAGTGCGCGTAGCCGACGTCGGCCACGATGCCGTCGAGCACCGGCGCGACGTCGAGGATCACCGGCATGTCGGTTTCGAGCTGCCGGTTGCTCGGGAAGAACGCGAGATTGAAGCCGCCCATGTGCTTGAGGCCCGAGAAGCCCTGGAAGGCGGTGCGGTCGCCGAACCACGCGAACGGCTTGTGCAGCCAGTCGTGCACGCCGTTGTCCTGCAGCCATTCGGTCAGCAGGCGCGCGGCTTCCTTTTCGGTGATGCCGGGGTAGAGCATCGCGCCGACGGTCTCGACACAGCGGTAGGCAAGCTGCTGGACCGCGCGGAATTGCGGCAGCTCGTCGAGGTGGACTTCCGGCAGGGGATGGTCGGTCATCGTGGCGTCTCCGGTTTCGTGCAAGCGTGTCGTCGCTGATCCGGAACGCGCCCGCCGGGCGTCGTCGCCGCCGCCGCCGGGTTATTCAGTCAGCATTTAATGTGTCATTGATTGATGTAACGATCATAGACGGTTTCGCCGGACGCGCCAGCCCCTGGAGATGAGGATTTCTCCCAATGGAGCGGGGAATTGGAGGGGGTGCTCTAGGCTAGGCCCTGGGTCACTGCCACGATCGCGGCGACACGGAGAGCCGCTTGTTCTGCTCGGCAAGCGCCTGGATCAGCCCGTCGACGCCCTTCTGCTGGATGATCTCGTTGAACTGGTGCCGGTAGATCTGCACGAGCCACACGCCCATCACGTTCAGGTCGTACACGCGCCAGCCCGTCGGCGAGCGGTAGAGGCGGTAGTTGATTTCGACGGGTTCGCCGTTGTAGACGGCCACCGTCCTGACGACGGTGTCGGTCGCGTCGGCCGGCGCGTGGGACGGCGGATACCGGAATTCCAGGTTGGGCGTCACGAGTCCGAGCGCGCCCGAATACGTGTGGATCAGCAATTGCTCGAACTGTTTCGTGATCGCGTCCTGTTGCTCGGGCGTCGTCTTTTTCCAGGACGGGCCCATCGCCAGTCGGGTCGTGCGGCGCAGATCCGTGTACGGAAGGATGTTGCGATTGACGATCTCCATGATTCGCGCGGTGTCGTTCGGCGCGATCGCGCGGGCGCGCATTTCCTGCTGGATCTCGCGGGTGACGGTCTGGATCAGCGACTGTGCGGCGGACTGATCGTCGATATGAACGTCGGCCGTTTCGCAACACGCCGGTGTTGACCAGGCAACCAGTGGCGCGGCCAGAACCAATGCCGTGGCGAACGTGATGATTCGTGCATGATTCGACATGTTTGATCCGACGAGTGGCTCACCTGCTTGAGCATACTAAAAATGTCGTCGCCGGATGTGTTCGTGAAATCAAGCTTTGCTCGCGGCGAGCAGCCGGGCGACATTGCGCTCGGCCAGTGCGGCGATCGTGCGCGAAGGATTCAGTCCCAGCGCACGCGGGATCGTCGCACCGTCCATCACGTACAACCCGTCGTAGCCGAATACTTTTCCGTCCGCGTCCACCACGCCGTCCGCGCGCGTCAGCCCCATGTTGCAGCCGCCGAGCGGATGCGGCGTGATCAGCTTGTGGAAGGCGCTCCACGTCGGCGGGACGAACGGTTCGCCGCCGGTGGCGGCCGACAGGCGCCGGTGGACGTCGACCATCGCGTCGACGACAGGCTTCGATCGCGCATACGACCAGTCGAGCCGCAGCTCGCGGCGCCATGGGGCAAGCCAGCTGCGACCGAGACGCATGCGTCCGTCCCCCGGATCGATCGCCTGGCCGAACCACGGCATCATGTTGTCGACCGGGTCATCGCAATCGAAATGGCGCGCAAAGGCCCGCCAGAACGTTCGCATGACCCTGCCATGCGAACGCTGCAGGCGGCTGCGCACGAAGTCGTGCGCGAGATCGGGCACGCCGCCGTCCTCCACGAACAGCGCCTGACCATTGGCGGCGCTCCGGTCGAGCAGGTCGATCGCGGCGGAAATGGTGACGCCGTGCGACGGCGAGATCTTGCGGCGGTTGTAGAAGGTGGGGGTGACGAAGTCGCCGTTGAAGGCCCAGCCCCAGCCGAGCCGAGGCGACAGATTCGGCAGCGTGCGATGCTCGTCACGGCAGCGGAGCAGCAATTCGGTGCTGCCGATCGAGCCGGCGCCAACGATCACCTTGGCCGCCGTGGCGGTGCCGGGTGCGCAACTGCCGGCGGCGGGATCGATGACGTCGAAATGCACGCGCCATCCCTGGTCGAGCGGCTCGAGTTTTTGCACCACGTGCAGCGGCAGGATTCTTGCGCCGTGGCGCTCGGCCACGGCCAGGTAGTTGAGGTCGAGCGTATTCTTCGCCGACACCTGGCATCCGATGTCGCAATTGCCGCAGTGCACGCACGTGCCTTGCGTGACGCCGTGGACGTTGACGTACTTGACTGAATGCCGGTCGTCGCGCGCATCGGGCAAGGACGGATCGTAGGTCGGCGAGAAGGACACCGCGAGCGGCAGCTTGCGAAAGCGATCGCCCCAGCCGCAGGCGTCGGCGGCATCGCGCAGCAAGCGGGTGCGTTCGCTGATCTGGTTGTCGGGCACCTCCTGGACCGACAGCATCCAGCCCACACGCTCGTAGTAAGGCTTGAGCGCGTCGTAGGTGATCTCCGGCGGCCAGCCTCGGTCGAAGACGTCGGGTTTGGCCTCGACCGAGACGTTCGCATAAATCAGGGAGCCGCCACCTACGCCCGCGGCCGCGACCACCGACATATTGGAAAACACGCGCAGGTCGGCCCAGCCGTGGAATCGTTGCGGGTGCAACTGGTTCCAGAGCCACGGGTCGGACTCGTCTCGCGGATACGTATCGGGCGTCCAGCGGTGACCGCGCTCCAGCACCAGCACGCTGCGTCCGGCCTCCGCGAGACGGCAGGCCGCCACCGCCGCGCCGAAGCCGCTCCCGATGACGATGACGTCGTATTCCATCGCGCTCATGACGGCGATCTCCTGACATAGGTGCGCCACAGTTCCGATGCGAAAAACCGGAAGAACCGCCAGATCGCATTCGCCGCCCGACCCGACGTCCTGGCGTTCGTCGCATGCACCGTGCCCATCAGCCGCACGAGCTCGGGCACGCCGAGATGCAGCACGCCGGCGCCGACCACCTTGCCGCTCGCGTCGCAGCCCTCGTGCAGCGTCGTATAGAGCGTCGTCGTCTCGCTCCACATCCTGAACGGGCTGCCGATGCGCACATGTTTCTTGCCCGCGAGGTAGTACGAGCGGCCTTCATGGCGAAAGCCGATCTCGTAGACCATATAGGTCAGCCGCGGATCGCCGCTCGGCGTAAACAGGCCGAAAACACCGGACTCCGAAGGCATCGCGGCGCCCAGCGGCGCGAAGTCGATGTGGCCCGTCAGGCCGCCCACGTGCCGGGGATCGTCGATGAAGGCCGCGATATCCTCGATGTGGATCGTCGCGTGCAGGGTCAGCACGAACGCACGGCCATCGCGTTCGCCTGCTTGCGGGTCCGTCGCGCCGAGGCAAAAGCCGCCCGCCATCGTCTCGCGGAAGCCGAGGCCCACGCCCGGCTCGCGCATCGCGGATGCCGTCGGGTCCAGCGGCGCCGACGTACCCGCGCGCAGCGTGCGCCGCGCGTCGCGGTAGCCCATGTCGATCAGCGTCGCGGCATCGATCCGGCCGCGGTAGAAATCCGGATCGAGCGGCAGCGGCACCTCCGGCTTGATCACGTGCACGACGATCGGCTGGTCGTGACCGAACACGGTCTCGCCCCGCGCGATGCGTCGATTGATGTCGGCAATCATGGCCAGCTCCCCGTTCAGCGCGCCCACGGCGCTCATTTCGATCATGTGCACGTACTGGTTGAACGCGCCGTTGTGGTAGGCGGGCGTGTCGCCGATGCACCAGACGAGCCACAGTTCGCGCGCGCCGCGCTCGACGCAGCTCATCAGGTTGGCGTCCTTGATCCACACCGCGTCGGTCCAGGTCTTGCCGTCGGCCATCACGGCCGGCATGAAGATGGGCAGCGACGCGGCCGCGACCAGACGCTGCAGGTCGAGGTTCGGGTGCGGGATCGGCACCACGGTCTTGTCGTCGAAGCAGCAGACGCTGAACGAGCCGTCGATGCCGACGGCCGCGCGGATGCGGTCGACGGCGATTCCGAGCGCCGGATACACGTGCTCCGTCAGACCCGACGCGCTGCCCAGCGCGCTCATGTCGGCCACATGCAGATATTCGGTCACGGGCCTGAGCGCGGCGAACGCCTTGACGGGCAACGCGCGCCAACGCGCGCAGAGTTCGTCCGGCAGCACGCCGGACAGCAGCGCGGACAGGTTGATCGTGCCGCCCGACGCGCCGTCGGCGTGACTGAATCGCAGGCCTTCGTCGAACAATGCCTTGATCGCGCCGGCCTGATAGGCGACGCGCATGCCGCCGCCCGCCAGCACCAGCGCGCGCCGGGCCATCGGATCGTCGGCGGCGATCGGGGGACGATGCGCGGGGCTCATGACGACCTTCCGCGAATGAACGTGCGCGAGCGCTTCACCGGTCATCCCCCTCTGCGTCGCAAGTCGAGATAGAGCAGGCCGCTGGCGCCGTCGAATGCCGCCACCAGCAGCGCCGCGTAAACGAATACGCCGTGCATCACGCCCCAGGCCACGAACGCCGCCGCAAGCAGCTTCTGGCATGCGCCCCACAGCAGCACCACGGAAAGCGCTCCCGTGGCGCGCTGCGCATGCAGCAGGCTGCCCCCGAACAGCACCATGAACATTCCCACTGTCGCAAACAATTGAGCCCCGAGTCCATCGGGCGGCGCGGCCGCGATGAGCGCCGCCAGCACGGCCGGTACGAGCACCTGGGCCGCGCCGGTCAGCACGGTGATGGCGGCGATCGCGGTCGTCATTCGGCGCTCGACGCTCAGGACGTCCATCGTCACCTCAGCGCGGAATAGCGGGAGCGATTGGCCCAGCGGGCGAAATACCAGGCCAGCGCGGACCACTGAATGCACCATAGCGCGACGCGCAGCCGATTGAGCCGCATCCAGTCGTCCAGCACCTGCCGCAGTCTCGCCGCATCCTTGATGTGGCCGGCCAGTTCGGCATTGAGCGGGAAGATCCACTCGAGCGTGACGAACGTGGCGACGAGCACGCCGAGCAGCACCACGATCGGCACCCAGCGCGTGGGCTGACGCCATTCGGCCACCAGCATCACGCTGCCGCTCGCGAGCATCAGCTTCGTCATGACCGTGAAGAACGCGGTGGCCGCCGTAACCTGGGGAACGAACTGCAGGTAGTAGTTGTCGGTCGTGAGCTGCGGTGCGACGGGAAACGAGAACAGCACGAGCGAGGCGCCCGTGCCCAGGTAAATCGACGCGCACAGCAGCAGGAACGCGTGGTTGGCGATCAGCAGGCGGCCGCTCATGGCGCGGATTCCCAGTCGGCCGGGCGGGCCGGCGGTGCGAGCCATTGCTGCGACGGGGCGAGCGGGTAGGTGGTCTCGAGGCCCGGCATCGGCTGTGCAGGCGGCTCGGCCTCGGTCACGAACCAGCATTCGAAATAGTCGTCGAGCACACCCGCCGTGGACGGGAAGAACCCGGTGGCGATCGGCGTCGGATCGATATCCAGCGTCTTCAGCCATGCCATCCGCGGGTGGTCGCCGATGAACAGGCGTGCCGAGCCGGGTGTGAACAGCGAGAAGCCGAGCTTGCCCTTGAAATAGATGTAGGACTTCATGAGCATGCCGCGAAAGCAGCAGTAATTGACTGCGCCCGTGCTGACCGGCAGCCATGCCGATTTCGGCTTCGTCACGTCGATGCGCATCATCATCTGGCCGTCGAGGTCGTACTGGCTGCTCACCCAGCGCTCGCCGATCACGAAGTCGAGATTGGCCTGATGCTTGGGCATGCCCCAGATGCCGCGGCCGCCCTTCACCGAAATATCGGTCGACACGGGCAGGTCCACGACGTATTGCCCGGTGCCGAAGGGCTTCATCAGCAGGCCCGGCAACAGGCGCGGGGGCGGGCGCCGGCCGTGCGTGCACGCGATGGCGATCGAGTACTCGACGTAGCGGCCGATGTTGGTGACGACATAGTCGATCACCGTCACGACGAGCAAGCCGCGGCGCCAGAGCTGAAACGGATGCACCTCGTTGCCCGGAATCACGCGGCGCGCCGCGTCGAGATCGATCGAGAACACCGCCATCAGCGCCGGCGACGTGTCGGAGGCGACCGGCATCCGGAACGGGATGTCGTCGACCAGCGCATGGCGGCCCGCGAGCCGCGTCTGTCGCATCGGGATAGCCATCGCCGGCCTCCTTGGTTTGCCGTGAGTCAGTGACGCGCAGCCAGCGCCGCCAGCATGACGGGAAATACGTCTCGCGCGGCGTGCTTTCCAATGAAGACGTCGAGGTGGCCGTAGCCGCCCAGCACGTGAAGCTCGTGATAGTTCGGCCGGTGCCGCTCGAACCAGTCGAACGTGGCCTGCTGGCTCTGCCACTTGAAGCAGTCGTTGAGCTCGCCGGCGATAAACGCGAAGCGCGCCTGCGTCCGCGGCGGCTGCGCCGTCGGGTCGGCCTGCAGCCCGGGCAGCTTCGACACCAGGTGGCCGGCGTCCAGGCACCGGGTCATCTGCCGGAAGAACGAGATCGGGACCTTCGCGAATTCCTGCCGGATCCAGTCGTGCACCGCGTCGCTGAGGTTTTCGTGGCGCCACAGCACGGGAAAGCCGGTGCCGTAGGTGAAACTGGAAAAGCGGCAGACGCCGTTTGTGCATTCGTGGTGCGTGAGCAGCACGAGGGCCTTGAGCAGGTTCGGCACGACGCCGGTGGCGTGCTCGCCCCATCGAGGGTCGAGGTAGTCGGTCATCGCGCCGACGACGGGCAGCGCGTAGCGCCCCTTGAGATGCGAGATCGTCGAGACCTGCGGATGCAGCGACACGGCGTTGGACACGATGGTGTCGACTTGCGGAACGAGGCCGCCCACCGCGGACAACATGAAACTGGTCGAGCCCTGGCAGTGCACCACCGCCTTGATCGAGGGCGCGCCCGTCAGTTCGACGACCTTGCGCACCGCGGCCGGGTGGTCGTACAGGGCCGCGTCGTCCAGCGTCCACTCGCATGGCGGAAGATCGATGCTGGCCCGCCAGTTTTCCAGCCAGACGTCGTAGCCCTCGTCGATCAACGCATCGACGAAAGTCGTGTTGTTAGGTGGACGAAAGATATTGGCGCGAACGCCGGCGCCGTGAACCAGGAGGACAGGGGGCTTCGTCGGCCGGCCGGCGCCGAGGACGTGAACGAGGTTGCACCCGTGGCCGTCGTCAGCGCGAAAAGCAACCACTTCTTCTCTCGGCATGGGAGCCCCCTTCTTACTTCTTATCTGGACAGCATTGTCCATATATTTGACAATGTCAAACGCGCCGTGTAGTGCCTCGATCGGTGCCTCGATTCACGCACGCGACCGTGCCGGCGTGTTCACTCGTGCTTGTCGTCTCCGTCCCGGAGGACCGCATGCAAATCGACTTCCATCACGCCGTCACCTACGTGGCCGCCCGGCTCGGCGGAATGCCGCACGATCAGGCGAGCACGGTGGCCCACGCCGCCCAATACGTCGACGACGCAACCTGCGACGGCCCGTTGCAGTTCGACAGCGGCGAGCGCTACGTGCGGGTCACGTCCTCGCACAAGATGCAGGACATCACGAAGAACGCCGAAGCGGCGGACAACCGGCTGGTCTGGCTGCCGTTCCACTTTCTGCCCGGCAATGCCGCGCCGCCGCCGGGCTGCACGCCCGAAGAGGCTTTTCAGCATCGGCTGATATGCAAGCCGGATAGCGAAATCGCGCGCGCGATGGTCGCGGACTGCATCCGTCACCGCGACCTGCCGTTTGCGCTGCACCGGTTCGGCGTCGCGCTGCATACCTACGTCGATACCTGGGCGCACCAGCAGTTCGTCGGCGGCTTGTGTGATCTCAACGACCTCGCGGATGTCGGTGTCGACGACGATCCCGCCTACAACGGTTCCCACGCCTATGCCGAGATGACGGGCCTCAAGCAGAAGCTGGCGGAATTCCTCGCCGACTTCCTTCCCGTGGGGCACGCGGCGGCCACCACGTTTCCCGACATCCCGTTCATTCGATGGCACTTCACGCGCAAGAACGGCGAAACGGTGCAGCGCGACAACCCGGCCGACTTCCTTGCCGCCGCGGGCGGCGCCTTCAATATGGTGCGGCGCTACGTCGCCGGTGACGAGAAGTTGGCGGACGTGGCGCTGCCACCCGCTGACGCCGCCGCGATCGACAGTTTGCTGCGCGGCACTCAGGAGATCGATGGCGAAGCGCGGCACCAAACCTGGATTGCCGCGATCGCGAAAGGAACGTTCTCGTTCGGCGCGGCGCAGATCACCTACGCCAGCCAGGGCCCGACCTCGTGGAAGATGCTCGCCCTCGGCAAGGACCCGCAGGACCCCGAAGCTGAAGAAGACGAGACTTTCACATTCACGCCGGGCTTTCTCACTTCCAACTGGAAACGCTTCCACGACGCGGTGCAATACCAGCGGCTGTTCGTGTTGCACGACCTGCTGCCGCGCTTCGGCTTGTGCGCTTCCTGATTGACGCCGGCTTTCGAAATTTCGGCTTCCGTGTTCAATGCGCCGGAGTGTTGACTCATGTGCGCCGCCGGATCGTGGCGCACACGTGTCGTTTCGGATCAACTCGACGTCGCGTCGTGACGAGACGCTGTCAAATTGCCGAAATAATTTCGTCACATCATTCGCCCCCGATTCGAAGCCGCCCCGGCTTCGCCGGGCCGATGAGCCGCCGTGCGCCGCGATGCGCGCCGCGCGACGCGCAGGGTAGCGACCGGATCCGAATCGTCACTTCCACGGAGAGAGACCATGCAACGCCGCCAGTTCATGAACACCCTTGCCGCGGCGACCGCTGCGACGTCGCTGATGCTCAAGGCCGGCACCGCCGACGCAAAGAGCGCAACCGCGCCGGACGCGCTGGACCCGGGCCGCTGGTCGCCGTTCAACGCCGCGCGCCTGCAGGCGGTGCTCGACCAGCATGGCGTCGCGAGCGCACGCTACGATGAGAAGCGCCGCCCGTACGCGGTGTTCGACTGGGACAACACGTGCATCATGAACGACTGTGAAGAGGCGTTGCTGATGTACCAGATCAACCATCTGCAATACAGGCTGACGCCGGACGAATTCGTCGCCGTGATGTGGAAGGACGTGCCGAAGGGCGCGTTCATGAAGGACTACACGACGGTCGACGGCAAGCCGGTGACGATGGAGGATCTCGCCGCCGACGTCGAATCCGACTACCGCTGGCTCTACGCGAACTACCAGGGTTTCGGCGGCAGCAAGAGCCTCGACGAGATTCGCGAGACCGACCAGTTCAAGGATTTCCGCGCGAAGCTGTACTTCATGTACGACGCGATCTGCGACACGCATCCGCTCGAAGTCGGCTACAAGTGGATCATCTATTTCTACAAGAACATGACGACCGCCGAGCTGCAGGCGATGGCGGAAGCGTCGGACAACTACGGGATCGGCGACGCGCTGCGCAAGGTCCGCTACGAAAGCCCGAAGACGCTGCCGGGCAAGGCCGGCGTCGTGGCCGACACGCATTTCCACGGCATTCGCATCCATGAGGAAATCCGCGCGGTGATGCACACGCTGCGCGCGAACGGCATCGACGTGTACGTGAGTACCGCGTCGCTCGACGATGTGGTGCGCGTGTTCGCCGGCCATCCGAACTACGGCTACGGCGTGCCGCCGGAGAACGTGATCGGCCTGCGCCTCGACATGCAGGACGGCAGGTACACGAGCACCTATCCGGCCGGCTGGCATTTCAACTGGGGGCCCGGCAAGACGGTGGGCATCCGCAACGTGCTCGAATCGAAGAAGGGCTACGGCCCGCTGCTGGTGTTCGGCGACAGCGACGGCGACGCGTGGATGCTGCGCGACTTCAAGGACACCGCGGCCGGCGTGATCGTCAACCGGATGAAGAAGGGCGAGATCGGCGCGGACAGCAAGCTCGCGGCCGGGCAGATCGGCCAGCCGGACGCACGCTTCCTGCTGCAGGGCCGCGACGAGCACACGGGCCTGATGATTCCCGACGAGAAGTCGATCAAGTACGGCAAGAGCGAGCGCAAGCTGCTGGCTTGAAGCGCGGCGGGCGCGGAGCGCCTTGCGCTCAGCGCTCGCGCGGCGGCCCGAAGCGCTCGAGCAAGGAACTCAGCAGGTCGACCGGCAGCGGAAACACGATCGTCGAGTTCTTGTCCGCGGCGATCGTCGTCAGCGTCTGCAAATAGCGCAGCTGCATCGCCTGCGGCTGCAGCGCGAGCCGCTGCGCGGCCTGCAGCAGTTTCTCCGACGCCTGCAGTTCGCCCTCCGCATGAATCACCTTCGCGCGCCGCTCGCGTTCGGCCTCGGCCTGCCGCGCGATCGCGCGGATCATCGTCTCGTTCAGGTCGACGTGCTTGATCTCGACGGTCGATACCTTGATCCCCCATGCGTCGGTCTGCGCGTCGAGCGTTTTCTGGATGTCGGCGTTCAGCTGCTCGCGCTCGGCGAGCAGCGCGTCGAGTTCGTGCTTGCCGAGCACCGCGCGCAGCGTCGTCTGCGCGAGCTGGCTCGTCGCCTCGAAGAAGCGCGCGACCTGGATCACGGCCTTCTCCGGATCGACCACGCGGAAATACACGACCGCATTGACCTTCACCGACACGTTGTCGCGCGTGATCACGTCCTGCGCGGGCACGTCGAACACGACGGTGCGCAGGTCGATCCGCACGACCTGCTGGACGATCGGGATGATCAGCACGAGCCCCGGCCCCTTCACCTTCCAGAAGCGGCCGAGCATGAACACCACGCCGCGCTCGTACTCGCGGAAGATGCGGATCGACGACGCGACGAGCACGACGACGAAGACGATCAGGACGCTGCTGAAGCCGAACGTATAGCCAATCATTGTTGTTCTCCCTTTACGACCGAAGTCGGCGGCGTGTCATAGAGCGGGGCGACGGTGAGCAGCAGCCCGTGGCGCCCGGTGACGCGCACGCGGCAGCCGGCGGCGAGCGGCGCGCTGCTGGCCACGCGCCAGCGCTCGCCGTGTACGCGCGCCCAGCCCGCGGCGGACGGTTCGGGGCCGCCGGCCGTTTGCGGCTGGTCGGGCACGAGGCCGTCGTCGAGCACTTCGCCGATGCTGCCGACCATCGCCTCGGCACCCGTCACGACCGGGCGCCGCCGCACGCGCAGCGCCACGCTCGACACGCCCGCGACGAGCAGCCCGCCGCCGAGCGCGAGGCTCGCGATCACGGGCCACGGAATCCCGTAGCCGGGCACGTCGGTGTCGATCAGCATCAGCGCGCCGATCGTGAACGACACGATCCCGCCGAAACCGAGCACGCCGAAGGTCGGCAGGAACGCCTCGGCGACCAGGCAGCCGAGGCCGAGCAGCACGAGGCCGAGGCCCGCGTAGCTGATCGGCAGCAACTGCATCGCGAACAGCCCGACCAGCAGGCAGATCGTGCCGGCGACGCCCGGCAGCACGAAGCCGGGGTTCGCGAACTCGAAGAAGAGGCCGTAGATGCCGATCGTCAACAGGATCAGCGCGACGTTCGGATCGGCGATGATCGCGAGGAAGCGGCTGCGCCAGTCGGGTTCGACGATGACGAGCGGTGCATGCGCGGTCGCGAGATGCCGCGCGCCCGCGGACGTCGTCACGGTGCGGCCGTCGAGCTGGCGCGCGAGGTCGGCCGGATCTTGCGCGATCAGGTCGACGACGTGCTGCGCACGCGCCTCGCTGGCCGACAGGCTGACGGCTTCGCGCACCGCGCGCTCGCCCCATTCGGCATTGCGCCCGCGCAACTGCGCGAGGCCGCGGATGTAGGCGGACGCGTCCTGCATCGCCTTGCGGATCTCGGTCGATTGCGTGTCGCTGGGCAGCGTGCCCGATGCGCCTGACGCGCCCGACGCGGGCGACGCTCCTCCTCCGCCGGTCGGCGACGGCGGGGTGCCCCCGGGCGCCCCGCCGATGCCGAACTGCACCGGCGACGCCGCGCCGAGATTGGTGCCGGGCGCCATCGCCGCGAAGTGGCTGGCATAGACGATGTAGGTGCCCGCGCTGGCGGCCCGCGCGCCGCCCGGCGCGACGAACGCGGCGACCGGCACGGGCGAGCCGAGGATCGCCTTGATGATCTGCCGCATCGACGTGTCGAGGCCGCCGGGCGTATCGAGCTGCAGGATCGCGAGCGGCGCGTGCTGGCGTGCCGCACGGTCGAGCGAGCGCACGATGAAATCGGCGCTGGCCGGCCCGATCGCGCCGTTGATCGGGATCACGATGATGGGGGGATGGGCCGCGGGCACGTTCGCGGCGCGCGGCGCCGCGGCGACGGCGCACACGACGAGCAGCGCCGCGAACAGTGCGGCGCGCGCGACCCGCGCGGACAGCGGGTGGTGGGAATGTCGGCCCGACGCGTCGGGCGTCGGCAGATGCCAATGGCGTTGGAAGCGCATCGACCGTCCGGACGGCGCGCGGCTGCGCGCCGTCCGGCCCGCAGGAAGGGCGCTGGCCCGATGCTTAAAGATTAGGCGGTTTCGGCGGAAAGCGCGATGGCGGGGCCGGAGTGGCGCTCGCCGCTCGCCGCTCACCGCTCGCCACTGGCCGTGCGCCACGAAATCAGCGCGCGTCGGCCCCGCGCGCGAGCACTTCGTCGCGATAGTCGGCCGGGCTGCGCCCGCTCCATTTGCGGAACGCGCGGTAGAACGCGCTCGGTTCCGCGAAACCGGTTGCAGCCGCGACGTCGGCGATCGTGCGCGCGGGGTCGGCCAGCGCCTCGAACGCGAGGTCGCGCCGCAGCGTGTCCTTGATCGACTGGTACGCGTGGCCTTCCTGGTGCAGCTTGCGGCGCAGCGTGGCCTCGGCCACGTGCAGCCGCGCGGCCATCCCGCCCGCGCCCGGCCACGCGGCGGGCGGCATCCCGCGCAGCACCGCGCGCACGCGCTGCGCGAGCGCGTTCGGGTTGCGGTACTTGACGATGAAGCTGGCCGGCGCGTTGCGCAGGAACGTCTTCAGCGACTTCGCGTTCTGCACGACCGGCAGCGTCGCGAATTCGGGATCGAAATCGACATACGAATCGGGTTCGTTGAAACGCATGTCGTCGCAGAACATCGACGGGTATTCGTGGTCGGCGGGCGGCGTATCGCAGCGGAAGCTCGCATGCAGCAGCGGGATGCGCCGCCCGATCAGCCAGCAGGTGAGCCCGTAGACGATGATGAAATAGGTCGCGTACGTGAACATCGCCGGCGTCGCGCCGTTGTTGCGGTGCACGAAGCGCAGCCGCACGCGCTGCGGGTTCGCGTCGAGCTCGGCGTGCAGGTCGTCGAGCACGCAGTGCATGAAATTCACCGCGCGCGCCATCGCGTGCAGGCCGTCGCGCGCGGTGAGCGCCGCCTGGCTCATCGCGATGAAGCTGCCGCTGCGCATCGGGTGGCGATCCTGCCCGAAAAACTCGTCGTCGAGCGTGCGCGCGATCGCGTTCCACAGCGCGCCGTATTGCTGCGCGGACACGCGTGCGCGCGGCTGCCCGAGCAGCGCCGGGGCGATGCCGGCCTGCGCGAGCAGCGGTTCGGCCGCGACGCCGCGCCGGGTCGCGAGCGCGACGCTGTAAGCGACGAGACTGATCGCGACGGTTCCCTTGTCTTCCTGCTTCATCCGTGCCGCCGGTATGGCAAAAACGCTCAGTGTAAATGAGCGGCGCGAGCATCGAACAGTCGCGCGTGCTTGCCTACACTTGTTGCATCGAAACGCAAGGACGGTCGCGCCCGGCGGCCGCGGGAGACAGCAGCACCATGGACGAGCTTTACACCGAAGACCAGCGGATGATCCGCGATGCCGCGCGCGCCTTTGCCACCGAGATGCTGGCGCCGAACGCGGCACAGTGGGACCACGACGCGCACCTGCCCGACGCGATCGTCGCGCAGCTCGGCGAACTCGGCCTGCTCGGGATGATCGTGCCGCAGGAGCTGGGCGGCTCGTATACGGACTACGTGGCCTATGCGCTGGCGATGGAAGAAGTCGCCGCCGGCGACGCCGCGTGCGCGACGATGATGAGCGTGCACAACTCGGTCGGCTGCGGGCCGATCCTCGGGTTCGGCACGCCCGCGCAGAAGGATCGCTGGCTGGCCGACATGGCGGCGGGCCGCGTGATCGGCGCATTCTGCCTGACCGAGCCGCAGGCCGGCTCCGAGGCGAACAACCTGCGCACGCGTGCGGAGCTGCGCGACGGCAAATGGGTGCTGAACGGCGCGAAGCAGTTCGTGACCAACGGCCAGCGCGCCGGCGTGGCGATCGTTTTTGCCATGACCGACCCGGAAGCCGGCAAGCGCGGCCTCTCCGCATTCCTGGTGCCGACCGACACGCCGGGCTTCATCGTCGGCAAGCCCGAGAAGAAGATGGGCATCCGGGCATCGGATACGTGCCCGATCACGTTCGAGAACTGCGCGATTCCGGAAGAGAACCTGCTCGGCAATCGCGGCGAAGGCTTGAAGATCGCTTTGTCGAATCTCGAGGGCGGCCGCATCGGCATCGCCGCGCAGGCACTCGGCATCGCGCGCGCCGCGTTCGACAAGGCGCGTCGTTATGCGGGCGAGCGCGTGCAGTTCGGCAAGCCGATCGCCGAGCATCAGGCGATCCAGCAGAAGCTCGCCGACATGGCCGTGCAGATCAACGCCGCGCGCCTGCTCGTGCATCACGCGGCGAAGCTGCGCACGGCCGGCTTGCCGTGCCTGTCGGAAGCATCGCAGGCGAAGCTGTTCGCGTCCGAGATGGCCGAGCGCGTGTGTTCGGACGCGATCCAGATCCACGGCGGCTACGGCTACCTGGCCGATTACGAAGTCGAGCGCCACTATCGCGACGCGCGCATCACGCAGATTTACGAAGGCACCAGCGAAGTGCAGCGGATGGTGATCGCGCGGCAGCTTTGAGCGCCGCGCCGGTTGCCCGGTGACAGCAGCCAGCCCCAGAGACCGAAAAATGGCCGGGGCATCGCGAAGCGCGGGGGCTTGTGAGTCCGTCGCGCCGCGCAACATGGAGACAGGAGACGAAACGATGACGGTACAGGCATTCCTGAACGCACGCGACTTTCTGCTGCGCTATCGCACCGACTACGAAACCGCGTACCGCGATTTCGAATGGCCGGTGCTCGACGCGTTCAACTGGGCGCTCGACTACTTCGACCCGATGGCGCGCGGCAACGACCAGCCCGCGCTGTGGATCGTCGACGCGGCCACCGGCACGGGCGATCCGTATTCGTTCGCGCAGATGTCCGAGCGTTCGTCGCGCGTCGCGAACTGGCTGCGCTCGATCGGCGTCGTCCGCGGCGACCGCATCCTGCTGATGCTGCCGAACCGGGTCGAGCTGTGGGACGCGATGCTCGCCGCGATGAAGCTGGGCGCGATCGTCCTGCCTGCCACCACGCAACTGTCGCCCGACGACGTGCGCGACCGCGTGCAGATCGGCGGCGCGAAATACGCGATCGTCGACGAGCACGAAACCGCGAAATTCGACCAGCCCGACCTCGGCCTCGCGCAGAAGATCGTCGCCGGCGCGCCGCGCGCGGGCTGGCTCGCGATGAACGACGGCTATGCGGCGAGCGCCGAATTCGCGCCGGACGCCGTCACGCACGCGAACGATCCGATGCTGCTGTACTTCACGTCGGGCACGACGTCGAAGCCGAAACTCGTCGAGCATACGCACCGCACCTATCCGGTCGGGCACCTGTCGACGATGTACTGGGTCGGCCTGCAGCCGGGCGACATCCACTGGAACATCAGCTCGCCGGGCTGGGCGAAGCACGCGTGGAGCTGCTTCTTCGCGCCGTGGAACGCGCAGGCCTGCGTGTTCGCATTCAACTACGCGCGCTTCGAGCCGAAGGTCGTGCTCGATGCGCTCGTCAAATACCAGGTGACGACGCTGTGCGCGCCGCCGACCGTGTGGCGCATGCTCGTGCAGCAGCCGCTCGCGTCGTTCGACGTGAAGCTGCGCGAGATCGTCGGCGCGGGCGAGCCGCTGAATCCCGAGATCATCGAGCGCGTGAAGAAGGCGTGGGGCATCGCGATTCGCGACGGCTACGGCCAGACCGAGACGACCTGCCTGATCGGCAACTCGCCGGGACAGCCGGTGGTCGCGGGCTCGATGGGCCGGCCGCTGCCCGGCTACCGGATCACGCTGCTCGACCCGGACGGCGCGCCCGTGACCGAAGGCGAGGTCGCGCTGCCGATCGGCGCCGACGTCACGCGCCCGGTCGGCCTGATGAAAGGCTATGCGAACAACCCCGATGCAACCGCCTACGCGATGCGCGACGGCCACTACCGCACGTCGGACATCGCAATGCGCCGCGACGACGGTTATTACGTGTACGTCGGCCGCGCGGACGACGTGTTCAAGTCGTCCGACTACCGGCTGAGCCCGTTCGAACTGGAAAGCGTGCTGATCGAGCATCCGGCGATCGCGGAAGCGGCCGTCGTGCCGAGCCCCGACCCCGTGCGGCTGTCGGTGCCGAAGACCTTCATCACGCTGCGGCAGGGCTACGAGGAAAGTCCCGAGCTCGCGCTGGAGATCTTTCGTTTCTCGCGCGAGAAGCTCGCGCCTTACAAGCGCATCCGCCGCCTGCAGTTCGCCGATCTGCCGAAGACGATCTCGGGGAAGATCCGCCGCGTCGAGCTGCGCCGCCGCGAGATCGAGCGGGGCGACGACGCGAGCGCGCGCATGCCCGGCGAATACTGGGAAGAAGATTTTGCCGCCGAACTGAAATGACGTGACCGCGGGCCGCGCGCGTCGCGCGGCCCGCCGATGCATCGAACCGGCCGCCCGCGCGCTGCGTCGCGCGGCGGCACTCCCAAGGAGAATCAAGCGATGAACGCGAATCCGACGCCCCACGCGGGGCAAGACGTGCCGACGGTCAAGCTGCTGATCGACGGCGAATTCGTCGAATCGAAGACGCACGAGTGGCGTGACATCGTCAACCCGGCGACGCAACAGGTGCTCGCGCGCGTGCCGTTCGCGACCGTCGCGGAAGTCGACGCGGCCGTGCAGGCCGCGCACGCCGCGTATGCGACGTGGAAGAACACGCCGATCGCCGCGCGCATGCGCATCATGCTGAAGTTCCAGGATCTCGTGCGCACGAACCAGCAGCGCATCGCGAAGACGCTGACGGCCGAGCAGGGCAAGACGATTCCCGATGCAGAAGGCGACATCTTCCGCGGCCTCGAAGTCGTCGAGCACGCGTGCTCGATCGGTTCGCTGCAGCTCGGCGAATTCGCGGAGAACGTCGCGGGCGGCGTCGACACCTACACGCTGCGCCAGCCGCTCGGCGTGTGCGCGGGCATCACGCCGTTCAACTTCCCCGCGATGATTCCGCTGTGGATGTTCCCGATGGCGATCGTCTGCGGCAACACGTTCGTGCTGAAGCCGTCCGAGCAGGATCCGATGTCGACGATGGAGCTCGTCGAGCTCGCAATCGAGGCCGGTGTACCGAAAGGGGTACTGAACGTCGTGCACGGCGGCAAGGAAGTCGTCGACGCGATCTGCACGCATCCGCTCGTGAAGGCGATCTCGTTCGTCGGCTCGACCACCGTCGGCACGCACGTGTACAACCTCGGCAGCGCGCACGGCAAGCGCGTGCAGTCGATGATGGGCGCGAAGAACCATGCGGTGGTGCTGCCCGATGCGAACCGCGAGCAGACGATCAATGCGCTCGTCGGCGCCGGCTTCGGCGCGGCCGGGCAGCGCTGCATGGCGACGTCGGTCGCGGTGCTGGTTGGCGAAGCGCGCGACTGGCTGCCCGATCTCGTCGCCAAGGCGAAGCTGTTGAAGGTGAATGCGGGCGCGGAAGCCGGCACCGACGTCGGCCCGGTCGTGTCGAAGGCCGCGAAGGAGCGCATCCTGTCGCTGATCGAAGCGGGTGTGAACGAAGGCGCGAAGCTCGAGCTGGACGGCCGCGACGTGAAGGTGGCCGGTTACGAAAGCGGCAACTTCATCGGCCCGACGATCTTCTCGGGCGTGAAGACGGACATGTCGATCTACACGCATGAAATCTTCGGCCCGGTGCTCGTCGTGCTCGAAGCCGGCACGCTCGACGAAGCGATCGCGCTCGTCAACGCGAACCCGTTCGGCAACGGCGTGGGCCTGTTCACGCAGAGCGGCGCGGCGGCGCGCAAGTTCCAGAGCGAGATCGACATCGGCCAGGTCGGCATCAACATCCCGATCCCGGTGCCGGTGCCGTTCTTCAGCTTCACGGGCTCGCGCGGCTCGAAGCTCGGCGATCTCGGCCCGTACGGCAAGCAGGTCGTGCAGTTCTACACGCAGACCAAGACGGTCACCGCGCGCTGGTTCGACGACGACACGACGGCCGGCCCGGTGAATACGACGATCCGTTTGCACTGACAAGGGGCTGAACATGAAAATCGGTTTTATCGGCCTCGGCCACATGGGCGCGCCGATGGCGCTGAACCTGCTGAAAGCCGGCCACGACGTGCACGCGTTCGACCTGAGCGCCGACGCGTTGCGCGCACTGCAGGATGCCGGCGCACAGGTGGCCGGCTCGCCGCGCGACGCGGCCGCGCGCGGCGCGGCGTTCGTCATCACGATGCTGCCGGCCGCCCCGCACGTGCGCTCGGTGCTGTCCGGCGAGAACGGCGTGCTCGCCGGCCTCGGCGCGGGCGCGACCGTGATCGATTCGAGCACGATCGACCCGGCGAGCGCACAGGCGTTCGGCGCGCTCGTGCGCGAGCACGGCGGCGCGTTCGTCGATGCACCCGTGTCGGGCGGCACCGGCGGCGCGGCGGCGGGCACGCTGACCTTCATGGTCGGCGGCAGCGACGCGGACTTCGAGCGCGTGAAGCCCGTGCTCGCGGGCATGGGCAAGAACATCGTCCACTGCGGCGCGACGGGCATGGGGCAGGTCGCGAAGGTCTGCAACAACCTCGTGCTCGGCATCTCGATGGCGGCGGTGTCGGAGGCGATGTCGCTCGGCGTCGCGCTCGGCATCGACCCGAAGGTGCTGGCCGGCATCGTCAACACGTCGACGGGCCGCTGCTGGAGCTCGGACACCTACAACCCGTATCCGGGCGTGATCGACACCGCGCCGTCTTCGCGCGGTTACTCGGGCGGCTTCGGCACCGACCTGATGCTGAAGGATCTCGGTCTCGCGAACGACGCCGCGAAGCAGGCGCGCCAGCCGGTCTATCTCGGCGCGCTCGCGCAGCAGCTGTACCAGACGATGAGCAGCCGTGGCGACGGCCAGCTCGATTTCTCGGCGGTGATCCGCCTGTACCAACCGGCCACGAAGAAGGACGCGTGATGATCGAACTGGACTACGTCGGCGACGGCGCGATCGCGTGCGCGACGCTCAAGCGTCCGCCCGCGAACGCCTTTACCGCCGACGGGCTGCGGCAACTGCAGGACACCGTCGCCGAACTGAATGCGAACCCGCGCGTGCGCGCGCTGGTGATCACGGGCGATGGCCCGAAATTCTTCAGCGCGGGTGCCGACCTCAACACCTTCGCCGAAGGCGACCGCGCGGTCGCGCGCGCGATGGCGTCGCGTTTCGGCGCGGCGTTCGAGGCACTGCACGACGCACGTGTCGTGACGATCGCGGCGATCAACGGCTACGCGATGGGCGGCGGCCTCGAATGCGCGCTCGCGTGCGACCTGCGGATCGCCGAGACCCATGCGCAGATGGCGCTGCCCGAGCCGTCGGTCGGCCTGCTGCCGTGCGGGCTCGGCACGCAGACGCTGCCCTGGCTCGTCGGCGAAGGCTGGGCGAAGAAGATCATCCTGACCGGCGCGCGTGTCGACGCGGCCACCGCGCTGCGCATCGGCCTCGTCGAGGACGTCGTGGAGACGGGCGCGTCGCGCGATGCCGCGCTGGCGCTCGCGCACAACGTCGTGCGGCAGAGCCCGCACGCGGTCGCGTACAGCAAGGAGCTGATCGGCCTCGCGCGCCGCGGCGTGCCGCGCGGCGCGGCGCTCGCGGTCGAGCGCGAACGCTTCGTCGACCTGTTCGATACCAGCGATCCGCGCGAAGGCGTGGCCGCGTTCCTCGGCAAGCGTGCGCCGCAGTGGCACACCGATGGGGAGGGGCAACGATGAGCACGCCGGTCACGAATCACGACGCGTTCGCCGACGCCGCGCCCGAGGTGCTGTTCCGCGTGGTGAATCGCGTGGCGCTGATCACGCTGAACCGGCCGGCCGCGCTCAACGCGCTGTCGTACGCGATGATCGGCGAGCTGGCCGCGCTGCTCGAGCGCTGCCGCCACGACGACCAGATCGTCGCGGTCGTGCTGCGCGGGGCGGGCGAGAAGGGCTTCTGCGCGGGCGGCGACGTGCGCGCGCTCTACAAGATGGTCGCGCAGCGCGAAACCTGGCTGCCGTTCTTCGTCGACGAATACCGGCTCGACTACGCGATCCATACGTTCCCGAAGCCGGTGGTCGCGCTGATGGACGGCGTGACGATGGGCGGCGGGATGGGCCTTGCGCAGGGCGCCGCGTTGCGCGTCGCGACCGAGCGCAGCAAGATCGCGATGCCGGAAACGCGCATCGGCCTCGTGCCCGATGTCGGCGCGACGCATTTCCTGTCGCGCATGCCGGTCGAACTCGAGCTGTACGTCGGGCTGACCGGCGCGATGCTGTCGGGTGCCGACGCGCTGACCGCGAAGCTCGCGGATCTGTGCGTGCCGTCCGCATGGCTCGACACGTTCGAGACGCGCATCGAGAACCTCAAATGGGACGGCGACGTGCTCGCCGCGCTGCGCCGGGTGTTCGAGCCGCCGTGCAACGTGGTGCCGCATGCGGCGCTCGACGGCCAGATGCCGTGGATCGTGCGTCACTTCGACAAGCGCTCGACCGTCGAGCGGATCGTCGCGACGCTGAAGCAGGAACTCGCGCGCGACGAACTGTCGCGCGAGCACCGTCAATGGCTGCAGGCGACGCTCGATGCGCTCACCGGCCATTCGCCGACGATGCTGTACGTGACACGCGAGGCGCTGCTGCGCGGCCGCCAGATGACGCTCGCCGAATCGTTCCGGATGGAGCTCGGCATCGTCGCGCGAGCGATCGAGGAAGGCGACTTCTGCGAAGGCGTACGCGCGCATCTCGTCGACAAGGATCGCAAGCCGCGCTGGGCGCCCGCGTCGCTCGTCGAGCTGCGCGCCGAACGCGTGCGGCATTTCCTCACGTCGCCGTGGAAGCTGTTCGCGCATCCGCTCGTCGAGCTGGGCAACGCGTAAACACCGACCCTAGTCGGTGAACAGCGGCACGAGCGCGTCGACGAGCGCGTCGATCACGCAGCGCGTCTTGCGCGGCAGGTAGCGGGTCCGGGGCCAGACGACGTTGATCTCGCCCTGGTCGACGAAACAGCGTTCCCGCAGGACGACGAGTTCGCCGCGGCGCACGTATTGCGCGAGCAGCCAGCTCGGCAGCCAGGCGATCCCGAACCCCGCTGCGCCGGCCGCCGCGATCGCCTGCACGTCGTCGAAACTGAGCTGATGCCGGACGTCGACGCGCACCGCGCGTCCGTCCGCATCGCGCACTTCCCACGGCCGCGGCACGCCGCCGCGCGAATAAGCGATCGTCCGGTGCTGCGCGAGCGCGTCGAGCGTCGCCGGCGTGCCGTAGCGCGCGAGATACGACGGCGCGGCGCCGAGGCTCCCGTATTGCGTGCCGAGCCGCCGCACCGCGAGGCTCGTGCTGTCCGCGAGCGTGCCGATCCGCACCGCGAGGTCGATGCCTTCCTCGACGAGATCGACGAAACGGTCGGTGATCGACAGGTCGATCTGCAGATGCGGATAGGTATGGGCGAGCTCCGTCAGGATCGGCGCGACGCAGTGGTGCCCGAACGCGAGCGGCACGCTCAGGCGCAGCTTGCCGCGCGGCTCGTTGCGGCCGCAGTCGAGGTCGGCCTCCGCCGCTTCCAGTTCCGCCAGCGCGCGCACGCAGCGGTCGTAGTACGCCTGGCCGTCGTCGGTCAGGCTCTGGCTGCGCGTCGTGCGCTGCAGCAGCCGCGCACCGAGCCGCTTCTCGAGCCGCGCGACCGCCTTGCCGACGGCCGAACGCGTCATGTCGAGCCGCTCCGCCGCGAGCGCGAAGCTGCCGGCCTCGACCACCTGCACGAACACCGCTACCCCTTCCAGTCTGTCATCCATCGGATCGCTCGTTTGATTGGTGCCTTGCATTCCCGGGTCATGCGAATTGCATGAGTCAATGGGGAGTGAGGTTCCCAATATAGTACCGACTCCCGTTCATTACGCGACGCCACGACTCCCCATGACGCTATCCGACTCCCGCAGGAATGCGGTCGCGCTCGCGGCCGTCTGTCTCACGTCGCTGATGTTCGGCCTCGAAATCTCGAGCGTGCCGGTGATCCTGCCGACGCTCGAACACGTGCTGCATGGCGATTTCAACGGCATGCAGTGGATCATGAACGCGTACACGATCGCGTGCACGACCGTGCTGATGGCGGCCGGCACGCTCGCCGACCGGTTCGGCCGCAAGCGCATGTATGTCGCCAGCACGCTGCTGTTCGGCGCGACGTCGCTGCTGTGCGGGCTCGCGCCGAACGTGCCGGTGCTGGTCGCGGGCCGGCTGCTGCAGGGCGCCAGCGGCGGCGCGATGCTGATCTGCCAGATAGCCGTGCTGTCGCACCAGTTCCGCGAGGGCCGCGAGCGCGGCCGCGCGTTCGGGATCTGGGGGATCGTGTTCGGCATCGGGCTCGGCTTCGGGCCGATCGTCGGCGGCGCGATCGTCGCGCTGGCGAACTGGCCGTGGGTGTTTCTCGTCCATGCGCCGCTCGCGGCCGTCGCGCTCGCGCTGATCGGCGGCGCGGTGCAGGAGTCGCGCGATCCGCACGCGGGCAGCCTCGACGTGGCGGGCATCGTCACGCTGTCGCTCGCGGTGCTGGGCCTCGCCTTCTACATCACGCAAAGCGCCGCGATCGGCCTGACCAGCGCGACCGGGCTCGCGGTGCTCGGCGCGACCGCGCTCGCGCTGGCCGGCTTCGTCGTCGCCGAGCGCTGCAGCGCGCGGCCGATGTTCGACTTCTCGGTGTTCCGGATCCGCGCGTTCACCGGCGCGATCTTCGGCTCGATGGGGATGAACTTCAGCTTCTGGCCGTTCATGATCTACCTGCCGATCTGGTTCCAGGTCGCGCTCGGCTACGACAGCGTGACGGCCGGCCTCGCGTTGCTCGCGTACACGCTGCCGACGCTGGTCGCGCCGCCGTTCGGCGAACGGCTCGCGCTGCGCTACGGGCCGGGCGTCGTGATCCCGGGCGGCCTGTTCACGATTGCCGCCGGTTTTGCGCTGATGCGGATCGGCAGCGCGGCCGACCACGCGAGCTGGATGACGATGCTGCCCGGCTGCGTGATCGCCGGCATCGGGCTCGGGCTCACGAACACGCCGGTGACCAACACGACGACGGGGGCGGTGCCGAGCGCGCGGGCCGGGATGGCGTCGGGCATCGACATGAGTGCGCGGATGATCTCGCTCGCACTGAATATCGCGGCGATGGGCTTCGTGCTGGTCGCGGGGATCGTCGCGAGCCTGAAGGGCGGTGTCGCGGGCACGATCGGCGACGGGGCGCTGCGCCGGCTCGCGCAGGAGATCGCGGCCGGCCGCGTGGACGGATGGCGTGCGCTGGCCCAAGCCGACCCGACCGGCGCGGCCTTGCATGCGGCGCTCGTACACGGGTTCGGCTGGGTGATGGTGTACGGCGCGGCCGGCGTGGCCGTGCTCGCGACGGCGAGCGCGGTGGCGTTCGCGCCGGCGCGGCGGCGGGCAGCGGTGGCGGAGTGACGGGCGCGGGCGGCGCGGCCGTCGCATCGCGACCGACGACTTGCTACGCGCCGCCGCCGAGCGCGCGGTACAGCGTCATCTGGTTGTCGAGCCGGTCCAGCCGCGTCTGTTCGTCGGCGCTTTGCGCGTCGCGCAGCCGCTGCTGCTGGTCGAGCCACGGTTGCACGGCGGTCGCGCCGGCCGCGAACTGCGCGGCGGCCAGCGTTTCCGCGCGCCGCGCCTGCGCCAGCGCCAGCGCGCGCTGTTCGGCCTCGCGTTCGAGCTGGACGCGCGCCGACAGCGCGTTCTCGACTTCCGCGAGTGCCGTGTAGAGCTTCTGCCGGAACCCGACGACGGCTTCCTCGTACTGCGTCTTCGACACCTTGATCTGCAGCTGCATCGTGTTCCACTGGATGAACGGCAGGGCCAGGCCGAGCCCGAGCGTGCCGACCGGATTCGCGAGCACGCGCTCGAGGCTCGTGCTCGACGTGCCGGCCGCGCCCGTCAGCGTGAAGGTCGGGTAGAAACTGGTACGTGTCGCGTCGACCTGCGCGAGCGATTCGCGCAGCCTGAATTCCGCCGCGCGCAAGTCGGGGCGCCGGCCGAGCAGGCTGGCCGGCAGGCCGGCCGCCACTTCCGGCGGCGGCGCGTCGGGGAGCGCCGGCGGTTCGGCCGCAAGCTGTTGCGGCGGCCGGTCGAACAGGATCGCGAGGGCGTGACGGTTCTCGGTACGCTGCTGGATCAGGCGTGTCTGCGCGGCCCGTTGCGTGGCGAGGCTCTGTTCGGCCTGCGCCAGGTCGAGCCCGGAAGTCGCGCCGGCCGCGTGGCGCGAGCGCACCAGCGCGACCGTGCGCGCCGCATACGCGATGTTCGCGTCGCCGAGCGCGATCTGCCGGTTCAGAAAGCCGATCCGCCAGTACAGCGACGCGGTCGTGCCGATCAGCGACAGCCGCGCGGCCTCGAGATCGGCGGCCGTCGCGTCGGCTTCCCAGCGCGCGGCGTCGCGCAGCGCGGCCAGCCGGCCCCACAGGTCGAGCTCGTAGCTCAGCGCGCCGGTGACGCCGCTCGCGCGGCCCATCTGGTGCGTATCGAGCGTGCGCGACACGGCACCGTTCGCGCCGAGCGTCACGTTGGGCGTCAGGTTCGTGTTCGCGAGCCCGGCTTGCAGTTGCGCGCGGTACACGCGGATCGCCGCGATCGCGAGATCGTTGTTGGCGCGCAGCGCGTCGTCGATCAGCGCGTCGAGTTGCGGATCGCCGAAGCTGCGCCACCAGTCCGCCGGCGCGGCGGGCGCGTTGGGCGCGTCCGGCGGCACGGGCGATTCCCAGTGGGCCGGCATCGCGACCGGCGGCGGCGGCCGGTCGCGCGTGGCCGCGCAGCCGGCGATGAGCGCGGCGGCGCAGGCGAGCGCGCCCAGGCGGCGGATCGGGTAGGGCAGGGTCTTGGTCATTTTTGTCAGTCGCGCGCGAGCGCATCGATCGGATCGAGCCGCGATGCATTGCGCGCGGGCATGAAGCCGAATATCACACCGGTGAGCGTCGAGCAGACGAACGCGGTCACGATCGCGCCGGCCGAGAACACCATCTTCCACTGCGCGACGAACATCGAGAACAGCACGCCGAGCCCGAACGACAGCGCGATGCCGATCGTGCCGCCGAGCAGGCAGACCAGCACGGCCTCGACGAGAAACTGCTGCAGGATGTCGGACTGGCGCGCGCCGACCGCCATCCGGATGCCGATTTCGCGCGTGCGCTCGGTGACCGACACCAGCATGATGTTCATCACGCCGATCCCGCCGACGACGAGCGAGATCACGGCGATCAACGACAGCAGCAGCGTCAGCGACTGGCCGGTCTTCTCGACGGTCTTCACGACGCTGTCCATGTTGTACGTGAAGAAGTCCTTGCGGCCGTGGCGCTGGGTGATCAGCTTCGTCAGGCTCTGCTCGGCGGCCTGGCTCGGCTGCCCGTCGCGCACGCGCACGGTGATGCTGTCGAGATAACGCTGCCCGAAGAGGCGCCCGCTCGCGGTCGTATACGGCACCCACACGTTCAGGCTCTTCACGCTGCCGAACGCGCTTTTCTTGTCCGCCGTCACGCCGATCACCACGCACGGCACGTTGTCGACCAGGATCACTTCGCCGATCGGGTTGCGCGTCGCGCCGAACAGCTTGCGGCGCGTGTTCTGGTCGATCACGGCCACCTGCACCTGACGGCGCACCGCGTCCTCGTCGAACGCGACGCCCAGCGCCAGCTTCATCCCGCGCGCCTGGAAGAAGCGGTCGCCGACGCCGCTCACGAGTGCGTTCACGTCGACATTGCGGTAGCGCAGCAGCAGCGTGCGCGACGTTTCGGGCGTCGCGCTGTCGACGTACGGCTGCTCGGCGAGCGCGGCGACATCGGCCGGCACGAGCGTCTGGATCGCATCGGCGCGGCTGTCGCCCCAGTCGGTGCCCGGGTAGATGTTGATCGTGTTCGTGCCGATGCTGCCGATCTCGTCGAGCATGTAGCGCTTCGCGCCTTCGCCGATCGCGACGATCGACACGACCGACGTGATGCCGATGATGATGCCGAGCATCGTCAGCAGCGTGCGCAGCCGGTGCGACACGAGTGCGATCCATGCCATCCGGCAGGCCTCGGCGAAGCGGCCGGAGCCGGCCGACAGGCGGCGCGCGGGCCGCGCGGGTCGTGCAGGTTGTCCGGCGTCGACGGCGAGCGCCGGATCGGCGCCGGCGTGCGCGAGCAGCACGGGCGTCGCGTGCCACGCGGTATCCGGCTCCGCCGCCGTTTCGGCGGCCGCGGCGTAGTGCGGGTTCGAGCGGTCGGCGACGATCTCGCCGTCGCTGATCTCGATGATGCGGCGCGCGTGGCGCGCGACGGCCTTGTCGTGCGTGACGATGACGATCGTATGGCCGAGCGCGTTCAGCTCGTGCAGGATGCGGATCACGTCCTGGCCGCTTTTCGTGTCGAGCGCGCCGGTCGGTTCGTCGGCGAGGATCACGTGGCCGCCGTTCATCAGCGCGCGCGCAATGCTTACGCGCTGCTGCTGGCCGCCGGACAGTTGCCCGGGGCGATGGTGCGCGCGATCCGCGAGCCCGAGGCGCGCGAGCAGGCGCTGCGCGCGTGCGCGGCGTTCGGCCGGCGCGCTGCCTGCGTAGATCGCCGGCATCTCCAGGTTCGCGACCGCGCTCAGGTGCGGCAGCAGGTGATAGCGCTGGAACACGAAGCCGAAGTGCTCGCGGCGCAGTTGCGCGAGCTCGTCGCTGTCGAGCATGTGCGTGTCGCGCCCGCCGACCGTATAGGTGCCTTCGCTCGGGTGGTCGAGGCAGCCGAGGATGTTCATCAGCGTCGACTTCCCGGAGCCCGACGCGCCGACGATCGCGACGATCTCGCCCGCGTGGATCGACAGGTTGACGTTGTTCAGCACGACGACGTCCTTGTCGCCGGCCGGAAAGCGCCGCGTGACGTCGGTCAGCTGCAGCAGCGGCCGCGTCATCGTCACGCCCCCGTCGCCGACGCGGCTTGGGAGTCGGCGTCGGCGTCGCCGATCACGACGCGTTCGCCGTCCTTCAGGCCGGACAGCACCTCGACGCGCACGTTGTTGTTGATGCCGATGCGGACGTTGCGCGTTTCCGTGCTGCCGTCGGCGCGTAGCACGCGCACCGCGTAGGTGCCGTCCTTGCGTTTCTCGCCGAGCGCGGCGGCCGGAATGCTGAGCGCATTGCGCGCGTCGCCGAGCACGATGTTGACCTGCGCGGTCATCGAGATGCGCAGCCGGTGCTCGGGATTCGGCACTTCGAACAGCGCGTTGTAGAACACCGCGGAATTCGGTTTCGCGCCGCCGCCTCCACCGCCGCCGAGCCCGGCCTGCGATTCGAGGAAGTTCTGCGGCGCCGGTTCGATCGCACGCAGCTTGCCGTAGTGGCGCTTGTCCGGCTCGCCCAGGATCGTGAAATACGCGGTCTGGCCGGCGTTGACACGAATCACGTCGGCTTCCGAGACCTGCGCCTTCACGGTCATCGTGTCGAGATCCGCGAGCTTCAGGATCACCGGCGCCTGCTGTTGCGCGATCACGGTCTGGCCTTCCTGCGTGACGATCGCGACGACCTGGCCGTCGATCGGCGCGACGATGCGCGTGTAGCCGAGGTTGGCCTGCGCGGTCTCGATCTGGATGCGGGCCGAGCGGATCTGCGCGGCGAGCGACGCGAGCGTCGCCCGCTGCACGTCGAGCGTCGCGCGCGCGGCTTCGAACGACTCGCGCGATGTCGCGTCGTCGGGCAGCATGGCCTGCTGGCGCCGGAACGCGAGTTCCGCCTGCGTGAGTTGCGCGGCGGTCGATTGCTGCTGCGCGCGCAGGCTTTCTTCGCTGGCGCGTGCCTGGCGCAGCGCGTTCTGCGAGATGACCGGATCGATTTCCGCGAGCCATTGCCCCTTCTCGACCTTGTCGCCGAGCTTGACCTTCAGCGACTTCAACTGCCCCGAGACTTGCGCGCCGACGTCGACCTGCCTGAATGCCTGCAGCGCACCGGTGGCCAGCACCGCGTTTTCGAGATCGCCGCGCGAGACGGGCGCGCTCAGGTAGCGCGGATGCCGGTCGGGCGAGAGGTAGTGGAGCGACAGGCCGCCGGCGATCGCGACGACGACAATACTGGCCAGCGCGATGCGCCAGCGGCGACGGTTCTGTTTCATGTGGACACGGCGAAGATGAATCGGGCGTCGGCGACGCGTGCGGCCGATCGGGCGCCCATGATAAGCGAATTCATCTGAGGAAATCGTGCCGAACTGTGCGCGATTGTGGGTAATCGTTACCGCGCCGCGGCGGCCTGCGCCCGCCGCTGCCCGATCACGCGTGCCGCCCGCCCGCGTCGATCCGGCGTTGCGTGTCGGCGTCGACGATGTCGCGGATCGCGCTGAACAGCGGTGCGGCGTCGGTATAGCGGCGGCCATAGCCGAGATTGAACGCGTAGTCGAAATCGGGCGGATTGCTGCCCTGGGTGTGCTGCAGGATCGTCTCCAGCTTGTCGAGCGCCTTGACGGCCTTCGCTTCGGGCGACGCGGCCGCGTCGTATTCATCCCACAGTGCGACGATTTCGTCGCGCCGCGCGGGATCGAGCGACGCGGTCAGCGTCAGCAGGTCGTCGCGTTCGTGCGCGCGCTTGTCGGGGTGCGCGGCCTGTTCGATCGCCGGGATGTCGCCGTGCAGCGCCTCGCCGAGATCGTGGACGACGCACAGCTTCAGCAGCTTCAGCGTGTCGATGCCGGGCAGCGCATCGGCGAATACGAGTGCCATCAGGCACAGCCGCCAGCTGTGTTCGGCGGTGCTTTCCGCGCGCCCGGCCGACGTGTAGCCGCTGCGCAGCACATCCTTCAGGCGTTCGGCTTCGCGCAGGAACGCGAGCCGCGCGTGGATCGTGTCGGGAGTCATCGGTGAGGTCCGCAAGGTTCGCAAGGTCCGGGTTGGGAGCCGTCAAGCTTAGGCCGGACGCCGGCGCGCCGTCCACGCATGAAATATGCGCGGGGTCGTACTACAGCGTTTCCACGAGCCGCGCGGCCGTCCCGTCCGACAACGTCATCCGTGTCCACCGGCACATGCTGCCGCGGATCGGCACGACGCGCGACGCATTCGCGCCGGTCTCGAATTCGACGCTCGGCGGCCCCGCGCGATCATGCCAGCCGAGCGTATCGAGCGCGGCTTCCATGCGGACGATTTCCGGCGTCGCGTAGCGCCACAGCGACGTGCCGAGCATCGTCGGCAGCGGTTTCGCGAACTCGGCGGCGCGCAACGACGAGCACGCCAGCAGCCGGTGCGTGAGGTCGCACACGAGATGCATGCGGCCGGGATGGTCGCAGATGAGCCGCGCAAGCGCGTGATCGCCCGCGGAATCGAGGCGCGCGGCGAGCAGCCGTTCGGCCGTCGCGCGCTCGCCGGGCGACATCTGTTGCAGGCCGGCTTCCCAGCGCGAGATCGTCGATTGCGCCACGCCGAACAGTTCCGCCGCGTGGCTCTGCTTCACGCGGTGCAGCGCACGCCAGCGCTTGAGTTGCGGGCCGAGCGGCGGCGTTTGAAGCGGCGAGTCGGTCATGTGGGGGCTCCGGTTGCGTCCGTCGCGAACGGTCAGGGGAGGGGGAGTCCGCGTTGCGCGGTCAATAGTGGCTTTCAGCGGCTTTCAGCGGCTTTCGCCCTCGGAGCCGACGATTCTGGCGCAAGTGCCGGGCCTTGTCGAACTGCGGCGCGGCATTCATATTCGTGCCATGTTGTTGCGGCAACAATCGCAGGCAGACGTACGACAATCTCGCGGCGCATCCCGCGACCGCATGCCTTTTCCGAGGAAACACGCCATGCTCAAGACGCTCGCCCGCGCCGCGACCGCGCTCGCTGTTACTGCCGCCTCGATGCACGCCGCCGCGCAGACCAGCTACGACTACCTGTTGCTCGCCGCATCGTGGGAGCCCGGCTTCTGTGCGTCGCACGACACGCCCGAATGCACGAACCTCGCCGGCTCGTATGCGGCGACGAGCCTGTCGCTGCATGGCCTGTGGCCGAACCGCTATGACGGCAACCAGCCGTTCTACTGCGGCGTGCCGCAGAACGACATCGACCTCGACAACGCGCACCAGTGGTGCAGCATGGACGCCTATCCGATCAGCAGCGCGACCCGCAACACGCTGTCGACGTACATGCCGGGCGTCGCGTCGTGCCTCGACAAGCACGAATGGTTCAAGCACGGCACCTGCTCGAACTCGGCGACGCCCGATGCGTACTGGAACCAGGCGTCCGGCATGATCAGCCGGCTCGGCAATACGTCGTTCAACGCGTTCCTGCAGGCGAACGCGGGCAAGACGGTTACGCGCAACCAGTTGCTGTCGGCGTTCGAAGGCGCGTTCGGCAGCAACACGCGCAGCGCGGTGTCGCTGAAGTGCACGAAGACGAACGGCGTCAGCTATTTCACCGAGGCGTGGATCGCGGTGAAGACGAATGCGACCGCGCAGTTCCCGAGCGCCGCGTCGCTCGTGACCGACGGCAATACGCAGGGCACGTGCCCGACCTCGGGTGTGTATATCGCGAAGTAGGCGAGGTGGGCGGCGCGGGCCGGCGGCCGGCGCCGCGCCCCGTCGGCCGGCGGATGCGAACGGCCGGATCGTTCGGTCAGGCCGAGCGACGAAATTCCGCTGGATAAATGGCTGAATTATTCGAATTAATTAAACGGTGCCATTATTCAGTAATGGAAAAACATCGATGCTGTCGATCAACTTTATTTGATTTTACGGTTTCATATTTGAAAATCAGGTTTTGTAAGCTATTCTCGAATGGCTCGAATCAGGCTGGTTCGAGCCAGGCAGGGCGGTTCAATCCGATGCAGGAAAATCCGACGTGTTGAAGCCAACTTTGACAGGAGTGGATCATGTCTTCTTCGGGCTATATCGCAATTGCATTGCAGGCAGACGATGGGCTGTATCTGAGCCGCATCAATCGGGGCAGTGAAAATCCGATCGAGGCGGCAAAGAAGGAAATCGATGTTTTTTCGAAATTCCGGGTGGTGACCGTCGGTCCGCAGCAGATCGCGCTGCTCGCCGATAACGGCCTTTACCTGAGCCGGATCAATCGCGGCGCGACCAATCCGATCGAGGCCGCCAAGCAGAACGTCGACGTGTTCTGCTTGTTTACCGTGTCGAACGTGGGGCCGAACAAGATCACGCTGCGCGCCGACAACGGGCTGTACCTGAGCCGGATCAATCGCGGCAGCATCAATCCGATCGAAGCGGCCAAGGAGCGGCCGGACGTCTTCTGCGAGTTCGCCGTCACGACGTTCTTCGAGTAAGCACCGGCCTGCATGGAGCCCGGCGGCGATTCTGTCGCACGGCTCCATGAACAGCTTGCCGACGTTGCGCGGCGGACTGGTCGATCGGTTCGTCGCGCATCCTCCCGCCCATCGTGGCGAATCCACAGCTGAATGCGGGCGTTGTGTCCGAACTGCGGCAATAATACGCGTCCGACGACTGTACGACACCGGTCGATGCAATGCCGACCATGATTAGCGAATCGACACCTTGTGCGGAAAGTCGTGCCTCTAGGTCAGTGCCAAAGAACACGCTGGCGCGATGCGCGATGATGAGCGGCTCATTGACCTGCTGGCCTAACTCAGACGATGTCGAGGAGTCGACAAAGAGACTCAGTCGTTTGATTCCCTGCCCGTTCTTGTTCAATGGGCTGACTTCCAGATAGTCCGGACTGAACCGGAGGTTGGTGAAATAAACGCCGACACCTTTGGCCCGCGCTGCGTCGCATAGTTGCGCGTATTGGCAAGCGAGGCCTGAGCGATTGCTGGAGCCGGCGAACTCATGCTGATGCCGCTCTCCTTTATGTCGACACGCGGTTCATATTCACAACCTGAGAACGTCGAACGCAGCGAAGCATCCTGTTGCCAAAACGACGCTTCGCTACCGCGGAAATAGTACTTCATGCCGTCAGGCGGATGTCCAAAGGTCAGTTCCTCACGCTGCAATCGATCATCGGGCTGCGAACCGACGGTGAGGTTGGGCCTACTGCAGAAATGGGGCGTTGCCCCATACCATAGTTCATCGCTCGTTTGCACAATTCGAATACGCACAGCGTAGGTACGTACACACGGAGCGTCACATTGACGTAACGATTTGAAGGCGTTCGTTCAGGTTAAACCTTGACACGGGAGATCGAAATGGCAGAGACATCGAAAGAGCGTATGCACGGCCTTTATGGCAAGGCCAACCCACAGTTCCCGGTTGGACTGAAGGATTTGAGGGCGTACGTGAAGACAGGGGCAGCGCTGCCACCTGCGCCACTATCTGTAGATGACTACAGCGAAGTGACAAACTGGCCGATGGACGGCAACAACCAATATGGCGATTGCACCATGGCTGCGGCAGCCCATTCGATTCAGGCGTGGAACGCGGTGGTCAATCGAACCGATCCGGTGCCGAGCGAACCCGCGGTTGTTACCGAGTACCTGAAATTGACCCACGGATTGGATTCAGGGTTGGTCGAGGCAAATGTATTGAAGACGTGGCGCAGTGCCGGACTGTGGGGAAACAAGATTGTCGGCTATGCCCCGGTCAACGTGCACGACTTGAACCAGATCAAGCAGGCAGTCCATCTTTTCGGCCTTGCTTATGTCGGGATGCAGGTCCCGGCGAATGCAGAAACGCAGTTCGACGATGGGGAGGCGTGGACTCTGGCTCCCGGGTGGCAGTCGCAACGTATCGTGGGTGGGCATGCCGTCCCCATCGTCGGTTACGACGAGACCTATTTCTACGTCATCACCTGGGGTGCCGTGCAGAAAATGGCGTACGACTGGTGGCAAACCTATGGGGATGAAGCGTGGGCGATCCTGCCGCAGGAGTTCAAGGAAGCCGGTGGCTACGACAACCTGAATTTGCCACAGCTCATGGCTGATCTGCACAACGTCTAGAGGGCTGAATCGACCATGCGAAGCCCAAAATCGAGGCGTGGTGAAAGCACATTGCTACGCCTAGGTGACGTGTCAGTGCGATGGCTGGAGGGCCGTTGAGCCTGCTTTTCATCGCGACGGCTTTCGCGTGCAATCGGTCAGGGCTTCGGGCTGGCCGAGGCTCAAAAGTCCTCTCTCATTTTGTGAAACAGGTCACCGGCCGATTCATGCGTGTTCACCGCGTTGATGATGTCGGTAGGAGAAACCAGGACAGGTTCAGTTGCGTGCCGGAATCGCCGACGCATACGCGAAACGACGGGGCTTTGACGGGAGAGCGGGGGCTCGGCGTCGCGTCAACGGAGGCCGCCGGAACGCAATTTCCCGTGTCTGCCGGAACCGATGGGATGGTGCTCGGGCTTGCGCCAGAGGCCGCCGGCAAGCTCGCAGCGGCAAGCATAATTGGTGCGGCGGTGGAGCCAAGGCGCTTCATGCATGCCCCCGATGAGTTCCATTGGACAAGGCGGCCGCTTGTGAGTTGTGAGTTCGATGATGTGTGGTGAGCGCTGCCATCACTGTTGCAGTGAGCCCGATGCGCGAAGGTACTGCCTTGAGCAGGTACTCGCGGGACGTGTTCTGCGACGCGCATTTGGCCTGCGCCTCGATATTCGTTTTACCTATCAATGATGCGGCTGATAGCTGAGCGGAAGTGAGATTGACCATGAGCACTTATGCGCAAAAATGGAACGTGGCAACGCCGCACGGGCGAATCCTGGCGGTCATCGTCACAGTGTTGGCTGTTTCTCTGCTAGTCACGATAGCGTTCTTAATCTGGCCATCGGCCATTGAGAAGAATATCGGGAACGATGAGATATTCAAGTTGACATATCAGTTTTTTCTAATCGTTGTGCTCGGTGGTGCACTGTCGTTCGGATTCAGCCTACTTCAGTATGAACGAACGGTCCGCGAAACGGAGCGAGCATTGCAGAGCCAGATTTTGCGTGAGGTGGTCCAAGCCTACAACGCTGCTAAGAAAGTCAGGCGGCTACTTCGAGCGAAGGCTGTCCAATGCACTGATCAAGCTGCCAGCAGTTTTATTATCTGTCAGGAGTCTTACGATAAGCAGATGCAAGTACTTGTGGACATCCAGCTTGATTTCGAAGCATTCAAAATTCGTGTCGAGAATAATCCTAGGATTTTCCCGTCAGATTCCGGTCTGGCAGAGGTTATGAATTCCATTGAGCAGTACCTAGGCAATGTTGTCGGCGAATATGAGGAATACTCCTGGTCGTTTGGCGGGCAGTCGCCTACCCGACCGCTGACATCCCTCCAACACCTCCATGAGTTCGTGATGAAGTTTAAAAGGGGCGGGGCGTTCGACATGGAGTTCAAGAAACCATTTCACAAGGTAGTCGGCGCTCTACAAGACCTCATTATCAAATGAAGGGGCCGACCGCCGGACGATCGCTTTTGGGAAGCATGTATGGTCGCTCCGGATCGACTTCGGCCGCTCGCATGGCGCGGATGCCGCCCATGTGCAAACGGCCCAACATGCAGGCTACCCATCAGGGTGGTGCGCGTGCGTCGCGCGCCTGTCATCGTGAATCCACTCGTCTGCGCTTGCCTGCCCGTCGTCTCGGGCAGGGCGGCCGAGCGAGACATCGATTCACGCAGCACATGGCAGGAGTCGTCACATGGAAACCCCAACCCCCAGCGGAAATCTGCTGCAGGATCTTTCCGCCAACCTGGCGGCCATCGCCGAGCGCGTTGGCCGGAGTGTCGTCGCGGTGCACGGCCGGCACCGCTTTCCGTCCAGTGGAGTAATCTGGCAACCGGGCGTGGTGGTCACGGCGGCGCATACGCTCAGGTACGAAGAAGGTATTGAAGTCAGCCTGGCCGATGGCCGCACCGTGGCGGCCGTCTTCGCCGGACGGGATCCCGGCACCGACCTGGCCGTGCTGAGGATGGGCGACGTGGCGTCGAGCCCGGTCGAGACCGGCGACGCGCGTTCGCTCAAGGCCGGCCATCTGGTGCTCGCGGTGGCGCGCGTGGACCGGTTCGGCGCCAGCGCGGATTTCGGCGTCGTGGGCACGGCAGGCGGTCCATGGCGGACCTGGCGAGGCGGCCAGTTCGATGCTTTCGTGCGACTGGATGGCGGACTGCGCCCCGGTTTCTCCGGTGCAGCTTTGACGGATATGCAGGGGCGGGTGATGGGGCTGTGCACGTCGGCGCTCGCGCCTGGCGCGGGCATGCTGATTCCGGCCTCGATCGTGGCGCGCGTGTGCGACGAGTTGTCGAGAAAGGGGCGTGTCTCGCGCGGCTACCTTGGCGTGGGCACCCAGACGGTGAACCTGCCGCAGGCATGGGTGACGAAACTGAATCTGGCTTCCGGGCGCGGGCTGCTGGTGGTGTCGCTTGCGGCGGGCGGGCCTGCGGAGCAGGCCGGGGTGCTGATCGGAGACGTGCTGATCGAACTGGACGGCCAGCCGTGCCGCGACATGGACGACGTGCATGCCGCACTTGGCGGCGAGCGCATCGGACAGTCGTTGAAGATCGGGCTGATCCGCGGCGGCGAGCGCAGCGAGTGCACGGTCACGGTGGGCGAACGCCCGCAACGGAATTCATGCTGCTGAGAATCGTGTAAGGCGTCGCATGCCGAATGCCGGGATGACACCGATGAGTCCGCTCAGGGTCGCCGTCGTCGCCGCCTCGTCGCAGGCGCGCGCAAGCCTGCAGGCGCTCGTCGATGCCACGCCGACGCTGGATTTCGCGGGAAGCGCGGCCGACGCCGCGGCGATAGCCGACCGTTTTGCCGGCGAATCGCCGGATGTGGTCCTGGTCGAGCTGGAGCCGCAGGCCGGCGACTGGCCGATGTCGGGAGCGGACCGTCATCCCGCGGTGCCGGCGCTCGTCCTGCTCACGGACGACGCGGACGGCGACTGGATCCATGACGCGCCGGCGGGCGGCGCCACCGCGCTGCTGCCGCGCGGCGCGACGCCCGGCGAAATCACCGCCGCGATCGAGGCCGTGGCCGCGGGCCTTTGCGTGCTGTCCCCGGAGACCCTCGCCCGGCTGCTGGCGGAGCGCAAGGCGCCTCGCCAGACGGCATCCGCGGCGCTGGTCGAAATGCTCACCCCACGCGAGATCGAAGTGCTGACGATGCTTGCCGAAGGGCTCGGCAACAAGGAGATCGCGCGCCAACTCGACATATCGGACAACACGGTGAAGTTTCACCTGTCGTCCATTTTCGGCAAGCTCGGCGCGAGCAGCCGCACCGAGGCCGTCATGCAGGGGATGCGGCACGGTCTCATCATGGTGTAGCCGGTCATCAGGCCGATGCTGGCCTGCGCGTTTGATCCGTGCGTGAGCATGTGAACGATCTCAGGGTTTCCGAGCGTGTTGGCGGTTACCGGCGTTGACTAGAAACAAAAGAGTCTCGTCACACCCTTCGCCCTGCGGAGGAGGTCATGATGAATCACAAGCAGCGAATCAGCGCATGCGTGCTCGCGATCCTCGCAGCCGCTCCCGTGCTCGCCCAGCACGAAGACCACGTCGCTGGGCAGCCGCAGGGCGGGAAGTTCGGCACGGTGAAGTTCCCGACTTCATGCAGCGCGGCGGCACAAGTCCAGTTCGAGCAGGCATTGGCGATGCTGCATTCGTTCTTTTACCCTGCGACGCTCAAGGCGTTCGAGGCCGTGATCAAGACCGATCCGCAATGTGCGATCGCGTATTGGGGCCTTGCGATGGCCCAGCCTCCCAATCCGCTGGTTCCGCCTTTCGACGAGGCGGCGCTCAAGCGCGGATCGGATGCGGTGGAGAAAGGCCTCGCGCTGGGCCCCAAGACCGAACGGGAGCGTGACTGGCTGCTCGCGGCCGAGGCGTTTTACAAAGATTACGACAAGATCCCCCAAAGTCAGCGCACGTCGGCATACGAGCACGCCATGGCGCGCTTGACGCAGAAATATCCCGGCGATTCGGAGGCCGCGATCTTCTACGCGCTCGCACTCAACGAGGCCGCGCCGCCCAGCGACAAAACGTACGCCAATCAACTCAAGGCGGCGGCGATCCTGGAGAAGATCTACCGTGAGCAGCCCGACCATCCCGGCATTGCGCATTACCTGATCCACAGCTACGACTATTCACCGCTCGCGCAGCGTGGATTACCGTTTGCCGACAAATACGCGCAGATCGCGCCGGCCGCGCCGCACGCCGTGCATATGCCTTCGCACATCTACTCGATGCTCGGCATGTGGGCCGCGTCCGTCAGATCGAACGAAGCGGCGCTGAAGGTGATGCGCGAAGAAGCCGCCAGGAGCTGGCCGGGCGCCACCCACCCGTCGGCGCCCCATTCATGGGACTTCATGGAGTATGCGTATCTGCAGCTGGGCCAGGACGCACGCGCAAGGCAGGTCCGCGACGACGCCGATGCCGCCACGAAATTTCCGTTCGACCGACTGGTGACCTATACCGGGCTGGAAGCCATCCCGGCACGCTATGCGCTCGAGCGCGGCGCCTGGCAAGAAGCGGCTGCGCTGGAGCCGCGCGGCAGTCGCTGGCCGCAGGCCGAGGCAATCACGTACTTTGCCCGCGCGCTGGGCTGCGCTCGCGGCGGCAAGGCGGACATGGCGCAGACGAACATCGACATGCTCACGCAGTTGCGCGCGAAACTCGAACAGTCAGGCCAGCCTTACTGGGCCGAGCAGGTCCAGGTTCAGATCCTGGCCGCTTCGGCGTGGCTGGCTCATGCCCAGGGCAAGGACGACGACGCGCTGAAGCAGATGCGCGCCGCGGCCGACCTGGAGGACGGGAGTGAGAAGAATGTTGCGATGGAGAATCGGCTTTACCCGATGCGCGAACAACTGGGCGAGATGTTGCTTGATCTGAAGCGGCCCGCCGATGCGTTGAAGGAATATGAAGCATCGATGCAAGCGACTCCCAACCGCTTGCGCGGACTGTATGGTGCGGCGACGGCGGCGGATCTGGCGCAGGAGAGACAGAAGGCGAAGCTTTACTATGGAAAGCTCGTTGTGCTCACGCGAGACGCGGACACCAATCGGCCGGAGGTTCGTCAGGCGAAGCTGTATCTTGATCAGCATTGAGGTGATCGGTGCCGACCGATGCACATTGGAAGCTGCCGAAGGGCGAATTTTCCGTTGCGCTTGCCGACGCGCGCCGCTATCGACCCGCCGCCGTTGCGCCGGATCAGTCGCGCTTGACTTCCGCACTTCAAAAAATCGACCGCCCCGAATAGGTCGTCAACCATTCCAAAGCCAACGTCCCCGCCAACGAGTTCCCATTGGCATCGAGCCCCGGCGCCCACACACAAACCGCCATCTCCCCCGGCAGCACCGCAACGATCCCGCCACCGACGCCACTCTTCGCCGGCAACCCGACGCGATACACGAAATCCCCCGCCGCATCGTAGGTGCCGCAGGTCAGCATCAACGCCGACAGCCGCTTGGCGGAACTCGAGTCGACGATCCGCTCGCCGGTCACCGGCGCGACACCGCCATTCGCGAGAAACAGCGCCGCGCTGGCCAGCTCGACGCAGTTCATCGTGATCGCGCACTGTCGGCAATACGCATCGATCACCGTGTCGGGCGGCATCTGCATGTTGCCGAAGCTCGCCATGAAGTGCGCCATCGCGCGGTTGCGCTCCGCGTGCTGCAGCTCCGACTGCGCGACGCGCGAATCGTAGTCGATGTCGTTCGTGCCGATCAGACGCCGCACGAATTCGACGAGCGCCGTCTCGGCCTTCACGAAACGGCGGCACAGCACGTCGGTGACGACCAGCGCCCCCGCATTGATGAACGGGTTGCGCGGCTTGCCGCGCTCGCTCTCGAGCTGGACCAGCGAGTTGAACGCGTTGCCGGACGGCTCGCGGCCGACCCGTTCCCACAGGTCATCGCCCAGCAGCTGGAACGCGAGCGTGCACGCGAACAGCTTCGAGATGCTCTGGATCGAGAAGCGCTCGTATGCGTCGCCGACCGTGCAAACGTTTCCGTCGAGTGTCACGACGGCCATCCCGAACTTGTCGGCGGGCACTTTCGCGAGCTCGGGAATGTAATCGGCGACCCGTCCCTGGCCGATCCAGGGGGCGAGTTCGGTGTGGATGCGTTCGAGGATGGTTTGGTAATTCATGGCGTGAGGCGAGGGCGGCGCGGCGCCCGGATTCAGGCGAGCCCGTATGGAACCGTCCCGGCGCCGATTCGTCAAGCGCCATGCGCCGCCGGTCGGCCTTTGCGCCCTCATTTTTCGAAACAAGAAGGTGCGCATCCGGCAGGCGCAGTATCATGCGGTACGTTTCGGCTGCCGAACCTTGTCCGTTCCTGCGCCGCTTCCCTGTTGAACCGATTGTGTGCCCATGTCTTTTCGCATCCTGCTCGTCGAAGACGACACCCGCCTGTCCACGCTGATCGCCGGCTACCTGCGCAAGAACGACTATGAAGTCGACACTGTGCTGCATGGTGACGCCGCGGTGCCGGCGATCCTGTCCATTCGTCCCGATCTCGTCATTCTCGACGTGAACCTGCCGGGCAAGGACGGCTTCGAGATCTGCCGCGAGGCGCGCAAGCAGTACGACGGCGTCATCATCATGGTGACGGCCCGCGACGAGCCGTTCGACGAGCTGCTCGGCCTGGAATTCGGCGCGGACGATTACGTGCACAAGCCGGTCGAGCCGCGCATCCTGCTCGCGCGGATCAAGGCCCAGCTGCGCCGTGCGCCCGCGCGCGCGGCCGACAGCTCGGCCCCGCAGCCCGAGCGCTACGCGTTCGGCAAGTTCTCGATCGACCGCACCGACCGCTCCGTCGTGCTGCCCGACGGCAGCACGCCCGACCTGACGTCGGCGGAATTCGACCTGCTGTGGGCGCTCGTGTGCCATGCGGGCGAAGTCGTCAGCCGCGACGACCTGATGCTGCAGTTGCGCGGCGTCGAATTCGACGGCCTCGACCGCACGATCGACGGGCGCATCTCGAAGCTGCGCCGCAAGCTGCGCGACGACGCGAGCAACCCGCAGCGGATCAAGACGATCCGCAGCAAGGGCTACCAGTTCAGCAAGCACGCGTGGGGAGGGGACGAGTAAATGTGCATAAGTTGTTGATTGTTAATATATTGTGTTGTGTGTCAGTTGGGGGCAGCAACATAGCGGTTAAAAAGGGCTATGAAGAAGTCAGGCTATTTGGGATCCCTTTTGGCGGAATTTGACGCCTGAAGCGCGAGACGCCTACATCGGAAATCGTAGTGCGGCTGCGCTTTCGTATATGTCGGAAGAGGAATGGGGCGATTGGTGCATTCAGTACGTAAGAACGATCCCGAGTACAAGCAGTGTCACGGTCTTTAATATTTTTGGCGAGCCAAGCTATCGATGAAGCTGAAAGAAGCCATGATTGCCATGGTCCTTATGCTCGTCGCCTGCTATATCGGGGCGGGCGCACCTCCGCTGGAGTTGCTTCTTAAGCCGTCCGTCGTGTTGGATGGCTTGGCGTTGAAGTCGGGTACTTGGCACTACAGGAATCGCGAGGACTATGCCGCGCCCGCGTCAGAATTTCTGGCAAGCCGATTTTATACACTGATCATTGCAACGTTGTGCGCGGTGTGTGGTGTAGCGGTGGCTACGGTACGTGTGACGTGGAAGCGCTTAGCTTTTCTTATCGCAGTGGCGGTAGCGCTTCAGTTTGTTTTCTGCTACGCCAAAATGCGGGCCTTCTATTTTCCGTGGTGAGGGCTATGTCGATTCGAAAGACCGTTGCCCTCCTTGTGGCTGCCGCACTCTCGTGTTTTATCGGATACGCCGTGATTGTGTCGACACTGCTGCACGTGGAAACACTGAGGCAGTTGGATCGGCTTGTCAGTTTTGGCTACTTGAGTTTCGTTGACAGCTTAGAAATTGGCGATGCAGACGGCCCCGCAGACTTTTTTTTCGGTGGCGTCGGACTTGTTTTGCTTGGCAGTCTCCTGCTGACGAAAATTCCAAGCGTCGAACGAATCGCGCGGGGCGTTGCGTGTGCACTGTTTCTGTTCCTGGCCTCCTGTCTTGTCTACGCGTGCCTGCATTCGCGAGTTGGCGAGGTGCCCGACTATCTCCGCTCCGCGCCTACAGCGAAGTAGGCGGGGCTATCAAGAAATTCTGGAGTGTGTGATTGACATGTCCGGTCGCGGCAATGAATAGCGGGTATGCGTGCCATTGCTACCGGTGACGGTCGGGGGGCGATCCGGAGCGGGCGTTCGGGGCACGACCAACTCAGCGTTTCTTGCTGAAGGTATACCGCTCGCTCCGAGAGTATCGGTGATCTTTACGGTTTAACCCGATGATCCGTGAATTCATAATCGGCCATGCAATCGACCGAAGGGTCTCGCTCAATAGCCGAAAGATGAACCGTATCGTTATCTGTAAAAGTGTAGGTGTAGACATCGGGTGTAGGAACGCCCTCCGTAATGAGTGAAATCTTGTCGCCCTTTGTTTCCCACTGGCCCCGCTCCTCATTCAAAAGCTGAGTCTTTTCAGGATTTTTGTAGAATGCAATTTCGAACTTGCCGTCCAATGATCTTTTCATAGTCCACGACATATAGGAACATTTTCCATCCTTGTCCCTCTGACCCTGCCAGTTACCAACCAAACGATCATCGAGGGCCGAAGCGAGATTGGATGCGGAGAGAAGAACTGCAGCAAGCAAGAAATTTCGATTTATGAGTTTCATAGTGAATTTCAATACATAGGGCGATCACACCGGCTCTACGGCAACTGGGCGTGAAACTTGAGAGGGCGACTGAACGATCTCTCTCGGAGAGTCGCTGAAGTCTGAATGTCCGACCGACGCTTCTGGCGAACGACGCTTCCCGGCCAACTCCCTGGGGAGGAGACTGAGTATCGTACTCACCCCGTGCGGCGCCACTGATCAAGAGGACTGGAGGCTGTTTGTTCCTGGCAGTGGCGGAAGGCACTCGGCGATCGAAGGCGGCCGAGCCGATCCCGAATCGCCGCTCTGATCAGTGAAAAAAGCCCGCGCAGCGCGCGCGGCCGAAAGCTCGCACAGTTCCCATAAAACACATCTGGCGAGGTACTACCTCGACGATATGACCGACACGCCAGTCGGGGTAAACTCGCGCTTTTGAATGGGTGCGCAAAAGTGCACCAATCCATCGCTAAGTGATTGATTGTGTTTCTTTATTTTTACAGAAAGCATGCGTGGGACTGACGCTGCGCGGGCCGGCGCGGCTGCCCATCCGGCGCGGGCCGGCCGCGTCCGCCCCACCCGATAGCCGAGACCCGCGATGATCAAACGACCCGCCGCGCATCCCGATGCGCCCCGCCTGTCGCCGCTGCGCTACGTCAAATGGCGCTGGCTGCATTTCCGCCGCGCGTGGACCGATACGCGCGCCGACCGCATTCCGAGCTGGTCGCGCCTTTACGTACGCACCTACCTGCATCTGCTCGGCCTCGTGCTGCTGACCGCGCTCGTGCCGGCGCTTGCGCTATGCGTCGAATTGTCGCCGCAGGTCGTGTGGCATGCGTTCGATTCGCTGCCCGGCGACATCTGGATCGTGCTCGCGTTCGTGTTCGCCGCACCCGCGCTCGCGGCGTACCGGTGGATGCGGCCGGTGTGGTCGGATCTCGTGATGGTGCGCGAGCGCGCGATCGACTTCACCGGCGGGCGCTTCAACACGCGCGCGCGCGAATCGCACAGCGTGATCATCGGCCCGCTCGCGCGGACGCTGAATGCGCTCGCGATGCGGATGGAACGGCTGATCGCCGCGCAGCGCGACCTGACGAACGGCATTTCGCACGAGCTGCGCACGCCGCTCGCACGCGTGCGTTTCGCGCTGGAAATGCTGCGCGAGCCGGGTTCCGCGGCCGAATACCAGAGCGCGCTCGAGAGCATCGCGCAGGACGTGACCGAGCTCGAGGAACTGATCGACATGAGCCTGACGTTCGCGCGGCTCGAATACAGCTCGCTGCAGTCGAACCTCGAGCCGACGGCACTGGCCGCATGGCTCGAGCATCAGGTCAACGACGCCGCGCTGCTGTATCCGGAGCGTGCGATCGAGTCGCGCATCGCGATCGCGTCGGACCTGCGGGTGAGGATGGACCGGCGGCTGATGTCGTACGCGATCCGCAACCTGCTGCGCAACGCGAGCAAGTACGCGCGTTCGCGCATCGTGGTCGGCATCGCGATCGACCACGGCAACATCGGGATCTTCGTCGAGGACGACGGCCCCGGCGTGCCGGAGAGCGAGCGCGAGCGGATCTTCGACGCATTCGTGCGCCTCGACCGCCGCACCGGCGGCTACGGCCTCGGCCTGTCGATCACGCGGCAGGTGCTCCATGCGCACAACGGCCGGATCGCGGTCGTCGATCCGGTCGAGCTCGGCGGCGCACGCTTCGAGATCAGCTGGCCCGCGTGACCGGCGCCCGCCGCCGGCCGCCGGCCGCGCGGCGCATCAATACGTACGGCCGAGCTGCAGGTAGAAGTTGCGGCGGCCGCCCGGCGCGAGCGCCACGCCGATGTAGACGGGCCCGAACGCGGTCGACAGGCTCGTGAAGAACGTATAGCTCTGCTTGAGCGCGCCGCCGCCGATCCTCGCGCCGCCCGCCCACACGTTGCCGACCTCCGCGCTCGCACCGATGAAGAGCGCCTTGACGGGCGACGAACTGAACGTCGCCAGCTGGTTCATGTAGGTCATCTGCCCGTAGACGAGCGAATCGCCGTTCAGCTGGTCGGCCGCATACGCGGACAGGTGCTGGAAGCCGCCGAGCGTGAAGTTGAACGCGTTGATCAGGTTGGTGCCGCCGATGCTCTTGCCGCCTTCGATCGTCGCGCTGACGCTGTGGCGGCCGAACTGCTGCGCCACCATCGCCTTGCCGTAGATCTCGGTGTAGGGCGCGTCGGTGGTCCTGGTATCGACCGTATCCGACGACGCGCCGTTGCGCGACACCAGCGAGCGCTCGACGCGGAACTCGGTGAAATAGCCCTTGCGCGGGAACAGCGGATCGTCGAGCTGGTCGATGACGAGCCGCGCACGGGCCGACAGCGCGTCCGCGGAGTAGCTGGGGAACAGCAGCGCCGTCTGACCGGTCACGTCGGGGTCGAGCAGCTGCAGCGGCAGGTTGTAGGTGGGCGAACCGTGGCTGTGCGTATACGCGAGGCCGATCCGGAAATCGCCGAGCCGCGCGATCGGCAGGCCGAAATCGAGCCCGGCGCGCGCGGTCTGCATCAGGTACTGCGTGATCTTCACGTTGCCGCTGTCGTCGTACAGGTTCGCGTAGCGGCGCTGGTATTCCGCGTAGGGCGACAGATAGACGCCGTACGCCATCGACAGCGGCTGGCGGAATTCGACGCGCGCCGATTGCAGGTCGCTGCCGATCGTCGTGTCCGCGCGGAACTCGAGCCCCGATTCGGTGAGCCACGGGCGCCGGTAGCCGACGTGCAGGCGGAAGCCGCCTTCGTCGGTCGAGCTGCTCGACATGCCGAGCCCGAACAGCAGGAAATTCGGCCCCCAGTATTTTTCGCGCGCGTCGATCTCGAGCACGTTCTCGTCGCCGTGGCTCACGATCTGCTGCGTGACGCTCTCGAAGTTGCCGCCCGTCGTGAGCCCGAGCAGATCCTGGCTGACGGTGTTCGGATCGTACGTGTCGCCCGGCTTCACGTGCAGCGCGTTGCTGACGACCCGCTTCGGCACGCCGCCGGAGGTCTTGATCTCGATCCGGGTGATCCGGATCGGCGGCGGCAGCGGCTGCGCGTGCGCGGAGCGGTACGCCGCATATTGTTCCGGCGTGAGTGCGAAGCGCTGCAGCTTCGGCAGCGCCGCAGTCGCGGCGGCCGCGCCGGCGGCGATCGCCTGCTTCGCATTCTGGAAGTCGGTGAACGCGAGCGAGCCGAGGTCCGGCGTGAGCAGCACGTCCTGCGCGCCGAGCTGCTTGCGCTGGGCGGTCACGTTCTGGCGGATCAGGATGCCGACCATCTGCTGCATCACGTCGGCAGGCGACGCAAGCGCGTCGAGCGGCCGCAGTTGCGAGCCGATGTCGACCGCGATCACGACGTTCGCGCCCATCTGCCGCGCGGTGTCGACGGGCAGGTTGCTGACGAGCCCGCCGTCCACCAGCGCGCGCCCGTTGATCTCGGCCGGCGCGAACAGGCCCGGCATCGCCATGCTCGCGCGGATCGCGAGCGGCAGCGAGCCGTGGTCGAGCACCACCATCTGGCCCGTCTGCAGGTCGGTCGCGACCGCGCGGTACGGGATCGGCAGGCGGTCGAACGGCTGGTTGGTCGGCACGGCGGCCGTCCAGTTCGCGAGCAGCGCCTGCAGCCGGTTGCCCTGCACGAGGCCGACCGGCGCCTTCACGCCCTTGCCGCTGAAGCCGAGCGTCGCGCCGTTCGCGTACAGCCGCTCGTCCTCGCGGCGGCTCTGCGGCAGGTCCGCGCGGTCCGTCACGTCGAACGCGATATCCGCGAGATTGACCTCCGACAGCCGTTTCTGCATCTCGCTGGCGGCCATGCCGCTCGCATACAGGCCGCCGACCACGGCACCCATGCTGGTGCCCGCGATGCAGTCGATCGGGATGCGGTTGTCCTCCAGCACCTTCAGGATCCCGAGATGTGCATAGCCGCGCGCGCCGCCGCCGGACAGCACGAGGCCGACCGCCGGCCGGCCATCGGGGCCGCCATCGGGACGGCAGGCGTGCGAAGTATTCGGGAGCGCGGCGGCGTCAGGCGCAGCGGACGCGCCGGCGGCCGGCGCGGGTTGCGCGATGGCGGCGCAGCACCACAGGGCGGCGAGCATCGGGCCGAGGCGGCGCACCTCCCGCCAGCGGTAAGAATCGGGCGCTGTCATCGTGATAAGCAGGCGTGATCGGGCGTCTGAGGCCTGCCGGGAGCAGGCAAGACCGAGAGATTACCGTGTTTTGCGGGGTCGGAGCGAGGGCCCGAACCCGTTACCGGATGCCGTCGGCGCGCCGCAAACGATATCGTCGCGAAAAAATCACGAGAATTGTCTAAAGTGCCGGCATAATTTGCCGCTAAGTCGGGGATGGGCCGGCACGCGCCGTGCGTCGCCGGAAACGTTTTTTTCCCCGCTCGTAAAGGTTTGCTCATGTCGACACCGCTGTTCGGAAAGTTGTTTGCGCAACCCGTTGCGATCGACCCTGGAACGGCGAGTACGCGGATTTATACGCACGAACGCGGCGTGGTGCTGAACCAGCCGTCGGTCGTCTGCTTCCGCAAGGCCGGCGCGACCGACGCGCGGCCGACGCTCGAGGCCGTCGGCGAGCGCGCGAAGGCGCTGCTCGGCCGCGAACCGGGGCATCTCGAAGCCGTGCGGCCGATGCGGCATGGCGTGATCGCCGACGCGCACGCGGCCGAGCAGATGATCCGCAGCTTCATCGACATGTCGCGGACGCGGTCGCGTTTCGGCCGCCGCGTCGAGGTCACGCTGTGCGTGCCGTCCGATGCGACGGCCGTCGAGCGGCATGCATTGTCCGAGGCGGCGCTCGCGGCGGGCGCGGCGAGCGTCACGCTGGTCGACGAGGCGCTCGCCGCCGCGTTCGGCGCGGGGCTGCCGGTGACCGAGCCGGTCGGCTCGATGGTCGTCGATATCGGCGGCGGGACGACGGAAGTCGCGGTGATCGCGCTCGGCGGCATCGTCTACCGTGAGGCGATTCGCGTCGGCGGCAACCAGTTCGACGCGGCGATCGTCAACCATGTCCGCAACCTGTATGGCGTGCTGCTCGGCGAGCAGACCGCCGAGCACGTGAAGAAGACGATCGGCACCGCGAGCGCCGGCGTGCCGCGCGAAACGATGCGGGTGGTGGGGCGCAGCGCCGTCGACGGCCTGCCGCGCACGATCGAGCTCAGCAACCACGACGTCGCCGATGCGCTCGCCGCGCCGCTGAACGCGGTGGTGAGCGCGGTCAAGCGCACGCTCGAGAACGCGCCGGCCGAGCTCGTGACCGACATCGCGAATCGCGGCGTGGTGCTGACGGGCGGCGGCGCGCTGCTCGCGAACCTCGGCAAGCGGCTGCGCGACGAGACCGGGCTTGCGGCGCGGGTCGCCGATGATCCGCTGACCTGCGCGGTCCGCGGCGCGGCGGCGGCGATGGGCCGCGTGCCGATGCGCGCCGCGGCCTGACGCGCGGCGCGTTCCGCTTCCTTTCTTTCTTCCTTCCGTTCTTTCCGCGCGGCCCGGCTTCCGGTGCTCGCGCCGCCGGCGTCGGCCGGCGATCTCCATCTCTCGTCCACCGGCTTCCCGCCGCTTCCTGAATCCGTGTCGGCCATCGCGACAGCAGATTCCATGCCATCCGATTCAAGCGAATCGAAAGCGGAAATGATCCAGATCAAATTGAACGAATGTAATGGATTTTGATGCGGTGCATCGTGATGTTTATTCTGGAGGTATTTAATAATTCGATGGGCATTGATTTCTTGCACTGCAAGAATTCAGAAAATAGTTCAATCAATCGAGTTTTGAAATTCTTCCATTTTCCTGTTGAAGCCGGGGCGCAGCGCCGAGCAAGGCCTATAGGTACGGGGAAATCATGTGCGGGAAAATACCGACGTATTCTAATTTTCACGCCGATAACGACATATCGTTTGGCAAATCGGGCCTCTTTGATATACCTTGTCTGACAATTAGCAGGCAGTCATCAAATCAACCAGAACGTCGCTGCCAGAGGGCCACCAACATGTCATTCGGCTAACACCGTTTCTCGCGTTTACGGGCTGATTTTCCGCATTGCAACCTGAATGAATCCGACTCCATTCCGGAGCATCGGAGGGGCCTCGTTCGTCCTGCGTTTTCGCTTGCCGCGGTAGCCCGCAGTTTTCGTTTCGCGCCGTCGATTCGTTTCGTGCCGTCCGTTTCCGACTGAGGGAGAGAAAAGCATGAGCAGCGTGCGTTCGAGAAAAACCAGAGAGCCGTTTCCGCGATTCCTGCTGCCGACCGGCGTCGGCCTCGCGCTCATGGGCGCGGGCATCATTCCGGCGCATGCGACCTGTTCCACGGCAGGCACGACGGTGACCTGCTCCGGGGTCGCCAACCCGCTTGCGCCGAGCTATGCGAACAGCGCGAACAACATCCAGGCCACCGTCAATCCCGGCGCGAGCGTCGGCGTGCTGCTCGGCGTCGGCGGCACCGCGATGTCGCTGACGGGCAACAACAACTCGCTGACCAACAACGGCACGATCGACCCGTCCGCGCTCGGCTCCGGGCTCGGCGTGCTGTCGAGCGGTGCGGTGATCGGCAATGCATCGGCGAGCGTCAACACCCGCGTCACCAACAACGGCACGATGAACGGCTCGACCGGCGTGGCGATCAGCGGCGTGACGGGCATGGCGCTGTCGGTCCAGAACGGCACGGGCGGTACGTCGACGATCAACAACACCGGCACGATCGGCTCGAACCCGCTGGTCGGCGCGACCCTCGCCGGCGCGGACGCGCCCGTGGTGGCCGCGTACGGCGGCGCCACGGTCAACATGACGAACAGCGGGACGATCAACGGCCGCGTGTCGCTCGGCTCGAACGGCACGCCCGGGGAGGGCAATACGTTTACCAACTCGGGCACGATCAACGGCGGCGTGTCGATGGGCGCGAACAGCACCAACACGTTCAATGCCGTGACGGGCTCGTCGGTCAATACGGCGGGCGGCACCGGCGGCGCGTTCAACATCACGATCGGCCCGAACACGATCAACGTGGCGGCGACGGGCACGGTCGACGGCGGCGCGGGCGGCAACAACACGCTCAACCTGCAGCAGGGCACCGGCGCGAACGGCACGATCGCGGTCAACAACTACGTCAACTTCAATCACGTCGACGTCCAGAGCGGCAACTGGACGATCAACGGCGCGTCGACCGCTCAAGACACGACGCTGGCGGGCGGCGTCGCGATCATCGGCAACAACGCGTCGCTCGGCACCGGTAGCGTCACGGCCAGCGGCGGCGCGCTGCAGGCGGGTGCCGCCGGGCTCGACGTCGGCAACACCGTGACCCTCGGCGCGGGCGGGCTGACGGTGCAGGGCGCGACCGGGCTCACGCTGTCGGGCGCGGTGACGGGCGGTGGCGCGCTGACGAAGAACGACGGCGGCACGCTGGCGTTGACCGGCGCGAACAGCTACACGGGCGGCACGAACCTGAACGGCGGCGGCCTGGTGGTCGGCAACAATACATCGCTCGGCACCGGCACGTGAACGTGAATGCGCCGGCGTCGCTCGACGCGAGCGCCAACGTGACGCTCGGCAACGCGGTCAATCTCGCCAACAGCTCGACGCTGACGCTCGGCGGCAGCAACGCGCTCACGCTGAGCGGCGGCATTGCCGGCGCGGGCGGTCTCGTGAAGAACGGCGCGGCGACGCTGACGCTGACGGGCACGAACACCTACACGGGCGGCACGACGATCAATGGCGGCACGCTGGCGATCGGCGCGGGCGGCAGCCTGTCGGCGACCGGCACGGTGAACCTGGCCAACGCGGGCGCCGTGTTCGACATCGCCGCAGGCGGCGCGCAGACGATCGGCGCGTTGACCGGCGCGGCCGGCACGAACGTGAACCTCGGCGGCAACACGCTGACGCTGGGCGGCAACGGCAGCGCGACGTACAACGGCGCGATCGGCGGCACCGGCGGCCTGACGCTGGCCGGCACCGGCACGCAGACGCTGAACGGCGCGAGCACCTACACGGGCGGCACGAACCTGAACGGCGGCACCCTGATACTCGGCAACAACGCGGCGCTCGGCACGGGCGCGCTGAACGTCGGCGGCGCGGCGACGCTCGACACGAACGCGAGCCTGTCGGTCAACAACGCGGTCAACCTCGGCACTGGCGCGACGCTGACGCTCGGCGGCAGCAATGCCCTCGGGCTGGGCGGCCCGATTTCCGGCGCGGGCGGCCTCGTGAAGAACGGCGCGGCGACCACGACGCTGACCGGTGCGAACACCTACACGGGCGGCACGACGATCAACGGCGGCACGCTGGCGCTCGGCGCCGGCGGCAGCCTGGCGTCGACCGGCGCGGTGAACCTGGCCAACGCGGGCGCGGCGCTCGACCTGAGCGCCGCGACGGGCGCGCAGACGATCGGCGCGCTGTCGGGCGTCGCGGGGACGAACGTCAACATGGGCGGCAACGGGCTGACGCTGGGCGGGACCGCCAGCGGCACCTTCGGCGGCACGATCGGCGGCACCGGCAGCCTGACGCTGGCCGGCACCGGCACGCAGACGCTGACCGGCGCGAACGTGTACACGGGCGGCACGAACCTGAACGGCGGCAGCAGCGTGGTGCTCGGCAACAACTCGGCGCTCGGCACGGGCGCGTTGAACGTCGGCGGCGCGGCGACGCTCGATACGACCACGAGCATGACGCTCGGCAACGCGGTCAACCTCGGCACGGGGGCGTCGCTGACGCTCGGCGGCAGCAACGCGCTCACGCTGAGCGGCACGATTTCCGGCGCGGGCGGTCTCGTGAAGAACGGCGCGGCGACGACGACGCTGACGGGCGCGAACACCTACACCGGCGGCACGACGATCAATGCCGGCACGCTCGCGCTCGGCGCGGGCGGCAGCCTGGCGTCGACGGGCGCGGTGAACCTCGCCGGCACGGGCGCGACGTTCGACGTGAGCGGCGCGACGGGCGCGCAGACGATCGGCGCGCTGACCGGCGTGGCCGGCACGAACGTGAACCTCGGCGCGAATGCGCTGACGCTGAACGGCAACGGCGCCGCGTTCGGCGGCACGATCGGCGGCACGGGCGGCGTCACGGTGGCGAGCGGCACGCAGGTGCTGACCGGCAGCAACACGTATACGGGCGGCACCACGATCGCGGCCGGCGGCGCGCTGCAACTCGGCAACGGCGGCACGTCGGGCAGCGTCGCGGGCGACATCACCAACAACGGCGCGCTGATCGTCAATCAGTCCGGCAACGTGACGATCGCGAGCGTGCTGTCCGGCGCGGGCTCGCTGACGCAGGCCGGCAGCGGGCAACTGACGCTCACCGGCACGAGCACGCTGTCCGGGCCCACGACGGTCGGGGCCGGCACGCTGGCCGTCAACGGCTCGCTGGCCGCATCGACCGTCACCGTGCAGAACGGCGCGACGGTCACGGGCACCGGCACGATCGGCGGCCTCGTCGTCGCGAGCGGCGGCACAGCGTCGCTGTCGCAGCCGGGGCAGGCGCTGAACGTGGGCGGCAACGTCACGTTCCAGCCGGGCTCGACGTTCCAGGTCGCGGCTTCGCCGCAGCAAAGCGGCAGCCTCGCGGCCGGCGGCACGGCGACGCTGAACGGCGGCACCGTGCAGGTGCTCGCGAGCCAGGCGTCGTACCAGGCAGGTACGCAGTACACGATCATGAGCGCGGGCGGCGGCGTCCAGGGGCAGTTCGCGGGCGTGAGCTCGACCTATGCGTTCGTCACGCCGACGCTCAGCTACGACCCGAATCACGTGTACCTGCAGCTGTCGTCGAACGGCACGTCGTTCATGTCGGTCGCGACCACGCCGAACGAGGTGGCGGTCGCCCAGGCGATCGGCTCGCTGAAGGCCGGCAATGCGGTGTACGACTCGGTGCTCGTCGCGGACGCGCCCACCGCGCGCACCGCGTTCCGGCAACTCGACGGCGAGTTCTACGCGAGCGCGAAGAGCATGCTGCTGCTCGACAGCCGCTATGTGCGCGACGCGGTGACCGATCGCGTCCGCCAGGGCCTCGCGCCCGGGTCGGGCCCGCTCGCCGCGCTGTCGTCGGGCGGCGCCGCGCTGTGCGGCGACACGGGCGCCGCCGCGGCGCGCGACAACGCGCTGCCGCCCGAGCGGCGGCTCGGCTCGCACGCCGGCTGCGTCAGCAACGTGCCGTATCGGCCGGTCGTGTGGGGGCAGGCGTTCGGCGGCCGCAGCCGGCTCACCGGCGACGGCAACGCGTCGACGATCAACCGCAGCATGACGGGCTTCATCGCCGGTGCCGACATGGCGCTCAACGACCGCACGCGCGTCGGCCTCGCGGCCAGCGTCACGCACGGCTCGCTCGACAACGCCCAGAGTTCGTCGGCGTCGGTGAACAGCTACTACCTGTCGCTGTACGGCGGCGCGCAGTACGGTGCGCTCGGCGTGCGCGGCGGCGCGTCGTACACGTGGTACCGGATCAACGCCGACCGCCATCCGTCGTACGCGGGCTTCAGCGACAGCAACTCGGCCAGGTACGACGCGAACACCGCGCAGGTGTTCGGCGAAGTCGGCTACGCGCTGCCGGTCGGGCCCGTGGCGATCGAACCGTTCGCGGGCCTCGCGTACGTGAACCTGCATACCGACGGTTATACGGAAACGGGTGGCGCGGCCGCACTGCGCGCCGGCGGCGAGACGACCCACGTCGGCTTCTCGACCCTCGGCGTGCGCGCGGCGTCGCAGCTCGGCGTGCTCGCGAAGGGCACGTTGACCGCGCGCGGGACGGTCGGCTGGCGGCATGCGTTCGGCAACGTGCGGCCGTCGTCGGCGTTCACGTTCGCGAACGGCGGCACGTCGTTCCAGGTGTCGGGCGTGCCGATTGCTCGCGACAGCGCCGTGCTCGAGCTCGGGCTCGATGCGAGTGTCACGAAGAACCTGACGCTCGGCCTCACGTACAGCGGCCAGTACGGCAGCGGCGTGCGCGACAACGCCATTCTCGGCAACATCCTGTGGAAATTCTGACCCTGCGCTGACCCGCGCCTGGCGCGGCGTCGCGGGAGCGCGGCCCCGCACGGCATCGACGCCGTGCGGGGCCGCGGTTCGTGTGTCGCTGCGAACGCGGCGCAATCTGGCCTATCCTGTGCGGAACGAGCGACGCGCGCTGCGCGTGCTGCCCAACACAGGAGCATCGATGCCGAATCACGCCGACGAGACAACGACGCGCGCGCCGCAAGTCGCGCCTGTGCCCCCGACCCCCGCGTCGGGCCCCGCATTCATCGCGCCCGAAGCCGATCCGCAGGCACTGGCGCGCAACAACCAGTACGTGCTGAAATCCGGCAACGCGTTCGTGGTCGGCGATGCGCTCGGCGACATCGGCGGCCATGACGACGGCCTGTTCGTCGACGACATGCGCGTGCTGTCGACGTGGCGGCTGACGTTCGGCGGCCGCGCGCCGTCGCTGCTGTCGGGCGCGACGAGCGCCGACAACGCGTCGTTCACCGCCCACCTGACGAACCGCCCGCTGCCGCCGCTCGGCGGCCACGAAACGCCCGAGGGCGTGATCCACATCGAGCGGATGCGCGTGCTCGCGGGCGACGTGCTTTACGAAGCGCTGACGCTGACGAACTACGGCTCGAGCGAGGCCGAGGTGCCGCTGTCGCTGTCGTTCGCGGCCGATTTCAAGGACATGTTCGAGGTGCGCGGCACGCACCGCGCGCGCCGCGGCACGATCGCGCAGCCGCGCGTCGACGCGGGCGCGGTGCGGCTGCGCTATGACGGCCTCGACAGCGTCGAGCGCAACGTGACCGTGCACTTCTCGCCGGCGCCCGACGCGCTGTCGGTCGATCGTGCCGATTACACGCTGACGATCGCCGCGCAGGCGTGCGTGTCGATCTACCTGACCGTCGATGCGACCGTCGGCGCGGCGCGCGGCGAGACGCCCGGGTGCGGCCGCGTCGCGCTGCGCACCGCGCTCGTCGGCGTGCACCGCGAAATGCGCGCGCGGCGCGAATCGATGGCGCGCGTGAACACCGGCAATCCGCTGTTCGACGCGTGGCTCGACCGTTCGCTCGCGGATCTCGGGCTGCTCACGACGCAGCTCGACACGGGGCCGTACCCGTATGCGGGCATTCCGTGGTTCTCGACGCCGTTCGGCCGCGACGCGGTCATCACGTCGTTGCAGATGCTCTGGCTGCAGCCGTCGCTCGCGCGCGGCGTGCTACGGTTCCTGGCCGAGCACCAGGCGCGCGAGACGTCCGCGTTCCGCGATGCGGAGCCCGGCAAGATCATGCACGAGTTCCGCCGCAGCGAGATGGCCGCGACGGGCGAGGTGCCGTTCGCGCTGTACTACGGCGGTGTCGATACGACGCCGCTGTTCATCGTGCTCGCGGGCGCGTATGTCGAACGCACCGGCGACGATGCGTTGATCGACGAACTCTGGCCCGCGCTCGAGCGCGCCGCGCAATGGGTGATCGACAAGTGCGACCGCAATCCTTACGGACTGCTCGATTATCAGCGCACGTCGGAGCGCGGTCTCGCGAACCAGGGCTGGAAGGACAGCCACGATTCGGTGTTCCATGCGGACGGACGCTTTCCGGACGGGCCGATCGCGCTCGTCGAAGTGCAGGGGTATGCGTGCGCGGCGCTCGATGCGATGTCGATGTGCTCGCACCGGCGCGGCCACGCGGCCGACGCCACGCGTTATGCATTGCGCGCGAAGACGCTGCGCGAGCAGGTCGACGCGCTGTTCTGGATGCCGGAAGGCGATTTCTACGGCATCGCGCTCGACGGTCATGGCGACCTGTGCCGCGTGTTCGCATCGAACGCGGGCCACCTGCTCGCGTTCGGGCTGCCCGACGCCGAGCGCGGCGCGGCGGTGGCCGGCGTGCTCGGCTCGGCGCTGTTCCAGACGGGCTGGGGCATCCGCACGCTGGCCGCCGGCCAGCCGCGCTTCAACCCGATGGCGTATCACAACGGCTCGGTGTGGCCGCACGACAATGCGCTGATCGCGCGCGGGCTCGCGCGCTACGGCGACAAGACGGCCGCGGTGAACCTGCTGCGCGCGCTGTTCGAGGCGGCGGTGAGTTTCGAGATGCGCCTGCCCGAGCTGTTCTGCGGGTTCCCGCGCCGGCGCGGCGAACCGCCGACCGCGTATCCGGTGGCCTGCCTGCCGCAAGCGTGGGCGGCGGGCGCGCCGTTCATGATGCTGCAGGCTTGCCTCGGCGTGAGCATCGACGCGTCGCGCCACGAGGTGCGCGTCGAGCGCCCGGCGCTGCCGGAAGGCGTCGACTGGCTGCGGATCGACGCGTTGCGCGTCGGTGACGAAACCGTGTCGCTCACGTTCCGCCGCGTCGACGGCCAGGTCGTCGCGTCGGCGGAGCAGCCGGGCCGCGTGAAGGTGGTCGCGGTGCTGTAGGGGACAGGCCGACCGCTGCGCGCGAACGTTGCGCGATGTCGCGCCACGTTCGCGCGACGCGGCATAGAATCGTGACATGACCCTTGAACGATGGCGGAGGTAGACGATGACGACCGACAACCGGCCCGACGACGGCGAGCACAAGCTCGAGAATCTGGAAGCGGCGGTCGACCACCTGCACAAGTCGATCGAATCGCAGAGCATCGCGGTCGGCGCGGCGAAGGGCATTCTGTTCAGCCTGATCGAAACGCTCGGTGCGCTGATCGGCGATCCCGACTTGCCCGAGCACGCGCGCTCGGGTTACGAGGCGCTGCGCGACAAGGCGAGCGAACTGCGCGGCTCGCTCGACAAGCACTGAGCCCATCCGCGGCGGCGCGCTCGCGCCGCCGCACTTCCATGCGGTTGCCCGCCGCGCTGCACAATCGTGCGCGCGCGACACAAAATGCCGTGCGCTCAATGAGTTAGGTGGCCGATGCGCAGGATATCCACAAGCTTGCCAACACAATCTGTGGAGAACGCACGCGCCGCCGGCGCGGCGCGCGGCGATCCAGTCACGCGTGCCTCATGCGTGCCGCCCGGGTGGTGTCGGATCGAATTCCCTGTTGCGTCAAATGCTTACGCGCCGCGTCAGCAGGATATCCACAGGCTTGCCAACATATTCTGTGGACAAGTTGCGAGCAATTGCATCGCCGAGGTTGGCAATGCGGGGCCGCCGCGCATTCGTCGCGGCGCCGCGCGGGCGAACTGCCCGATCCGTGCATCGCAACCGGAAATCGTGCGGGATCAATGAGTTAGGGGTCGGGTACCCAGGATATCCACATCCTTGCCAACACAAACTGTGGACAAAGCGGGCGCCGTCGCGCGATCACTCGACCGGCGCCGCGCCGGCCGCTTCGCTCGCGATCCAGTCGCGAAAGAGCGTCATGGCCGGCGTGAGCGGCTTCGACTTCAGCGAGGTGAGCCAGTAGCCGCCGGCGCGCACGTCGACGTCGAGCGGCCGCGCGAGCAGGCCGAGCTGCAGTTCGCGTACGAACATGCACGCCGGCGCGAGCGCGACGCCCGCGCCCTGCATCGCGGCCTCGACCATCAACCGCGACGAATCGAACACGGGCCCGTTGACCGCCCATGGCGCGAGCTGCGCGGCGTCGAACCAGCCGAGCCATTCGTCGGTGCGGTACGAGCGCAGCAGCGTTTCGTTCGCGAGATCGGCCGGTTGCGCGAGGCGCCGCGCGATGTCCGGCGCGCACAGCGCGGTGAGCGGCGCGTCGAGCAGGTGCTCGTTGCGCGTCGCCGGCCAGCTGCCTTCCCCGAAGCGGATCGCGAAGTCGAGGCCCTCGGCGGCGAGATCGACGACGTTGTTGTTGGTCCGCAGCCGCAGCTCGACGAACGGATGCGTATCGCCGAACTGCTTCAGGCGTGGCATTAGCCAGCCTATGGCAAAGGTGCCGACGACGCCGAGCGACAGCACCTCGTGGAAGCGCCCGCCGTCGAACTGCTTGAGCACCGTCTCGATGCGGCTGAACGCGTCGCTCAGCACGGGCAGCAGCGCGCGCCCCTCGTCGGTGAGCCCGAGGCCGCGCGGCAGCCGTGTGAACAGCGTGCAGCCGAGCCGCTCCTCGAGCGAGCGCACCTGCTGGCTGACCGCGGCCTGGGTCACGCTCAGCTCGAGGCCGGCGCGCGTGAAGTTCAGGTGGCGCGCCGACGATTCGAACGCGCGCAGGGCATTGAGCGGAAGATGAGGGCGGAGCTTGGTCATAAGAATTTCTTTCGTCAGCGCTCAATTATCGTTGCTTGTCAGACAAACGTAAAGCCGGGATATTGCGTGTCGCCGGGCCGGCATCCTGATCCCATCCATCACGAGACAACCGACATGACCTACTCATCGAAACGTCGAACCCTGTTGCTGGCCGCCGCGACGGCGCCGCTCGCGCTGACCCTGAGCGCGTGCGCGTCGCCGCTGGCGAATGCTTCCTCCATGGGGGCGGCGACCTCGCTCGCGGAACTCGAACGCGCCGCGGGCGGCCGCCTCGGCGTGCACGCGCTCGATACCGCGACCGGCCGGCGTGTGCAGCATCGCGCCGACGAGCGGTTTCCGTTCTGCAGCACGTTCAAGGCGATGCTGAGTGCGGCGGTGCTCGCGGAGTCCGTCGCGCGTCCGGCGCTGTTCACGCAGCGCGTGACGTACCGGCAGGCCGATCTCCTGGAGTGGTCGCCGGTGACGGAGAAGCACGTGGACACGGGCATGACGGTCGGCGAGCTGTGCGAGGCGACGGCCCAGTACAGCGACAACGCGGCCGCGAACCTGCTGATGAAGCTGCTCGGCGGCCCGTCGGCGGTGACGGCCTTCGCGCGTTCGATCGGCGACGACACGTTCAGGCTCGATCGATGGGAGACCGAACTGAATACCGCGCTGCCGGGCGACCTGCGCGACACGACGACGCCGGCCGCGATGGCCGCGAGCATGCGCGTGCTGATGCTCGGCGATGCGCTGCCGGCCGCGCAGCGTGCGCAGCTCGTTGCGTGGATGCGTGGCAACAAGGTGGGCGACAAGCGGCTCCGCGCGGGCGTGCCGGCCGGGTGGACGGTCGGCGACAAGACGGGCACCGGCGACTACGGGACGACCAACGACATCGGCGTGCTCTGGCCGCCCGCACGCGGGCCGATCGTGCTGACCGTGTACTACACGCAGGCGCGTGCCGATGCGAAGGGGAAGGACGACGTGATCGCGGCGGCGACGCGCATCGCGATCGCGGCGCTCGGTTGAGTGAAGCGCGACGCGGGGCGAGGCCGTGCCGCATGCGTGGCGCGCGTGCCGAAGTGTTGTGCGATCAACGACTTAGGTCACGCATGCTCAGGATATCCACATGCTTGCCAACAAAAATTGTGGACAAGCGGCCGGCTCAGGCCCGCGTGCGTGGCATGTCGTGTGAACGGGCGGCGAGCGCATCGCGTCGATGCGCCGCGTGCCTCATTCGCGACCGCGCGAGGAAAGTCTTTCGGATCAAGCGCTTGGTCGCGGTATGCGCAGGCTATCCACATGCTTGCCAACACAATCTGTGGACAAGCGGTCGGCTTGTGCGTGCCTCATTCGCGACAACGCAAGGAAAGCCTTTCGGATCAAGTGCTTGATCGGGGTATGCGCAGGCTATCCACATCGTTGCCAACAAAATCTGGGGAAAAGTCGGGCCGCACGCGATCGCGCGATCGCGTGGCGACGCACGGAGACGGCGTGCGTCGCGCCGCGGTGCCGCATCCGTGACGCGCAACGTGTTTCGCTGCGCGATCAACGGGTTAGCGCACGCGTGCGCAGGATATCCACAAGCTTGCCAACAAAATCTGTGGGTAAATGGCGCGATGCGGCGCGTGCGCCGGGCGCGGCATCGGCAGGCGCGGAACGGGCGTGGTGTGGGCGGCGAAACAATCGCACGCGGCGCGCCGCTGCCGCGCGCCCGCCCTGCATCACGCATGCCAAAGCCCGCCGGATCAAGGGCTTAGCGCGATGATGCGCAGGATATCCACAAGCTTGCCAACACAATCTGTGGAAAAGCCGGGCATCGCGACGGCTTCAGGCTGGTGCATTGAAGCGCACCGTGACGGTCAGCCCGCGCCCGCCGCGCGTCGTGCCGAGCGCGACCGTCGCGCGATGCTGTTCGGCGATCCGCTTGACGATCGACAGCCCGAGCCCGCTGCCCGACGACGTGACGGCCTGCGCGCCTTCGCCGCGATAGAAACGCTCCCACACGTCGGTGCGTTCTGCTTCCGGAATGCCGGGGCCATCGTCCGACACTTCGAGCACGGGCGTCGCACCGTCGACGCGCGCGCTCACGTCGATGCAGGCGCCGTCGCCCGCATAGCGGATCGCGTTGTCGACGAGGTTGTTCAGCAGCACGCGCAAGGTATCGGCGTTGCCGGCGACCGTGACGGGCGACGCGCCGATCGCGCCGAGATCGATCCGGTGCGCGTCGGCGACGCGCGTGCGGTCCGATACCACCGACCGGCACAGCGCGGCGAGATCGACGGGCGCCGACGCGGCCGTCTGCGCGTCCGGCTCGATGCGGGCGAGCGTCAGCAGTTGCTCGGCGAGGTGGCCGAGCCGCGTCGTGCCGGCGTGGATCTGCGCGAGGATGTGCTCGCGTTCCTCGGCGGACGACGCGCGCCGCAGCAACTGCGACTGGATCGACAACCCCATGATCGGCGTGCGCAATTCGTGCGCGGCATCGGCAATGAAGTGCCGTTGCAGCGTGAACGAGCGGTCGAGGCGCGCGAGCAGGTCGTTGATCGCTTCGGCGAGCGGACGGACTTCGTTCGGTATCGCGCCGACGTCGACCGGCTCGAGATTGTTCGCATTCCTGCGCTTGAGGCCGGATGCGATCGTGCGCAGCGGCCGCAACCCCGCGCCGATGCCGAACCACAGGCCGATCGCGAGCAGCGGCAGCATCGAGAACACGGGCCACAGCAGGTGCACGGCGATGCCCGCGATCGCTTCCCAGCGCGCATGGCGTGCCTGCGCGAGGCGGATCGTCGTGCCGCCGCGTTCGGTCACGTAGGTGCGCCACGGCTGGCCGCCCACGTCGACGCTCGCGATGCCTTTCTGCTCGGGCGGCGGCAGTTTCGAATCGCGATCGGTCGAATACACGAGCGTGCCGTTGCGCCAGACCTGCAGCAGCACCGCGTCGGGGTCGCCTCGCTTCGAAGCCGTGCTTGCCGTTGGCGTGGTTGCTGAACGACAGCTCGCCGTTCGGGCCGACGACGATCTGCCTCGACATGCTGCGCATCTGGTCGTCGAGCAGGTCGTCGAGCTCGCGCAGCGCGCCCCAGTAGGTGCCGGCACTTGCGACGAGGCCGATCACGCACGCGGCCGGAAGCAGCCACATCAGCAGGCGTCGCCGCAGCGACGCGTTGCGCCAGCGCGCGATCGCGTGTTGCATGCGCGTCATGCGCCGTCACCGATCCGGTAGCCGACGCCGCGCACCGTGCGGATCATGTCGTGGCCGAGTTTCTTGCGCAGGTTGTGGATGTGCACCTGCACGGCGTTGCTCTCGATTTCCTCGCCCCAGCTGTACAGCCGCTCCTCGAACTGCTCGCGCGAAATCACCGCGCCCGGGTCGCGCATCAGCTCGTGCAGCAGCACGAACTCCTTCGGCGACAGCGTGACTTCGTCGTCGCCGAGCCAGACGAGGTGCTTGACGGGGTCGAGCCGCAGCGGGCCGATCGCGAGGGTCGTCTGCGCGCGGCCCGCGTGGCGGCGGTTGACCGCGCGGATGCGGGCGAGCAGCTCGTCGAGCTCGAACGGCTTGACGAGATAGTCGTCGGCACCGCTGTCGAGGCCCGCGATGCGGTCGGGCACGCCGTCGCGCGCGGTGATGATGATCGCGGGCAGGTTTTCGTCGCGGCGGCGCAGCGCGGCGAGCACGGACAAACCGTCGCGGTTCGGCAGCCCGAGATCGAGCAGCAGCAGGCCGTAGCCGGTCGCGCGCAACGCGAGCGACGCGGCGTCGCCGTCCTTCACCCAGTCGACCGCGAAGCCTTCCTGTTTGAGGCCCTGTTCGAGCCCGCTGCCGATCAGCGGATCGTCCTCGACGAGCAGTACGCGCATGGATTCGTGTCTCTCCGTGAGGGCGCAAGGCCGCGCCCGATGCGCCCATGATAAGCGCGTGCGGCTTAGGGGGAGCTTAAGCGGGGCGCGCCGTCATTCGACTTCCGGCAGATCCGGACGCAATTCGGCTTCGATTCGGTCGATCGACGGCAACCCCGATTCGAGCGATTTCGGGATTTGTCGGAGGAGTTGATATTCGGCGACGCCCATCGGATTGGCCATGCCGCGCAGCGCATATTCGGCGACGAGGCGGTTCCTTTCCCGGCAAAGCAGCAGGCCGATCGTCGGTTGATCTTCCGGCGCTCTCAACTGGGCATCGACTGCGGACAGATAGAAGTTGAGCTGGCCGGCGTAGTCGGGCCGAAAGGGCGTCGCCTTGAGTTCGACCACGACGTAGCAGCGCAGCTTCAGGTGATAGAACAACAGGTCGATGAAGAATTCGTCGCCGCCGACCTCGAGCCGGTACTGGCGGCCGACGAACGCAAACCCGGCGCCGAGCTCGAGCAGGAACCGCGTGATGTGCCGGGTGAGCGCCTGTTCGATGTCGCGTTCCTGCGCGTCCTCGGTCAGGCCGAGAAAGTCGAAGACGTACGGGTCTTTCAGGGCTTCGCGCGCCAGATCGGATTGCGGTGGCGGCAGGCGTGCGTCGAAATTGGTCACCGCGCTGCCGGCACGAGTATGCGCCTGCGTGTCGATCTGCATCGCCAGCACGTTGCGCGACCAGCCGTGTTCGAGGGATTTGCCGGCGTACCAGTCTCGCGTGGCCGGATCCTTGAGCTTGTCCAGCAAGGTTACGACATGGGACCAGGGCAATTGTGCAACGGCCTGTTGCACAAATTCCGGCGCCGGCCACGCCTGTGCGAGCGCCCGCATGTATTTGAGGTTGCGCGGCGAAAATCCGCGCATGTCGGGAAAGGCGTCCTTCAAGTCGCGCGCGAGCTGGTCGATCACTTTCGCGCCCCATCCCCGCCGCTGCTGCCGTTCCAGGATGTCGCGACCGATCTGCCAGTACAGCGTGACAAGCTCGCGGTTCGCGCTTGCGGCGGCGCGTTGCCGTGCGTGCTCCACGCGTTGCTTGAGGTCGGTCAGCCAGCTTCGATAATCGTCGCCCCAAGGGCCGGCGGATAGGGTGTCGGTCATGTCACGCAAAGCGGCGGCGCGCTTCAATCAGGTCGGGACATTATCCCGGGGCGATCATCTTCGGGCAACGTGCCGTCAGCGATTGGTCTCCATGCCGATGCGCGGCCGCAGAGATTCGTACCAGTCCAATGCGTCTCCATGTCGCGTCGCCGTGACCTTCAGGTTTGCTTAATCTTACGGTCCGTAATCTGGGGCCGTCGCGTTCAACGGAGCGCGGCGTTACGCCAAGAAAAGGAAACGACATCATGAAGCAACTGGCCAGAATCCTGACGATCGCGCTCGCCGTGCTGCCCGCCGCCGTGTACGCGGAATACACCGGGCCGTCCACGCTGACCACGACGACCGTGAAGGAACTGCTCGCGAACGGCAAGGACGACCAGCACGTGCAGTTGCAGGGGCGCATCGTCAAGCATGCCGGCGGCGAGGACTACGAGTTCGCCGACGCGACGGGCACGATCCGCGTCGAGATCGACCCCAAGCTGTGGGCGGCCGGCCAGCCCGTCAGCGACAAGAACGAGGTGAAGCTGACCGGCGAGTTCGAGCGCAAGTGGTCGGGCCGCGTGAAGGTCGACGCCGACCGCATCGACGTGGTGCGCTGACGGGCGCGTGCGGGGCCGGTGATACCATGGACGACCGGTTCCCGTTCCCATCAAGATGGCCGCCAATTTCGACGAACTCGCGTCCCGGATCCGGGCGCAATTTTCCGAGCTGAGCCCGCAATTCCAGGCGGGCGCCGCCTTCCTGCTCGATCATCCCGACGAAGTCGCCACCTCGTCGATGCGCAAGGTCGCACAGCGCGCGCAGGTGCAGCCCGCGTCGCTCGTGCGGCTCGCGCAGCAATTCGGCTTCCCCGGCTGGAACGAGCTGCGCGACCTGTGTGTCGCGCGCGTGCGCACGCGCCCCGAGCCGCTCACGCAGCGGGCGCGCTCGCTCGTGCGGCCCGATGCGAAGGCGTCGCTCGCGCACGACCTGCTCGCCGCGCAACAACACAACCTGTCGGCCACCGCCGCGCAGAACGAGCACGCGCTCGCCGATGCCGCGAAACTGATCCGCAAGGCGTCGCACGTGCATGTCGCGGGGTTTCGGTCGTGCTACCCGGTTGCGTTCGGCTTCGTGTACGGCTACCGGCTGTTTCGCCCGACCGTGTCGCTGCTCAACGGCGTCGCCGGGTCGCTCGAAATGGAGCTGCGGACGATCGCGAAGCAGAGCGTGACCGTCGTCGTCAGCTTCGCCCCGTATTCGGCGGAAGCGACGCGCGTCGCGCAGGCCGCGAAGGCGCAGGGCAGCCGGATCGTCGCGATCACCGACAGCGCGGTATCGCCGATCGCGCTGCACGCGGATGCACAGCTGATCTTCACGCACGACAGCCCGTCGTTCTTCCCGTCGCTGGTGGCCGCGCATGCGATGGCCGAAGCGCTGGTCGCGCAGCTGCTGGCGCTCGAAGGCAGCGATGCGATCGCCGCGCTCGAGCGCACGGAAGCGGAGCTGCATGCGAAGGGCGCTTACGTCGTCTGATTCCGATGGATCGCGAAGCGCGGCCGTCCCCGTCCGCTTCGCGCACCCACATTTCAACGCAAGCCGTATCGTCGCCGCACGCCACGCGCGTATGCTGGGGCTTCCTCATTCCGACGGAGCCCTCGATGACCCATCCTGACCTTCAGTCCCGCCACGCGCACGCATTCCGTGCGCTGCATGCGCAGCCCGGCGCTTTCATCATCCCGAACCCGTGGGACGCCGGTACCGCGCGCCTGCTCGCGATGGCCGGTTTCGAGGCGCTCGCGACCACGAGTGCCGGCTATGCCTATGCGCGCGGCCTGCCGGACAACGCGGTCGGCCGCGACGCGATGCTGGCGCACATCGCCGAGATCGCCGCCGCGGGCGGCCTGCCCGTGAGCGCCGATCTCGAGAACGGCTTCGGCGATGCGCCCGACACGGTGGCCGAGACGATCCGGCTCGCGGCCGAGGCCGGCGCGGTCGGCGGGTCGATCGAGGATGCGACGGGCCGCGCCGACGCGCCGATCTATGCACACGAAGCGGCGGTCGAGCGCATCGCGGCGGCCGTCGGCGCGGCGCGTGCGCTGCCGTTTCCGTTCACGCTGACCGCGCGCTGCGAAAACTACCTGCACGGCCGCCACGACCTCGCCGACACGATCGCGCGGCTCGTTGCCTATCGCGACGCGGGCGCCGACGTGCTGTATGCGCCGGGCCTGGCCGATCCCGACGAGATCGCCGAGCTCACGCGCGCGGTCGATGCGCCGGTCAACGTCGTGATGGGGCTGCAGGGCGGGTTGCTGAGCGTCGACGCGCTGGCGGCGCTCGGCGTGAAGCGCGTGAGTGTCGGCGGCGCCCTGGCGCGGGCCGCGCTCGGCGCGTTCCTGCGCGCCGCGAAGGAAATGGCGCAGGACGGCACGTTTACGTTCGCGAATGCGGCGATTCCGTCGCGCCAGCTCGATCGTTGGTTCGCCGCGGAGAATAATCTGCCGCTTTCGTTCGAAAGCTGACGCCGAAATAAAGCATGGGATCGTTTCCAGCCGAAATTCCGATTGACGCTAATCAATCGCTGCGGCTTTCGATTAAATAACCGCTCGCGAACCGGGGGCGCTGAAATTCCGGCCCCCCGTCTTTTCGATCACTTTTTATAAGAAGATGCTGTAAATTCCCGCCGATCGTTCCGGGAAATCGACCGTCCGGCGGGCGTTTGCGGGATGCATTTTGTGTTTTTTTCGCACGCGGCAGTTGCCGGTTTTTATTGTGATTGATAGTCTTCGTGGCGACGTAAAAATACCGGCGGAAGTGTGCCGGATAATGAATATATAAATTTTCTGAGAGAGCGATGACGATCCGAGATATGCACCGTACCCGGTTTCGCGTCGGCGATGTCGTGACGCTGAAGACGGGCGGGCCGCGCATGACCGTAACCTATGCCGGGCCGGTCGTATTCGACGACGGCGACTGGCTGATCTGCCAGTGGTTCGACGAAAACGGCGAGTTCCGGCAGGAAATGTTCCCTCACGACACCGTGGTGCCGGAGCCGCGCGCGATTTCGGCCGGGCGTGTACGCATGCGCATGCAGTCGCATCGCTACCGGTCCGCCGCGTAACGCGCACCGGGGGCGGTTCGCACAGTCGGCGGGCCGGCGAGGGGGCGTCGCCGGCTGCATCGACATTTCACGCCGGGCCGAAACATGCGGCGCGCGGCCGGGTCGATACTGTCTGCATGAACCCGACCGATCCCATCGCAGCGGTTACGCACCGCGATCCCTATCCCTACTATGCGGCGCTCGTCGACGGGCCGCCGCTCGCGTTCGACGCCACGCTCGGCCTGTGGGTCGCGAGCCGCGCCGCGACCGTGAGCGCCGTGCTCGGCCATCCGGCCTGCCGCGTACGGCCGCTGGACGCGCCCGTGCCGCCCGCGCTGCGCGGCACGACGGCCGGCGCGCTGTTCGGCGAGCTGGTGCGCATGAACGACGGCGCGTTGCGGCACGACGTGCCGAAACGGGCGATGCAGGCGGCGCTCGCGTCGGTCGACGCGCTCGCGTTGCGCCGCCGCACGGCCACGCTCGCCGCGCAGCGCTTGCCGGCGCATGCGGCGCCCGATGCGCTGAACACGTGGTGCATGACGGTGCCCGTCTGCGCGGTAGCCGATCTGCTCGGCTTCGACGACGCGCGGCTCGACGACGTTGCCGCGTGGGTGGCCGACTTCGTCGCCGCGCTGTCGCCGCTGTCGACGGCGGCGCAACTGGCCGGTGCAAGCGCCGCGGCCGGGCGGCTGCTCGACCGGATGACGGAAATCGTCGCCGCGACGCGCGCGGACGACGGCAGCCTGGTCGCGGCGGTGCAATGCGCCGCAGGCGAGGCCGGCTGGCAGGCAAGCGGCGCGCTGGTCGCGAACCTCGTCGGGCTGCTGTCGCAGACATGCGAGGCGAGCGCCGCCTGGCTCGGCAATACGGTGGTCGCGTGGCTCGATCCGGCCAAGCGTCCCGCCGGCGAGCCTTGTGCGACGGACGATGCGACGCTCGACGCGTTCGTCGCGGAAGTCGGGCGCTTCGATTCACCGGTGCAGAACACGCGCCGTTTCGTCGCATCGCGCACGACGATCGAAGGCGTGACCGTCGAAGCCGGCGACGCGATCCTCGTCGTGCTCGCCGCGGCGAACCGCGACCCGGCCGTGCATCGCGATCCGCACCGTTTCGTGCCGGGCCGGCCGCCGGGGCCCGCGTTCGGCTTCGGCACGGGGCCGCATGGCTGCCCGGGCGAGCGGATCGCACGGGCGGTGACAGCGGGGGCGTTCGGGGCGCTGTTGCGCGGCGGCGGGTTGCCGCCGGGCGACGCGCCGGGCTGGCGCTACCGGGACTCGACCAACGTCAGGATGCCGACGTTCGAGCCGGCGCGATGAGGAAACGAAAGGGGACAGGGTTCAGCGGCAGCCTTGCTTTTCCGCCCATTGCTCCTGGGCGGCGACACGGCGCTGCACGCGCTCGACGAGACCGGTTGAAAAGGTCCGCATGCTGATGCCGCGACGCTTGGTGAGGATCGTCTGCGCGACATCGCTGCGCGGGTTCGGCTGGCAGGCCCAGTACAGCGTCATCAGCCAGCCGATGCCGGTCCACCCGAACAGCGCGTTGAACATTGCGACCGTCAGCTTGTCGTGCCGGCCGCGCCGGTCGGCAACGACCGCTGGCAGAAAATAGATCGCGATCGCGGCCACCGAACCGGCCACTTGAATCAGGACTGCGTTCTGCATGTTGCTGCTCCATCCGAACTGCAATGGAGCCGATTGTCGCGCTTTTTCCGTTGACGTGCAGACAATTGATTGTTGCGTTTTTGGATTCGATCAGTCGGCCGGATGATCCGCCGGGGCGGCTTCGTTACACAACGCGAAACCTTCGTCGCGCCAGCCCGTCACGCCGCCGATCATCAGCTTGACCGGCCGGCCGAGGCGCGCGAGCCGGATCGCCGCGCGCGCGGCGCCGTTGCAGTGCGGGCCCGCGCAGTAGACGACGAACAGCGTGCCGGCCGGATAACCGGCGAGCTTGCTCTCGACGATCTTGCGGTGCGGCAGGTTGCGCGCGCCGGGCACATGGCCGGCGGCGAACGGGGCGGGGCCGCGCACGTCCAGCAGCACGAAATCGGGCGCGCCCGATGCGAGTGCGTCGTGCACGTCCCAGCAATCGGTCTCGAAGCGCAGCGAGGCCTCGAAATGCGCGAGGGCGGCGGGGCTGTCGGCGGCGGGAACGTCGGTGACGTGGGACATGCGAGGTTTCTCCAGGTGGCGATGCGCGATGAACATGGGGCCAGTATCGCGGTTCGGCGGCCGTCGCGGCAGTGGCGCGATCGACAAGTTCCGGTAACATCGCGCCATGAAAAATCATCTCGTCGTCGCGCTCGCCTACGATCGCCTCTGCACCTTCGAATTCGGCTGCGTGGTCGAACTGTTCGCGCTCGAACGTCCCGAACTCGGCGTCGACTGGTATCGCTTCGCGGTCTGCGCGAGCGAGCCGGGGCCCGTGCGCGCGGCGGGCGGCATCACGGTCGCCGCGCCGTATCGGCTCGCGACGCTCGATCGCGCCGATACCATCGTGATTCCCGGCTGGCGCGATCCGGACGAACCGCCGCCGGCGCCGTTGCTGAAGAAACTGCGGGCCGCGCATCGCCGTGGCGCACGGCTTTGCTCGATCTGCTCGGGCGTGTTCGTGCTGGCCGCGGCCGGCGTGCTCGACGGCCTCACGGTGACGACCCACTGGCGCTATGCGGAGAAACTGCAGGCGCGCTATCCCGCGCTGCGCGTGAACCCCGATGCGCTTTACGTCGACGAAGGGCAGGTCGTCACGTCGGCCGGATCGGCGGCGGGGCTCGACATGCTGCTGCATCTCGTGCGCCGCGATCACGGCGGCGCGATCGCGAACCGGGTCGCGCAGCGCCTCGTGCTGCCGCCGCATCGCGACGGCGGCCAGGCGCAGTTCGTGCCGCGCCCGGTCGCGCCGGGCGGCACCGACCGGCTCGCGAAGCTGATCGACTGGATGCGCGCGCACGCGGCCGAGCCGCACACGCTCGCGTCGCTCGCCGCGCAGGCCGCGATGAGCACGCGCACGCTGCAGCGACAGTTCGCGGACGCGACGGGGATGTCGCCGCTCGCATGGCTGATCCGCGAACGCGTGAACGTCGCGAAGGACATGCTCGAAGCGCATCCCGCGCTGTCGCTCGCGCAGGTGGCCGCGCGTGCGGGGTTCGGTTCCGAAGAGTCGCTGCGCCGGCATTTCCGGCGCGTCGCGGCGACGAGCCCGGCCGCGTACCGGCGCGGGATGGATCGTGGCGTGACGGCGCGCTGACGCCGTCGCTCACGCGCGCGGCCGCAGCACCACGATGCCCGGCGTGTTCCTCACGTATTCGAGAAACGGCGAATCGACGACTTTCATGTTGGCCTTTTTCGACGACGCATTGCGCAGCATCGGCCCGTCGCGCGTTTCGACGAAGAAGCCGACGTGCGTGACGTCGAGGCCGTCCGCCTTCGCGTAGATGCCGATGAAGTCGCCGGTCCGAAGCCGGCTGACGACGTAGTCGTCGACGAACTCGCCCGGGATATGCACGACGTCGCGCTGGACGACCGGCAATCCCGGCAGATACGCGCCGCCGTCGGCTTTCCGGTTGAGCTGCTTCGTGACCGTGGCGGCGCGAGCGCTGATCGACGCGGTCACGTCGTCGGCCAGCACCTGCGGCCGGGCGGCCCAGTCGGTGAAGAAATGACGGCGCTGCCCGAAGCCGATGTCGCCGTTCACGTAGCGCGTGCGCACGAGCCGGCTCGCGTAATCGGTTCGCGTCGTCGCCGTCCTCGCGGCCTCGACATAGTCGAGATAGGTGAAGCAATCGAGTCCGCTGAAGTCGATCACCAGGCGTTCCGGCGTGGTTGCCGATCCCTCGAGCATGCCGTCGCGATAAGGTATGCCAATGAATTCGCGGGATAGCGCTTCGACGAGCCGGCCGGCATCGCCGTCCCGATGCGCCGCGCGTATCGCCAGCAACGCGTCCAGCTTGCCGGAGGTCGCTTCGTTCAGGTTCGCCAGCGCGGCTTGTTGCTGCGTCGTCGTTTCATCCGGTTGCGGCAAGGATGAGACGGACGTGTCACCGCCGCAGCCGGCCAAGGCCAGGGCGAGCACGAGCGGCGCCAGTTTTCCGAGAGTCTTTTCAATCGCCATGAGCGGGTTCGTTCCGAAAAAATGCGGTTCAACGGGAGCGGTCGCCGGATGCGGCCGGCGCTGCACGATATTGAATGGACGAACGAGCCGCAAGAAATCTCAACGAAATCTGAATTTTCCCGAGTGCCGCGCCGGCTTTGCGGGCTGCGCAAACCCGCCAGCGCCGATTTGCCCCCCGGCGTATCATCGTGCGTTCCTTGACCGCGATTCCGGTTTCACCCATGAACATCGTCGATTCCGCTGCTTCCGGCCACGACACGCGCACGGCGCTCGGCGCACCGCTGCCTTCCCCGCTGCCTTCCCGTTTGCCGCTGATCCAGGCCCCGATGGTCGGTTCGCTGAGCCCGCTCGCGATCGCCGTATGCGAGGCCGGCGGGCTCGGCTCGCTCGCCTGCGCGGCACTCGGCCCGCAGCAACTGCGCGACGAGATCGCGGCGATCCGCGCGCGCACGCCCGCACCGTTCAACGTGAACTTCTTCTGCCATACGCCGCCGGCGCCCGATGCCGCGGTCGACGCGCGCTGGCGCGCGGCGCTCGCCGGCTACTACGCGGAGGCCGGACTCGATCCGTCGACCGGGAAGGGCGGGCTCGGGCGCGCGCCGTTCGACGATGCGATGTGCGCGGTCGTCGAGGCGTTGCGGCCGGCCGTCGTGAGCTTTCACTTCGGGCTACCGGACGATCCGCTGCTCGATCGCGTGCGGCGCACGGGCGCGCAGGTCGTCTCGTCCGCGACGACCGTCGAGGAAGCGCGCTGGCTGGATGCGCGCGGCGTCGACGCGATCGTCGCGCAGGGCGCGGAGGCCGGCGGCCATCGCGGCATGTTCCTGACCGACGACATCCACGCGCAGCCGGGCCTGTTCGCGTTGCTGCCGCAGATCGTCGACGCGGTGCGTGCGCCGGTGATCGCCGCCGGCGCGATCGCCGACGGGCGCGGCATCGCGGCCGCGTTCGCGCTCGGCGCGCGCGCGGTGCAGATCGGCACCGGTTACCTGCTGACGCCGCAGGCCGGCCGCTCGGCGCAGCATCGCGCGGCAGTGCGCGCCGCGCGCGACGACGGCACGCGCATGACCAACCTGTACACGGGCCGACCCGCGCGCGGACTGCTGACGCGCTTCATGCGCGAACAGGGGCCGATGAGCGCGCTCGCGCCGGCGTTTCCGCTTGCGACGGCCGCGGTCGATCCGCTGCGCGGCGCGTTCGAGCGGCAGGGCCGCGACGACTTCTCGGTGCTGTGGTCGGGCGAGGCCGCGGCGCTCGCGCGTGAGGAGGATGCGGGCGAACTGACGCAGCGCCTTTGGCGCGATGCGCTGGCATGCGCGGCGGGGCTGCGCGACGCGTTTCCGCAGGCGCTCTGATCGACCGGGAAGGGGGCGCCGGCGCGGGAGCATCGGCGTATCATCTGGGTTTTCGTCAGCCCGATCCAGGCACCCCCACACCATGACCTCCGTCGACACTACCCCCGTCCTCGACCATGACAAGCTCGTTACCTTCATCGAGCGCAAGTGGAACGATGAAATCCTCCACGCACTGACCGACTACATCGCGATCCCGGCGAAGAGCCCTGCATTCGACCCCGACTGGGCGAAGCGCGGTTATCTCGAGCGCGTCGTCACCGATGCCGCGCAGTGGGCCGAGCGCCAGCCTGTGAAGGGCCTGAAGCTCGAAATCGTGCGCCTGCCGGGCCGCACGCCGGTGATCTTCTTCGAATCGCCCGCCACGCGCTCGGGCAGCACCGACACGATCCTGCTGTACGGCCACCTCGACAAGCAGCCCGAGTTCGACGGCTGGCGCGCGGACCTCGGCCCGTGGACGCCGAAGTACGAGAACGGCAAGCTGTACGGCCGCGGTGGCGCGGACGACGGCTACGCGATCTACGCGAGCCTCGCCGCGCTCGGCGCGCTCGACGAGCAGGGCATCGAGCGGCCGCGTTGCGTCGGCCTGATCGAGACCTGCGAGGAGTCGGGCAGCTACGACCTGCTGCCGTACGTCGACGCGCTGCGCGACCGGCTCGGCCAGGTGTCGCTCGTCGTGTGCCTCGATTCGGGCGCCGGCAACTACGACCAGATGTGGCTCACCACGTCGCTGCGCGGGCTGGTGTCCGGCGACCTGCAGGTCGAGGTGCTCGAGGAAGGCGTGCATTCGGGCGTGTTCGGCGGCATCGCGCCGTCGAGCTTCCGCGTGATGCGCCAGCTGTTCGAGCGCCTGGAAGATGCGAAGAACGGCAACCTGCTGCCGGGCGTGTTCCATTGCGAGATTCCCGACAGCCGCGTGCGCGAAGCGGCCGCGGCCGCCGAGATTCTCGGCGACGCCGTGTGGAAGGGGCTGCCGTGGGCCTGCGGCGCGGACGGCAAGCCGGTGCTGCCGACCACGACCGATCCGCGCGAGGCGCTGCTGAATTCGACGTGGCGCCCGTCGCTGTCGGTGACCGGCGCGGCCGGCATGCCGGCGCTCGCGGATGCGGGCAACGTGCTGCGTCCGCGCACCGCGTTCAAGCTGTCGCTGCGCCTGCCGCCGCTCGTCGACGCCGCGCAGGCCGTGCAGCAACTGAAGGAACTGCTCGAACTCGACCCGCCGTACAACGCGAAGGTCACGTTCAAGCCGGACGCGGGTGCCGCGACGGGCTGGAGCGCGCCGGACCTCGCGCCGTGGCTCGCGTCGTCGCTCGATGCCGCGTCGCGTCGCCACTTCGGCGCCGATTGCGCGTACATGGGCCTCGGCGGCACGATCCCGCTGATGAACGTGCTGCAGGAAGGTTTCCCGTCCGCCCAGTTCATGGTGTGCGGCGTGCTCGGGCCGAAGTCGAACGCACACGGCCCGAACGAGTTCCTGCACGTGCCGTACGCGAAGAAGCTGACGGCGGCGGTCGCGGACGTGATCGCGACCGCGCGCTGAGCGCCACGACTGCCCGACCCGACCTGACGGAACCTTGCCGATGACCGCCCTGCCGACGCCCGATACCGAACCGCTGCGCATGCGCGCCGAACCGCTGCATGCATTCGTCGCGGCACTCTGGGAACGGGCCGGCAGCAGCGAGCGGGAGGCGAGGCTCGTCGCCGATCACCTGGTCGGCGCGAATCTCGCGGGCCACGATTCGCACGGGATCGGGATGATCCCGAACTACGTCGCGTCGTGGCGGGAAGGGCAGTTGCAGCTGAACGGGCACGCGTCGATCGTCCGCGACGGCGGCGCGGTGCTGACGATCGACGGCGGGCGCGGCTTCGGCCAGGTGATCGCGTTCGAGGCGATGGTCGAAGGGATCGAGCGTGCGCGGCGCATGGGTATCTGCGCGATCGGGCTGCGCGACGTGCATCATCTCGGACGCATCGGGCACTGGGCCGAGCAGTGCGCTCGCTCGGGCCTCGTGTCGTTCCATTTCGTCAACGTGCCGGGCGACCTGCTGGTCGCGCCGCTGCACGGCACCGATCCGCGTTTCGGCACGAACCCGTTCTGCGCCGCGTATCCGCGTGCGGGCAGGCCGCCGCTGCTGCTCGATTTTGCGACGAGCGCGATCGCGTACGGCAAGACGCGCGTCGCGTACAACCAGGGCAAGCGCGTGCCGGCCGGGTCGCTGATCGACCATCGCGGCCAGCCGACCGACGATCCGGCCGTGATGCACGAACAGCCGTTCGGTGCGCTGCTGCCGTTCGGGCTGCACAAGGGGTACGCGCTGGCGGCGATGTGCGAGATATTCGGCGGTGCGCTCGTCGGCGGGCATACGACCTACGGCGACACGCTGCAGAAGACGAGCGCGATCGTCAACGGGATGCTGTCGGTGCTGATCGACCCGAAGGCATTCGATGCGGCCGATGCCGAGCGTGAAGCCGATGCGTTCGTCGCATGGGCCAAGGCATCGCCGCGGGCCGGGGATGCGCCGGTGCAGGTGCCCGGCGAACCGGAAGAGGCGAGCCGCGCGGCGCGCGGGGCCGGCGGCATTCCGGTCGACCGGGCGACGTGGCGGCAGATTCGCGCAAGCGCGGCCGCGGTCGGCTTCGACGACGCGGCGCTCGATACGTGGACGCAACGCTGCACGGAGCGCGCATGAGCTGGCAGTCGGAGAAGGCGCACGGCGAGGAGATCGCGTATCAGCTCGCGCCGCTCGGCAAGGTCGAGGTCGCGCGGTTCTTCAGCGGGGCGGCGATGCGGCTCGATGGCGTGATGTTCGGCTTCATGTCGCGCGGGTCGCTGTTCCTGCGTGTCGACGACGTGAACCGTCCGGCGTTCGTCGCGGCGGGGATGGGGCCGTTTTCCTATTCGGGACGCACGCGCACCGTCAATCTCGAGGGCTACTACGAAACGCCGGCCGACGTGCTCGAGGATGCGGGTGCGCTGTTCGACTGGTGCCGCAGTGCGTATCGCGCGGCGCTGCTGGCGAGGCCGCCGAAGCGCAAGACGAAGCGCGGGGCGGCGTCACGCGCGCGTCAAGTTTTCTGCGCGCCCGCTTAGGGCGTCGGCTTGCCGCAGCGCGCATGCTTCACAACGGCGGCCCCGGCGTTTATGATCGGCGCGTTTGTCCTGGCGCACGCTTCCCCACTCACGTCCAGACGGAGACAACCGATGCTCGTCCTGATTCTCGGTTTAGCGATCTTCCTCGGTGTGCACTCGATCCGGATCGTCGCGGACGGCTGGCGGTCGGCGACGATCGAGCGAATCGGCGAGAAAGGCTGGAAGGGCCCCTATTCGATCGCATCGATCATCGGCTTCGTGCTGATCGTCTGGGGTTACGGGCTCGCACGAGCCGACGCCAGCTTCCTGTGGGCGCCGCCGGTCGGTGTGCGCCACCTCACCGGCATGCTGACCGCGATCGCATTCGTGCTGATCGCCGCCTCCTACGTGCCCGGCAACCGCATCAAGACGCTCGTCGGCCATCCGATGGTGGCCGGCGTGGCGGTATGGGCGATCGCGCACCTGCTCGCGAACGGCACGCTGCACGCCGTCGTGCTGTTCGGCGCCTTCTTCGCGTGGTCGCTGGCCGACTTCCTGGCATCGCGTGCGCGCGACCGCCGCGAAGGCGTTCGCTATCCGGCGGGCAACACGTCCCGCAACGTGGTCACCCTTGCCGTCGGGCTCGTGGCGTGGGCCGTGTTCGCGCTGTTCCTGCACGGCTGGCTGATCGGGGTGCGGCCGTTCGGCTGAACGGGCGGAGCGCGGCGTACGCGGCGGGCGCTGCGTATGTCGCACCAGCGGCCGTCACAGCGGCCTGACGAACAGCCCGATGGTCAGCAATGCGCCGATGCAGACGATCCCGATCCGCAGCATGCGTTCGTTCACGCGATGCAGCGCCCACGTGCCGAGCAGCCCGCCGACGATCGCGCCGCCGCCGAGCGCGAGCGCCTTGCCCCAGTGCAGGTGCGGCGACGTCAGGAACAGCACGACGGCCGATGCGTTCATCACGCCCGCGAGCGCGTTTTTCGTCGACATCGCGTGACGCGGCGACAGGCCGGCCATCGTCAGCACGGCCATCATCAGGAAGCCGAGCCCACCGCCGAAGTAGCCGCCGTAGACCGCGATCGCGAACTGCGCGACGGCGGTCGTGACGGGGCCGAGATGGACCGTCTCCTCGCTCGGCTTGCGGAAGAAGCTGCCCCACGCGAATACGATCGTCGCGAACAGCACGAGCCACGGCACGAGGCGCGAGAAGATCGACGAAGGCGTCTTCAGCAGCAGCAGCCCGCCGAGCGCGCCGCCGACCACGCTGATCAGGAACAGCGCGCGAAACGGCAACTGGCCCGCGCCGCGCACATGATGGCGGCTCGCCCAGCCGGTCGTGACCTGCGCGGGAAACAGCGCGACCGTCGACGTGATGTTCGCCGAGAGCGGCGACATGCCCGACACGATCAGCGCGGGCAGCGTGACGAACGAGCCGCCGCCCGCGAGGGTGTTCTGCAGTCCGGCCCACAGGCCGGCGAGGATGACGAGCGTGAGCATCGATGCGGGAGCGGAAGGTTGGCCTGGGTGTCGGCGCGCGATGCGCGGCCGGGCGAGGCGGACGCGAGATGGTAATGCAGGATCGCGGACGCCGGAAGGCCCGGCTGCGGCGGGTTCGCGCGCGCGTCGTGCGGCCGGGCGCGCGCCGGGTTCATTCGGTTCGGCGCGAGCCCGCGTCCGGCGCCCCGATGTCGGCGTTGGCATCGGCGTTGGCATCGGCGTCGGCATCGGTGCGCGGATAGACGATCGTTCCGTCCGGTTGAACGGCGGCGCCCGGCGTGAGGCGTGCAGGCTCGACGCGGTTCGGCCCGATGATGTGGAAGACCGTCTCGCCGCGCGCGATCAGGTAGTCGGCGACGATGCGCCGATGACAGCGCCACCACACGGCTTCCGCGCACATTACGGCGCAGCGCCGCCGACGCCCTTGTTCGACCAGGTGATCGAGGCCCGCGCGAAATGCCGCGGACAGCGCGTAATCGGCGTAGCGATGGAAGCTGTCGTCGGTCCAGAAGCCGTTGACGTCGTCCGGCACGGCCCGCGACGGGCCGCGCAGGCCGCCGAGCGCGGCGACGTGCTCATAGGCGATGTCGAACGGCGCCAGCGCGACCGGCAGCGTCGCTTCGTTGAACTGCGGATTGGTGCGCGACCTCGGCATCTTCCTGACGTCCGCGAGCAGCGCGATGTCGGCGTCGTTCAGCAGGCCGATGAAGGCTTCGAGCGAGCGGTCGGAATGGCCGACCGTGAAGAACGGGAGCTTCATGCGTCGTCCTCGCCGGCGATGAGCGTGAGCACGCGGCCCCGATGCGCGGCGACGTGATCGGTCCGGTCGCTTTTTATTTCGTATTGCGGATCGTCCGGCGACGCATGATGCCGATGCCCCTTGTAATCGAAATCCTGCGTATGGATCGCGACGATCCTGCCCGTCACGCGACCGGCCTCGGAATTCCAGCGGACCCGGTCCCCCAGTTTGAACGTCGTCGCCATCGTGAGCGTCCTCCTGTCGTCCGGTTCGCGATCATGCCGGCGTCGCCTGCTCGAACGCGGCTTCCGCCTCGAGACTCGCCCGGTCGCGCCCGACGGTGGCGACCGCAAGCTGCTTGCCGTCGCGCCAGTAGGTGACCGTGCAGTCGTGCGCGGCCGGATCGCCGTCGACGTCGACGCGATCCCATTGCGCCGCGTGGCCGACGTAGTTGATCGCGACGTCGTAATGCTGGCTCCAGAAGAACGGCACCGCCGCGAAGCGCTGCCGCTCGCCGAGGATGTTGCGCGCGGCCGTCGCGCCCTGCCGCTCGGCGACGACCCAGTGCTCGACGCGAATGCGCTCGCCCGTCAGCGGATCGGGCCAGCGTGCGATGTCGCCGGCCGCGTAGACGTCCGGCGCGCTCGTCTGCAGGAACGCGTCGACCGTCACGCCGCGATCCGTCGCGAGGCCGGCGTCCTCGGCGAGCGCGAGGTCGGGGCGCACGCCGATTCCGGCCACGACCAGATCGGCGGGCAGCGCGACACCGGTCGACAAGGTCACGCGATCCACTTCGATCGCGGCGACCGTCGCCCCCAGATGAAACACGACGCCGTGCGCTTCATGCAGCGCCCGGACCATGTCGCCGAGCGCTTCGCCGAGCACGCGCGCCATCGGATGCGCATCGGGCGCGACGACCTGCACGTCGAGCCCGCGCGTGCGCAACGCGGCGGCCGCTTCGAGCCCGATGAAGCTCGCGCCGACCACGACGCAGCGGCGTGCGGCGCCAAGCTGCGCGATCAGCGCATTGCAGTCGGCCAGCGTGCGGAGCACCGCGACGTGCGCCAGCGTGGCGCCGGGGACCGTGAGGTGCACCGGTTCGGCGCCGGTGGCGAGCAGCAACGCGCCGTACTCGAGCTGACTGCCGTCCGACAAGGAGAGGGTTTTCCGGCCGGGCTCGAGACTGACCGCGCGCATGCCGCAGTGCATCGAGATGTCGTGATCCGCGTAGAACGTCGGAGGATGCAGCGGCAGCCAGTCGGCGTCGGCCGTGCCGGCGAGATAGTCTTTCGACAGGTTCGGCCGGTCGTACGGCATCGCGCGATCGGCGCTCAGCAGCGTAATGGGGCCCTGATACCCTTGCCGCCGCAACGTGCTGGCCGCCGCGTTACCGGCCGCGCCGCCGCCGACGATCACCACCGATTCGGGGTGCGCCGCCGACGACGTTGCCGACGAGATCGGCGCCTTCGCTGCCGGCTGCGCGTCGCGCACGAAGACCTTGTCGCCTTGCTGCTCGACGCGCCGGCATGTCAGGTCGGTCAGCGCCGGCGCGCCGAGCACCTCGCCGGTGCGGACGCTGAAGCACGCGTGATGCCATGGGCAGTGGATCGTGTCGCCCTCCAGCAGGCCGTCGGCGAGCGGCGCGCCGTAATGCGTGCAGGTCGCGCCGACTGCAAAGCACGTGCCTGCGCGGCGCACGAGCAGGACCGGCTCATCGCCGACGTGGCCTGCCACCATGCCGCCGTCCGGAATATCGGCCAGCGGCACGCCTTGAGCGAGATCGGGATCGCCGGGTGACGAAGCGTGTTCGGTCATGGCTGCGCTCCTCTCGGGTCGGGAACTCCAACATTATCAACCTCGATTCCGCGGCGGGAAAGACACAGTCACGAAGCGGGGCGGGGTGTTCGAGACCCGTTCGAGACCCAGGCGCGGGAAGCCGATTTTCCCTATCGGTGATGCCGTAGTGCATCACGGCGCATACCGTTGCGGTGTTCGTTCACGCGCGCCCGGTGCGCAGCAGCCGGAGATAGGCCGTGCATCACGACCGTCGGCGCGCTGGATGGCAGGCCATGGCGTTTCCTGGGCGCGGGCGGGCGCGTGATCACGCTGCGTGTGCAGGAGCGGCTGCGTGTCGACAGCGGCACGCTTGCGGTGGCGGCCGCGCTGCGCGGCGTCGGCTTTGCGATCGTCGTCGAGGCCGCGTGCCGCGGCCTGATCGAGCGCGGCGAGCTGGTGCCGATCGCGCTCGACAAGCCGGCCGCGCCGCTGGAGCTGTATGCCGCTTATCCGCAGCGCAGGCACCTGCCGGCAACGGTGCGGGCGTTTATCGATCATCTGACGGACGCGGCGGGCACGCTACACGTCGCGCGATCGGGCCAGTAGCAAGTCAAGCGAAACGCCCGCCTTGCGGCGGGCGTCCACCCTGTGAAGCGCTTTCGCGGGTCGCGTGCTCGCAGCAGGGGCGGCAGATTACTGCCACGCCGGCGCCGGCGTGATCTGCGTCGTATAGGCGGTTGCCGGCAGCAGCGTGAGGTTGGAAATCTTCTGCCCGCCGTAGGTTTCGGTCGACGAGCCGAACGTGACGCCCGTCACCGGCACGGCGACCGACCGCCCGTCGGAGCGCGACGCGCTGACGACGATCGACTTGCCGGGCGTGAGCGTCGCCGCGACGTTCGACGAGTTGTACACCATCCGCTGGTTCGCGAGCGTGCCGATCGTCAGCAGCGAAGGACTCTGGATCGGCAGGTTCTTGTAGTACGTGTTGTACTTCTTGAACGTCGCGTTCAGCAGGTCGCCCAGCAACGTGCTCGTGCCGCTGTACGCGCGCAGGTTCGACTGGTGGAACATCATCGGCCGGTTGTCGAACGTGAGCAGGTAGACGACGAGCTGGTCGGACACCTTGTCGAGCACCTGCGCGTAGGTGAGGTCATAGCCCCAGCGGGTCGGGTCGATCCCGTTCGCGCCATAGAAGTAGTTGTATTCGGCGACCCATTCCGCCGGCTGCGACACGTTGTAGAACAGCGCGGTCGCATAGCGCGGCACTTCGAAGATGCCCTGGTTCACGCAGTTGTACTTGCCCGCGTTGAATGCCGGCAGCGACCACGCCACGCCGTTGTTGTTGGTCGGGCAGCCGGCCGTGCCGACGGGCGGCGTCGGCTTCGAGCTGTCGGACACGAGCACCTGCGTGCCGAACGCGACGAGCGCGCCGAGCGTCGTCGGGTTGTACAGCCCCGAGATTTCCGGCGTGATGAGCGTCCACTTGCTGAAGTTCGTGAACCTGAACCTGTTCGAGACCTTCACGTTGTTCTGCATCTCGGTCTGGACTTGCGCAGCGGTCGTCGTAAACGGCGGATCCAGCAGTTCGTGGTCGTAAGTGTGGCTGACCCATTTGAAACTGCCCTGCTGCAAGGCCGTCTGCAGCGACAGCGAATCGATGCCGCCCGGCGGGTAGGGGCCCTGGCCGCCATACGCCGTGCTGTAGCCTTCGCCGTTGAATGCCAGCGTGAGCTTGACCGCGGACGCGTTCGCCGTCGTCAGGTTCAGGAGCGACTGCCAGGTCACGGCGTTGGCGAAGTCCGCGCCGGTGGTCCGGTATTCGCACGCGGTGAGGCCGGTCGACGGGTTCGTCGAACCGAGCGGGCACTGGCCGGGCGGGTTCGTGCTGGTCGTGGCGCCGGTCCTCACGTCGTACCACAGGCCGGTGTACGCGGATTGCGCGTACGGAAAGATTTCGTCGGGAATGCCGTTGTCGTCCACCTGCGGATCGACGTACACGTGACGGCTGCCGAGGAACAGGCCGCGCGTGAGCCAGTTCGCGATCCCGTAGGACAGCGTGATCGAGTGCGTCAGGTACTGGCTGTTGTCGAACATCAGCGACATCGTCTCGCGCGACGTGCTGTCGCCGGCCAGCGGCGTCGTGTTCGCGAACAGGCAGGTCGCGCCGATCGGGTAGGTCGTGCTGCCCGGGGCGGTGGCCTGCACGATCGGCGTGACGGTCGTGCCGGTCGGCAGCGGGCTGGCCGGGGATGCGAAATACGTCCATGCGTTCGCGATCGTCAGCGGGTTGCCCGAGGACGTGCCCGCGTTCATGTACGGGAACAGGCTCTGCCCCGTCGACGTCAGCGTCGACGACAGCGGCGTCGCGGTCGTGTCCTGGTAGTTGACGTACTGCAGGCAGCCGCTGTCGCTCGGCCACGTGTAGAAGCTCGCGAGCCGCACGTTGTACTTGAACTGGTAGCGCGCGAGCGTCTGCGCGAGCGCGCCGCCGGCGAACGGGTTCATGTAGCGGTAGTCGCTGATCGGCATGATGATGCCCTGGTACAGCGCGTGGTCGCCGTTTTCCAGCGGCGGCAGGGTCGGGTTGCTGGTGTCGTACGAGTAGACCGTGTACGGAATGCCCACGCGATCGAGGATCGACTGGGCGGCGGCCAGTTCGGGCGAGCTGCCGGCCTGCTGGCTCGCGACGATCAGGATCTTCAGGTCGATCTGGGCATCGCTCGGCACTGCATGGCAGACGCCGGCAGCCGCAAGAAGTCCTGCAGTGGCCGCACAGTGCGACAGCATCCCGAACCGGCTGGATAGGGTTCGCAAAACGCTCATGTCAAACCTCACGCGTCGTGTCCGATGGTTCGGACGAGTCCCCCGACAATCGAGAAAGGTGTGGCGTCTGTCGTTATTGATTCGAAGTCCGATTCTTCGGCGTCGACTTGTTGACGGTGTCGTCCGGATGCGGGCCCGATGGCGGATAGGCCGGCTTGCCCCAGCCTTCCTTTCCGGACGGGAGCTGGCCGTGACCGTGCGGTGGGGGCTTGCCGTCCGCGTAGGCGCTCGGCGGCGCGAGCGCGGCCGCCGCGACCAGCCCCGAGAAAACGCCGCAGAGCACGACGCCCGGCCAGCGCAACGGCCGTTTCGGTCCAAGGGTTTGCATGGTGTCCTCCCGACGCTGCCGGTGTCATGCGGCGCGTTTCATAAATGATCAGATGGGCGGCGCGGACGGGCCGGCATGTCGGGCCGGGCCGTTGCCGCGAACGCCGCGGCGTTCGGACCCGAGCGCTTCCGTGCAGGTCAGGTCTTGCGATCGGGCCTGACGAACAGGGACGGGAACGGGCGACTGCGGACCGATTGCGCATGCAGGCGGGGATGACCGCCCGGCATGCGTTCGCATCCGGTTGATCTGCAAAGCGAACTATGTGCCAACGGCCGGAAACCCTTCATTCCGTTGAAGTAACGTTACGTAATGAAAGCTGACCGGCTGAAAATGTTTCATTCATGATCGATTGCGCGGCGATCCGCCGGAAAGACGTTTCGCCCTTGCAACAAGGGAGCGGCCGTTCAGCGGCGAAGGGCAGCGAACCGCTCCGGCTCCGAGCGTCAAGCCGGCCTGCGTCGGACGGTTGTCTTGAACCCGCCGGTTTCCATGATCCCCGGTGCGGTCCAATTCAAGAAAGATGAATGGAAAAAGAATTTGTGAATTGTTCAGGAAATATGGAATTGCAATGAGGGTGTTTTGCAAAAAAATTCCAAAATGATCTTTTATATGATGTTTGCTAGAGTTGGGCTGGCGGTGCCATGCGTGGCAAAAAAGACAATCGCCAATAGCGAATGAATCTGAAATTTATTTCAATTTGTTGATTATCTGAAGGTCATCGATATGGGGAATTTGCATATGCGTAATTTCGCCGGTCGTCATGCATCGAAATCGATCAAATGCCTCATCGGAATTCAGCTCGTCGCAGCCTGCCTCGTCAACATCGTCCATGCGGCGCCCATCGAGGCGTCGTTGCAACGCTCGATCGAGCAGGCGCTTGAATCCCGATCGAGCGGAAAGTCGGCGCTGCCGGCCCAGACGGGCGGCAACCTGGTCGAGGTATTGAAAACGGATGAAGCTTCCGGGTGGGTATTTGGCGCTGCTACCCAAATCCTGCGCGAAGACGAATCCGCCGATCCCGTCACGAAGCTGTTCCTTGCGCGCAATGCCAATGGCCGATGGATCGCAGGTGTCGAGGGCAGCAGCAAGTTTGGAGAGTTACTCAACTCGGCGCCGTCAACGCTGCTCGCTGCCGACGAACGGAAAAACCTGGCGGTAAGGCGCTCATTCGCACCACGGTCGGCGGCATTGCCGCAGCCGGGCCTTGCGTTGCCGTGGCAACTGAATGCCGGATGGTATTGGACGGGCGGAGCGCACGGCTGGTCCGGACAAAGCAGGCCGTATAACTCCCTCGATTTCTCGGGCGGCAACGGTCGCGTGCTGGCGGCTCGGGACGGCTATCTTTACAAGAGCTGCGAGCGAAACGGCAGTGCAATCGTCAAGCTGGTTCACGACAACGGATACGCGACGACCTATTACCACATGGTCCAGTTGACCTCGCTCAATAGCGGCACGCGGGTCCGTCAGGGCGATTATCTCGGCAGCGTCGGAAACGGGCTGCCGTGCGGCGGACAAACGACGGGGCCGCATGTTCACTTCTCGCTGAGCAAGGACGGCAATGACGTTCCGATCAACGGGATCACGATCGGCGGCTGGCAATTTTTCGCGGGCGCCGAACCGTACGCCGGATACGCCGTTCGCAATCAGCGGCGCGTCTCCCCGCAGGCATGGCTCGTCAACTACGGGGGCGAAGATTCCGGCGGTCCGGTCGACCCGTCACCGCCCGTCAGTGCGCGTGTACAGGCGCCGAGTCAGGCGAATCTGCGCAGCGCGCCTTCTTTGTCGGCAGCGATTGTCGGTTCGGTCGAGAACGGCCGCACCGTGCAGCTCGCTTGCTACAAGTACGGCGACCCGGTGGAGGGCAACTGGGGCGTCACACGGCTTTGGTATCGGCTCGACTCGAATCAATGGATATCGGACGGATTTGTCTACACGGGCAGCAACGACCCGGTGGTGCCGGAATGCGTGAGCTAGCGAGGGTGCGCCGTCACGCATGAAGGTGTGCACGGCCGCCACGGTGCAAGGGGGCACGACAACCGCACGCTTGCCCCCGTGAAATTGTCATGCTAGTTTTTCATGAAATTTCTCGACAGGAATTTCACGGGAGTCCGCATGTTCGTGCAGTCCGACCGTCACGTCGCAAGCTACTACGCCGGTACGTACCCGGAGCCGATCCCGGTTCGCCCGGTGCTGGAGTCGCGTGTCGACGCCGACGTGCTCGTCGTCGGCGCGGGGTTCAGCGGGCTGCATACGGCGCTGCGCCTTGCGCTCGCCGGCAAGCGGGTCGTCATGCTCGAAGCGAGCCGCGTCGCGTGGGCGGCGTCGGGCCGCAACGGCGGGCAGGCGCTGCTCGGCTGGTCGTGCGACATGCAGCCGCTCGAGGATTCGCTCGGCCGCGACGGCGCGCGCCTGCTGTGGGACAGCATGCGCTGGGCCGCGACCGAGGTGCGGGAACTGCCCGGGCGGCACGGTTTCGACATCGACTATCGGCCCGGCAGCCTGTGGGCGGCGGTGCGGCCGCGCCGCGTCGCGATGCTCGCGCAGGCCCGCGACGAAGCGGCCGAGCGCTGGGGCTACGACCAACTGCGCGTGATCGAGCGGGCCGACATGCCGGAATGGATCGGCGGCTCGCGCTATCTCGCGGCGCTCTACGATCCGGAGGCCGGCCACCTGAACCCGCTGAAGCTCGCACTCGGCCTTGCCCGGACGATCGAGCGCGCGGGCGGCCGTATCTTCGAGCAGAGCCGTGTGCTCGACCTGAGCGAGACGGCCGGCGGCTACGTCGCGCGCACCGCCGCCGGCGAAGTGCGCGCGGACGTCCTCGTGCTGGCCTGCAACGCGTATGTCGACCGGCTCGATCGCGACCTCGCGCGCCGGCTGCTGCCGGTCGGCACGTACCAGGTCGCGACCGCGCCGCTCGCGCCCGACGTCGCGCGTTCGCTGCTGCCGCGGAACAGTTGCGTGATCGACAACCAGTTCGTGCCCGACTATTTCCGGCTGAGCCCCGACAACCGGCTGCTGTTCGGCGGCGGCTGCACGTATCTCGGCGGCATTCCGGCCGATATCGCGGCGGCCACGCGCCCGCACCTCGAACGCGTGTTTCCGCAACTGGCCGGCGTGCCGCTCGATTACGCGTGGGGCGGCCATATCGACATCAGCATGCGCCGCACGCCGGACATCGGCCGCCACGGGCAGCGTTTCTGGCTGCAGGGCTTCTCCGGGCACGGCGTGCTACCGACGCTCGCGGGCGCGCGCGCGGTGGCCGACGCCGTGCTCGGCGACGAACGCCTGCTTGCGCAGTACCAGCGCATCCGCAACCCGCGATTCCCCGGCGGCGACCGGCTCGCCGCGCCGCTGGAAGCGATCGGCAAGGCCTGGTACCGTCTGCGCGATACCGTTTGACTGCACGGAACCCACCATGAACGAACAGGAAGAGATAGAAAGCCTGGCGATCCTGATCCGCGACCTGCGCAAGCATCGCAAGGTCACGCTCAACGATCTCGCGGAACGGATCGGCCGCTCGGTCGGCTTTCTGTCGCAGGTCGAGCGCGGGCTGTCGCGCCCGACGGTCGCGGACCTCACCGCGATCGGCGAGGCGCTCGGCGTGCCGACCACCTATTTCTACAGCCTGAGCAAGCCGCGCAGCGTGCCCTGGGTCACGCGGCCAGACGAACGGCGCACCGTGTATTACGCGGCCGGCATTACCGACATCCTCGTGTCGCCGAACATGCGCTCGCGCTTCTCGATCCTCGAAAGCCATCTCGCGCCGGGCGCGAGCAGCGGCGAGCGGCCCGTCGACGACAGCGACGAGCAGGGCGGTTTCGTGCTCGAAGGAGAACTGACGATCTGGATCGACGGCGACGACACACCCGTCACGCTCGGCCCGAACGACGCATTCCAGCTCCCCGCGCACAAGCGCTTCCGTTATGCCAACCTGACCGACGCGCCGACGCGCGTGATCTGGGTATTCACCTGAGTCGTCGTCGCGGCGGCATGCCGCGTTCGAAGCAGATGGTTTGACGTACTGATCGATGGGGACGTGAGGCGCTGCACAGGCCGTTCGGCCCCGATTCGCCGCGACGCGGCATCGTCACACTCGAACGAAGGGACGAATCATGACTAACGTCGTTTCCGCGCTGGTCGGTGAGGTCCGCGCATTCCGGCAGGCGCACCCCGAGATCCGTTATGTCGACCTGATCTGCCTCGACCTGCCCGGGCATTTCTACGGCAAGCGCTATCCGATCGACGCGCTCGAAAAGGTCGCGTCGGGCTCGTTGCTGAAGCTGCCGCAGAATTGCGTGCTGCTCGGCACGCAGGGCGGCCTCTACAAGATCGGCGACTACTGCTTCAACGACGGCGACCCGGACGCGCCGCGCCGCCTGATTCCGGGCACGCTGAAGCCGGTGCGCTGGGAGCGGCAGCCGCTCGCGCAGATGCTGATCAGCTCCGACGGCACCGATTCGCCGATCGAGTTCGAGCCGCGCGAGGTGCTCGCGCGCGTGCTGCGGCGCTTCGCGGCGCGCGGCATCCGGCCGGTCGTCGCGTTCGAGCTCGAGTTCTACCTGTTCGCCGCGCAGCTCGCGGACGGGATGCCGCAATATCCGCGCGACCGCCTGAGCGACGATCGCGACGATCAGCCGAACATGCATATCGAGCGCCTGTCGCGTTTCTCCGACGTGCTGCACGAGATGGTCGAGGCGGCGTGCGAGCAGGGCGTCGATGCGACGGTGATCACGGCCGAGCTCGGTCCCGGCCAGTTCGAGATCAATTTCGGACACACCGACGATGCGTTGCGAGCGGCCGACTGGTCGGCGCTGTTCTGCCGCAGCACGCGCGGCGTCGCGTTGCAGCACGGCTATCGCGCGAGCTTCATGGGCAAGCCGTACCTGCATGCGCCGGGCAGCGGGATGCACGTGCACGTGAGCCTCTACGACGATGCCGGGCGCAACCTGCTGGCGGCGGACGGGCAGCGGCCGCTGCGGCACGCGGTGGCCGGATGCCTTGCGCTGCTGCCGCACTGCATGCCCGTGTTCGCACCGAATCACAACGCGTTCCGGCGTTACGGATCGATGGTGAATGCAGCGAGCCGCGCGAGCTGGGGCTTCGAGGATCGCGATGCGTGCATCCGGATTCCCGAGTCCGACGCGCGCAACCTGCGGATCGAGCACCGGCTCGCGAGCGCGGACGCGAATCCGTATCTGGTGCTCGCGGCGATCCTGACCGGGATGGAATACGGGCTCGACGCAGGCAAGGAGCCGATCGCGCCGCTCAACGAGGATCGCGGCAGCGGGATCGATTTCCCGAAGGAGATGCTGTCGGCCGTCGCGGCGATGCAGGATCATCCGGCCGTGCGCGAAGGGCTCGGCAGCGAGTTCGTGATGGTGTATTGCGAGAACAAGCGGCAGGAGCAGATCGATTTCATGAACGAGATCGGCGCGCGGGAGTATCGGTGGTTTCTGTGACGCGGGCCGGACGATCGGTCAGCTCGTCTCGATGTCGATGGCGGCCACCCGATGTCCGGCCAGCGCAAGTCCCTGAGCGAGTCTGGCCAAAGGCGCCCGTTGCTCTGCCGATGTCGCGGTCGAGCACAATTGCAGCGGAGCGTTGGCGGGATTCGCATCGTTGCGCAGCCGGAACTCGGCAAGCTGATGCTCGACCCGCCGCGCGATTGCGGTCGCGGTCTCGATCAGGCGGAACCGTGAACCGAAGATCCTTCGAATGCTCGGCATGAGCAACGCGTAATGCGTCGAGCCCAGCACGAGCGTATCCGCGCCTTCGTCGATCATCGGCGTCAGGTACGCTTCGAGCAGCGACTCGACGGCCGATCCCGTGGCTTCGCCTTGTTCGATGCTTTCCACGAGGCCATGCCCTGCCTGACACACGAAGCGGCACGCGTGATCGTTCTCTGCCAGCAGCGCCTGCAATCGTTGGCTGCGCAGCGTTGCGGCAGTCGCGAGCACGCCGACGACTTTTGAAACCGACGCCTGCACGGCGGGCTTGATCCCGGGCTCCACGCCGATGATCGGGATCGCGAACTGACTTCGGAGATGCGCGATTGCGTGCGTCGTTGCCGTATTGCATGCAATCACCAGCATTTTCGCGCCGTGCTGTACCAGCCAATCCGTGAGTGCCTGGCTGCGCGCCCTGATGAACGTATCGGACTTTTCGCCATAGGGTGCATACCTGGAGTCCGCGATATACAGGATGGCTTCGCCCGGAAGGCGCTGACGGATCGCCTCGACGACCGACAATCCGCCCAGGCCCGAATCGAATACGCCGATGGGGGCGACGCCGTTGTGCATGAAGCGTTACTGCCCGATCTTCGACGCCACGCACCCGGTGCTCGAACACTCGCGATCGCGCTCGCGCAGGAACGACAGCCGCGACTGCGTCATGTCGTTCGCGCATTCGAGGTTCACGTAATACCCGTCGTCGCGCGTGGTGCTGCACTTGTCGTCGCGCTGCTTCAGCCACGCGAGCTGGCCGGCCTTCAGCGCGGCCTGCTGGTCGCCGCTCAGCTGCTTGCGCAGGCGGCCGTATTCGTCGTTCAGGTCGCGATCGGACTGAGAGAACTGCGTGCTGGTGCAGTACACCTGGTCGAACGCGCTGCGCGGTTTCCCGCAGCCGGCCGCGTGCGCGGCGAACGGAACGGCAAGCGCGAGCAGTGCGCAGGCTGCGAGCAGATTCTTCTTTTTCATGGTGATGCTCCTGACTGGGTAAAAGCCGATGACGCACGTGCGCCGCGTCGTCATTCGGACGCGGTGCACGCGTCGATCCCGCCCGCGATCGCAGCGGACAGGCGCTGGATCGTGTCGTGCTGCGCGAGCCGCTTCTCTTCGTCCGGGTTGACGATCACGCCGGCCTCGACGAGCACGGCCGGAATCGGTGCGGTACGCAGCACGACGAGATCGTCGAAGCGGTGGATGCCGAGTGGCGGGTCGATCAGCGGGCGGTTCTCGCCGCGGATCGGCTGCGCGTGATACAGCGACGGCCGTTCGCCGGCCGCGACCAGCCGCTCGGCGATCGCCTTCGCGCAACGCAGGCTCTGTTCGTAATGCGGATTGCGTTCCGACACGAACACCGAGAAGCCGCGGAATTCGCGCTGCCGGCCGGCGTCGATGAACTGCTGCTGCATCGAGTCGTGATGGATCGACACGAACAGGTTTGCGTCGGGCGCCTGCGTCGAACGCTGGTCGAGCGCGATCTCGCGGCCGTCGGCCGACGTGCGCAGCACGCGGGCGCCGTCGTCGCTCAACCGCTTGGCAACGGCGCTCGACAGATCGAGGTTGTACAGGTATTCGACGCGGCCGCTCGCGCCGGTGGAGCCCGGGTGAGCCGGCGTATGGCCGGTGTCGATCACGATGTACGGAGCGTGTGCGCTGGCGGCCGGCGCGGCGTCTGCGGCGCGCAGCGCGAGCGGCATGCCGAGCAGGGCCGCGCAGGCGAGCACGCGCGCGGCGGCACGCGCGAACGGGCGAAGGCGTCGGATGGTTCGGTTCGTCATTGTTGTTGTCGCGTGAATGCGGCTGCGCTCGACGAAGCGGCGCGCGGCCGTCGGCCTGCATGATGCAGTCGGAATGTCGCGCGATTATAGCGGGTGGCGGCGGCGCCGCAATGACAAAACCGCGGGTGCAAGCCCGGCTGAAAGCGGGTTGTAAAACATGCGGCGGCGCGCGTTGCGCGAGCACGCGCCGCGTCGCCCTTCCGTTCCCGTCAGCGGTCGAACCGGAACGTCGACACGCTGTGCAGCGTCGCGTCGTCGGTGCCGACGAAGCCCTGCGTCCCCGCGACGGCCGAGCGCTGGCCGTTGCTCAGCACGGCCCAGTAGCATTCGCCGGCTGCCGAATAAAAGCCGGTTTTCGGATCGCTGATGCGGCACATGATCGTCGCGCTCATGCCGCGCCAGCCCGGGCCCGTGAAGCGCTCGACTTCCTGGGGCGTGCCGCGGCCGAACGTCGACATCCATTTGCCGTCGTCCTGCTTCACGAATCCCGCTTCCTTTTCCGCGACCGGCTCCAGCGCGCCGTCGACGATCTCGAATGCGATGAAATAGTTGCTGTTCGTCATGTTGCGGCCGACGATCGCGACGCAAGGGTCGCTGCCGCCTTCCGGGCACGGCTTTTTCACCTGCCGGTTCGCGAGGTATTCGAACGAGATGCCGAGCGCCGGGTCGCGATAGGTTTTCCAGCCTGCGTGTTTCACCTGCTTCAGCGCCGCCGTGCGGTCGCGGTATGCGGCGGCGATGCAGGCGGCATCGGCGCACGCATCGCGCTGCTTGAGCCACGCGCGCTGCGACAGGATCACCGCGCGCGGGTCGGCGGCGGCGTCGACGGTTGCATCGTAGGCGCTCGCCAGTGCGCTGTCGGCCGACATGAGTGCCTCGTCGGCGCAGATCAGGTGCTCGGTGCGCGTCTTCGAGGCGGAACAGTCGATGCCGGCGGCATGCGCGGAAAGCGTGAAGCTCATCGCGGCAACCGCGAGATAAAGATAACGGAAGCTGAACACGTACTCGTCCTCGTCATGGGGAAATCGGCGAACCGGATGGCGTTGAAGTGTCCGGCCGGTTTCCGCCCCTGTCAACGCGGCGCGGCCTCCGCTTCGGCCCAGCGCTTGAACGAATCGAGACGCCGGCGCGTCTGCACGAGATAGAACGCGCCGATCAGCGGTTCGAGCAGCCAGCGCAGCCAGGCCGGCTGGGCGCGGAAGTGGTACGTGAATTTCACCTCGGTCGTGCCGGGCGTGTGCTCGGTGAAGTTCCAGCTGCCGCTGAAGCGTTCGAGCACTTTCGGCCCGTCGACCATTTCGACGGCCGCGACCTGCGGCGGACGGTACGAGATGTAGCGCGACACCATCGTCGCGCCCGACTGGCTGCGGCAGAACGCGTCGACGCCGACGTCGGCCGTCATGCCGTCGAGCAGATAGGCATCGGTGAGGAAGCTGTCCCACACGAGCCGCCGCGCGTAATCCTGCGACCACGTGAAGAGGCGCCTGCGATCGACGCCGACGGTCCGGCTGACTGAGATCCTCATGATAGGGGGCGCGTCCGCGCAGGTTGGGATGGAGTCGAACGAGTGTAGCGCGCCAGTCTCGCGATTTCCGTCAGGCATCGTCAAGTCGAGCATGGGTTCGATTGACGCATCTCAAAAAAAGGCCTACGATCCGTTCCATGCCTTCGGGAAAGACCCGAAGCGTTTCAATCTCTTGAGGGAGCCTCATGAGTACGCAACAGAACCGGCGCTTCGACGCGCTCGTTTTCATTGGTCGTTTCCAGCCTCCGCATCGTGGTCACCTGAACGTGCTGAAGTCGGCACTGAGCCGGGCCGAGCGCGTGTGCGTGCTGATCGGGTCGACCGACAAGCCCCGCACCATCAAGGATCCGTTCTCGTTCGACGAGCGCCGCCAGATGCTGGCTTCGCTGCTCGACGCGTCCGAGCGCGACCGCGTGACGATCGCGCCGTTGCAGGATTCGACCTACAACGACGGCGACTGGGTGCGCTGGGTGCAAGACGCCGTCGCGTCCGCGCTCGGTGATATCGCACAGCGCAAGGTCGGGCTGATCGGCCACGAGAAGGACGCCACGTCGTATTACCTGCGGATGTTCCCGCAATGGGAGCTCGTCGATGTCGACGCGACGGAAGACATTTCCGCCACCGAGATCCGCGACCAGTATTTCGCCGAACGCCCCAACAGCTTCGTGCAGTGGGCCGTGCCGGAACCCGTGTTCGGCTGGCTCGAGCGTTTCCGCACGCAGCCGGAATTCGCGCAGCTGAAGTCGGAAGCCGAATTCATCGCCGCGTATCGCAAGGCGTGGGCGGCCGCCCCGTATCCGGTCACGTTCGTGACGGTCGACGCGGTGGTCGTGCACTCGGGCCATATCCTGCTGGTGCGCCGCCGCAGCGAACCGGGCCGCGGCCTGTGGGCGCTACCGGGCGGGTTCGTGAACCAGGACGAGCGGCTCGACGCGGCCTGCATCCGCGAGCTGCGCGAGGAGACCGGCCTGAAGCTGCCGGAACCCGTGCTGCGCGGCTCGATCAAGGATCGCCAGGTGTTCGATCACCCGACGCGCTCGTTGCGCGGCCGCACGATCACGCACGCGTGCCTGTTCAATTTCCCGACTGGCGAGCTGCCGCGCGTGAAGGGCAGCGACGACGCCGACAAGGCGCGCTGGGTGCCGCTGAACGAATTCGCGCAGATGCGCAACGTGATGTTCGAGGATCACTTCGACATCGCGTATCACTTCCTGGGGAAGCTGTGATCCGCTGATTCCCCGCATTCCGGTCCGCCGCGACAGACGCGGCGGCACTTCAACGGCCTAGAGGAGCTCTAGCCATGCAAAACGATCCCGGCGGCTTTGCCGCGGTTCTCGCCAATCCGATCCTCAACACGGATTCGTACAAGGCTTCCCACTTCCTGCAATATCCGCCCGACGCGCAGGCGATGTTCGCGTACGTCGAATCGCGTGGCGGCCGCTACGACCGCACGGTGTTCTTCGGTCTGCAGATGCTGCTGAAGGAATATCTGTGCAAGCCGATCACGCACACGATGATCGACGAGGCGCGCGATTTCTTCACGGTGCACGGCGAACCGTTCAACGAAGCGGGCTGGCGTCATATCGTCGAACGCTACGACGGTTATCTGCCGGTGAAGATCCGTGCGGTGCCGGAGGGTTCGGTCGTGCCGGTGCACAACGTGCTGATGACGGTCGAATGCGACGATCCGCAGGTGTTCTGGCTCGCGTCGTATCTCGAGACGATGCTGCTGCGCGTCTGGTATCCGGTGACGGTCGCGACGCGCAGCTGGCACCTGCGGCAGACGATCCGCCGCTTCCTCGAAAAGACCGACGACGATCTCGCGCAACTGCCGTTCAAGCTGCACGACTTCGGCGCGCGCGGCGTATCGAGCGCGGAGTCGGCCGCGATCGGCGGCGCGGCGCACCTCGTGAACTTCATGGGCTCGGACACGGTGCTCGGCGTGCTGGCCGCGAACCGCTTCTATCGCGAGCCGATGGCCGCGTATTCGGTGCCGGCGGCCGAACACAGCACGATCACGTCGTGGGGGCGCGAAGGCGAGGTCGACGCGTACCGGAACATGATTGCGCGCTTCGGTTTGCCCGGCGCGATCGTGTCGGTCGTGTCGGACTCCTACGATCTGTTCGCCGCACTCGACCTGTGGGGCGGCGAGCTTCGGCAGGCCGTGCTCGAGTCGGGCGCGACGCTGGTCGTGCGTCCCGATTCGGGCGACCCCGTGAAGATCGTGATGCAGACCGTGCGCGCGTTGGACGCGTCGTTCGGCTCGACCGTGAACGGCAAGGGGCGGCGTGTGCTGAACCGCGTGCGCGTGATCCAGGGCGATGGTGTCGACGCGAATTCGATCGAGGCGATCCTGGCCGCGCTCGACGACTCGGGTTACGCGGCCGGCAACGTGGTGTTCGGCATGGGCGGCGCGTTGCTGCAGCAGGTGAACCGCGATACGCAGCGCTTCGCGATGAAGTGCTCGGCGATCCGGCGCGGCGGCGAGTGGCACGACGTTCGCAAGGATCCGGTCACCGATCAGGGCAAGCGCTCGAAGAAGGGGCGGCTCACGCTGCTGCGCAATTACCGCACCGGCGAGTATCGGACGACGACGCTGCCGGTTGCGTGGGATGATCGTGCGGTCGAAAGCGAATGGGACGATGCGCTCGAGACGGTGTTCGATACGGGGCGGTTGCTGGTCGATGTGTCGCTGGCCGACGTGCGGGCGAGGGCGCACGCGGGGGAGGTGTGAGGTGAGGGGCGGGGCGGCCGGCGCGTTATCATGTCCACCCCCGCCACCGTCCCGTCCACTCCGTCACGAGGCCCGAACGATGCCGTTGCTTCACGCGATTCCCATCCTGCGCATCTTCTCGATCGAGAAGGCGTACTGCTTCTATCTGGACTACCTCGGATTCACGCTCGACTGGGAGCATCGCTTCGAACCGGGGCTGCCGCTTTACGCGCAGATCAAGCGCGATTCGGTGGTGCTGCATTTGAGCGAGCACCACGGCGACAGCACGCCCGGCTCGGCGACCTTCGTGCCGGTCAGCGACATCGACGCGCTGCATCGGGAACTGCTCGAGAAGAACTACACGTACGCGCGGCCCGGCGTCGAGACGCTCGACTGGGGCCGGCAGATGCAGATCACCGATCCGTTCGGGAACCGGCTCCGTTTCTGCGAGCTGTCATAGGTCACCGGTCGCGCGCGCACTGGCGCGCGCGTCAACTTTCGGCGCCGCCGTGCCTTCATCGCGCCGCGCCGCCTCCATCGCCCGCGCCAGCGCATCGAACACCGCCGGCCCCTTGCAGCGCGACACGTTGAAGCGCATGAACGAGGTCGCGCCGTGCGACGCACTGAACACGTTGCCAGGCGCGAGCACCACATCGTGATCGAGCGCATGGCGTGCGACACGCGCGGCGTCGAGCCCGTCGGGCAACTCCGCCCACACGAACAGGCCGCCGCGCGGCTCCGTCCAGATCCGGAGGCCCGCGCGCGCGAGGCGCCGGATCGTCTCGCCCATTGCATCCGCGAGACGCGCGCGCAGGCTGTCGAGATGGCGCCGGTACGTGCCGTCGACGAGCAGCCGGTGCACGACGTTCGCGCCGATCTGCGCATGGCCGAACGACGTCGCGAGCTTCAGGTCGATGAGCGCCTCGATCCATTCCGGGCGCGCGGCGACGTAGCCGCAGCGAACGGCGGCCGACAGCGTCTTCGAGAAGCTGCCGATCGACACGACGCGCGACAGCCCGTCGAAGGCCGCGAGGCGCGGCGCGGGCGTGCTCTCGAAATCCGCGAAGATGTCGTCCTCGACGATCAGCAGGCCGTGCTCGGCCGCGAGCGTCAGCAGGCGGTGCGCGACGGGCGGCGCGAGCGTCGCGCCGGTCGGGTTGTGCAGCGCCGCGTTGGTGATGTACAGGCGCGGCCGGTGCTCGGCCAGCACCTGCTCGAAGCGCGCGAGATCGGGCCCGTTCGGCGTGTACGGGACGCTGACGATCCGCGCGCGATGCGCGCGCAGCAGCGCCTGGAAGTTGAAGTAGCACGGATCGTCGAGCACGACCGTGTCGCCCGGCTCCAGCAGCAGGCGGCACACGAGATCGAGCGCATGCGTGCCGCCGTCGGTCAGCATGATCTGCGCGGGTTCCGCATGGACGCCGTGCTGCGCGAGCCGCCATGCGAGCTGCTGGCGCAGCGCGGGCAGGCCGAGCGGCGTCGCGTAATCGGTCAGCGCGTCGGATTCGTCGCGCGACACGGCGCGCAGCGCGCGGCGCAGGCTCTCGTCCGGCAGCCACGACGGCGGCAGCCATCCGCAGCCGGGCTTCACGGTCGTCGGCGCAGCCTCGAGCGACTGGCGCGACAGCCACAGCGGGTCGAGCTCGCGATCGAGACGCGGGCCGAGATCGGCGAGCGCGAGCGGCGGCGCGTGCCCCGACACGTAGAAGCCCGAGCCGCGCCGCGCGACGAGCACGCCTTCGCTCGCGAGCCGCTCGTATGCATCGACGACGGTCGATTTCGACATGCCCAGCCCGTCGGCCATCATCCGGATCGACGGTACGCGCGCACCGGGCATCAGCGCGCGGCTCGCGATCCGCGCGCGCAAGGTGTCCATCACGGTTTCCACGCGCGTGCGCGACGGCGCGGGCGGAACGGGAGACGGGGCGGAACGGTTCATGGCGAAGAATGAACTGTACGGACGGTTGTCCAGTACAGTTTGTCGAAATTGTATTGCGCTGTAGCTTACGCACTTTTCGCGGGCGGCGGATCATCGGTGATCCACTTTCCACGTTCAGGATTTCCCGTGCAAAAGACGACCGACGGATGGCTCAGCGGCCTGCTGGGCGTGATCATCTTCAGCGGCTCGCTGCCCGCGACGCGTATCGCGGTGCAGGGGCTCGACCCGCTGTTCCTCACGTTCGCGCGCGCGACGATCGCCGGCGCGCTCGGCCTGCTGCTGCTCGTCGTGCTGAAGCAGCGGCGGCCGACCCGAGCCGAGGCCGTGTCGCTGGCCATCGTCGCGCTCGGGGTCGTCGTCGGCTTTCCGTTGCTGACGGCGCTCGCGCTGAAGCACGTGACGTCCGCGCACGCGATCGTGTTCGTCGGGCTGCTGCCGCTCGCGACCGCGCTGTTCGGTGTGTGGCGCGGCGGCGAGCGGCCGCGGCTGCCGTTCTGGATCTTCTCGATCGTCGGCAGCGGTGCGGTGGCCGCGTTTGCGTTGCGCAACGGCGGCCAGGCATCGGTGGTCGGCGATGCGCTGATGCTGGCCGCGATCGTCGCATGCGGGCTGGGCTACGCGGAAGGCGCGCGCCTGTCGCGCCAGCTCGGCGGGTGGCAGGTGATCTCGTGGGCGCTCGTGCTGTCGCTGCCGCTGATGCTGCCGCTCACGTGGCTCACCTCGCCCGTGTCGTTCGACGGTGTCGATGCCGCCGCGTTGTGGGGGCTCGCGTACGTGTCGCTGTTCAGCATGCTGATCGGCTTCGTGTTCTGGTATCGCGGGCTCGCGCTCGGCGGGATCGCGGGTGTCGGCCAGTTGCAACTGCTGCAGCCGTTCTTCGGCCTGCTGCTGGCGGCCGGGCTGCTGCACGAGACGGTACCGCCGTCGATGATCGCAGTGACCGCGATCGTCGTCGGGTGCGTGGCCGGGGCGAAGTATTTCTCGCGGGGGATGCCGGTGCGGCGGGCGGGGTGACGCAAGCGTCGCTCCGCCTTCCACGCTTCGTACGCGCGTTCGACCTCCGCATCGCCGTCGACCATGAACGCCAAGCTCAGTGCGATGGCCAGCGCCGTCCCGCCGGCGCCGGCCAGGCTCAGCCCATCACGACGTTCGCGAGCTTGAACTGGTACGACGTCGCCGTCGTGCCGCCGCCGCCGCCCGTCATCACGATGTCGGCGCTCTTGATGCCGAGCAGCGACAGCTCGGTGTTGATGTCGGAGATCACCGCCGAGTTCATCACCGCACCTTGCTCGATCTGCGACGCGGTGCCGATCCACAGCGTCGGCTTGAACTCGAACACCGCCTTCTGCCCCGGCACGATGCCGGTCTTGCGCGCGAGCAGGCGGCTGTCCTTGAAGACCGACGCGGTGATCGCGCCCTGGCGCAGGTCATTGCGCAGCTGGATCTCGCGCGACGTCGGCGCCGGGCCGGCGAGCGCCAGCACGTTGCCCGACGTCGAGCGCGACACGCTGAACAGCTGACCGTTGTCCGCGCGCTTCTGCGGCATGTAGTTGCCGTCCGCGTCGCTCGCGGAAACGGTCGTCAGCAGCGGAAAGACGAACGGATGATTGTCGCCGCGCCCGCAGTTCGTGATCACCTTCCACGCGATCGCGAGCTCGTCGAAGTCGGTCGACACGTTCTTCTGGAAGATCACCACCTGGCTGTTGTTGACGTCGTTCGACAGATTGACGAAATTGAGCTTGATGTCCATGAGTCACCTTGATTCGGATGCCTGATTGAAAGCGGCCGGCGGAGCCCGCCGGCGCGCGTCGGGTGTTACGCCATCACGACGTTTTCGAGGCGGAACGTGAACGGCTGCGAGCGCGGGCCCGGGCCGCCGCCGGTCATCACGATGTCGGCGCTCGCGATGCCGAGCAGCGACAGTTCCGTGTTGATGTCGGAGATCACCGCCGAGTTCATCAGCGCGCCCTGCTCGATCTGCGACGCGACGCCGATCCACAGCGTCGGCTTGAACTGGAACACCGCCTTCTGGCCCGGCGCGATCGACGTCTTGCGCGCGAGCGCGCTGCCGTCCTTGTAGATCGTCGCGTTCACCGCGCCCGCCGGCAGGTCGTTGCGGACCTGCACCTCGCTGCTCGCGCCCGGGTCGCCGCCGAGCTGCAGCACGTCGCCCGAGCTGGAGCGCACGACCTGGAACACCTGGCCGTTGGCCGCGCTCTGCTGCGGCATGTGGTTGCCGTAGGCGTCGCTCGCGCTCACGCTCATCGTCATCGGGAACTTGAACGGATGGTTGTCGCCCTGTCCACAGTTGCGGATCACCTTCCACGCGATCGCGAGCTCGTCGAAATCGGTCGCGACGTTCTTCTGGAAAATCACGATGCTGGAGTTGTTCGCATCGTTCGAGCGGTTGATCAGGTTCAGTTGAATATCCACGTCGTTGCTCCTTGAGTTGAAAGACGGCAATCGGTTTGCCGCGCACCTTCCCACCGGCCTGGCCAGGAAGCCAGGCCGTCAAACCAGGCAAAAAACGGATCGCAGAAAAAACGCGCCGGACGCTACCGCCGCTCGACCTGCTCGAGCGCGAAGCCGAACGGCTGGGCATCGGCGCCAGTGCCGCCGCCCGTCATCACGATGTCCGCGGCGGCGACGCCCGCGAGCGGCAGCAGCGTGTTGGCGCTCGACAGCACCGCGGCGTCCAGCGCGTGGCTTTCCTGCACCTGCGACGCGACGGCGATCCACAGCGCGGGCGTGAAGCGGAACACGGCCTTCTGGCCCGGCGCGACCGCGTGCTTCGCGGCGATCAGCCGGCCCGCGCAGAACGCGTTGACGTTCACCGCGCCGCGCGTCAGGCGGTTCACGACTTCGACGTCGCCGCCCGCGGCGTCCGCGGTGTCCGGTGCGAGCCGACCGCGGCCGCTCGGCAGCGGGTCGATCGCGAAGCGCGCGCCCGCCGGCGCGGCGACGCGCGGCGAGAAGTTGCCGTGCTCGTCGCCGAGCGCGACCTCGATGTCGGTCGCGTACTCGAAAGGATGGAAGCAGTCGCGCCCGCAATAGCGGATCACCTTCCACGCGATCGCGAGTTCGTCGAAATCGGGCATCACGTCGCGCTGGAACAGCACCACCTCGCTGTTGCCGCAATCGTTCGAGCGGTTGATGAACCGGAGCCGGATGTTCATGACGTGTGCTCCGTCGCGCCCGCGTCGGGGTCGTCGCGCAGGTTGCGGTCGGCCCATTGCGCGAGGGCCGGCGCGATGCCCGCGGTCAGCGACGACACGTGCAGCGCGTGCGCGCGGGTCTGCGCGTGCAGGTCGCCGGCGAAGCGCCCGAGCGCCATCGCGGCGTCGCCGGGGCCGCGCGTGCGGCCGAGATCGTCGACGCATTGCGCGGCGGCGTCGGCGAGCGCGCCCGCGTGCTGCAGATGGCTCTGCATGAAGCGCGTCGCGAGGTCGGCATTCAGCGCGGCCAGCTCCTTGACCGCGGCGGCGGATTGCTTCAACCCGAAGCGCTCGACCTGGTCGCGCCACAGCGTGTTGGTGGCGGCCTGGCAGGCGTCGAGATAGTGATGTCCGGTCAGCAGCGCGGTGTGCGCGAACGCGCGCCACGCGGGACCGCGGGTCGCGCTGCCGGCGCCGGTCGTCTGCGCGACGACCTTGCCGAACAGCTCGAGCGCGCCGAGGTTCGCGCTTTCCCATTGGGCGATCAGCGAAGAAAACATGACGGGTCCTTGTCGTGTGAATCGTGCGAGGTTCGTGGAAGCGGCGGTCCGTGACGGCATGCGGCTCACGGGCGCGCGGCGCCGAGGCGCTGCACCATCTGCATCACGGCGGCCATCTGCGGCGCGTCGCGGCGATAGAAGCCGGGCCGGGTCGGCTCGGCGTTCGTATAGCCCCAGAAGTCCCAGCAGCCGAGCGGGTTCGCCGCCGACTTCGCGACCTGCGGATAGAGCACGATCAGCCGGTTCGTGTCGGCGATCTCGTTGTAGCCGGTGCCGCGGATCATCCGCTCGCCGACCGTCGCGACGTTCTGCACGCAGCCGTGGAACACGACGTGCACCGCGCACGTCTCGCGCTCGCACGCTGCCGGGACATACGCGTAGCCGGTGTCGTCGAGCGACGCGCGCCGCTGCGGGTCGAACGCGCGCTGGTCGAACGCGAGCAGCTTGCCGCCGGCCTGCGCGGCCGGTGGGTTGAGCGGCTTGTCGGGCGTTGCGTAGATCCAGCGGACGATGTCGTGCGCCTGCTCGAAGCCGCAGTTGTCGATGTACGGGCTCGCGTTCGCGCTGCACGCGGCATCGCCGGGGCGGCTCGTGACGAACGCGTGGCCGGCGTCGGGGTGGCGCCGGTACTGGAGGTTCGCGGCGCTCACCTGCGCGAGCTCGTAGAAGCGCACGGTCTGGTCGACGACGCGCGTCAGCACGACCGTGTCCTTCGCGCCGCTGAACACGTAGATGCGCTGGCGGCGCAGGTTCGCCGGATCGTCGATCTCGCCGCGCTGCGCGAACGTCCGCGCGTTGCGCCACGCGTCGGTCGCGGACGGCGCCGGGCCGACCGGCTGCATGCACAGCGTCATCGCGGCGATCGCCGGCTCGATCAGCTCGTTCGCGCCCGCGCAGTAGAACGGCCCGCCGGCGACGATGCCCGCGCCGATCAGCCGGCTCGAATACGCGACGTCGAACTGCGCCGCCATGAAGCCGCCGGACGACAGGCCGGACACCGACGTGCGCGTCAGGTCGGCGGCGTAAGCGGGCAGCGGCGCCGCGCCGGCCGCGCAGGCGGCTTGCGGCGCGACTGCCGCGACCGCCCCGGCGACGAGCGCGGCCGCGGCAACGGCGGCGCGCGCGGCGCGGGACAGGCGCGGAAGGGCGAAGCGGGGCGGCGCCGGGCGGCCGGGCCGGGGAGTGACGTTCATGCTGGGCTCCTGTGGTGACGAATCGTTGAGGTGCGGGGACGCGGCTTCGTAAGGCGACGGCTTCAGCTTAGGTGCGGCGCGCGGCGCGGTGAATGGCGCGAACGGCACGGTCGGCGACCCGTGACGATCGTTGCGCGCCGCATGTGCCGTTCACGACAGGAACAGCGCGCGTTCGGCCTGGCGGCGCCGCGTGAGGCCCGCGAGCGGCCGCCCGCCCGCCTTGTTCCAGACCAGGAACTGGTCGGCCGCGCGGGCCGGCGCGCCGGCGTTCAGGTAGCGCAGCAGCGTCGACGAGCGCAGGCGGCCCGAGCCGAGGTTGAAGACGAACGACATCAGCGCGTCGAACTGCTGCTGCGTGACCGGCACGCGCAGCAGCTTGCGCAGGCTCAGCTCGGCGCTGCGCAGGTCCTGCCGCAGCAGCGCGTCGGCTTCGGCCGGCGTGAGCGGGCGGGTGAAGCGCTCGTGCGGCAGGATCAGGTGGCCGTAGCCGATGGTCGGCTTGCCGACCGCATCGAGATACCGCGCGAGCCGCAGGCCCTCGAAGTGCTTGATCAGCTCGATGCCTTGCGTGCCGGTGCGTTCAGGCTGGTTCGCCATCGTGGTGCTCCTCGTTGCCGTGCCGTGCGCGCGGCACCAGGCGGTGCGTGTATTCGTCGATCACGCGCATGATCGCTTCGGGCGGCGCGAGCGCCGCGAACTGCATTTCGATGTCGATGTGCTCGGTGTCGCGGCGCCCCGCGTTGCCTTGCGCATCCTTGTTCGCCGTGCGCGGCGCGAGCGTCACGTAGAAGCGCCCGCGCTGGTCGTCGCCGGCGAAGCCGCCGGCCGGATGCGCCTCGGTGAAATCGCCGCGCACCGTCAGGTGCACGACCATCCGCTCGAGCGCGAGGCCGCGCGGCGTCGCGAGCGCGACGAGCGGCACCGGCATCGTGTGCTCGGCGTCGAGCGCGACCTGGACTTCGCGCGGCGCGAGCAGGCCGTCGTCGCGCCGGTCGAAGAACTGGTCGAGCACGGCCGTGTACTGATGCGCGAGCAGCTGATTCGCGGCCGCCGCGGCGTGCTGCATGCCGCGCGCGATCTCGTCGAGCGCGAGGCCGCGCGGCGGCGGGCGGTCGGCGTCCGCCGGCTCGCCGGGCGGCGGGGCGCACGCGTGGCCGTCCGACGCGCCGGATGCGGGACCGGGGGGCGTCCCCGGCGCCGCGTCGGGCAACGTGCCGGATGCCGCGCCGGACGACGACGCGCGGACGGCAGGCGCGGCTTCCGGCGCGGCGAACGGCGCGGCCGTCGCGCCCGGCTGCCCGCCCTGGGCGGCGCTCGCCGGTGACGGCGGCGGCCCGCCGGCGTCGGATGGCCCGCCCGCCGCCGCGTCGGCGGCCGGCCGGTCAGCGCGCGCGGCCGCGTTGCGCCGCCGTTTGAAGAGCCTGAACATGGCCGGACCCGGGCGCGCTTACGCGTGCTCGCCGGCCTGCGCGGGCGCGCCCGCCGCCGCTGCGCCGTCGCCCGACGCGCCCGTGCCCGCGCTCGACGTCTCGCCGATCAGCTTGCCGTCGGTCGGCGTCGCGGGCAGCGGCTTCACGTCCTTCGCCTTGTCCGCGGCGACGACCGGCTTGGTCGCCGCTTCGGTCAGGAAGTCGATCACGCGCATCAGCGCTTCGGGCGGCTGCTGGCGCTTGACCTGCGTGTGGATCGAGTATTTCGCGCGCGTGTCGGTGCTGCGCGTCTGCTCCGACTTGTGCGACACGCGGCCGGACAGGTTGACGCTGACGGGGCCCCAGCCGATCTTCGCCTTGAACTCGCCGCCGGCCTCGGTCGACGACGACGCCTTCTCCGACTGCGTGATCTCCATCTCGAAGTCGATCGTGCCTTCCTCGATCGCGATGATCGGGTGGACGATCGCGGCGAGCAGCGGGATGCGCATGGTCTTCTGCACGACGCCCTTCGATACGCCGCTTTCGTCGACGAGCGTTTCGTCGTAGTCGAACTGCACGGCCACCGCCTTGCCGCCCTGGATGCAGACCTGCATCAGGAAATCCGCATAACTCTTTGCGGCTTGCGTTTGCGCGCTGATCATCGCCTTTAATGGCCCGGCGATCATTTGGTCCATCGGTAAAGCGTTAATCACCGAACCAATGAAATTAGCGTCCATGAATAAACTCCTCTGCCTGTTGAAGACAACGGACATTCGCTGTCGTTAATCAAGTTAGGCAATGGGAAGTGTCCGGAGAAGATGACGGTCGTCACGCTCGATGCCCGGGGAAGACCGTTGTAATGGAATGAAATGCCGGAACCGGGCCGAATTAGGACATTCTTCCCGGATCGACGAGCCTAGTGCGCGGCGAAACAAACAGCGGTAAAAATCCGGCGGAAGGGAAGTAAAAAAACCTAAATCCCGCTTTCGAGGAAACCGCGCAAATGAACGTCCTGATGATCGACAGTCCGCCGTTGTTCGTGGCGGGCGTGGCAGACGTAATGTGTAAACGCGACATGAGCTGGCATGTGTGGTCCGCCCAGCGCCCCGAGGACGTTCGTCGCTTGCGCGACGCGCTGCTGCCCGACACGGTCGGCGCAGTCACGATCGAATGCGACGACCATGCACCGCCCACGATCTGGCCGAACGTGCTGCACGAGACGTTCGGCGCGACGCCGTGGCTGTGCGTCGTCGGCGGCGTGTGCCGCCGGACGATCGCCGACGCGCTGCTGGCCGGCGCCGCCGGCATCATCGACCGGCGCGCGAGCGCGGACGAGTTCGCGGACGCGCTCGCCCGGGTCGCGGCCGGCGCGATCTACGTGCCGGCGGGCGAAGGCGGGGCGGGGCACGCGCGCGCGGCCGGCGCGCCGGCCGGCGACGACCGCGCGTTCGAGCGGCTGACGCCGAGGCAGCGCGAGGTGCTGCGGCTGCTGGCCGAAGGCAAGTCGAACAAGCAGATCTGCCGCGTGCTGAACGTCGCGGAGGGCACGATCAAGAACCACCTGTATGCGCTGTTCCGGCAGATCGGCGTGAGCAACCGGACCGAGGCGGCCTTGTGGCTGTCGCGTCACGTGCCGGCCGATCCGTCCCCCGGCTATATGTTCACGCCCGCCTGCACCCCGCCAGGCTGACGTGCTCCGCCGGCCCCGGACCGGCCGGCGCGGCGTCCAGCGCCGCGCGCCGCGGGGCGGCCAGCGTGGCGCGCAGCCCGTCGAGCGCGTGCCGGATGGGCGTGGCGCGCACGCTCACCTCGCCGGCGAACGGCCGGTCCACCGCCAGCACGAAAAAGAACGCGAGCCCGAGCGTGACCGCCCAGATCGACACGAGACCGACATTGAAGCGCGTGCCGGGCAGCGCATACAGCAACAGCAGCGACAGGCTGCTCGACACCAGCATCACGGCCCAGAGCGTGCCCGGCATCGCGGACTCGAGATTCTGCAGGCGGGCCTGCCGGTACTTGACCATCTCGTTCGCGCGCGCCATCGCCTGCGCGAGCAGCACGCGTTCGCGCTCGTCGGTCGGCGTGACGCGATTGATCGCCGCGAACATCCGGTCGAACGCGGCTTCGGCGCGCGGGTCGGCACGGCCGTGCTGCTGCATCTGCGGCCACTCGTCGTCGACGACCCGCGCGAGGTAGTCGGCGAGCGCGCGGCGCGCGGGATCGGCGCCGGTGCCGGCGACGCGGAACGCGGCGAGGTCGCGCGACAGCTCGGTCGCGCAGGCGGCTTCGGCCGCGACGGTATCGGTCGCGGCCTGATAAGAACTCCACACCGACACGGCCGAGAACGCGACGAGCAGCGAGTTGATCGTCGTGACCGCCGACAGCATCGCGACGATCATGCCGCGCTGTTCGGCGTCGATTCGTGCGGGCAGCACGCGCCGGAACGCGGCATAGCCGAGCAGCGCGGCCGCGAGCGTCGCGGCCACGATCAGTGCACCCATCGCGGCGGCGGGAATGTTGTAGAGAAACAGCATGTCGCTACTCCTGATGGTCGTTGGGCGGCGTGGGGGAAAGCGGCGCGCCGTGCTGCGCGGGCGACGGATCGGCGGCGAGCATCGCGCGCGTGAACGCGGCAAGGCGCGCGCGGATCGCGTCGGCGGACGCGGACGTGTCGAGCGACTGCTGCAGGTCGAGCAGGCTCGCCGCGAGCTCGCCTTGCCAGTGCGCGCGCTCGCTGGCGGCGCGGGCGCGGGTGGCGACGAGCGTCGCATCGACGTCGGCCGAGCGGTCGCCCTGCACGAGGGTCTCGAGCGTGTCGACGAGCCGTTGCAGCACGCGGTGCACGGCCGTCGCGGAGAAGCCGCCGAGCATCGCGAGCGCCGGCCGGCCGAAGCTGTGCATGCTGCCCTGCGCAAAAAGCTGGGACGGCAGCATTTCGACGAGGATCAGCCCGGCGATCACGCCGAGGATCAGCCGCGCGCCGTACGACGCGTCGTACTTCGGGTCGTAGGTCGACGCGGCGACGTAGCGGTGTGCCTGGAACAGCGTCGCGAACGACGCGCCGAGCCCCGCGCAGCACAGCAGGAACAGCGTGTTCCACAGCAGCAGCGTGCCGTCGGACTGCAGGAAGCCGCGGTCGATGTTCTCGCTCGACACGTGCGGCGACAGGCTCGTCGCGATCACCGCGAACAGGAAGCCGAGCGCGGAGAAGGTCAGCAGCCGGATCAGCGGCACCGGGCCGAGCCATGCGAGCGGATGCGCGTTGCGGCGATGCAGGTCGAGCAGCGTGACGGCCTGCGGCGTGGCGGGCGCGACGAGCGCGGCGAGCTTGCGGTGGAGCGTCGCGAGCGCGCGCTGCTGCGCGGGGGCGAGCGGCGGGTCGGCCGGCGAGCGGCCGTTGGCGATCAGTGTCGCGAGCTGCGCGACGGCGTCCGGCTCGACGGGCAGCCCGTGATGCAGCGCGAAGCGCGCCATCGCCTCGCATTCGTCGCAAAGCTGCGCGGCGAGCCCGTCCGCCGCGCGCGGCGCGGGCGGCGGCACGGGCGGGCGGCGCCGGCCGTCGAGCCAGCGCGCGAAGCGGAACGCGTCCATTTCATTGCGCTCCGCCCGGGGCCGGCGCGTCGGCCGTGAATTCGCGGATCGCGACCCGCTCGCGGGCATCCGCGCCCGGATCGTGCATGCAGGCGGCCGGTGCGACGCGCGTCCGGCGCAGCCGCGTGCGGTCGACCTCGAACGCCGCGACCTGCCTGGCGGCGTGGCCGTCGTCGTGCGCGATGTATTGCAGCGACCGCGGCGCGGGGAACGCGACGTCGGTGGGCGGCACGAAGTCGATCAGGCAACGCGGCGCGTCGGGATGCGTGCGCTTGGCCGCGCAGTCGTGGCGCACGGAGATGACGCGGACGAGCTGTTTCATGGCGGGATTCCTTTGAGCGGCGTCGCGCGTCGTGCGCGGACCCGTGCTGGCACTTTGCGGGGCGCGCGTCGCGCGGGCAATGCGGCAGTCGTCATGGACCGCGGCGTGACGAACGGCCTATGGCGCCGTGCCGGATGCGCGGTTGACGTGGGCGGGCACGTGATGCACGTGCGCAGCGGATATCCCGAAATGAAATGAAGAGGAATGCGATCAATGAGGCTGATCGCTTACCGCGCGTGCGAATGGCGATAAGGGGAGGGGAGATCGGCCGCCGCATGTGTGCGGCAGCCGTTGCGATGCGATCTTGCGACGAGGTGGAACGATCCGCTTACGCGTCCAACTCCAGCGCGAGCAGCTCGGCGACCGTCTGCCGGCGGCGGATCAGCCGCGGCGTGCCGCGATCGACGAGCACTTCCGGCGCGAGCGGCCGGCTGTTGTAGTTCGAGGACATCGACGCGCCGTACGCGCCCGCGTCGTGCAGGAACAGCAGGTCGCCGATCTGCGGCTGCGCGAGCTTGCGGTGCGTGACCACGCCGCCTGCGTCCTGCGTAAACACGTCGCCCGATTCGCACAGCGGCCCCGCGATCGCGAGATCGACCAGCGGCCGGCCGGCCGGCAACGCGCCGTCGTGCGCGTGCACCGATACCGCGTGGTAGCTGCCGTACATCGACGGGCGCATCAGGTCGTTGAAGCCCGCGTCGATCAGCACGAAATCGTGCTTCGGCCGGCGGTTGACGGCCTGCACTTCGGTGACGAGCGTGCCGGCTTCGGCGACGAGGAAGCGGCCCGGTTCGATCTCGATGCGTACCGGGTGGCCGAGATGCCGTTCGATCCGCTTGCGCGCGGCGTCCCACTGGCTGAAGTAATGACCGACGTCGACACGCGGCTCGCCGTCGCGATACGGGATCGACAGGCCGCCGCCGGCCGAGATCGCGTCGATGTCATGGCCGAGCGACGTGACGAGATCGACCATCGCGTCGCACACCTGCGACAGGTGGCCGTAGTCGACGCCCGACCCGATATGCATGTGGATGCCGACCAGCTTCAGCCCGTACTGGCGCACGATCTCGATCGCGCGCGGCACGTCGTCGATCCAGATGCCGTGCTTGCTCTGCGGGCCGCCGGTGTTGGTCTTGTTGCTGTGGCCGTGGCCGAAACCGGGGTTGACGCGCAGCCACACCCGGTGGCCGGGCGCGTGCTCGCCGATGCGCGCGAGCATGTCGAGCGAACCGGCGTTGACGGTCACGCCGTGCTTGAGCACCGCCGCGAGCGTCGGGCGGTCGATCAGGTCGGCCGTGAACACGACGCCTTCCGGCTCGCCGGCCGGGCTGAACCCCGCCGCGAGGCTGCGCTCGATCTCGCCGAGCGACACGGCATCGACGCACGCGCCTTCCTCGCGCATCAGCTTCAGGATATGGACGTTCGAGTTCGCCTTCTGCGCATAGCGGATCACGTCGAACTGACGCAGTTGGGCGATACGGTCGCGGATGACGTCGGCGTCGTACACCCACAGCGGGGTGCCGTATTGCTGAGCGAGCGTCGCGAGTTGGCGGGAATCGAGGGACATGGCGGATGCATCGGGTCGAATGAACGGATAACGTGAATGATGCGCCTGTTTGTCTATGCAGTAAAATGCTCGTTTATCGAAATTCAATTCACGTTTGATATAGAAGAACATGCTCACGCACCGCCATATCGAGGTCTTTCGCGCGCTGATGGTCACCGGCAGCACGACGCGCGCGGCCGAGATGCTCTATACGTCGCAGCCGACGATCAGCCGCGAGCTCGCGCGCATGGAGCAGGTCGTCGGCTTCGCGCTGTTCGAGCGCGCGCATGGCCGGTTGCGGCCGACGATGGCCGCGCTCACGCTGTTCGACGACGTGCGGCTCGCGTATGTGGGGCTTGAACGCGTCGCGGCCACGGCCGCGCGCCTGCGCGAGTTTCGCGACGGTCAACTGTCGGTGATCGCGCTGCCGGCGTTCTCGCACGCGATCCTGCCGGGCGCGTGCCGGCGCTTTCATGCGGCGCATGCGGGCGTCAGCCTGTCGGTCGAAACGCAGGAATCGCCGATGCTCGAAGAGTGGCTGACCGCGCAGCGTTACGACCTCGGGCTGACCGAGCACGACGTCGCGCCGGCCGGCACCGTGCTCACGCCGCTGCTCGAAGCCGACGAAGTATGCGTGCTGCCCGACGGCCATCCGCTGCTCGCGCAGGATGCGATCGATCTGCTGGATCTCGCCGATCGCCCGTTCGTGAGCCTGTCGCTGAACGATCCGTACCGCGTCCTGATCGACGAGGCGTTTGCGCAGCTCGGCGTGGCGCCGCGCTCGGTCGTCGACACGCCGTCGGCCGTGTCGGTGTGCGCGTTCGTGCGGCAGGGGCTCGGCGTCGCGATCGTCAATCCGCTGACCGCGCTCGATTTCGTCGGGCGCGACCTGCACGTGCGGCCGCTCACACGCTCGTTTCCGTACCGCGTCAGCGTGATCGTGCCCGAGCACCGGCCGAAAAGCCTGCTCGTCGATGCGTTCGCCGATGCGCTGCGCGCCGAGGCGAAGGCGATCCGCGGCCGGCTCGCCGCGCATCTCGGCCGGCGTGCGGCCGTATGATGGATGTTTCGCCCTCTTTTCCCTCCGTAACACGACCCCGGGAATTCTCATGACCGCTTCACCCGTCCTGCCTGAACAGCCGACCCTTACCGGCGAACACGTCGAATTGCAGCCGCTGCACGCATCGCATGCGCCGGCGCTGCTGGCCGCCGCCGCCGACGGGCAGCTATGGAACCTGAAGGTCACGGTCGTGCCGGGCCCGGACACGATCGACGCGTATCTCGCGACTGCATTGCAGGGGCGCGCGGAGGGCACCATGATGCCTTTCGCGATCGTCGAGCGCGCGACCGGCCGGGTCGTCGGCAGCACGCGTTTCTGGAAGATCGATCGCAAGAACCGCAAGCTCGAGATCGGCCATACGTGGCTGAGCGAATCGGCGCAGCGCACGCGTGCGAACACCGAAGCGAAATGGTTGCTGCTGGGTCATGCGTTCGACGTGCTGCAGTGCGTGCGCGTGCAGTTCACGACCGACGAGCTGAACGAGACATCGCGCGCGGCGATCCTGCGGCTCGGTGCGAAGCAGGAAGGCATCGTGCGGCACGAACGGATCATGCCGGATGGCCGCAAGCGCAATTCGGTGCGCTTCAGCATCATCGACGACGAATGGCCGGAGGTGAAGGCGCGGCTGCAGGAGAGGCTCGCGCGGTAACGCGCGGCGAGGCCGCCGCCGGGAGAGGGGGCCGGCGGCGGCGAGACAGGGAAGCAGGCAGCCGCGCCGCGCGCGGCATGCCCGGCGCGTTACTGCGCCGATGCGAGGTGGTGGCGCTCCGCGAGCTTCTGCGCGTCGGCGTAATGCTTCTGCAGGATCGGCAGCGACTGGCGTGCGACTTCCTTCAGCTTCGTGTCGCGGCCCGATGCGATTTCGGCCTGGAAGGCCGAGATGGCCTTCTGCTGGCCGGCGAGCGCGACCTGTTCGATGTACGCCTTGTCGAACTCGGCACCGCGCAGGGTCTTGATGCTGTTCAGCACGGCCGTGTCGGGGTCGTTGGCGGGCACGTCGACGCCGCGCGGGCTCGCCGCGCGCATTGCCTGGATGATCTTTTCATCGTCGGTCGACACGCGTTGCGCGAACGCCTTGACCTGGCTGTCCGACGTGCGCGAATCGGCGATGCGTGCCGCGTCGTGCTGCGTCGACACCGTTTTCGTGCCGTCCGTGATGAACGCCTGGTCGGCTTCGTGGAGCCGCGGCGCGCCGGCCGACGGCGCGGTTTGTGCCGGTTCGGCCGGCTGGCCGGGTTGAGCCGGTTGTGCGGTTTGCGCGGTCGCCGTCACGGCGACGAGAAGCAGGCCAGCGGCAGACAAGGCAAGGCGCGAGACTTGGGGAAAGCGGTTCATGGGACCTCCTTTCAATCGGGGCTCTGGTTGAAAAACGGATCGGATGATCCGTCGCTGTGCGAGAGACCGGGCGCGCCCGGGCCGGATTCGACCGCCGCTCTGCCGCGGCGCCGGTCGAAGTGTTTCCCGGCCCGACTGATTCTAGGAGAGGGGTTTTCCCGCAGGTGCAACCGCGCTGTGGTTTGTGTAACGGTTGGTAAGACGATTGGACGCGTGCGCCGGTTACACGATGTCGAGCAGCGCGTCGAAGCGGGCCAGCAACGGCGTCGCGCAATGTGCCTGCAACGCGTCCGGCGCAGTGTAGCCCCACGCGACGCCCTGGAACGCGACGTTCGCGCGGCGCGCCGCGTCCGCGTCGCGGATCTCGTCGCCGACGTACAGCACGTCGGTGGTGCGCAGCCCCGCGTCGTGCGCGAGCGCGCGCAGCCGGCGCGACTTGCCGAACAGCGGAATGCCGCACGCGAAGTGCCCGACGTGACGGCACGCATGCGGGCCGAGCCGGTCGCGCACGATGTCCTCGGTGTTCGACGTGGCGATCGCGATGCGGATGCCGCGCGCGGCGAGCGTGTCGAAGGTCTCGGCGACGCCCGGAAACAGCGTCACGTCGGCGATGCGCGGCCGCATCAGGCGACGCATGTCGATCGTCACGCGCGGCACTTTCCACATCGGCACGTCGAGCGCGCGAATGATGTCGCGCGCCGACATCCCGCGCAGCGTGGCGACGAGCGTATCGTCGACGTCGCGAAAGCCGTGCATGCGCGACGCCTCCGACAGCGCCGCGAGAAAACTGTCGAGCGAATCGGCGAGCGTGCCGTCGAAGTCGAATGCGATGAGGCGGTAGGTCATGGCAGATAGTGCAACAGTGGCCGCGATTGTAGTCGGTTCGTCATTCCGTCATGCGCTTTGCGCGAAACATGCATACCTTATTGCGCGAATTCGCTTGGAGCCCGTGTCGCGCGTCCACTAGCATGACCGCTCCGATCGCGGCGGAGCGCGCCGCGAGATTTCTCGACAGGTATTCAAGGGGGCTCATCATGGCATTGCGTTCGCTCGGCACGTCTTCGATCCAGGTTTCGCCGCTCGCGTTCGGCGGCAACGTCTTCGGCTGGACCGTCGACGAGAACACGTCGTTTGCGCTGCTCGACGCGCTCGCCGACACCGGCATCAACTTCATCGACACGGCCGACGTCTATTCGGCCTGGGCTCCCGGCAACAGCGGTGGCGAGTCGGAAACGATCATCGGCAAGTGGCTCAAGCGCTCCGGCAAGCGCGAACAGGTCGTGATCTCGACCAAGGTCGGCCTGCTGGCCGCGCGCGCGGGGCTGGCGAAGGACAACATCCTGAAAGCCGCCGACGATTCGCTGCGCCGCCTGCAGACCGACTACATCGACCTGTATTTCTCGCACGCGGACCTCCCGGATTCCGCGCCGCTCGAGGAAACGCTCGGCGCCTACCAAACGCTGATCGACGCAGGCAAGGTGCGGATCATCGGTGCATCGAACTACAGCGGCGCACGCCTGCGCGAAGCCGCCGACATCAGCCGGCGCGACGGCCTGCCCGCGTACCAGGTCATCCAGCCCGAATACAACCTGTTCGATCGCGCGGACTACGAACGCGATCTCGAGCCGGCGGCAACGGAGCTGACGCTCGGTGTCGTCAATTACTACGCGCTCGCGAGCGGCTTCCTGTCGGGCAAGTACCGGTCGGTCGACGACCTGACGAAGAGCACGCGCGGCGAGCGCGTCGCGCGCTATCTCGAGGCGCGCGGGCTGCGAATTCTCGCCGCGCTCGACGCGGTGGCGGACAAGCACCGCGCCACGCCGACGGCCGTCGCGCTCGCCTGGCAGATCGCGCGGCCGACGATCACCGCGCCGATCGCGAGCGCGACGTCGCTCGAGCAGCTTCACGATCTCGGCGCGGCGATCCGGCTTGCGCTCGACGCGGACGACGTGAAGCGGCTCGACGAAGCCAGCGCGTACTGACCGGCGCGCGCGGCGTACTGTTGCATCTGTAATCGTTTCGTCAGCTTTCGTCGCGCCGGATAGCGGATGAACCCGCGCGATCCTGCGCGCGCATTTGCAGCGCCCGCGCACAGGCCCCAGAATAGCCGCACCTGGCCGCACCAAGCGGCATTCAGACCAGCATACGGGCAGCGCGTGGGCATCAACTTCGATCTTGCCGACTTGCAGGCTTTCCGGGCGGTGGTTCAGCTCGGCAGTTTCCGCAAGGCGGCGGACGCCATCAACATTTCGCAGCCGGCATTGAGCCGGCGCATCGAGAAGCTCGAGGAGGCGCTCGGCGTGCGGCTGTTCGAGCGCACCACGCGCCGCGTCACGCTGACGACGGTCGGTCGCGTGTTCGCGCAGAGCGCCGAACAACTGCTCGACGATCTCGACGCCGCCCTGCTCGGCATTCGCGACGTTTCATCGAGCCGCCTGGGCCACGTGACGATCGCATGCGTGCCGTCGGTCGCCTACTACTTCCTGCCGAACACGATCGCGCGTTTCCGCACCCGCTATCCAAAGATCCGCATCAAGCTGATCGACGCGAGCGCGAACGAGGTGCTCGACGCGGTGGTGAGCGGCGAGGCGGATTTCGGCGTGAGCTTCATCGGCAGCCAGGAGGCGGAGGTCGAGTTCACGACGCTGCTCGAGGAGCGCTTCGTCGCCGCGTGCCGGCGCGACCATCCGCTCGCCGCGAAGAAGCGCGTGACCTGGCGCGAGCTGTACGAATACGACTACGTGTCGGTGGACAAGACTTCCGGTAACCGCCTGCTGCTCGACCAGGCGCTTGCCGCCGTGGCCCCGCGTGTACCGAGCGTCTGCGAGGCGCGCCACGTGACGACGATGCTCGGGCTCGTCGAGGCGGGCCTCGGCGTTGCGGCGGTGCCGTCGATGGCGATGCCGCTGCCGACGCATCCGATCCTGACGAGCGTGCCGCTCGTCGAGCCGGTCGTCACGCGGCGCGTCGGCATCGTGCGGCGGCGCGGCCGCACGCTGACGCCGGCCGCGCAGGAATTCCTCCAGCACGTGATCGAGGACCGCAAGCCGGCCGCGGGCCCCAGGCGCGCGGCGGGGAAGCGCGCATGACGCTGCTGCGGCCGCTCAGGCTGCTGTACGTGCAGGTGCTGATCGGGATGGCGCTCGGTGTCGCGGTCGGGCACCTGTTTCCGCAGGCGGGCGTCGCGCTCAAGCCCCTCAGCGATGCGTTCGTCGCGCTCGTGCGGATGATGGTCGCGCCGATCGTGTTCTGCACGATCGTGACCGGCATCAATGCGCTCGGCGACGGCGCGCGCATCGGCCGCACGATCGTCCGGGCGCTGGCGCTCTTCTATGCGCTCACCGCGGCCGCGCTCGCCGTGGGGCTCGCGATCGCCTATGCCGCGCGGCCGGGCGACGGCCTGCATGTCGCGGCACGCCATCTCGATGCGTCGGCGCTCGCATCGTTCACGGCGCGCGCGCCGGCTGCTGGCGTCGCGTCGTTCCTGCTGCAGATCATCCCCGATACGCTCGTCGGCGCGTTCGCCGCCGGCGAGGTGCTGCCGGTGCTGCTGGTCGGCCTGCTGTTCGGCTTCGCGCTGGCCGCGACCGAAGGGCGCGACGGCATCGTGCATGCGTTCGTCGAGGGCATCGCGCGCGTGCTGTTCCGCATCCTCGCGCTCGTGATGCGGCTCGCGCCGCTCGGCGCATTCGGCGCGATGGCGTTCACGGTGGGCCGCTTCGGCATCGGTTCGGTCGGCTCGCTCGGCAAGCTGATCGTCGCGATGTATCTCGCGTGCGCGCTGTTCGTCACGCTGGTGCTCGCACCGCTCGCGCGACTGCACGGTTTCGCGCTGTGGCGGCTCTTGCGCTACATGCGCGAAGAATTGCTCATCGTGCTCGCGACGTCGTCCACGGAACCCGTCCTGCCGCGCCTGATCGTCAAGCTGGAGGCACTCGGCTGCGACAAGGGCATCGTGGGGCTCGTGCTGCCGGCGGGCTATTCGTTCAATCTGGACGGGACCGCGATCTATCTGACGCTCGCGGCATTGTTCATCGCCCAGGCGTGCGACGTGCCGCTCTCCGCCGCGCAGGTCGCGACGCTGCTCGCGGTGATGCTGATCACGTCGAAGGGCGCGGCGGGCGTGTCGGGCAGCGGGCTCGTCGCGCTGATCGCGACGCTGACGGTGGTGCCCGACCTGCCCGTCGCCGGCGTCGCACTGCTGGTCGGCATCGACCGCTTCATGTCCGAGGCCCGCGCGCTGACCAGCGTGATCAGCAATGCCTGCGCGGTCGTCGTCGTGTCGATCTGGCAGCGGGGCTGCGATCGCGAGCGGCTGCGCGACGTGCTCGAAGCGGGGACGCGGGAGCCGGTTCAGCGCGTTTAGCGGCTCGGGCAGCGCGCAGTACGGCTTCTCACGATTCGATATTTCGACTATTATCGAATAATGGAAACGAACCAGACCATTGCCGCGCTCGCGGCGCTCGCGCACGAATCCCGGCTCGCCATCTTCCGCGCACTGGTGCAGGCGGGGCCGCAAGGGCTGCCGGCCGGCCAGATTGCCACGCTGCTGGACGCGCCCCCGTCGTCGCTGTCGTTCCACTTGAAGGAGCTGGCGCATGCGCAGCTCGTCACCAGCCGCCAGGAGGGCCGCTTCGTGATCTATTGCGCGAACTTCGCGACGATGAACGGGCTGCTGGCGTACCTCACGGAAAACTGCTGCGGCGGCAATCCCTGCTCGCCGGCGGCCGCGTGTTCCACGACCGGCGAGCGTCGCCCATGACCACCAACGTACTGATCCTCTGCACCCACAACTCCGCGCGCAGCGTGCTCGCGGAAGGGATGCTCAATCACTGGGCCGCGAAGCTCGGCAAGGACGTGCGCGCGTACAGCGCCGGCAGTGCGCCGAGCGGGCGGCTCAATCCGTTCGCGCTCGACGCGCTGACGCGCGCGGGCGTCGACGTCGGCGGCTGCCGCAGCAAGAGCTGGGACGAATTCGTCGGCGACGGCGCGCCTGAAATGCGCATCGTCATCACGGTGTGCGACAGCGCGGCGGCGGAGACCTGCCCGTACTGGCCCGGCAGTCCCGTCAACGTGCATTGGGGCTACGCCGATCCGTCGAACGCGCCGGGCGGCGACGACGGCAAGCGGCTCGCGTTCGAGCTCACCCGCCAGGCGATCGGCTATCGCATGCTGCAGATGCTGATGCTGCCGCTCGATCGCATGGGCGATGCGGAACTCCGGACGGCCCTGGCCGACATCTCGCAAAACTGATCGGATACCTGAGCATCGAGCCGTCCCATGAACACGTCCAACGTCGCCCCGCCGGAAAGGGCAGTCGCCAAGCCTGGCATCAACTTCTTCGAGCGCTACCTGACCGTCTGGGTGGCGCTTTGCATCGTGCTCGGCATCGCGCTCGGCCAGGCGCTGCCTGACCTGTTCCAGCGCATAGCGCGCATGGAATACGCTCAGGTCAACCTCCCCGTCGGGCTGTTGATCTGGGTGATGATCGTGCCGATGCTCGTCAAGGTCGACTTCGGCGCGTTGCATGAGGTTCGCCAGCACGTGCGGGGGATCGGCGTCACGCTCGTCGTGAACTGGCTCGTCAAGCCGTTTTCGATGGCCTTGCTCGGCTGGCTGTTCATCCGGCAGCTGTTCGCGCCGATGCTGCCGGCCGACCAGATCGACAGCTACATCGCCGGCCTGATCCTGCTGGCCGCCGCGCCGTGCACGGCGATGGTGTTCGTATGGAGCCGGCTGACCGGCGGCGATCCGCTGTTCACGCTGTCGCAGGTCGCGCTGAACGACAGCATCATGGTGATCGCCTTCGCGCCGCTGGTCGGCCTGCTGCTGGGGATGTCCGCGATCACGGTGCCATGGGCGACGCTGCTCACGTCGGTCGTGCTCTACATCGTGATCCCGGTGATCCTCGCGCAGATCTGGCGCAAGCTGCTGCTTGCGAAAGGGCAGGCGGCGTTCGACCGCGCGATGGCGAGGGTCGGCCCCTGGTCGATCGCCGCGCTGCTGGCCACGCTGGTGCTGCTGTTCGCGTTCCAGGGCGAGGCGATCCTGAAGCAGCCGCTGGTGATCGCGCTGCTCGCGGTGCCGATCCTGATCCAGGTGTTCTTCAACGCAGCGCTCGCCTACGGGCTCAATCGCATCGTCGGCGAGAAACACAGCGTCGCGTGCCCGTCGGCGCTGATCGGCGCGTCCAATTTTTTCGAGCTGGCCGTGGCGGCCGCCATCAGCCTGTTCGGCTTCCACTCGGGCGCGGCGCTCGCGACCGTCGTCGGCGTGCTCATCGAGGTACCGGTCATGCTGCTCGTCGTGCGCGTGGTCAACCGTTCGAAGGGCTGGTACGAGCGGGCTTGAGCACCGAGGGCTTGGGCGCCGTGGTCATGCGATGCTGGCCGCACGCTCAGAGGCCGGCGGCGAGCAGATAGCGTGTCTGAACATACACGCCGAGCGCCCAGCGCGCGGTCACGACAGCGATCGCGAACAGGATCAGCGCGGCCGCGATCTTGACGAACCCGGACGGCGCGGGCGCCGGCCCGAACTGATTGTCCCAGCGGTGGCCGGACAGGAAGCACAGCACCGGCAGCACGATCACGCCGATGAGCGGAAACGCGAGCACCTTGACGGTCCAGCCGGGGAAGTTCAGGTCGCGCAGGCGTCGGGTCGACGCCGCGTAGAACGCGATGCCGAGCGCCGTGCCGAGCAGCGACACGATCCTGTTCAGCTCGGCGAGCCCGAGCTTCCCTTTCGCGGCGAAGCCGATGCAGGCGAACCCGGTCAGCAGCGACCATGCGATCAAGCCGAGCGACATCAAAAGCAGGTAGCTGCCTGCGCCGAGGCGAAGGTTCTTGGACATCCGGTGCGTGTGGTCGGTGAGCGGAGATCCGAGGACGATACCAGAATCGCGCGTCGCCGCGTCCGGCACTTCAGCGCGTCGTCACCGAATCGAGCCCGGTCGCGCGCACGACCGGCTGCGCCTGCGGCGACGCCAGATAGTCGAGCAGCTTCCTCGCGTTCTCCGGATGCGCGGCGCCGACGGGGATGCCGGCGGCGAAGCGCGTGACGGACTGCAGCGATTCGGGAATCTTGCCGACGTACGTGACGCCCGGCACCGGCAGCAGCTCGCTGACCTGCTGGAAGCCGATTTCGTAGTCGCCGTTCGCGACGACCGACGCCACCGGGATCTTCGGCACCATCGCCGCCTTCGGGCGAACCTGCGCATCGATGCCGAGCTTCCTGAACAACTCGCGTTCGATATACACGCCGCTCGCGCTGTCGGAGTAGGCGATCGATTTCGCGTGCAGCAGCGCGTCCTTCAGCCCGTCGACGGTGCCGATGTCCGGTTTCGGCGCGCCCGCGCGCACGACCATGCCGATGCGCGAATCGGCCAGCTCGACGCGGGATCCCGGGATGACCTTGCCTTGCTTGATCAGATCGTCCAGCGCGTAGCCGACCATGATCACGGCGTCGGCGGGCTCGCCGCGCGCGAGCCGGTTCGGAATCGCTTCGGGCGACTTGCCCATCGACGGGCCGCGGATCGTGTCGAGCGTGTCGCCGGTCGCGGCGGTGAAGCCGGGGCCGAGCTGCTGGTAGGCGGCGGTGAAGCCGCCCGAGCTCATCACGTGCAGTTCGGCGGCGCGGGCCTGGAGCGCGGTGGCGGCGAGCGCGGCGGCGGCGAGCCAGATTGCCGCGCGGCGGGTGAATGGTCGATGGTTCATCTTGCGGATTCCGGAAGTCGGGAGAAAGCGCGGCGCGCCGGCGCCGCGCGTGAGTGGGCAGCGGGGGCCGGTCACGCGGCGCGCAGCGCGTCGCGGCGGCGGCTGTACAGCAGCACCGTCGCGCCGAACGCGCACGCGGCGGCGAAGCTCATCCAGTAGCCGGGTGCGGCCTTGTCGCCCGTCATGTGAATGAGCCCGGTCGAGATGGCCGGCGTGAAGCCGCCGAACACGGCCGTCGCGAGGCTGTACGCGAGCGAGAAGCCCGCGACACGCACCTGCACCGGCATCACTTCGGTGAGCGCGACGACCATCGCACCGTTATAGATCCCGTACATGAACGAGAGCCAGAGCAGGACGAGCAGCATGTTGACGAACGACGGCGCGTGCGCGAGGAACGACAGCGCGGGGTACGCGGTCAGCACGTTCAGCGCGGTCATCGCGAGCAGCACCGGGCGGCGGCCGAAACGGTCGGACAGCGCACCGCCGATCGGCAGCCACACGAAGTTCGACACGCCCACGCAGAGCGTCACGAGCAGGCTGTCGGCGGTGCTCAGATGCAGCACGGTCTTGCCGAAGGTCGGCGCGTAGACGGTGATCAGGTAGAAGCTCGTGGTGGTCATCGCGACCAGCATCATGCCGGCGACCACGACGCCCCAGTTGCGCGCGAGCGTCGCGAACACCTCGCGCATCGACGGGCGATGGCGGCGCTGCGCATATTCTTCGGTTTCCTCCAGGTTGCGGCGCAGCATGAAGATGAACGGCACGATCAGGCAGCCGACGAGGAACGGCACGCGCCATCCCCACGCGGCGATGGTCGACGCGCTCAGCCACTGATTGAGCGCGAAGCCGAGGGCCGCCGCGATGACGATCGCCACCTGCTGGCTCGCCGATTGCCAGCTCGTGAAGAAGCCCTTGCGGCCGGGCGTCGCCAATTCGGCCAGATAGACCGACACGCCGCCCAGTTCCGCGCCCGCGGAGAAGCCCTGCAGCAGCCGGCCGGCGAGCACGGCGGCCGGCGCGAGCAGCCCGATCGTCGCGTAGCCCGGCACGAACGCGATCAGGATGGTGCCGCTCGCCATGATCGACAGCGTGACGATCAGGCCCTTGCGGCGGCCGACCTCGTCGATGTACGCGCCGAGCACGATCGCACCGAGCGGCCGCATCAGGAAGCCCGCGCCGAACACCGCGAAGGTCATCATCAGCGACGCGAATTCGCTCGTCGACGGGAAGAACACCGACGCGATCTGCGTGGCGTAGAAGCCGAACAGGAAGAAATCGAACTGCTCGAGAAAATTGCCGGCCGTGACGCGGAATACGGCCGCGGCCCTGGACGGGGAAGGGGTGGCCACGGAATGTGACATCGGGTTGTCTCCGGATATTTCATTGGATGACGTCCGGGTGGGGCCGGGACGAGGTGCTCATGGTGGTCCGGATCGGCGGCTGCGTGAAGTGCATTTTTTCGAAGGATTGATGCGTGTGGGCTATCAATCGGGCGGGCAAGCCGCTCAAAGTAAATTTGTAGATGTCGTAACGCGTGAGTAGCATTCACTACATGAAAGCTGTTTCCACATGGTCGCTGCTTGTTCTGACCCTCCCGACGGAAAACGCGACGGCCCGCATGCGGTTCTGGCGCGCGCTCAAGGCGAAAGGCTGTGCCGTGCTGCGCGACGGCATTTACCTGTTGCCGTACACGGAGGAGCGGGAACGCATGCTGCGCGAGCTCGCGGGTGCGATCGCCGAAAGCGGCGGCACCGCCCACCTGTTGCGTGCGCCGAGCCTCGACGCGTCGCAGGAAGGGGAATTCCGCGCGCTGTTCGATCGCGACGAGGAGTACGCCGCCTTCAACGGGGCGCTCGCGGACGCCCGCAAGACGCTTGCCGGGCAGTCCGCCACGGAACTGGCACGGCTGCTGCGCCGCCTGCGCAAGGATTTCGACGCGATCCGGGCGATCGACTATTTCCCGGGTGATTCGGCCACCCGCGCCGAAGTCGCTCTGCAGGATTTCGGTGCGCTGGTCGACACGGTGCTGTCGCCGGGCGAGCCGCATGCCGCGGACCGCGTCATTCGTCCGCTCGCGATCGGCGAGTACCAAGGACGCGCCTGGGCGACGCGACAGCGGATGTGGGTCGATCGCGTCGCCAGTGCGTGGCTGATCCGCCGATTCATCGACGCGCAAGCGCGCTTCATCTGGCTCGCGTCGCCGGCGGACTGCCCGGCTGACGCGCTGGGCTTCGATTTCGATGGCGCGACTTTTACGCACGTGGGCGAGCGCGTGACATTTGAAGTTCTGCTGGCCAGCTTCGGACTCGACAAGGATCCGGCATTGATGCGCGTCGGCGAGATCGTGCACGCGCTCGATGTGGGCGGTTCCGCCGCGCCTGAAGCAGCGGGCTTCGAGGCCGTGATGGCCGGCACGCGCCAACGCGCCGAAAGCGACGAACAATTGCTGGAGCAGATGGGCGCGGTGCTCGACGCGCTGTACGTGCACTTCGCATCGAATGGAAAGAGCGAAACCGGGGGACGTTGATGACCACGACGATTGCCACGAATGCGCCGACCTACTCGCTTGGCAAACTGGTCGCCTACATGCTGCGTCTCGGCACGTTCGGTTTCGGCGGACCGGTCGCGCTCGCAGGCTATATGCGTCGCGATCTGGTCGAGCGACGCGGCTGGATCACCGAGGCCGATTACAAGGAAGGGCTCACGCTGGCCCAGCTCGCACCGGGGCCGATGGCGGCCCAGCTCGCGATCTATCTCGGGTTCGTCCACTACCGCCTTCTCGGGGCGACACTCGTCGGCATCGCGTTCGTGCTGCCGTCGTTCCTGATGGTGCTCGCGCTCGGGTTCGCGTACGCGCATTTTGGCGGGCTGTCGTGGATGCAGGCCGTCTTCTACGGCGTCGGTGCCGCGGTGGTCGGCATCATCGCGATGAGCGCTTACAAGCTCACGACCAAGACAGTCGGCAACGACAGGCTCCTTTGGGCGATCTTCCTGACGCTGGCTGCCGTGACCTTAATCACGGAATCGGAAATCGCATGGCTCTTCATCGTCGCCGGGCTGATCGGCTGGTTCCGGCGCGCGCCGCCGAAATGGCTGCACAAGGGCGGGCTGAACGCGCTCGCCGGCGCGAACCTGCCGGCGGCAACCGGCCTGCTGAGCGGCATCGACCTGCCGCAGCTCGTCCAGATCGGTGCGTTCTTCATGAAGGCCGGCGCGTTCGTGTTCGGCTCCGGACTCGCGATCGTGCCGTTCCTCTATGGCGGCGTCGTTACCGAACATCACTGGCTGAACGACAAGCAGTTCGTGGATGCCGTTGCGGTCGCGATGATCACGCCGGGCCCGGTCGTGATCACCGTCGGCTTTATCGGGTACCTCGTGGCGGGCCTGCCTGGCGCATGCGTCGCCGCGCTCGGGACATTCCTGCCGTGTTACCTGTTCACGGTCATTCCCGCGCCCTACGTGAAGAAGTACGGGCACCGTCCGGGCGTCAAGGCATTCGTCGATGGCATTACGGCTGCAGCAGTCGGCGCGATCACGGGCTCCGTCCTCGTCATCGCGAAGCGGTCGATCGTCGACGTCCCGACCGCACTGCTCGCCGTCACGACCGTGCTGCTGCTGTGGCGCTTCAAGAAGCTTCAGGAACCGGTGATCGTGATCGCGGCGGCACTCTTCGGGCTGGTGGCTTACCCGTTGCTCCATCGTTGACGCGCATGGCCGGGAGGCGAGCATGACGTATCGGATGAAAGCCGTACAGCGCATTCGGACCGGATTTGGCGACGTGTCTGACGTCGAACTCGGACGCCACGACGAACATTGCGGCTTCTATGCGCTCCATGCGTGGTGCCGGCGCGATGCATGAGCCTGGCGGCCGCACGGCCATCCCGTTCGCGTTGCGACTCTCGCGCTGGCTGCTTCCCGCCGAGGTCGAGCATGCCGCGTGGCTCATCCTCGCGAGCCGCGGCTTGCGCGGCTTTTGCGACGGTTTCATCGCGGTGCTGCTCCCCGCGTACTTGCTCTCCCTTGGTTTCGCGCAAATCGACGTGGGGCTGATCAGCACCGCGACGTTGATGGGTTCGGCCGTCGCGACGATCGCGGTCGGCACAGTGGCCAGCCGCTTCCCGCACCGTCGGATGCTGACGCTCGCAGCGGCGCTGATGGCCGCGACCGGCATCGGCTTCGCCAGCCTGTCGACCTTGTGGCCGCTGCTCGTGGTGGCCTTCGTCGGCACGCTCAACCCGAGCTCCGGCGACGTCAGCCTGTTCCTGCCGCTCGAACAGGCGCGTCTTGCCGAATCGGCAACCGGCGACGCGCGGACCGCGCTGTTTGCCCGCTACAGCCTCGTCGGCGCGGTTTCGGCCGCATTGGGCGCGCTCGCGGCGGGCCTGCCGCCTTGGCTTGCTTCGCATGCCGGGGTGCCGCTGCTCGCCGCGATGCGCGCGATGTTCGTCGTGTACGCGTTGACCGGCGTGACGGTTTGCGTGCTGTACGGCCGGCTGCCCCACGCCGGAGCGCGTCCGGCGACGGCCGCGCCGCCGCTCGGGCCATCGCGGCGCATCGTCACGCGGCTTGCGCTGCTGTTCAGCGTCGATGCGTTCGCGGGCGGTCTTGTCGTCAACTCGCTGCTGTCGCTATGGCTGATGCTGCGTTTCGGTCTTTCACCCGGTGCGGCGGGCCGGTTCTTTTTCTGCGCGGGACTGCTCGCCGCAGGCTCGCAACTTTTGGCGGCGCCGCTATCGCGCAGGATCGGCCTGCTCAACACGATGGTGTTCACGCACATTCCGTCGAGCGTCTGCCTGATCGGCGCGGCGCTGGCGCCGACACTGCCGCTGACGTTGACGCTCCTGCTGATGCGCAGCGCGATGTCACAGATGGACGTGCCGACCCGAACCGCCTACGTGATGGCCGTCGTCACGCCGGCGGAGCGCCCGGCCGCGGCCAGCTTCACCTCCGTGCCGCGCAGCCTCGCGGCGGCGATCGCGCCGACGCTGGCCGGCGGCCTCTTCGGCCTCGGCTGGCTCGGCGCGCCGCTCGTTGCGTGCGGTGCGTTGAAGATTGCCTATGACCTGTCGTTGCTCGCTGCTTTTCGCCATATCGGGCTCCATGAAGGGGCGCGGCGATAGCGGCGTGGTCGCAGGAGGAAATCGTGAAACACCTTCGAAACCGGTGCGTCGTACTTCTGCTGCCGTTTGTGCTGTCCGCAGTACTCGGGGCGTCGGGCGTGCTCGTCCATCGCGTTTTCGCGGCCGGCGACCAAGCCTCGCTCGGCAGCCTGCCGTTGAAGCACGTCGCGGACATTCCGCTGCCCGGCCGCCCGACGCGGCTCGACTATGCGAGCCTGGACGCGCGCGGCAACCTGCTGTTCATCGCGCACCTCGGCGATGGGGAAGTCGTTGTCTTCGACACGCGTGCGTCACGCGTGACCGCGCAGATTGCGGACGTGTCTTCGGTGCACGGCGTCCTCGCCGTTCCGGAACTGTCGCGCGTATACGCATCCGCGACCGGCACCGACGAGATCGTCGCGATCGACGCCGCGACGCTGAAGATCGTCGCGCGCATGCCCGGAGGACACTACCCGGACGGGATGGCCTACGCCCCCGACGTGCGCAAGCTGTACGTCTCCGATGAATACGGGAAGACGGAAACCGTCATCGATGTCCGGAGCAATCGGCGCGTCGCCACGATTCCGCTCGACGGCGAGGTTGGCAATACGCAGTACGACCCGGTTTCGCGTCACATCTTCGTGAACGTCCAGACGCGCGGTCAGCTGGTCGAAATCGACCCCGCGACCGATCGCGTCGTCGGCCGCTTCGATTTGCCGGGCGCCAAAGGCAATCACGGCCTGTTGATCGATGCGCGCGACAGTCTCGCGTTCATCGCGTGCGAAGGTAACGACAAGCTGATCGTGTTCGATTTGCATACGAAGCAGGTTGTCCGGTCATTCGATGTCGGAGCCGATCCGGACGTGCTGGCGCTGGATCCGGGGCCGGGCACGCTTTACGTCGCGGGTGAGGCCGGCACGGTTTCGATGTTCCGCGTGCAGGGCGCCAACGTGGCCAGGATCGGCGAAGGCCGCGTCGGACCCAATGCGCATGTCGTCGCGGTCGACTCGACTACGCACCGCTCGTATTTCCCGCTGAAACGGGTCGACGGGGGGCCGGTGCTGCGCATTTTCGAACCTCGATAAGTCGGTGGTGACGGCGGCCGATTTGCGAGGCGACGATTTGTCGGAGCAGGAAATGCGGCGACGGCATGATCCACGCGTTCGATGCGACTTCCGGGATCGTGCTCGGGACCCTCGAGCAAGGTGACGGCGGCGCGATCGTCGAGCCGGGGCTGTGGGGCATGGCATTCGGCAATGGCCTCGACAGTCAGCCCGCCAACACGCTGTTCTTCGCCGCGGGGCCAAACGGCGAGGCCGACGGCCTCTACGGTCGCATCGACGTCGGTCCATGATCGCGAGCGTGTCCGCCGGGAGATATACTGGCTGACGTCAAACGCGGTTCCGGAACGCCTGATGTCCAGCCAGTCCGCCACGCTCCTGAAATTCCTGAAATCGATCGACGCCGACAAGGCGACGCTCGATGCCGCGCGTCCGCTGTCGCAGCAGGCGGTTGCGTCGTTGCGCGACACGCTCGTGCGGGAATGGGCCGGTCAGGCAAGCGTGATCGAGGGCGGCGCCCCGACGCCGCGCGAGACGCGGGCCGTGCTCGAATGCATCACGATCGACGGGACGACCCTGCGTGAACATCTCGACGCGACGCATCATCGCGACGCAATCGGCTATGTCGAAGACATCGTGTCGAAGCGCGAGGCGCTGTCCGAGCGGCAGATCCGCAATCTTCACCGGCTGGTGCTGAACCGGATCGGCGACGGCGACGTGCGGCGCTACCGCCACGAGAACGTCGCGATCGCGGGCGCGAGCACGGTGCCGCCCGGCTTCCTGGACCTGCCCGCCGACATGGCGGCGCTGATCGGCTGGTATCGCGAGGCCGGCGCGATGCATCCGGTCATGCGTGCGGCCGAACTGCATGCGCGGCTCCTGAAGATCCATCCGTTCGTCGACGGCAACGGCCGGACCGCGCGGCTGCTGCTCGCTTTCGAACTGATGAAGGACGGCTATCCGCCCGCGATCATTCGCAACGAAGACCGGCCTGCCTACCATGACGCGCTGGACCGCGCGTGCGCCGGCGGCGAGTTCGACAACATCGCGCGCGTGGTCGCGGAAGCGGTGCGGCGCGCGCTTCATCTGTATCTCGACGTGCTCGGGCTGCCGTATGCCGCGAAGCCCGACGCCGATCATTTTCCCAACCATCCGAACGGAGAACCGACGTGCCTGCTGCCACCCCCGCCACGCTGAGATTTTCCACCGACAAGCGCGAACTCGACATCGACGCGATCTTCGATTTCCTGCATCGCGACGCGTACTGGTCGCAGGGCATTCCGCGCGACGTGTTCGACCGCTCGATCGACGGCTCGCTGTGCTTCGGCGCCTACGTCGGCGCGCGGCAGGTGGGGTTCGCGCGGCTCGTGACCGATCACGCGACGTTCGCGTACCTCTGTGATGTGTTCGTGTTGCCTGCCGAACGCGGCAACGGCTACGGCCGCGCGCTGATCGACCACGTGTTCGCGCAGGAGATGGTGCAGGGCCTGCGCCGCATCATGCTCGTGACGTCCGATGCGCACGAGCTGTACCGGCCGGTCGGCTTCGAGCCGCCGTCGCATCCCGAGCGGATGATGGAATTGCGGCGGCCCGACATCTACACGGCGCGCTAGGTGTTGAGTCCCGGCGGCGCGCATACAATACGCGCTTTTCGCCACGCTGAAGGAAGCACGCCATGACCGAACAGGAAGCTGAACAGCTCGCGACGCATCGCCATTACAAGGGCGGGCTGTATCGCTACATCGGCGTTGCCCGCCATTCCGAAACCGAGGAATCGGTGGTCGTGTACGAACACCTGTGGCCGCATGCGCGCGGGTTGTGGGTGCGGCCGGAAGCGATGTTCAACGGCAGCCTCGAAGACGGCACGCCGCGTTTCCGCAAGCTGCGCGACTGACCGTGCCGCGCGGGCGGCTTGCGGCCCTCAGCCGGCGCCGCCCGTCCGTTCCCCCGCCGCGCCTTGCCGCAGCGCCAGCAGGAAGAACCGCCGAATCTCGTCCATCAATTCAGCGCGCGCGGCCGCGAAATCGAACGCGCGCCGGCTCTCCTGCGCGTAGCGCCGGCGCCAGTCGTTCGCCGCATTGCGCGCCTCGCGGGCCCGCAGCGCGTCCAGTTCGGGCGTGCGCAGCGCGTGATCGGCGATCAGCGTCACGCCGTCCCGGCTCACTTCCAGCACGCCGCCCGCGACGAGAATGCGGCGGTGCTCGCCGGTCTTCGCGTCGGTGACCGTCACGACGCCGGGCCGCAGCCGCGTGAAGAGCGGCGCATGATGCGGATGGATGCCGAGTTCGCCGCTCTCGCCGGGAACGGTCACGGCGCGCGCGACGCCGGAAAACAGCACGTCGTCGATGCTCAGGATGTCGAGCTGCAGCACGGGGATGGGTTCCACGATGCGCCTCCTTCAAACGGCTGCCGCGCCGGCGACGATCTCGCACAGCTCGGTGGTGATCTGCGCCTGCCGGGTCTTCTGGTACAGGTTGCGCAGGTCGCGCAGCACGCGGTCCGCGTTGTCGGTCGCGGTCTGCATGCTGAACATCCGCGCGCATTGCTCGCACGCGTAGTTCTCGACGACGGCCTGATAAAGCACCGCCTCGACGTAGCGCAGCAGGACGGTGTCCGCGACGGGGCGCGGCCCCGGCTCGTACAGGTAGTCGGACGACATGCCGCCGGCGTGCGGCGCGTCGTCGAGGCCGACGACCGGCAGCACCGTGTCGATCCGCGGTTCGTAGGTCAGCGCGCTCGTCAGCCGGTTGTACGCGACGCGCACTTCGTCGAGCTCGCCGTTGATGAACGCGGTCAGCGGCACGAGCAACGCGCCGAGCAGCGCGTCGAAACGCGGCTCGCCGGCGAGACTGCCGGTGCGGGCGGTGATGTGCGCGCCGTAGCGCGACAGCGGCGCGACGCCGCGCGCGCCGATCACGCTCAGTTCGAACTCGATGCCGGCCTCGTCCCATTGCTCGAGCGCGTCGACGCAGTGGACGAGGAGCCGCGCGTTGAGCGGGCCGCACAGCCCGCGATCGGTGCTGACGACGATCAGGCCGATGCGGCGCACCGGGTCGCGCCGCGCCATCAGCGCCGACATGTAGTCGGGCCGGTCGCGGATCAGGCGCTCGGCCATCGCTTTCACCTTGGCGGCGTAGGGGCGGAAATCGCGCGCACGCTTCTGCGCGCTCGCCATCTTGGTGCGCGCCATCATCTCCATCGCACGCGTGATCTTGCGCGTGGACGAGGTGCTGGCGATCTTCGAGCGGATTTCACGGATATGCATGAGCGTCCCGGCGGAAAGGGTGCGGCGGTTGCGGTGCGCATGCCGTCGCGGACGAATCGATGCTATCGGGACTTCTCCTGACCTATCTGACCAATGTCAAAAAACCGTCGTGGAATTCGCACAAGAATGCATTGCAGCATGCAGCACGTTCCCCGCCCACATGACAAGGGAGCCTTGCCCGATGTCCGATTCCGTCGATTCCCGCCCGCACCAGAAATACGACGCGCTGATCGCGCGTTGCCGTGCGCTTCCCCCGGTCAAGGTCGCGGTCGCGCATCCGTGCGACGACGTCTCTCTGCGCGCGGCCGTCGATGCCGCGCGCGCCGGCATCATCGAGCCCGTGCTCGTCGGCCCCGAGGCGCGCATCACGGCGCTCGCCGCGTCGCTCGGCATCGGCCTGTCCGGCTACCGGCTCGTCGATGCGCCGCACAGCCATGCGGCGGCGGCCCGCGCGGTCGAGCTGGTGCGCATGGGCGAAGCCGACGCGCTGATGAAGGGCAGCCTGCACACCGACGAGCTGCTCGCCGAGGTCGTGCGCGACGGCGCGGGCCTGCGTACCGAGCGCCGTCTCAGCCACGTGTTCATCATGGACGTGCCGACCTATCCGAAGCCGCTGTTCATCACCGATGCGGCGGTCAACATCCGTCCGACGCTCGAGCAGAAGGCCGAAATCACGCAGAACGCGATCGATCTCGCGCGCGTGCTCGGCGTCGACCGGCCGAAGGTCGCGATCCTGTCGGCGGTCGAGACGGTCACGTCGAAGCTGCCGTCGACGCTCGAAGCCGCCGCGCTGTGCAAGATGGCCGAGCGCGGCCAGCTCACGGGTGCGATCGTCGACGGCCCGCTCGCGCTCGACAACGCGATCAACCTGGAAGCCGCGCGGCTCAAGCATCTCGGCTCGAGCGTCGCGGGCGATGCGGACATCCTGCTCGCACCCGATATCGAAGCCGGCAACCTGCTCGCGAAGGAGCTGACGTTCCTCGCGAACGCCGATGCGGCGGGCATCGTGCTCGGCGCGCGCGTGCCGGTCATCCTGACGAGTCGCGCCGACAACGAGCGCACGCGGATGGCGAGCTGCGCGGTCGCGGCGCTCTACGCGCACGCGACGCGCGCGTCGGCCGGCCGCGCCGGCATCGCCGGCCTCGCCGACATCGATGGGGCATCGCGATGAAACATCCGGTTCTGGTGTTGAATGCCGGCTCGTCGAGCATCAAGTTCTCCGTGTACGACACGCTGGAAGACCGCTCGCTCGGCGCGGGCGTCCACGGCCAGGTCGACAGCCTGCACGACGCGCCGCACCTGGTCGTGAAGGACGCGCGCGGCGCGACGCTGGCCGACCACCCGGTCGCGGGCACGGGCCACCACGGCGCGATCGACGCGCTGCATGCATGGTTCGCGCGCCATGTCGGCGACGACGCGGGGTTTGACGGCGTCGGGCACCGGGTCGTGCACGGCGGCCGGTATTTTTCCGCGCCGGTGCGGATCGACGACGACGTGCTCGCGAAGATCGCGTCGCTGTCGCCGCTCGCACCGCTGCACCAGCCGCATCACGTCGATGCGATCCGCGCGGTGAGCGCGCTCGCGCCCGATCTGCCGCAGGTGGCGTGCTTCGACACGGCGTTCCATCACACGCTGCCGGCGCTCGAACGCGAATTCGCGCTGCCGCGCGCGCTGACGGAGCAGGGCATCATGCGCTACGGGTTTCACGGGCTGTCGTACGAATACATCGCGACGGCGCTCGCTGCGCTCGATGCGTCGTGGACGCAGCGCCGCACGGTCGTCGCCCACCTCGGCAACGGCGCGAGCATGTGCGCGCTTGCGGAAGGCCGCAGCGTCGCGAGCACGATGGGGTTCACGGCGCTCGACGGGCTGCCGATGGGCACGCGCACGGGCGCGCTGGACCCGGGCGCGATCCTGTATCTGCTGCGCCACGAAGGACGCACGATCGACGAGGTCGAACACCTGATCTACGAGGAGTCCGGCCTGCTCGGGGTGTCCGGCCTGTCGAGCGACATGCGCACCCTGCTCGCGAGCGACTCGGCGGCGGCCGCGCATGCGGTCGACCTGTTCACGTATCGCGCGGCGCGCGAGCTCGCGGCGCTGGCCGGCGTGCTGGGCGGCCTCGATACGCTGGTCTTCACCGCCGGCATCGGCGAGAACGCGCCCGCGGTGCGCGAGCGCATCTGCCGCGCGGCAGGCTGGCTCGGCATCGAGCTCGACGCCGCCGCGAACGCCGGCAACCGGCCGGTGATTTCCGGCGGCGCATCGCGCGTGACGGTGCGCGTGATCCCGACTGACGAGAACCTGATGATCGCGCGGCACACGCGCGGCCTGCTGGACCGCTTGTCCATTTGAACCGCCCGTTCCGCTTCCGGAGAACCCATGACTCGTACCCCGCCCGCCGGCGTGCCGTTCCCGATTCCCGCGCTGCCGATCTTCTGGCCGATGGCCGCCGCCACCGCGATGTTCGAGGCCGGCACGGAACTGACCGCGCGCAACCTGCGCTTCCTCGCCGAAGAGGAAAAGCTGCATTTCGAGATGCATCCGGCACTGGCGTCCGCGAACCGGCCGCTGCTCGAACTGCGCACGATGATCTTTCGCGACTATTCGGACGGCGCGGCGCGCGGGTTGCCGACGATCGTCGATGCGCCGTACGCCGGGCACAGCGCGATGATCGCCGACTACCAGCCGGGCCAGAGCCTGATGCAGACGCTGCGCGAGCACGGCGTGAGCCGCCTGTACCTGACCGACTGGCGATCGGCGACCGAGGACATGAAGGATCTCGAGATCGACCAGTACCTGGCGGAGCTGAACGTCTGCGTCGACGAGCTCGGCGGCCGCGTCAACTTCGTCGGGCTGTGCCAGGGCGGCTGGATGGCGGCGATGTACGCGGCGCGCTTTCCGCACAAGGTCGCGAGCCTCGTGCTCGCGGGTTCGCCGATCGACACCGACGCGGGCAACGGCCCGATCCGGCAGATGGTGCACACGTATCCGACGTCGTTCTACGACGAGCTCGTGGAAATGGGCGGCGGGCTGATGCGCGGGCGCTTCATGCTGCGCGGCTGGAAGAACATGCATCCGGACCAGCACTACCTGGCCGAGCACGTCGACCTGTACGAGCACATCGACGATCCGGACTACCTGCGCAAGCAGGAGGCGTTCGCGAGCTGGTACGAAAGTCCGATCGACCTGCCCGGGCGCTGGTACCTGCAGGCGATCGTGCAGCTCTTCAAGGAGAACCGGCTCGCGAAGGGCAGGTTCGTCGCGCTCGGCCGCACGCTGAACCTGAAGGACGTGACCTGTCCCGTCTACCTGCTCGCGGGCGAAGCCGACGACATCACGACGCCGGAGCAGGTGTTCGATGCGGTCAAGTATCTCGGCACGCCCGCGGCGCAGGTGACGAGCCGGCTCGTGCCCGGTGGGCACATCGGCCTCTTCATGGGCTCGCGGACGCTGAAGGACGCGTGGCCGGACATCGCCGCGTGGATCGCGGCGCAGGCGTAGGGCCTGTTTACATACGGAACGCGCATGCGTTGCCACGAGAACGGCCGCTCGCGAGGCGTGCGACGCCGCGAATACTGGACGTATTCGCAAGGAGCACAACGCGGCGAGCGGCCGTTCTCGTGGCAACCCCAAATTGAAAACCCATTCCAGGGGAATGCCCGAAATCGCCCGTATGGCGGCGTCGCGCGATTTCGGGCATTCGCATGCGCGTTCCGTATGTAAACAGACCCTGGTACGGGTAAATCGTCGTTGCAGCGGAGAAACGGACGTTGCAACGACGCGGCCGTGCGTCAGCCGCCCGCCAGCGCGCGCGCCAGTTCCGGCGGTGCGCTGCCGACCCGGACGTCCGGCGTGCCGTGCCATGCCGCGAGTTTCTTCACCGCCTTCGCGACGTCGCTCGCAAGCCCCGAGCCGAACCGCACGCCCGGCTCGACATGCACGGCCTTCAGTTCGAACACCTGCTGCGCGCGATGCGCCTTCGCGTCGACGCGCCCGACCAGCCGGCCGCGATGCAGCACGGGCAGGCAGAAATAGCCATAACGCCGCTTGTGCTCGGGCGTATAGCATTCGATCGTGTAATCGAAACCGAATAGTGTCGATGCACGCCGCCGGTCCCATACGACCGGGTCGAACGGCGACAGCAGCGTCGTGACCGTCGAGCGCAGCGTGTCGGCCCCGGCGGCCGGCAATAGCGCGTTCAGCGAATGGTGCGCGTACGCCGGCTCCTTCCAGTCGCCGACCGCTACCGGGATCAGGTCGCCCGCGTCGGCGAGCTGTTCGAGCTCCGCGCGGTACGAGCGGCGCGGCAGCCGATAGTAGTCGGCCACCCAGTCCGCGCGCACGACGCCGAGTGCACGGCACGTGTAGTCGAGCAGCGCGGGCAGCACGGCTTCGCGCGGCGGCAGGTCGCGCGTGTCGTCCCAGCCGGGCAGCACGCGTTCGCGCACGTCGTACACGCGCTGGAAATTGCGCCGTTCCGACACCATCAGGTCGCCCGTCGTGAACAGCACTTCCAGGTGGCGCTTCTCCGGCTTGCGATCCCACCAGCCGTTGCCCTTCACGCCATCCTCGCGGACGAAGTCCGCCGAGCGCACCGGGCCGTCCGCGTGAATCCGCGCGAGCAGCCGTTCGATGTCGGCGCGATGCCGCGCATGCCACTCGGCCGCGTATTTCCAGCCCATCCCCGACGGATCGAGCATCTTGTAGCGCATCAGGCCGAACTGCTCGACCGGCAGGAAGCACGCTTCGTGCGACCAGTATTCGAACAGGCGCGCCTCGGCGAGATGCTCGTCGAGCCACTGGGGCGAGAAATCGCCGAGACGGCTGAACAGCACGAGATACGGGCTGCGCGCGACGACGTGGATGGTATCGATCTGCAGCTGCGCCATCCGGCGGATCGCGTCGAGCACGTCGGATTTGGTCGCCTTGCGGCGGGGCGGTGTCAGCAGGCCCTGCGCGGCGAGATGCAGGGCGCGGGCGGCGGCGGGCGAGAGCGTAAGCATCGGAAGGGCGGCCGGGAGTGATGGTCGGGAACCACTTTAGCGCGAAAGCGGCGCGCGCGCTCGACGCGCGCCTGCAACGTATCCGCCCCGCATCTGACAATCGTTGACAGATGCGCGGCCGAAGATTCCTTATAGTGCATTCCAGAGCGCGCTGCAGTGTGCGCGCCGATTCTGCTTCCGACGCACATATGTCCATGGCACGCAGGAAGCGAATCCGGAGTGCTTGCCCCCATTAAGCGCTCCGTAGCCCTGAGCGGACATCCATGCGGCTGTGCACCGGCCCCGTGTGGATGTCCGCTGATTTTTTTCTGCCGCGCCTCTTCCGCCGATTCCCGACCGTTGTTCCTACTGGCGCCTGCCGCGCGCGACTTCGTCGCCGGCGCCGGGCGGCAGCCGCCGGGTGATCGGAATCGACGCGAACGAGCACAGCCCGACCACGACGAACGCGGGCCAGAAATCCGACCACACCATCGTCTTGTGCCCCTGCGCCCAATGCGACAGATGCAGCACGAGCCCCGCGACGGTGACGCCCAGGCCGAGCGACATCTGCTGCACGACGCTGCCGAGGCTGGTCGCGCGGCCCGCGTCGCGCGGCGAGATGTCCGCATAGATCATCGAGTTCAGGCTCGTGAACTGCAGCGCGGGGAAGATGCCGCCGACGAGCACGATCAGCCAGATCGCCCAGGTCGCCATGCCGGGATGGAACACGCCGTACGCGGCGATCGCGAGCCCCGCGAAGGCCGCGTTGTAGATCAGCACCGTGCGGAAGCCGAAGCGACGCAGCGTATGGGTGGCCGTCGAGCGGCTCATCGCACCGCCGAACGCGGACGCGCACGTGATGAGCCCCGAATGGAACGCGCTCATGCCGAGCCCCTCCTGCAGTGCGAGCGGCAGCAGGAACGGCACCGCGCCGAGGCCGATGCGGAACAGCGACCCGCCGACGACGCTCGCGTGATACGTCGGGATCTTGAGGAAGCTGAGGTCGAGCACCGGGCGTTCCTTGCGGCGCGCGTACGGCACGTAGAGCGCGAGCAGGACGGTGCCGGCCACGCACATGACGAGCGCGTTCGCGCGTGACGTGAGCGCGCCGTCGATCAGCGTGAGGCCCATCAGCAGCAGCGCGGCACCGCTGGCCGACAGCAGGAAGCCGAACCAGTCGAGCGGGCCCGGATCGGGCTCGTGCGTGTTCGCGATGTGCTTGCTCGCGAGGTAGATCCCGTAGATGCCGATCGGGACGTTGATGAAGAAGATCATCCGCCAGTGCAGGTAGGTCGTGATGAAGCCGCCGACGAGCGGCCCGACCGTGGGCCCGAACAGCGCGGGAATCGCGAGGTAGTTCATCGCGCGCACGAGATCCGAGCGCGGCACTGCGCGGAAAATGATGATGCGGCCGACGGGCACCATCATCGCGCCGCCGACGCCCTGGATGAAGCGCGCGAACGTGAGCACGCCGAGCGAACTGGATGCCGCGCACATCAGCGAGCCGACGACGAAGATGCCGATCGCGGTGCGGAACACGGAGCGTGCGCTGAAGCGGTCGGCCAGCCAGCCGCAGATCGGAATGAATACACCGAGCCCGACCACATAGGCCGTGATCGCAATGTTCAACGTGACGGGGCTGTGCCCGAAGTCCCTCGCCATCGCGGGCAGCGCGGTGACGATGATGTTCGCGTCGACGCTTTCCATGAACAACGCACAGGCAACGATGAGCGGTGCTAGAAAGACGGGCGACATGGGCTGGGCGCGCGGTAAAGACGCCATTATGCACCGTTTGCTCCCGGCGCGTCACGCGCGGCAACGGTTGTTCCGAATGTTGCAACAGTTGTTCCTTCGGCGCGGCGCGCGGAAGAGACGACTTTGCGCGCGCGCCGATGGTTGCGCGGTCATCGAACGTCCCCCGAATATCCCGTTTGACGGTGTGGAAATCGCGTTTCTAGAATGTGAGCATCGACTCGCATTCTCAATCCGCCTCCGCGCCATGTCCCGCACGCCTGCCCGAACGCCGCTCGCTCCTCGCAAATCGCCGCGCCAGCAGCGCTCGGCGGCCACCGTCGACGCAATCGTCGAGGCGGCCGCGCGCATTCTCGAGCGCGACGGCTTCGACGGCTACACGACCAACGCGATCGCCGCGCATGCGGGCGTCAGCATCGGCTCGCTCTATCAGTACTTCCCGAATCGCGACGCGTTGACCGCCGCGCTCGCCGAACGCGAAAGCGCGGCGCTGCTCGACGACGTCGCGCGCGCGGCGTCGTTGCCGTCGTGCGATGCGATCCTGCATGCGCTGGTGCGCGCGGCGGTCGCGCATCAGTTGCGCCGTCCGGCGCTCGCGCGGCTGATCGACTTCGAGGAGGCGCGCCTGCCGCTCGGCGCGCAGGCGCAGCGGGTCACGGACCGCATCCATGCGGCGGTGCTGCTCGCGTTCGGCCGGGACGACGCGCCGCGGCTCGCGGCGCCGGAAGTCGTCGCGCACGATCTGCTCGCGATGATCAAGGGCCTCGTCGACGCGGCGGGCCAGCGCGGCGAGACCGATGCGGCCGCGCTCGACGCGCGCGTGTGGCGCGCGGTGCGCGGCTATCTGCGCGAATGACACGAATGGCACGAACCGGGTGACGCGTCGCTTGCATGACGCGCGCGTTTCGTGCGAAAGTCGGGCGCACATAACGACGCGCTTCGATCGACGGCCATCGAATCGGACGCACCGCGCGAACGAGACCTCGTGCCGACCCACTCACCATCGAAAGGAGGGGACACGTCATGACGTCACGTCGTGCCGCACCGATTGCATCATCGCCGCTCGCGCCGCCGGCGCGGCGCATCCGCTGGGCCGCCGCGCTGGCCGTTATGTATCTCGCCGTTGCCGGCTGCGCCGCGCAGGCCGACAACGCGAACCGGGCCGCCGTCCAGTCCGTATTGCCGGCGGCGAATGCGGTGCTGCCGCCGCCGAGCCAGCTCTACGGCGACCTGTTCGTCGCGGTGCAGACCGCGCAGATCTATCCCGACCAGAAGACCTTCGTCGACGCCACGCCCGACAGCGATCCCGCGACGATCCTGCAGTTGTATCAGCAACAGAAATCGCAGCCGGGCTTCTCGCTGAAGGCGTTCGTCGGCCAGCATTTCACGCCGCCCCCGGAAGGCGGCGTGACACCGCCGCCGAACCAGACGCTGCGCCAGCACATCGACTGGCTGTGGCCGCAACTCACGCGGTCGAGCACGACGGTGCCGCCGTACAGTTCGCTGATCCCGCTGCCGAAGCCGTATGTCGTGCCGGGCGGCCGCTTCCGCGAAGGCTACTACTGGGATACCTATTTCACGATGCTCGGGCTGCAGGTGTCGGGCCGCGAGGATCTCGTCGACGACATGCTCGACAACTTCGCCCACCTGATCGACACGATCGGGCACATCCCGAACGGCAATCGCACGTACTACGCGAGCCGCTCGCAGCCGCCGTTCTTCGCATACATGGTCACGCTCGCCGCACAGGCCGAAGGCGACAAGGTCTACCAGAAATACCTGCCGGAACTGCGCAAGGAGCACGCGTACTGGATGCAGGGCGAAACCACGACGCCGCGCGGGCAGGCCGCGCGCAATGTGGTCGCGATGCCCGACGGCGCGGTGCTGAACCGCTACTGGGATGCGAGCGATACGCCGCGCGACGAGTCGTATCTCGAGGACGTGACGACCGCGAAGTCGGCGCCGGGGCGTCCGGCGAACGAGGTCTACCGCGACCTGCGCGCGGGTGCCGAAAGCGGCTGGGACTACAGCTCGCGCTGGTTCGGCGACGGCAAGACGCTCGCGACGATCCGTACGACGTCGATCGTGCCGGTCGACCTGAACAGCCTGATGTTCCATCTCGAGACGACGATCGTGAAGGGCTGCACGGTCGCGCGCGACGTGGCCTGCGTGACCGATTTTTCCGGGCGCGCGGCGCGGCGTGCGGCCGCGATCAACCGCTATCTGTGGAACCGTCGCGGCTACTACGGCGACTACGACTGGCAGCTGCGCAAGCCGCGCGACGCCGTGACGGCCGCCGCGCTGTATCCGCTGTTCGCGGGCGTGGCGTGGCCCGAGCGCGCGAAGGCGACCGCGCGCGAGGTGCGCAAGACGCTGCTGCAGCCGGGCGGCCTCGCGACGACCACCGAGAACACGGGGCAGCAGTGGGACGCGCCGAACGGCTGGGCGCCGCTGCAGTGGATCGCGATCGACGGGCTGCGGCGCTACGGCGAACCGGCGCTCGCGAAGGACATCGGCACGCGTTTCCTGTCCGACGTGAAGCACGTGTATGCGACCGAAGGCAAGCTCGTCGAGAAGTACGTGGTCGAAGGCGCCGGCACGGGCGGCGGCGGGGGCGGCGAATATCCGCTGCAGGACGGCTTCGGCTGGACCAACGGCGTCACGCTGAAGCTGCTCGGGCTGTACGGGGAGTGACGCGCGGCACGGGCCACGCGCTCGCATCGCGAGAGAAACGCACGGGCCGGACTGTCGCGCGAGCGGCCGTCCGGCCCGTGTTTGCATCCGGCGTGCGTCAGAACGTGATCGTCGTGCGCACGCCCACCACCGTTTCGTCCCCGATGCGTGCCCCGGCCGCGTTCGGGTTCGGGATGCCGCCGCCCGGACGGAAGAAGTGCTGCAGGTCGGCCTGCCATTGCCACCACGGCGTGACCTGGTACTGGTAGGTCGCCTCGACGACCGTCTCCGCACGGCGCACCGGATAGTCGGGTGTCGTGTACGCGCCGGTGTCGCCGTCGAGGCCGCGCGCATGCGAGCCGATCTTCGCGTAGCCGACCGCGAGCCCCGCGACGTCGTTGTCGCGTCCCTTGAACGGCGCCTTCAGCGTCACGCCAGCGTTGGCGGCGAAATCGACGATATTGCGATCGCCCGGCGCACCCATCACGCGCGCGAACACGCCGACCGAGCGCGGGCTGTCGGCCGAGGGCCGCCACACCATCTGGTCCGCGACCGCGTAGAACCCGTAGTTGCCGCGATGCGCAGCCGGCATGCCGTTGCTCGCCGGATTCGCGAGCGACAGGCCGTCGGTGCCGTAGCGCGGATCGTTCGCATGCTGCGACTGATACCAGACGCCGAGCTTGTACGTGCCCGGCAGGCCGGCCGGCTGCGGCGCTTTCGGATCGGCGGGCGGCGCGTTCAGCGCATACTGCACTTCGCCGATCACGAATGCGCCGCTGCGCAGGTTGAAGTTGGTGCCGTGCGCGTTCAGCACCTGCGCATCGCCGTCGGTGCGGCCGGCCGGGTTGCCGTCGAACACGCCGACCATCGCGGTCCACGCATCGGCCGGCTTCACGCGCAGCCGCACGCCGAGCGACGACAGCGGATACGCGGGGCCGCCGGCCGGCAGATCGGTCGACGGCAGCACGGGCCAGCCGAACGTGGCGTTCATGAAGGTCGACGCGTTCTGGCTCACCATGAATTCCTGGTCGACGCTCTGCTGGCCGACCTTCACGTCGACCTTGTCGTCGAGCAGCGACTGCTGGTACCAGAGCTCCCACAGGCGCGTGGTCGAATTCGCCTCGATGCCGGTCGCGGTCTGCAGCGTCTGCAGATAGCGCTGCGTGAGGTTGGTGCCGTGAATCTGCAGCGCCGACACGTTGAACGTGCCGCCCGGCAGGCCGATCGCCTTGCCGGTGTCGACGTTGAAGCCGAATTGCGTGAGCCCCTGGTAGGCGCCGCCGCGCCCCGTGCCGCCCGACGTGTTGTACAGGTACTCGCTGGTCTCCTGCAGGCTCAGCGTGATGCCGTGGTCGCCGAGCACGTCGCGCAGGCCGCCCATGTTGCCGAGCAGGTTCGAGCGTTCCCGCAAGCCGGTGGGAGCGGGCGCGGCGGCGGCCGGCTCGGCTGCGGGCGATGCGGGTTGCGCGAACGCGGGCGCGGCCGCAAGCGACAGCAGCAGCGTCGCGCACGCATGGAGACGGGTCTTGCGCGGAGTGGGCTCGAAGTGGTTTTTCATGCGAGTCTCATTGAATGATTGATTAGTTTGGCTAATGGAATGAACCGGTGACGCGAGCGAGGCGATGCGCTTACGGCAGCCAGCCGCCGATGCGCCACACCTGCGCGAAGCCGAGGCGCGGCGCGGCCGAGCACAGCAGCGCGACCATCGCCACGGCGGCGGCCATGCCGCCGAGCACGACGCAGTCGGATGCGCGGGCCGGGAGCAGCGCGTCCGCGAGCGCGGCGCCGCGCCAATTGCTGGCGGCGTGCGCGAGCGGCGACAGCGCCGAGACGAGCGAGCGATTGCAAGCGACGTGCACGTATCGCTTGAGCCTGACCGAGAACGATTGAAGAAACATGACGCTGCCTCCGTCCGGTCCGGCGAAGGCCGGACGACGTGATGGATCCCGGGCGCGCGCGGTGCGGCCTGCGATCGGCGTTTGAAACTTGACGGAGCGTGCAACGGACGAACCGGCGATGGCCGGCCCGGGAGGAAGCGCGCTAACCCGACGAATGCGAGCTAGCGGCGTAAGACATGCGTCTGCCGGCTATCTCGCGATGGCTTGGCCGGCCTGGACCGGCATCGAACTGCAACTAGAGCATGTGTCCACGAAGGGACTCCCGTGATGAATTGCGGCGGATTGTATTCGCGTCGTTTGCTGCAGCGCAAGTAAAAATCGCACAAAAGCTTGCATGCGTTGCGCGCACGTCGCGGCGGCGGGCAAGGGTCGTTTCAACGCGTGCGAGCCACCCGCGCGGTTGCCCGGCGCCGTTGCGCCTGCGCATCGGCCGGGAAGCATTCGCGCCTACGCTGAAAGGTTCGGGCGCGCGATTTCGAGGGCGAGTCTTTCAGCGCCCGAGCCCCGGAAATATTTTTCCGATAACGGGGATTCCAGGGGTTGACTTCACTTTCGGGCCGTCCATAGAATCCGGCATCTTCACTCTTGGGGCCGCCGCCTTGGACGCCTGCAGTAGTCGATCTTCGAACGAAATTTCCGCCTGAGCGACCGACGTCCGCGCCTCATCGAAGCCGCCGTTTGTCCCCCGGGCAAACGGTGCGCGCAGCAGTATTCCGCAGCAAATTCCTACGTGCACCCTGATTCGCGCCAGTAACGCGTGATGCCGTCGCGCATGCGCTATCTGGTTTCACCGCCGCCTGGCAGGCGGCCGCGCTCGCGCACGCCTTTCGCAGGCATGCGCACGCGGTGTCCCGCATGCAGGACGGCGGTCAACCGTGTTCTCCGGAACACCGCACAGGAGCCGCCATGAACGACAGTGACAGTTGTCCCTTATGCCCGTTGCAAGCACAGACCCTTTTGAACCCGGGTCGCAGGGACAATCCGGCCGACTAGCCTGACACGTCGTTCAGGCCCCGGACTGGCCCCGCGCCCACCACGCGGCCGGCACGCCTGCCGTCGCCGCACGGAGCCAGACCATGAACTTCGGCCTTCTGCTGTCGAATCTCCCGCACGTCACGGAATCGCGTTCGAACTACGACGCGATGCTGTCGCTCGATACCCATCAGCCGGTATTCGTCCGCCTGTTGAACCGGCTGAAATCGTTGATCCACTGAAAGAAGCGCCGAGCGCGTCTCGGCATGCGCACGCGCGGCTGCCGCCACGCAGCTGCGGCTCATGCCAAGGTTGCACGCTTGACAGATAACCATGAGCCGTACGGAACACATCATGTCCACGCCATCCAACGTTTCTCCACCGATCGCCGTCGAACGCAGCGCCGTGCTCGACGATGCCCACCTGGGCGACATCCGCGGTGCGCTCGGTACGATCGCGCATCACGACACCGGCACGCGCGGCTCGTGGTGGGCGCGCCTGCGCACGCTGCTCGCGATCATCGGCCCGGGCCTCATCGTGATGGTGGGCGACAACGACGCCGGCGCATTCGGGACCTACACGCAGGCCGGCCAGAACTACGGCACGACGCTGCTGTGGACGCTGCTGCTGCTCGTACCTGTGCTGTACGTGAACCAGGAAATGGTGCTGCGCCTCGGCGCGGTGACGGGCGTCGGCCATGCGCGGCTGATCTTCGAGCGCTTCGGCAAGTTCTGGGGCGCGTTCAGCGTGATCGACCTGTTCCTGCTCAATGCGCTCACCATCGTCACCGAGTTCATCGGCATCACGTTCGTACTCGATTTCTTCGGGCTGCCGAAGGTTGCCGGCGTGTGCGTGGCCGCGGCGCTGACCATGGCCGCGGTGAGTACCGGGGATTTCAGGCGCTTCGAGCGGTTCGCGATCGGGCTGTGCGTGCTGAGCCTGCTGCTCGTGCCGGTGCTCGTGTCGATCCATCCGCCCGCCGCGCAGATGACGCGCGATTTCTTCGTGCCGAACTGGCCCGCGCACGCGAAGCTGTCGGACGTGATGCTGCTCGTGATCGGCATCGTCGGCACGACCGTCGCGCCGTGGCAACTGTTCTTCCAGCAGAGCTACGTGATCGACAAGCGCATCACGCCGCGCTTCATGAAGTATGAAAAGGCCGACCTGTGGATCGGCATCGTGTTCGTGCTGATCGGTGCGGTCGCGATGATCGGCTTCAGCGCCGCGCTGTTCAACGGGCATCCGGAAGCCGGCAACTTCACCGACGCGGGCGGCATCATCGCGGGTCTCGAGAAGTATGCGGGCCGCACGAGCGCAACGCTGTTCGCGGTGGCGCTGCTCGACGCGTGCATCATCGGCGCCGCGGCCGTGTCGCTGTCGACGGCCTATGCAATCGGCGACGTGTTCAAGATCCGCCACTCGCTGCACCGCGGCGTGTCCGATGCGAAGGGTTTCTATCTCGTGTATTTCGGCATCGTCGCGGCCGCGGCCACGCTCGTGCTGATTCCGGGCAGCCCGCTCGGCCTGCTGACGGAAGCGGTGCAGACGCTCGCGGGCGTGCTGCTGCCGAGCGCGACGGTGTTCCTGCTGGTGCTGTGCAACGACCGCCAGGTGCTCGGCCCGTGGGTCAACTCGACGAAGCTCAACGTGTTCACCGGTGCGGTGATCTGGGTGCTCGTGCTGCTGTCGATCATCCTCACGGCGTCGGTGATGTATCCGGACATCAGCGGCGAAGCGATCGTCGACGTGCTGGTCGGCGGCACCGTGCTCGCGATCACGGGCTATATCGCGACGGTATTGATCCGCCGCAACAAGCGCGTGGTCGAACCGGCCATCGATCGCACGCTGCGCGACACGTGGCGCATGCCGCCGCTCGATACGCTCGAGCCGCAGAACATGACGGTTGCAACGCGAGTCTGGATGGCCGTGCTGCGCGGCTATCTCGTGATCGCGGTCGGTCTCGTGATCGTCAAGGTGGTGCAGATGACGCTGCTCAGGTAACGCCGCATCCGGCTCAGATCAATTCGAGCTTCGACGTCAGGTACGTGAGCTGGATCCGGTTCGCGACGCCGAAGCGCTTGCGCAGCTTGCGCAGGTGATAGTCGACGTTGTGCGCGCTGGTGTCGAGGCGCCGGCCGATCTCCTTGTCGGATGCGCCTTCGGCGATGCCGAGCAGCAGTTCCTGCTCGAACGGCGTGAGCCCGTTCACCGCGCGCTCGCGCGACGTCGAGATCAGCTGCGGCGACGCGAACTTGTGCACCGACAGCCCGATCGACAGCGCCTGCTCGATCGTCGCCGGCGTGATCCATTCGCGCGTGCGGCGCGGCGCGGTGAAGCTCATGAACGCATGCAGCCGCGTGCCGGGCACGGCCATCGAATACATGATGCCGCTGCACATCCCGTCGTCCTGCATCGTCTGCAGGAAGCCGTCGAGCGCGCCGGACGGCACGCTCGCGCCGTCGACGCGTTGCCGGTGCTGGCGGCGCAGTTGCTGCAGGTCCCACACGATCGGCATGTTGCACACGCGTGCGCCGAGCGTGCGCGGATCGACGTCGTGATGGTGGTGGCGCACATAGTCGCCGCGATAGGTGGACGGTGTGAATGCTTCGTGCAGGTAAAGACTTTCGACGCGCTCGTGCGCGAATTCGAGCGCGAAGTACGCGAATGTCGAGAAACCCGTCAGGTGCAGCAGGCTTGCGACGATCCGGCTGCGCTCGGCCGTGCTCTGCGCGTGCGCGAGCGTATCGGCGACGCCGAGTTTCGGCGCGTGCGGCTGCGTGACGTCGCCGCGCTTCACGTCGTCGCACCAGACGACCTGCACGGGGCGGGGGCGCTGCGCGCCGTCGCGGCACGCCAGGTCGCCTGACGGCAATGGAAATTGTGGGGCGACCGCTTCTTCATGCAATGCAATGTCGGACATGTGCCATCCCTCGGAATCGACGCGCACCGCCGCGGCGGCCGCATCGTGAATGGCCGGTCGCGGCATTGCGATCGAAGCATTGTTGTTCATGGGCGCCGATCGACATCCCGATTCAGCGCGGGGGCATTGTACAAAAACGCCTGTGTACGCGTAATATGCCGTAATACTAATCGCGTCGAATATTTCATGCAGAGGCGCGAAGACGGATCGTAAAGAAACCATAAAGAAAAGACCAAGTCGTGACGGGGCTGCTGGATTCACAACATTGAGAAAATGGGCGGGCTCCTCATGACATATGCTGACGGCGCACCACGCGTCGAGTGGTTTTCGCAGGCCGACCTGGCGGCCGCCTTCGCCGGTTCGGCCGAATGGCAGGCGGCGAGCCGGGAGGTTTTTACCGTCGTTCAATCGGCGTCCGGTAAATCCGACCCGGGCGCATTCGATTTCGCGTTATGCCATGCGCGCTTGCGGCAAATCGGTTTCAGCACGCTCGGTTACGGCGCGTTCGAAATGATCGGGCGGCGCATCCTGTGCGCGCACCTGCTTCGCGACCTCGCCCCCGCGACGTTCATGCAGCCGTTTTTCGAAGGCATGCTCTACGAGAGCGACCCGCGGTTCGCGCAGGTGCGGCAGAGCGGCTTTCCGGTCGCGTGGCAGCTCGGCGAGATCGAGGCGGCCGCGCAGGGCAGCGGCGACCGCAAGATGCTGGCGCTCGCCGGCCATCTGCGTGCGCACGCGATGAACAGCGGCGTGCTGTTCGGCCTGTCGGCGCCGCGCCTCGACCTGCGGGTCGCGGTGAACGTGACATCGGAGACGCACGGCACCGAATGGATCGACGATCGCGTGATCGGCGGCGCGCTGTCGGTCAGCCTCGCGGTGCATCGTGTCGCGCTGCCGTTCCTCGAGGCGCGCATCGCGCGCATGCGCGGCTTCGCGCTCGGCGACGAGCAACAGCAGGTGCTCGACCGGCTCGTGCACGGGCTGTCCGACCAGGAGATCGCGAGCGCGCTGCGCACGTCGCTGCACAAGGTCGGTCACCATATCCGCTCGCTCGAAAAGCTCTTCAACGTGCAGAACCGCGCGCAGCTCGCCTATCTGGCGGCCCGCCGGCTGCGCGCGTAGCATCGATCGCGGCGATGCGCAGGCCGGCGGATCGGCGTCGAGCAGGATGCCGGCGGCGATGGGAGCGGTTTCGGCCGCGCGCATTCGAGCCGTCCGCGAGGGTTTCGTAGTCCGATTCGTCCGTCCCTGAAAAACCGCCTTCGACGCTACGAGGCGGGTCCGTTTTTCCGCGGTACCGCATCGCTACACTCGTCGCATTCAATGCACCGCGCGGCGCGGGGGGCCGCGGTTGCCCCGTTCGCGCGCGATACCGAGAGGGCGACGACACGATGGCAGAACCGAAGGCGCTTCCCCGCGACTGGCAGCGGATGTTTTCCGCCGGCCGCGGCGTGTCCGGTCGTCGCCTCGGCGCGTCGCCGCGCGCGGACCTGTTCCTCGCCGCGTTCATCGTCGCGGTCGTCGCGCTGTTCATCCTGCCGCTGCCGCAGATCGCGCTCGACGGGATGATCTCGCTGAATCTCGCGGTGAGCGTCGTGCTGCTGACGGTGTCGACCTACGTGCCTTCGGCGGTCAGCTTCTCGTCGTTTCCGGCGCTGCTGCTGTTTACGACGCTGTTCCGGCTCGCGCTGAACATCGCGTCGTGCAAGCTGATCCTGCTGCACGCGAACGCCGGCCACGTGATCGACGCGTTCGGCCGGCTCGTCGTCGGCAACAACGTCGTCGTGGGCGGCGTCGTGTTCCTCGTGATCGCCGTCGTGCAGTTCATCGTGATCGCGAAGGGTTCGGAGCGGGTCGCCGAAGTCGGCGCGCGCTTCTCGCTCGACGCGATGCCGGGCAAGCAGATGAGCATCGACGCGGACCTGCGCGCGGGCATCATCAGCGCCGACGAGGCGCGCGAGCGCCGCGAGAAGCTCGAGCAGGAATCGCAGATGCATGGCGCGATGGACGGCGCGATGAAGTTCGTCAAGGGCGACGCGATCGCGGGGCTCGTGATCGCGTTCATCAACATCGTCGCGGGGATCGCGGTGGGCACGCTGATGCACGGGATGGGCATCGGCGACGCGCTGCAACGCTACGCGATCCTGACGGTCGGCGACGGGATGGCGTCGCAGATCCCGTCGCTGCTCGTGTCGATCGCGGCGGGCATCGTGACGACGCGCGTCGCGACGCGCGATGCGCGGCAGCGCCAGCTCGGCGAGCAGCTGGGCGAACAGCTCGGCGCGCATCCGCGCGCGCTCCTGATCGCGGCGCTCGTGCTGGCCGGCTTTCTGGTGGTGCCCGGCTTCCCGAAATGGTCGTTCGCGCTGATCGCGGCCGGGCTCGGCGCGTTCGCGTTCACGCAGCTCAAGCGCAAGACCGCCGCGCCGAGCTTCAACCTGATACACGTCGCGGGGCGCGTCGGCGCGGCCGACGACGGGCAGCCGGCGAAGGCGGCGCACGCGGCCGGCGTCACGTCGCTGATCGCGGTGTCGCTGTCCGACGACCTGCGCACGAGCCTGAACCTCGCGCAGCTGCAGACGGCGCTGGCGAGCGCGAAGGCGCGCGTCGACGCGGACGTCGGCACGGTGTTTCCGCGCCTCACGCTGAACGACGACGAAGGCGCGGCCGCCGGCACGTACCGGATCTATCTGCAGGACGTGCTCGCCGCGAGCGGCGCGCTGAAGCCCGGCTGGCTGCTGTGGGACGGCGCGTCGCCGCTGCCGGAGCGCGCGGAGCGCCAGCCGGCCGAGGCGTTCGGGCCGTTCCCGACCGCGCTGTGGATCAAGCCCGACGGCGCGGCGCCGGACGCCAAATGGCTGACGAGCGAAGCCGCGCTCGCCGCGCACGTCGAGCAGATCGTGCGCCGGCACGCGGACGAGCTGCTCGGCATCCAGGAAACGCAGGCGCTGGTGCATCTCGTGCGGCGCGACCACCCGGAACTCGTCGGCGAGCTGACGCGGCTCGTGCCGCTGCAGCGCGTCACCGACGTGCTGCGCCGGCTGCTCGCCGAGCAGGTGCCGATCCGCAACCTGCGCGTGATTTTCGAGAGCCTGATCACGTGGGCGCCGAACGAGCCCGACGACGTGGTCGCGCTGGTCGAGCTGGTGCGCGTCGACCTGCGCCGGATGATCACCGACCGCCACGCGGGCGCGGCGCGCCAGCTGCGCGTCGTGCTGTTCGAGCAGAACCTGCAGGAGCGCATCGAGAGCGCGGTGATGCGCACCAAGCAGGGCAATTTCCTCGCGCTGTCGAGCGCGGTGAAGCAGGACATCTGCGAACAGGTGCGCGCGATCGTGCAGGCCGCGGGCGCGAACGGCCCGCACGGCGCGGCGCGGCTCGCGGTGATGGTCGCGCTCGGCGCGCGCCGCTACGTGAAGACGATCCTGCAGCCGGTGCTGCCCGAACTCGCGGTGCTGTCGTACCAGGAGGTCGAGGAGGACGTGCAGCTGCACACGATCGGCTGGGTGAAGAACCCGCCCGACGACGGCACGGTCGGCGCGGGCGCCGAGGTGCGCGCGCCGGGAGCCGCGCGATGACGGGCTCGACGATTCTCGATCTCACCCGGCAGGCGCTGATGCTGGTGCTGCTGCTGTCGCTGCCGATCGTCGCGATCGCGACGGTCACGGGCCTCGTCGTCGCGATCCTGCAGGCGGTCACGCAGGTGCAGGACGCCAACCTCGGCATGGCGGTGCGGCTGATCGCCGTGATGGTCGCGCTCGTGCTGCTGTCGGGCTGGCTCGGCGGCGAGGTGCTGCGCTTCGCGCAGCAGGCGCTGGAACGCATGTTCGTTTCTTCCACAGGAGTCTTTTGATGCGCCGACGCGTCGCTTCGGTCTGGTTCCAATCCCGCGGCCTGCAGCGGGCCGCACTCGCGCTGTGCGCGACGGCGCTGCTGTCGGCGTCGCTTTGCATGACGCTCGCGCAGCCCGCGCGCGCAGCGGATCTGCGCTGGCGCAACAAGCCGTTCACGATCGTCGCGAACGGCAAGAAGATCGCCGATTTCATCCGCGAGCTGGCGGCGTCGCAGGGCGTGACGGCGGTCGTCGATCCGAAGGTGGACGGCGTGATCAGCGGCCGCTTCTCCGGCACGCCGCAGCAGACGCTCGACACGATCTGCTCGACCTACGGGCTCACGTGGTACTACGACGGCTCGTTCCTGTACGTCGATCCCGCCGACCAGTCGCAGACGCAGATGATCCCGATCCCGCCGAACGCGGCCGGCGAGATCGGCCGCGCGCTGCAGGCGATGCAGGTGGCCGACAAGCGCTTCACGCTCGTGATCAACGACCGCGCGAACAGCGTGTACGTAGCGGGGCCGCGCCGCTACGTCGAGCTCGTGCGGCAGGCGATCGGCACGGTCGGCGACCCGGCGGCGAACGGCCAGCACGCGGACGTTCGCGCGTTCCGGCTGAAGTACGGCTGGGCGTCCGACGTCACGATCAACCGCTCGGGCAGGGAAGTGGTGGTGCCGGGCGTCGCGACGATCCTGCGCCGGCTGTTCGGCAAGGGCGGCGGCGGGACGAATCTCGTGCCGGCGAGCGCGCCGCTCGGCCAGGCGGCGCGCCAGGTGAAGCTCGGCTCGGGCCTGACGATCGCGGTGCCGCGCCTCGATTTCCCGGACATTTCCGGCGGCCCGCGCTCGGGCGGCTACGGCGGCGCTTACGCGAGCGACGGGGCCGGCGCGTTCTCGCCGTTCGCGAACGCGGGCGGCGGCGACACGCTGCCGCAGATCGAGGCCGATCCGGCGATCAACGCGGTGATCGTGCGCGACCTGCCGGAGAACATGTACCGCTACCAGTCGCTGATCGGCCAGCTCGACGAGCGGCCGCGCATCGTCGAGATCAACGTGACGATCATCGACATCAACGAGGATTCGCTCGACAGTCTCGGCATCGACTGGCGCCTGCACACCAAGCACGGCGACGTGCAGATCGGCAACGGCGCGAACCCGCTGACCGGCAACACGCAGTTCGGCGGCGCCGGCAATCCGCCGCTGACGTTCGGCATCGACACCAGCGAGGCGGGCCAGATCGGCGCGTTCATGCCGACCGGCATCGCGCTCACCGCGTCGATCGGCGGCTCGCTGCGCAACTACCTGCTGACACGCGTGAACGCGCTCGCGCAGAAGGGGCAGGCGCAGCTCCACTCGAAGCCGAAGGTGCTCGCGCTCGACAACACCGAGGCGATCCTCGAGAACCTCACGCAGTTCTACGTGCAGGTGCAGGGCTACCAGGATTCGTCGCTGTACAGCGTGACGACCGGCACGAGCATCAAGGTGACGCCGATGATCGTCGACGAAGCCGCGCGGGCCGCGGCGGCCGGCAACCCGCAGAGCGTGATGATGTCGATCGACATCCAGGACGGCAACATCGTGCCGGGCCAGGCCGTGTCGAATGTGCCGGTGATCCAGCAGCGCAACATCGTCACGAAGACGATGATCGACGAGGGCAAGAGCCTGCTGATCGCGGGCTTCAACGACGACGAGGTGCGGCTGAACAAGAGCGGCGTGCCGTGGCTGTCGGACATCCCGCTGATTGGCAACCTGTTCAAGTACACCGACAAGACCGGCAACCACATGGAGCGCTTCTATCTGCTGACGCCGCGCGTGGTCACGACCGCGTCGATGTATGCGCCGGACGGCTCGCCGGTGAATCCGGGGCTCGCCGTGCCGCCGAATCCCGACGGGCTGTCGATGTATCGCCCGCCGGACAACGACGTCGCGGTGCCGCTGACGCCGAAGCCGCTGCCCGGCACGAAGTTCGGCCCGCCCGCGTTGCCGCCGCCGAAGGACGCGGCGGCGCAGCCGGCGCTGACCGCAGGAGCGCCAGCCCATGTCGACGACCGCCATTGATCCGCACGGCGACGGCGCGTTGCCCGGCGGCGCGGCCGCGCTCGCGTCGCCGTGGAACCTGTGCTTTCTCAGCGGGCCGATGTACGGCCGCACGATGTCGCTCGCGCGCGGCGCGAACTGGATCGGCACGTCGGCCGACTGCGAAGTGATCCTGCCCGATCGCGAGATCGGCGCGAAACAGGTGTGCCTGCAGGTCGGCGCGCTCGCGGTGACCGTGCAGAACCACGGTGGGGACGCGCTCGCGCCGGTGCTGTTCAACGACGCGCCGCTCGGCGCGAGCCGCCGCTCGCTGACGCCGCAGGACGTGGTGACGATCGGCACGATCAGGCTCGGCATCGCGCGGCATGCGCAGGCGAGCGTCGCGGTGCCCGACGAGACCGGCGCGCCGGAGGCCGCGCGCGAAGCGGCGTGGCTCGGCTGGCTCACGGGCGGGCTGCGCCGGCTCGGCAGCCGGCGGCTCGTGATCGCGGTCGTCGCGCTGTGGGTCGGCGTGCTGCTCGGCGCGCTCGGCTACGGGCTCGTCGCATGGTCCGGCCGGCTGCCGTGGCAGCACGAGTCGGTGCTCGCGCGCACGCACCGGCTGCAGCGGCTGCTGCATGCGTATCCGGAGCTGGCCGTGTCGCCGCGCGACGACGGCGCGCTCGTGTCCGGCTACGTGAGCGACGCGGCCGCGCGCGAGCGCGTCGCGCAGATCGTCGCGGGCGTGGACAACGCGGCGCTCGGCAATCTGTACGTGGTGAGCGACCTCGTCGCGACCGCGCAGACCTATTTCAGCGACACGGCGCTGACGGTGACCTATCTCGGCCGCGGCCGGATCGAGCTGACGGGCGCGGCCGCGCGCGCGCAGATCGAGCCGCGGATCCGCAACTACATGAAGGATGCGCGTCCGGCGCTCGAGGTCGTCGATCACGTGCGCGACGCGGAGGCCGCCGCGCCGCGCACGACGGCCACGCTCGGCGGCTCGGCCGGGATTCCCGAGATCACGACCGTGTTCGCCGGCGACGGCGACCAGCGCTACATCGAGACCGTGGACGGCAGCCGCTATTTCGAGGGCGCGAAGCTGAAGGAAGGGCCGACCGTCGTGTCGATCGGCGCGGACGAAGTGGTGTTCGAGCGTAACGGCCAGCGCATCACGATGCCGCTCGGCGTCGCGCCGGCGCCGCCCGTGCCGCCCGTGCAGCCGGTAGCGAGCGGCGCCGCGGCCGGCGTCGCGCAGCCGGTGCCGGGGCCGGCGCTGCTGCCGGACGCGAATGCGCCGGCACCGGCGAGCGGGGCGGCGCGCTAGGGCCGCAGGAAATCAGGCGCGGCGCGCGGGTGCGCGCCGCGCGGCAAACGCGAGACGTCGCCGTGGGGCGGCGGCTCACGTCGCCGGCGGGGCATGGGGCTGCCGCCGGAATGTGGGTGAACTTCACGTAAAGGAGCGAAGCATGGGTGCCTCGACAGGTGGTGTGACCAATACGGGCGATGTCCAGAAACAGGCGGACGACCTGACCAAGACGCAGCTGGAGCTGACGAAGATCAACTTCCAGGTTCAGCAGTCGACCGCGACGTTCGAAACCAGCAACGCAGTGACCGCGCAGGAAGGGACGGCGAACGCCCAGGTTGCGCAACACCTGAGTTCCGCCGGCCGCGCATGACGCCGGGCGCCGGCGCCGGCCGGCGCGGCGTGCGCGCGTGCCGGCCGGCCCGTTCCGGCGCGCGCGGCGCGCGCGGTCCATGCGGTCAGATATGCAGCAAGGAGAACAGACCATGTCAGTGACAGGCGTAAGTGTCGCGCCGGGCGCGGCCGCGCTCGCGAGCGGCGCGCAGCAGCAGGCGGGCGCGGCGTCCGATCCGGCGCAGGTGCGGCAGTTCGATGCGCTGATGCAGCCGGGCGCGTCGCCGGGCGCTGCAGCGTCGGCGGCGTCGGCGGCGCCGGCGAGCGTGCCGTCCGACGCGGCGCCGGCAGTGCGGATGACGCCCGCGCAGGCGAACCATTCGTCGCTCGTCGAGCGGCTGCGCACGTACGGCAACGACCTCGACGCGCGCTACGCGAACATCGACAAGCATCGCACCGAGATGCTGACGTCGATGGCGGACAACCGCAGCGATCCGCTGATGACGATGGTGAAGGCGATGGACTTCCAGTGGACGGCGACCACCACGATATCCGAATACCAGTTGAGCCTGTCGGTCGCACAGGCGGCGAACGGCTTCACGCACACGGTGCTGAAGACGCAGGAGTGACGCACCGCGGCGCGCGCGGCGGGAGCGCGGCGCGCGCCGGAAACATGGACGCAAACGCGGACAAACGATGACGACGATCGATTCGACGCCGCGCGCTGCCGCGTGGCGCAGCCGGGCGGCGCGTGCGCTGCTCGCGGGCCTGCTCGTGCTGCTCGCCGGCTGCCAGAAGGAGCTGTACTCGGGCCTGTCGGAGGCCGACGCGAACCAGATGATCGCGGTGCTCGGCGACGCGGGCATCGGCGCGTCGAAGGACAACGACGCGCGCGACACGTCGGACCGCGACGCGTGGCAGGTCAGCGTCGCCGACGGCGACCTGCACGCGGCGCTCACGGTGCTGCGCGCGAACGGACTGCCGAAGCCGCGCCATGCGAGCCTCGGCGAGCTGTTCCAGAAGCAGGGGCTGGTGTCGACGCCGGCCGAGGAGCGCGTGCGCTACCTGTACGGCGTGTCGCAGGACCTGTCGCGCACGCTGCAGGACATCGAGGGCGTGGTGGTCGCGCGCGTGCAGGTCGTGATTCCCGAGAACGACCCGCTCGCGGACAAGATCCGGCCGTCGTCGGCCGCGGTCTACATCCGCTACCGGCCCGGCGTCGACCTGCGCGCGATGGCGCCGATGGTCAAGGATCTCGTCGCGCACAGCATCGAGGGGCTGCAGTACGACAACGTGTCGCTGTTCCTGCAGCCGGCCGCCGAACGCGCGGCGCGCGTCGACGGCATCGGCAGCGCGCTGGCCGACATCGTGCGGCTGCGCTCGCCGCTCGGCTGGCTCGTGTTCGCGTTGATCCTGCTGACCGGCGCGGTGATCGCGCTGTCGGCCGCGCGGCGCGGGATGTTCGGCGCGCGGCTCGCTGGCCTGCTCGGCGTGGCGCGCGGCGCGCAGGCGAACGCGAACGGCGGCGCGGGCGGCGGTTCGCTGCGCACGCCGGACGGCGCGCGCGACGGCGCATGAGCGATCCGCGCACGTTTGTGGCGGCCGGCGATCCGGCGGCAGGCGATCCTGCGGCCGGCGATCCGGCGGCAGGCGACCCTGCGCCCGGCGCCGCGCCGCTGCCGTGGCTGCAGCCGCTCGCGCCGCCGCCCGCGGCGCGCCGCGCCGCGTTCCACCGGCTCGTATGCGACTTCAACCTGCGTCCCGACCGTTATCTGCACGTGACGCGCGTGCCGGCCGACTGGCCCGCGCGCTACCGGTCGCCGGACGCGTTCGGCCCGGCCGGGCAAAAGCTGGTCGCGCGCCACTTGCTCGACGCGCACGACGTGGCCGGCCGCCACGACTTTGACGCCGCGAACCCGTGCGCGCGGCTCGCGCTGCTGCCCGGCGCGGCGCTCGAGCAGCTTGCTTCCTATGCGGGGCTGCTGCTGCATCGCGCATGGCTGCGCGACGCGCTGGCCGGGCGGCGCATTCGCGCGGAAGTCGCGGCGCGGCTCGGCGGCGATGCGCTCGAACTCGTGCTCGAACGCGCGCCGGAATTCGGTGCGCTCGCCGAAACGCTCGAACCGTGGCGCGCCGATCCCGCCGCGCTGCCGGTCGTGATCCGCGCGCGCGGCGGGCGGCTGCTCGCGGATTTCATCGGCGTGGCCGGCGACGCGGTCGCGCGGCGCGTGCGCCTGAAATTCAACCGCGCGATCGACGACGAGGCGCCGTACTGGCTGAACCGCGCGCAGCGCGACCAGTTCGGCGAACTGCTGTTCCTGTTTCTGATTCCCGAGAGGCTTGCGTCATGGGACTGGCTTTTCTGATCACGAGCGACAACCTGCAGCTGCTGTCGGAGCGCAAGGTGCTGAAGGAGCGCGAATACGCGGCGCTGCTCGACGCGTCCGCGGTGATCGCGACCGCGCATGAAGAGGCGGCGCGCATCGTCGCCGACGCGCAGCGCGAATTCGACAGGCGCCAGGCGGCCGGCTACGACGAAGGCATGCGCCGCGCGCAGCGCGAGCAGGCCGCGCAGGCCTACACGCAGGCGCTCGCCGCCACGCGCACGATGGAGACGATGAAGGATGCGATGGCCGATATCGTCGTGAAGGCCGTGCGCGCGATCGTCGGCGAGATGAGCACGCAGAAGCTGTACGAGGCCGCGCTTACGCGGATCGCGCCGCTCGTGCGCGACGAGGCGTTCCTGGTCGTGCACGTCGCGCCCGGCCGCAAGGACGAGATGAGCGACGCGCTCGACGGCGCGTTTGCCGGGCAGTCGAACCGGCAGAAGATCCGCATCGTCGAGGACGCGCAGCTCGAACGCCACGCGTGCACGGTCGAGACGCCGTCCGGCCGGATCGACGCGAGCCTCGACCTGCAGATCGACGCGCTGCGCCAGGCAATCCGCCGCGATGCGCTGACGGGCGCCGCGCGATGAACGCGCCGCTCGACGATCAGCAATCTTCCGGCGACGACGACGGCGCAACGTTCGATCGCGGCCGCCTCGTCGGCGAGCTCGACGCGGGGCTCGCGTTCTTCTCGCCGGTGTCGGTGCAGGGGCGCGTCAATCACGCGGTCGGGCAGATCCTGAACGCGACGGGCATCCGTGCGCGGCTCGGCGAGATCTGCGAGCTGCGCACGCCGAACCAGCCGACGCTGCTCGCGGAGGTGGTCGGCTTCTCGCGGCAGACGACGTTGCTCACGCCGCTCGGCGATGTCGCCGGGCTGTCGCCGGAGACGACCGTCGTGCCGTCCGGGCGCGAGCATGTGTTTCCGGTGGGCGAAGGGCTGTTCGGCCGTGTGCTCGACGGGCTCGGCCGGCCGCTCGACGACCGCGGGCCCGTGACGGGCGCCGCGTGGGTATCGACGCAGCAGGATCCGCCGAATCCGCTCGCACGCAAGATGATCGACACGCCGTTTCCGACCGGCGTGCGCGTGATCGACGGCCTGATGACGCTCGGCGTCGGGCAGCGCGTCGGCATCTTCGCGCCGTCCGGCGTCGGCAAGAGCACGCTGCTCGGGATGATCGCGCGCGGCGCGCAGGCCGACGTGAACGTGATCGCGCTCGTCGGCGAGCGTGGCCGCGAGGTGCGCGAATTCATCGAGCACAGCCTGTCGCCGGAGGTGCGCGCACGGTCGATCGTCGTCGTGTCGACGTCCGATCGCCCCGCGATGGAGCGCGTGAAATCCGCACTGGTCGCGACCGCGATCGCCGAGCATTTCCGCGATGCGGGCAAGCGCGTGTTGCTGCTCGTCGATTCGCTGACGCGGTTCGCGCGCGCGCAGCGCGAGGTCGGCCTCGCGAGCGGCGAGCCGCCGACGCGGCGCAGCTTTCCGCCGTCGACGTTCGCGGTGCTGCCGCGCCTGCTCGAACGCGCGGGCCAGGGCGCGCACGGGTCGATCACCGCGCTCTACACGGTGCTTGTCGAAGGCGACGAGGAATCGGACCCGATCGCCGAGGAAGTGCGCTCGATCCTCGACGGCCACATCGTGCTGTCGCGCAAGATCGCGCTCGCGAACCGCTATCCGGCGATCGACGTGCTCGCGAGCCTGTCGCGCGTGATGCCGCTCGTCGCGAGCCGCGCGCACCAGCATGCGGCCGCGCGCGTGCGCGAGCTGATCGCGAAGTACCAGGAGATCGAGCTGCTGGTGCAGATCGGCGAGTATCGCGAAGGCAGCGACCGGCTCGGCGATCTCGCGCTGCGGGCGCGCGACGCGATCGCCGCGTTCTGCGCGCAGGCGTCGGACGAGGACGTGCGCTTCGACGCGCTGCTCGCGAAGCTGACGAGGCTGGCGAGCGAGCATGTCTGAAGCCGACGACCGTCTCGTGCTTGCGACGCTCGCCCGCCTGAAGCGCATGCGCGAGATGCGCAGCCAGATCGCGCGCGTCGCGGCCGCGCGCCAGCAGGGCATCGCCGCGCAGAGCCGGCGCGCGCTCGCGGCTGCGCAGGCGCAGCTCGCGCAGCAGGTCGCCGCGAAAGCCGCGATCCAGACGCGGCTCGCCGACGACGTGCGCGACGCGCGTGCACTGCAGAACGCGGCGGCCGACACACGCACGTTCGACCGGCATATCGGCACCGCGCATGCGTCGGTGAGCGAGGCCGCGCACGTGCATCGCGGTCACGAAGCGACGCTCGCCGACCTGCAGCGCGCCGCGCGCAAGGCGAAGGCCGCCGAGGACAAGCTTGAGAAGGCCGGCGAGAAGGCGCTGCTTGCGCTCGCCGCGCGGGTCGAGCGCGACGCCGACGACGTCGCGGACGGCTACGCGGTGCGACGCTTCTCGACGGGCGGCACCTGGGTGGCCGGCGCGGGCGACGCGTCCGGGCATGCGTCCACGCCGACGGAGGCCGCGGCCGCGTTCGATGCGGCCATGACCGAAGCGGAAACGGGCGCCGATATCGCCGCTGAAGCCGACGCGTCCGCCGCGCCCGACGATCCCGTTCCGCCCGCCGCCGCGGAGCGCCGATGCTAGACCAGGCCGCGGGCTTCAACGACGTCGCCGGCATGCTGCGGCCGCTGCTCTACGTGATGCCGCGCCTGTTGCCGATCATGTTCGTCGTGCCGGTGTTCAACGAGCAGATCGTCACGGGCCTCGTGCGCAACGGGATCGCGGTCGTGATCGCCGCGTTCGTCGCGCCGACGATCGATGCCGCGCAGGTGGCCGCGCTGCCGTTCCTGATGTGGTGCCTGCTCGTCGCGAAGGAGGCGATGGTCGGCATGCTGCTCGCGGGGGCGTTCAGCGCGGTGCTGTTCGCGATCCAGGGCGTCGGCTACCTGATCGACTTCCAGACCGGCAGCGGCAGCGCCGCGTTCTTCGATCCGATGGGCGGGCACGAGGGCGGCCCGACCTCTGGATTCCTGAATTTCGTCGCGATCGCTCTGTTCGTCACGGCGGGCGGCTTGCAGGTGCTCGTGCAACTGCTCGCGCAGTCGTACGCATGGTGGCCGATCGGCTCGCTCGGCCCCGATTTCTCGTCGATGCTGCAGACCTTCGTGGTGCGTCAGACCGACACGATCTTCGACTGGATGGTGAAGCTCTCGGCGCCGGTCGTGATCGTGCTGGTGCTCGTCGAGCTCGGCATCGGCCTCGTCGGGCGCGCGGTGCCGCAGCTCAACATCTTCGTGTTCGCGCAGCCGGTGAAGAGTGTGCTAGCGATGCTGATGATGATGCTGTTCCTGCCGGTCGTGTATGCGTCGCTGCATGCGCTGCTGAGCCCCGACAGCGGATTGATGGCGCTGCTGCGCGCGCTGTTCGCGCCGCACGGCGCAACCTGACGGCGCGCACATGGCCGAGAAGGACCAGAAGCCGACCGCGAAGCGCCTGCGCGAGGCGCGCGAGAAAGGCGACGTGCCGAAGAGCGCCGAGACGATCTCGACGGCGTGTTTCGTCGGCACATGCGTCGCGCTCGCGGTCGGGCTCGGCGCGCTGTTCGGGCGCCTGCAGGGGCTGTTCCGGCTCGTGTTCGATGCGGTCGGCGCGGCCGATCCCGGCGCGCGGCTCGCGGCGCTCGTCGGCGGCGCCGCGCGCGACTGGATGACGCTGTCGGCGGAGATCGTCGGGGCGGGCCTCGCGCTCGGGCTGCTCGCGGGTTTCGTGCAGGTCGGCGGCGTGATGGCGTGGAGCCGCCTCGTGCCGCAGCTGTCGCGGCTCAACCCGGCCGAAGGGCTGAAGAACATGGCGTCGCTGCGCAACGTCGTCAATCTCGTGAAGATGCTGCTGAAGACGGTGCTGCTCGTCGCGACGCTCGGCTGGCTGATCGTCGAGTCGCTCGATCCGGCCGTGCAATCCGGCTTTACGCGGCCGATGTCGATCCTCGCACTGATCATGAAGCTGCTGATGCTGCTGTTCGGCTGGGCGGCGCTCGTCTATATCGTGATGGCGATCATCGACATCGTTCACCAGCATCACGAGTTCAACAAGAAGATGAAGATGTCGATCGACGAGGTGCGGCGCGAGCACAAGGAAGACGAGGGCGATCCGCACATCCAGGCGAAGCGGCGGCAGCTCGCGCGCGAACTGCAGTATGCGTCGCTGCAGGACCGGATCGATTTCGCATCGGTGGTCGTTTATTCGTCGCGCGTCGCGGTCGCGCTGTACTACGGCGGGATGGGCTCGCTGCCGTGGGTGCTCGCGCGCGGCGAGGGCGAGGCGGCCGAGCGGATCGTCCGGCTCGCGCGCGACGCGCTGCGCCCGACGCTCGCGAACGTCGGGCTTGCACAGGCGCTGTACGACTCGACGCCGGAAAACGGCACGATCCAGCCGCGGCATTTCCGCGAAGTGGCGGCGCTGCTGAAGTGGGCGACGGGCGCGAATTGAGCGGCCGAAATTTCGGAATTCGAATCGGTTGCCGTTTTTATGTTCATTGCCGTTGCGGTTTCGCCATCCGTATCGTTTACGGTTTCGTTACAGGATCTGCCCGGCGCGCCATCCGATGTGGCCCTTTCTCCATTTCCGCATGCGACGCTTGACGCCGATTTTTTTCGATGGCTGCCAACGGCCACCCAGATTTATTGATGAATAATTTCTCCGTAACATGGCCCGACCATCTCGCCCGACGGCGTGCCGCGACGTGGCGCCGAGCGAGACGGGTTCGATCAATACACGGGCAAGAACATGTGCGGAATCGACGGCTTTCTGAATAGCGTCGCCATCGATGAGGAGACAGCGCGCGGCACGCTCGCGCGCATGACGGCAAGCCTCGCGCATCGCGGGCCGGACGGGCAGGGGATCTGGGTCGACCCGGAAGCCGGCATCGCGCTCGGCCACCGGCGGCTCGCGATCGTCGACCTGTCGGTACACGGCCGACAGCCGATGGCGTCCGCGTGCGGTCGCTATGTCATGGTCTTCAACGGCGAAATCTACAACCACCGGGCGCTGCGCGAGGAGCTGGAGCGCACCGGCCGCGCACCGGCGTGGCGCGGCCACTCCGACAGCGAGGTGCTGATCGCGGCGATCGTCGCGTGGGGTGTCGACGCGACGCTGCGGCGCGCGACCGGCATGTTTGCGTTCGCGCTGTGGAACCGGGCGTCGCGGGTGCTGACGCTCGCGCGCGACCGGATCGGCGAAAAACCGCTCTACTACGGCCGGATCGGCGACACGCTCGTGTTCGCGTCCGAACTGAAGGCACTGCGCGGCTATCCGGGCTTCGACGGCGCGATCGATCGCGACGCGCTGTGCCTGTACCTGCGCCAGTCGAGCGTGCCCGCGCCGCATACGATCTATCGCGGCATCCACAAGCTGCCGCCCGGCACGTATATCCAGTTCGAGCATGCGCGCGACACGCCGCGCCAGCGTGCGTACTGGACGCTCGAACAGGCGATCGAGGACGGTCGCGCGCAGCCGTTCGAGGGCAGTGCCGACGACGCGGTGGGCCAGCTCGACGCGGTCCTGCGCCAGGCCGTCGCGCGGCAGATGGAAGCCGACGTCCCGCTCGGGGCGTTCCTGTCCGGCGGCATCGATTCGTCGACGATCGTCGCGCTGATGCAGGCGCAATCGTCGACACCGGTCGATACGTTCACGATCGGCTTCCACGAGGCCGGCTACGACGAGGCCGGTTATGCGAAGGCCGTCGCGCGCCATCTCGGCACGCGCCATACCGAGCTTTACGTCACGGCCGACCATGCACTCGGCGTCGTGCCGAAGCTGCCGTCGATCTACGACGAACCGTTTTCCGATGCATCGCAGATCCCGACCTTTCTCGTGTCGGAGCTGACGCGCCGGCATGTGAAGGTGAGCCTGTCCGGCGACGGCGGCGACGAGCTGTTCGGCGGCTATACGCGCTACTTCCTGACGCCGCGCCTGTGGCGCAAGCTGCATCGCGTACCGGGCGCCGTGCGCGCGCGGATCGCCGCCGCGCTGCATGCGTTGCGGCCCGATCACGCGGACCAGCTGGCGGCCGTCGCGCAGGGGGCGTGGGGCGGCGTGGAGGCGCGCGAATCGGCGGCGCGCATCGGCGATCGCCTGCACAAGCTCGGCCACGTGATGACCGCCGAGAGCCGCATCGGGCTGTACCGGCTGCTGATGTCGTCGGTGCATCATCCCGAGCGCCTCGCGCTGTCGGGGCAGGAGCCGGCCACGCCGCTCGACACCGTATCCGCGTGGCCCGCGCACCTGAGCTTCGCCGAGCAGGCGATGGCGATCGATACGCTCACGTACCTGCCGACCGACATCCTCGCGAAAGTCGATCGCGCGGCGATGGCGGTGAGCCTCGAAACGCGCATGCCGTTCCTCGATCATCACGTCGTCGAATTCGCGTGGCGCGTGCCGGCGCACGTGCGCTTGCCGGAAGGGCAGTCGAAGGCGCTGCTGCGCCGGCTGCTCGACCGGTACGTGCCGTCCGCGCTGATCGACCGGCCGAAGCAGGGTTTCTGCGCGCCCGTCGATCACTGGCTGCGCGGCGCGCTGCGCGACTGGGCGCAGACGCTGCTGCATCCCGCGCGGTTGCGCGAGGAAGGTTTTTTCGATGCGGACGCGGTCGAACGCCTGTGGCGGCAGCACGTGACCGGCCGGATGAACTGGCAGCACCAGTTGTGGACGGTGCTGATGTTCCAGGCGTGGCTGGAGGCGCAACGCGCGGCGTGACGGCATCGTCGCGCTCGCCGCCCGTGATGCGCGGCGGGCCGACACTCATCCGATCACCAGCGGTGTGCCGATCGGCAAATGCGCGGGATCGCGCGCGGCCGACGGATTGAGCTGCAGGATCTCGTTCAACGCACGCGCATCCTGTTCGCCGCGCGTCATCGCCTGCTGGTCGGCGCGCGATACGTGCGCGGCGTCGAGCAGCGACTGGCGATGCTGGTCCGCGATCACCCACAGCGAATCGCCGTCGACGACGATGTAGGGCTGCGGCGTGTTCGACGGTGACGGCGGGTTCGACGGCGTGCCTTGCGACGGCTGCGGCTGCGACGACGGGGCGCTCGCCGAAGGCGACGGCGACGCATTCGACGATGCGCTTGGCGAGGCACTCGACGATGCGCCCGGCGCGACGTTCGACTGCGACGATCCGCCGCCGGAAAGCCAGTTGAAGGCCCCGCCGATCACGGGCGCCATGCCGATGACGAACTTGTAGCCGTATGCGGCGACCGGAATCATGATCACCGCGGTCGGGATCTTCTTGACGAAAGGCGTCGCATTCGGGAAGTGCGTATTGAGCCGGCCGGCGAGCAGCAGCGAGGTCATGGTGCCGGTCGCGATCGCGAGATCGTATTCGCCCTGTCGCCATTGGGACACGGCGGAGAGTCCGCCGAGCGCGACCGACGTGAAGTCGCCCGTCGAATCGAGCAGGCGCACGACGCGACTGCGTTTGTCCGCGTTCACGCGTCGCGACACCATCAGGAGCGACGTACCGGCGTAGGCGGTGCCGATCACGCCGCTGGCGATGGCCGTCCAGCCCAGCGTGACGTCGAACCCGGTGAGCGGGTGCGTCGGATAGAAGGTCTTGAGGACGCCGGTCGCGATCGTCGCCACCGACGCGACGGTCATGCCCGCGCGCGCCGTGATGCCCAGCCCGCTGCGCGGATTGCCGGCATGCAGTTGCTGCAGCGACGTGCCGCCGACGAACCCCTGCATTTGCGTGAGCACGTCGTCGGCGAGCGCGGTGATGTTCGTCTTCGCGTCGTCGAAGCTCATCGTCCCCTGCTGGTATTGCTCGACGTATTGAGTGGCCTTCGCTTGCGCGTGACGCACCGCGGCGTCGAGCTGGCGAAGCCGATGTTCGCCGTAGTCGTGCGTCGTCGAGTTGAACTGACGGGCGAGCGTGGTGCCGAGGTGCGTGATGGCCGCCACCGCAGCCTTCGGATCGCCCGACTGCAGGCTGCGGATCGCGCCCTGATGCATCACCTGGAACACGCGTCCGAGACGCGACGCGAGCAGAAACGACGACGATGCATTACCCAGTGCGGTCGTATCCAGCAGATGCCTCCAGGCGCCCAGGCCGATCAGGCTGGATGCGCCCAAGACGATCCCGCCCGCGATCTTCGTCTTCCGCAGGTCGGCCGGATCTTTCGACAACCGGTGCACGCGCAGCGCGTTGAGCCGTGCGCTGGCCTCGTCCATCGTGGCGCTCGGCGTATCAGGCTGCGCGATGGCCTTGCGTGCGGCGCCGATCGGTAGCGACGCGTCATACTGCAGCGCTTTCTGGCCGGTGACGTTCTTCCAGTACGCGCGGCTGTCGGCCGCCGATACCGGTGCGAGCGACGGTCGCTCGGGAACGCTGTCGCGATAGCGGTCGAGCCATTTCTTGCCGGCCTCGTGGGCCCGCTTGGCGAGCCGGTTGTGGGGCGCCTTGCCGTTCCATCGCGTTTGCGACGTCTCGTTCGTCGCCCGGCGCGCCAGGTTCAGCAGCGTCGACGTGTTGCCTTCGTACAGCGCGTCGCGTAACTCCACGATCTCGGCGTCGGACATCTGGTGCGCCTTTTTCGCGATGCGCTCGATTTCCGAGAACAGGAATCGTTGCTGGTTCGCGAAATCCTGCGCCCCGACCGGTTCGAACACGCGCGTCAGCGCATCGCCGCCGTGCAGTCTCGCGAATTTTTCAGGGGCGTTTTTACTGTAGTCGGCGATCTTCGCCGCCAGCGCGCGCGTCAGATCCGCATTCGCGATGAAATCGTCGCCGTGCGTGCCCCACGACAGGCCGACATGCACCCAGTCGAGCTGCTTGCGGCTCAGGATCGCGTCGAGCAACGCGACGTGGCCTTCGCCCGGCACCGGCTCGAGCACGGCGTCCGAACCGTGGAAGGTCAGCAGCACGAGCGGCGCGGGTTTGCCGCCGTTCTGCTCCGCCCACACTTCGAGCGCCTCGCCGATGCGCCGGATTTCCGCGTAGCCGTTGTTCGTGCCGGCCATCGCATGGCCGTCTTCCAGCGATACGCGCGGCCGTGACGGTGCCGCTTCGATGCGCAGCAGGAAGCCGTATTCGGAGGCCGCCGTGAGCCACTTGTGCAAGTGGGCGAGATCGTCGAGTTCGAGCGTGTGCTGCGTACCGTCGGCGTCCGTGCGTGTGAGCGTCGCCGTCTCGTCGTCGTAGCGCGCACCGGACGGATCGCCGAAGCGTTTGGCGCGCTGGATGAACCCCGGATCCTGCAGGGCGCCCATCGCGGCGGCGAGCGAATACGGATCGACCTGCAGCGCGACGGCCGGCAGCGCGCCGCCATACCGCTTGATGTAGCGCTTCATCTGCTCGGGATCGTCGCGCAGCGAGAACGAGCGCGACATCGGGACGAAGCGGTCGGCGAGACCGGCCAGCTTGGCGTGCGTGGCCAACTTCACGTATCGCCGGATCAGCTTTCTGTCCGTGCTGCGCGCCGCGCCGATCCATTGCGCGCCCCGCATGACCAGATTGCGCTCAGCCGGGGCCCGGGTGAAAGCGCCGTGCGGGTGCAGGCTCGATGCTTCACGCCACATGTGCAGCGTTCCGAAGATCTTCTTCGCCAGCACGGCATCGGCGAGGATGGCCTTCGGCGAGTCGGTGAACGTGAGGCCGTTGCCTTCCTTGCGCCCGACGTCGCGCTTGCCCCATTCGGTGAGGCGCTCGAGCGTCGACGCGAAATCGGCGATCTTCGCGTTGCCGTAGCGCGTGACCGATTCGACGATCGAGCCCGATACGTACGCGGGCTGGAACGGCCTGAGTGCGATCGGTTTCGGGGGCGGCGCAGCAGGCGCGGCGGCCGGCTGCGCTCGCTGGCTGCCGTGCGCGGCCTGCTTGCCTTTGCGACCTTTTCGGCCGGCCTTGCCGCGTTTGCCCGCATTCGTGCCTTTGCCGCTTTGGCTCGCAGCGGGCGGCGTTGCCGCCGCCGCCGGCTGCGCGGCTTGCAGAGCGGCCGCCTTGAGCGCGGCGGCGCGCGGCTCGAACATGTCGGGGGCGAGCCTGGAAAGCAGGAAATGCTGATTGCCGCCATACGGGCCGCGGCCGATCGTCGCCCGCTCCAGCGGCAGGCCGGGGTTGTCCGGGTCGCGGAACTGGCCGACGTCGTCGTACCAGCGCACCGTGCCGTTCTCCACCGCGATGAGGCCGGTCAGCGACCCGGTCAGCACATCGGTGACCGTGCCTTCGTGGTCGTATACGTACACGTAGTGCCCGTCGGGAATCTTGCCCATCTCGAGCGCGCGTTTCAGCGCGTCCGCGTGGTGCGCGTTGAAGTCGAGCGCGCTGTCCGCCGCCGTCGGGAGGAGGTCGGGCGGGGCCGCCTCGGCCGCCGCGCGGTTCTGGCGCCGCAGCGACGGATGCGTGCTCCCGAGCACGTGCTGCACGTACGCATCCGGCTTCGACAGCGGCGCCTTCGGCTTGCTGATCGGGCGGCGCATCTTGGCCGGCGCGAAGCCGCCGTAGCTTTCGACGACGTCGTGCGCAACCTTCGTGACGACGAACTGTACGCCGCGACGCCCGCCGGGCAACGCCCGGTTACGGCGCCGGAACGCGGCGGCGAGCTCGCGCGATTCGATCGTGGCATCGCCGAGCGACGTCGTTTCGACGTATGTCCATTTCCCGGCGCCATCGCGCGTCGCGTAGCCGAGCACCGTGCCGGTCTTGCGTTCGACCGCATAGACCGTCGTTCCGGCGCTGGGATCGTGTCGCGCCGCCGGTTTCGGCCGCAGGAAGCGCGGCGCGCCGTCGAGCTTGTTCACGTTTTCGACGACTTCCGCGTCGACGCCCGTGTCCGACGGCTCGACATCCCACGCGCGGCGTTCGCCGAAATACGCGTCGATGCGCGCGGCGCCGCCGAACTTGCGCAACTCGGCGAGCGCGACGGGCGACACGTAGTAGTCGTAATCCCCGCGGCTCGCGGCGCCTTTGTCCTTCAGTGCGAGAAACGCGTCCTGCAACAGGTGCGGATCGATATCGGCCGATGCCGCCGTCTTGTCGACGAACTTGCCCTGTGCGTTGGTCCGGAAGCTTGCGATGAATTCGGGCTGCGGATGGATCGCGTCGCGCCGGTCGGCGGGGCGGTCGGTGCGCAGCGCGATCAGCACATGCGCGTCGGTGCCGAACGCTGCCTTCATCGCGTCGATGCTGTCGAGCTGGTCGCCGTCGACGCGCAGCAGGTCGCGCTTGCCGTGCGACGCGAGCAGATCGAGCGCGCGCTGTTCGCGCTTGGCGGCCTTGCGGGCGGCGAGCCCGCGCGCCGGCCGATGCGCCGGGGAGGCCGGCCCGGCCATTTCGCGCGGCACGCCGCCGGCCTGCATGCGCGCGATCTGGCTCGCGTAGTAGTCGCGATAGGTCGCGTAGCCGGGCACCGACGGCTCGGCGTCGCCGAACGCATCCGCGAGCCGGCGCAGGCCGGCTTCGTCGTCGGGCATCACGCGGTCGGCTTCGCGCGCGATCGCGTCGGGCAGGAGGACATCCTGCGAGATGTCGATGCCCATGTCGTCGATGAGCTCGCGGCGCACCGCGAACGCGTTCGCCTGCGCACGCGCTTCGGCCATTAGCGCGCGGTCGACCAGCGTGTCGCCGGGCGCGCCGTCGAGCAGCAGGCGTCCGGCGATCGCGTCGACCGCATGCTGCGCTTCGTGCGCGAGCGCGTACACGAGCGTACCGGTGTGACGCATCCGGCCGTCGAGCACGATGCGCTGCTTGTCTGTATCGATCCGGCTGCCGCGCCCGGGCCGGCCGACCACGACCTTCCAGCCGGCGGCCTGCGCCTGTGCCAGTTGCCCGCTCAGCAGCGTCGAGCGATCGACGAGCGCGAGCGCTTTCTTCGACAGCGGTACGCCGCCGAACCGCATCCGGATCTGCGTGATGACAGACGGCTTCTGAACGAACGCGTCGGGCGGCAGCGTGTCGGCGATGACCGGGCGCGCGATGGCGATGTCGCCCTGTTCGAGGCCGTGCGAGAGCAGCCGTTCGAGTTCGGTGAGCTTGTCGAGCGTGTGCTGGTGTTCGATCGGGTCGCGCGAGACCGGGCCGGGATCGCTCAGCAGGAAGTCGCCGTTGCGCGTAAAGATGCCCTGAAGGTCGAACGCGAGGCGTTCGCGTTCGACGACCGCGCGAATCTTCCGGATGTGTTCCAGTGCGGCCCGCGTGACGACGCGCGGTAGCGTGCCGGTCGCGACCATCGTGTGCGTATGCAGGACGCCGAGCGGGCGGTACAGGACGCCGACGCGGCCGAGCACCGAGAACGGGCCGCTCATCGTGACCGTCTGCAATCCGTAAGAACGCAGATCGTCGAGCGCGAGCCGTTCGTCGACGGCCGCGCGCACGTGACCGGATTCCGGGTGTGCGTGGCGATCGTAGAGGCCGAGTGCGGCGTCGTCGCCGAGCGCGAATACGGTTTTTTCGCCGCCGGCGCCGAGCAGTTCGCCGGCTTCGTATGCGACGTCGACCCGCGCGTTGCGGTCGCCGTGCGCATAGACGCCGAGCGGGTCGGCGTTCAGCGGGCCGAGATCGTGCGGCGCGGCGGGCGCGGGATCGAAACGGTGGAACGTGCCGGTATCGAGCAGCGCGCCGTGCGCGCCGACCGCCTCCGCGGGTGCGGCATACACGGGCCGTTGCCACAGGTTCGCGAGCCGCGCCGCATGCGCGGCGCCGTCGTGCTTCGCGGCGAGCACGATCGCATAGCCCTCCTGCACCACGAACGGCGGCGCCATCTCGAGCAGGTATTCGTGCGCGCCGACCGGCTGGCCGTCGACGAGCAGGGTGCCGTCCGCGCGCGTGTAGGCGTGCAGCACGACCACGCGGCGCCCGGGGTCGATCGTGAAATGACGCGTGCGCGCGGCGGCCAGCTCGGCGGCATCGGGGCGCTCGCCGGCGCGGTACGGCGACGCGATCTCGGCATGCGCGCGACTCCAGGCGACGCGCGCGTCGAAGCGGGCGACGCCGCGCGGCGCGGCGCCGGTTTCGTCCATCCGCGGCGCGGGCATCCGGCGCGGCATGCCGCCGCGCCCCTTCTGGCGCGACCGCGCGTCGTTGTAGAACGCGCGATAGGTCGGGCCGTCCGCCCCCGACGTATGCACGCCGCCCAGCGTGCTCGCCAGCCGGTCGACCGTGCCTGCGTAGTCGTGCGACCGTCCGCGCCAGTTCGCGCCTTCGCGCGCGATTGCGTCCGGGTGAACGAGGTGCGCGGCAATGTCGGTGCCGCTTGCCAGCTTGATTTCGTAGCGGGCCTCGAACGCGCTGATCTGCGCGCGTGCCTCGGCCTCGAGTGCCTTGCGCGTGAAGCCGCCGCGCTGCCCGGAGTCGTGGTCCAGCACGCCGGCCATCGCCTCGACGGCCTTGCGCGACTCGCGCGCGAGCACGTACGTGATGCTGCCGGCATCACGGAGGCCGCCGTCGATCGTCACGCGGCGCTTGCGCGTATCGACGTGGCTGCCGCGGCCGCGTTTGCCGATCGTCACGCGCCAGCCGGCGTCCTGCAGCATGCGCAACTGCGTCGCGAGCGTGCCCGACTGCATCGCGAGCGCTTGTACGGCTTCCGGCAGCGGTGCGCCGCCCAGCCGCATCTGCATCCGCGTGATCCAGCCGGGATGCGGGGTGGCGTAATCGGGTGTCGCGGTGCCGGGCGTTTCCGCGGGCGCCGCGCGCGCCGGATCGTCGGTCGGCAGGGGCGTGCGTGCGTCACCGGCCTGCGTGCGGACGGTCTTGCCGCCGGCGGCTTCGGCGGGCGTCTCGTCGCGCGCAGAGACGGCGGCCGTACCGCGATCCGCCACGGGTTCGGCTGCTGCTTCGGCAATGGCGGGGTGGTCCGGTTTGACCACCACGAGCACGCGGTTCGGCGCGCTGAAGATGCCGTCGTGCGCGGTGACGGGTTCGGGCGTCGCGACCGCGCGCGGCATCGCCGGCTCGTTCGGGCCGCGCTTGCCGGCCAGCACGATCACCGTTTCGTCGGGCGCAGCGGGGCGCGACGACGCCGGCGATGCTTCGTCGGCCGCGGCGGCTCCGGAAGGGCCGTTTTCCATCGCCACCGCTTCCGGTTCCGGGTCGAAGCGCAGCACCCGCGCATCGGCGCGCAACTGGCCATCGGCGCCGAATGCGTCGGGCGCGGCCGCATAGACGGGTTTCTGCCAGCGGTTCGCCAGCTCGGGCGCAAGTGCCGCGTCGTGCTCGCCGGCGACGACGATCACGGGCTCCTCGAGATCCTGCGGACGCGGCGCACGCGCGCCCGGATCGTGTGCCGCACCGTTGCGCACGAGATAGACCGTGCGCTCGCCGACCTGCATCGGCTCGACGCTCGGCCCGCGCGGCACCGCGATGCCGGCCGGGTCGGAGGTCGCGGGCCGCGTGGCGGGCGCTTCGTTCGTCAGGTCGACGACCCGCACATTGACGCGCGGCGGCGTGCCGTCCGGCTTCGTGCGCGTGCCGGCGCCGGCCGCTTCGTCGATATCGGCGGCGCGTGCAGTGGCGCCGCGGGTGGCCGTCGTGCGGTCCGCGCCGAGGTCGTCGTGCTGCCGGTCGGCCTGCGCGCGCGCCTCGCTCGTGCGCTGCGTACCGTGGGCGTCGTGTGCCGCATTCGCGCTTTCGCCTTCGGCGGCGGCCTGCTGGATGCGGCGCGTCTCTCTCGCTGCGGTGTCGCGCAACTGGCGGTGCAGGTCCTTGCCCTGGTCGATGACCTCGTCCAGCCTGTCGAGCCGCGACTTCGCGACGATGTTCGACGTCGTGCCGATGGCGCCGTCCGGGCCGAACGTCATGCGCTCGCCGGTGTCCGTCACGCTGTCGATCCGCGTACCGTGGGTCCAGGCTTTCGGTGAAGCCGACACGACGGACAGCGTGCCGTCCTGGCCGAGCATCACCGACTTGCCGGGCGGCATCTGCTTGGCCGAGACCTTGTCGAGCACGCGGATCGGCTGGTCTTCGTAGGTCAGCACCTTGTCGCCGACCATCAGGATACCGTTGGGCGCGACCTTCACGGCCTCGCCGTCGAGCGTCGCGCGGGTGCGGCCGGCCGACAGCGACGCGGGGCCGTCCTTGTTCAGGATTTGCCCGATCGTCTGGTCGTCGACCTTGACGACGTTGCCATCCGTCGTGTGCGCGGCAATCGGCCGTCCGGTGCGGGTGCGGATGCCCGTGACCGCGCGTTGCTTCGCGACGCCCGCGCCCATCAGCGCGGTATTGATGAAGCCGGACTCGAACGCTTCGCCGGCCGCCTTCGTATTGCCTTGCAACAGGTCGACACCGGATTCGACGAACGCCTCGCCGGCGCCGGCGACACCGGTCACGAACGCCGTCCGTTCCGCTCCCTTGGCGATGACCGATGCGACCTTGGTCGTGACCGCGCGCTCGAACAGCTTCGTGCCTGCGAGTTTCGCGGCCCCGCCGGCCGCCATCGGCACGAGGTTGATGTAGTCGGCGCGGGCGCCGGCGTCGAACGGACTGATGCTCTGGTCGTGCTCGACGCGGTTGGCGAGATCGAGGCCCGCCTTCGTCATCGCGGAACCGATCGCCGTGTAGGTCATCCCCGCGCCGATGACGTTCAGCGGCACGCCGATCGCCGCGCCGACCACCGTGCCGTCGAGCGCAGTGCCGATCACCTCGAGCGCCATCCCGCCGAGCAGCATCCCCATGTTGACGCCGGTGCCCGTGAGGAAATTCAGCGCGGAGTCGAGCGGACTGTCGTGGTGCGCGGCCTTCGACACGAGCTGCTGCGAGCCGTCCTCGTTGTGGCCGGTCAGGATGTCGACGGTGCCGTCCGACGACAACTGGTTGCTGTCGAGATAGTCGTCGATGCTGTCGTAGTTGCCGGCCGATTCGTCGATGTAGTGCGTTTTGCCGTGCTGGTCCGTTACCTTGAACAGCGCGCTCGTCGTGGTCCCGGTTTCCTTCGCGGCATACACCATCGGCAGCACGCTGATCTGCGTGTTCTTGCCGCCGCCGACCGACAGCAGTTTGTCGCGCACGGTGTCGATCGCCGACAGCTTGTCCTTGTCGACGAAGCGCGCACTCGAATCGTCGGCGGCCGATACGGATGGCGACGATGCATCGGCCGGCACGTCCGGCTGTTGCCCGAGCGCGATGCCGATCAGGTTGCGCTGCTGGTTCTCGCTGAGCGAGCCGAACGCGATCGTGCCGCCGTTCTGCGTGCTCAGGCTTGCCGCGTCGAGCATCGAATTCGACATCTCGGTGCGATGCGCTTCGTAGAAGTCGTGCATCGCCTTCTTGTAGTCGTCCGCCGCGTCGGACTTCGCGTCGACATAGCGCAGCCGCTCGTCGAGGCCCGCGTCGAACTGATCGAGCAGGACCTGCTGGCGCGACGTGTCGCGCAGCAGCTGCAGTTGCGCAACGGCGTTCTCCGCCTTCGTGACGGCGGCCCGCGCGTCGTTCAGCTCGGATTGATACAGGTTCGGGCGATATGACGGCGCCGGCATCACGTCGCCGTCCGGCAACGTGCGCAGCCGCACCGGCGCCGGGTTGGCGGCGGCCCATTCGTCGTACTGCTTCTGCTTGGCGGCGAGCGCGCGCTTCGCCTGATCGACGCCGTCCTGCGCGTTCTTCAGTGCGACGTCGGCTGCACGCGCATTGACGTCGTCCGACAGCCGGTTGCTGGCCATTCGCAGCGCGCCGGCGACCACCTGCAGGCGCGTGGCATCGAGCTGCGTGGGGCCGCTCGGCGCAGCCGGCAGCGGCGTCGTCGATCGCGACGGGTCGAGCAGCGGCAGGATCGGCTGCGACGACGCGGGATGCTTGCCGGTCGGCTCAGGAGGCGGGAAGGCCGTGAACGGGCTCGTGCCCGGCGCGGCGCCGGCGGCGGCCGACGTCAATTGCGGCGGTTGCTGGAAAAACGGCTTCAGCAGCGGTTGCTGCGCCTTCACCTGCGCGCTGATCTTCGTCGCCTGATCGTCGTACTGTTGCGCGAGCGTCGCACCGTACGCGGCGACGAAACTGTCGTGCGCGATGCTTGCCTGCTGCTTCGCCTTGTCGAGCTTTGCGTACGCGTCGGCGAGATCGAGATCGACCTTCGCGTCGACGGGCGGCAGGTGCGGCGGCTGCGGGTTGTCCTTGTGCCACTTGTCGGACGCCTGCTGGGCGGCCGTGCAGTCGTTCTGTGCCTGGTCGACCTGTTGCTGCGCGGCGAGCATCTGCAGATAGCCGCCGCTCGTGTTCGCGGCCGTCTGCGCGCGCTTGAGCGCGGCGTTCGCGTCCGATACCGAGTTCGGCGCGACGATCACCGTTCCCTGCTTGCCAGCGACCACGTCGAATTTCTGCTGCGCCTGCGCGAGCGCGATGGCGTCGTTGGCCGCGGCGACCGCCGCGTTCGTGCTGTTCGCCGATTTCGCCGCGGCCGTGACGGCCTTTTGCGCGGCGTCCACCGATTCGGGGGCCTCCGGCAGGTTCACCTGCAGTTTCTGCTCCGCCAACGCGGTGTTCAGCTGGCCGATGCCTGCGTCGAGTGCCGCCTTGTAGTCGGGGGCGACGAGGTACGACTGGAGCTGCGTACGGGCGAGGTACGCGTTCGACAGATCCGCAAAGTATTTCGCGGTACCGGCGGCCGCGTGCGCGTCGGCGCTTCGCCAGTCGTCGTAAAGCTTCGATTGCTCAGGGGTCTTGCAGTCACCCGGCTTCGGTACCCACTTCGGGTCGTTCGCGTGGTCGGGAAACGTGGCCTGCAGCGTCTTGAGCTTGTCGTTGGCCGCGTTCTGCGCGTCGCCCGGGTTCGTCACGTTGCCGTCGTCGTCGATCTGGATGCCTGACGGCTTGTCCGCGTCGGCCTGTTCCTGGTACAGGATCGTGTAGCCGGCGTCGGTCGTCACGTTCAGTTCGCGCTGGGCGGAGTCGGCCGCCGTACGCGCTTTCGCATAATCGGCCTGCGCGGCCTTGCGGGCGTCGGGCGTCGATTCGGGATCGCGGTTGACCACGTGCAGCACGTTCTGCGCGCCCTGCAGCGCTGTCGATGCGTCGTCGTACTTCGTCTGCGCGTCCTGGATTGCCTGCCGTACTGCTTGCGTCGTCTTGTTCTCGACGGTGATGTCGGGCGGCGGCGCCGTGTATTGCGCGACCATGCGCCGCATCAGCGACGTCGCGTCGGCGATCTCCGCGTTGGTCGGCTTCGACGGATCGGTGAACACCGACGCGTTGACGGGAATCGGCGGGGCGATGACCGGGTTCGCGGGGCCGGCTGCCGGATCGTCCTGTTTCGGCGGTGGCGGCGGGGGCGGGGGCGCGACGACAGGATTCAGCGTTTCCGACAGGAAGCGCTGCCAGTTGACGCCCAGTCCCAATCCATCGATCAACAGCATGCTCGTCTCCGTTGAGCCGCGCGACGCGCGGGGCACCCGGCGCACGGTACGCCGCGCCGCCAGCGTTCAAGTGTAAGGAGACGCATCGCGGCCGGCATGCCGCTGTTTCGTAGCGTGGCGGCGCGGTCGGGACGCGCGCGCGACGCGTGCTACGAGGCGCGCGCGGCCTGGTGTTCGATCGGCGCACGGCGGCCCGCGCCGCACGTCGTCACTGATCGAGACACCGCACGCAGAGCCGCTTCGCCTGGTTCGCCGGCAGCCCGCGGCACATCATCACCACCGGGCGCGCATGGCACGACGGCGCATCCGCGAACGCGGCGGGCGGCGGCAGGCGGCGCGCGCGTTCGGGCGGCGGCGTATCGCTCACGACGGGAATCGGTTCGACGCCGCCTTCGCGCGCGTTGCGCTGCGCACTCGCGACGACGCGGCTCACGTAGCCGCTCGAGAAGCCGGTCGTGAAGTTGCCGCTGTAGTAGCACGACAGCGCCGCGCGCAATGCGGCCTGCGTGGCGCGGCCGGTGCCCGACGAGCGCGCGAAGCATTCGGTCAGGATCGCGCCGCCGGCCTGCAGGTTGCGGCACGGCTCGAACATCGTCGCTTCATCGAGCCCGTATTTCGCGAAATTGCGTTCGTTCACCTGCGCGAGGCCGACGCTGTAGCTGAAGCCGCGCGACGACAGCTCGCGCGCGGTCGCGCGCGCCTCGTCGAGCGACGCGGGCTGGCGCGTCAGGTGCCCGCCGACCACGCCGATCGCATACGGATTGAAGCCCGACTCGGTGCGCACGAGCGCGGCGAGCGTCGCGGGATCGACGTTCGGCGCGCAGGCGCGCGCCAGTTGCGCGAAAGCGGCGCCGCCGCCGGCTGCCTGCGCGACGCGCGGCGGCAGGCACGCGAGCAGGGCCAGCGCGCACAGGCACGCGGCGAATGTTCGCAGGCGGCGCGCGTTCATCCCGCGCCTGCCACCCGGTACGACAGCACGAGCCCGTGCACGAGCATCGCCCAGCCGTCGAGCGCGACGAACAGCAGCAGCTTGAACGGCACCGAGATCGTCGTCGGCGAGATCATCTGCATGCCGAGCGCGAGCAGGATGTTCGCGACCAGCAGGTCGACGACGATGAACACGATGTAGATCACGAAGCCGATCTGGAATGCCTTCGTCAGCTCGGCGAGCGTAAAGCTCGGCACCAGCACGAGCAGGTCGTCGTCCTTCACGCCGTCCGCACGGTTCTTCGGCCACACCGACGTCGCGGTGCGCACGAAGAATTCGCGGTCGCGCTGCCGCGTGTGCGACACCAGGAAATCCTTGATCGGCGGCAGCGCGGCGTCGGCGAGCGCGCCGACGTCCGCGGTCGACAGCTGCCCCGACGCATCGAAATGCCGCTGCTGCAGCGCGTCGCGGATCGACATGCCGACCGGCGCCATGATGAACAGCGACAGGATCAGCGCGATGCCGTTCAGCACGAGGTTCGGCGGCACCTGCTGGATGCCGAGCGCGGAGCGCAGCAGGCCGAGCACGACGACGAGCTTCGTGTAGCTCGTCACCATCAGCGCGGCGAACGGCGCGATGCCGAGCGCGGCGATCACCGCGATCAGCGCGACGGGATTCGGCAGGCTGCCCATCGGTCAGCGCTCGCGCGGCGCGGGTTGCGTGAGCGTGACGACGCGCACGCCGAGCTTCTGGCCGACCGCGATCAGGTGGCCGGTGCCGATCAGCATCCCGTTCGCGACGAGATGGATCACGCTCTGGTTGATGCCCTGCTGCAATTCGATCACCGCACCCGGCTGCAGCACGGCGAGTTCGCCGAGCGGCATCGACGTCGACGGCAGCTCGAAGCGCAAGTCCACCGCGAGCGCGTCGAGCGTGCGCGGCGCTTCATGTGGCGGCGCATCGGGCGACAGGGTGGGCGGGGTGTCGGTGCGGGTTGGTTCCAAGGGCATCTCCCTGATTCGTTCGACGGTCAGCCGGTTGCCGGACGGCCGTCCGGTGATTTCCCACGCGGGCGCGGCCGGCAGCCGCGCGACGCACAGCAGGTTCTGTTCGTGCGCGCGCCAGTGCTCGATTGCGATGATGTCGCCGGCGACGACGTCGGCCAGCTCGGCCGTCGTCAGTTCGGTGCGGCCGATCTCGAACACGAGCGGCACCGGCAGGCCGGCGTAGACGGCGCGCGCGTCGGGCCGTGCGGCGGGGCGCTCGGCGAAGAACACCGCAAGCGCGTCCGGCGCGTCGAACAGCACCGCGCCATGGCAGCGCCACGCGCCGTCGGCGCGGCGCAGCTCGAAACGCAGCGCGGCCGGGGCCGCGCGCCACGCGGGCGGCGACGGCGGCGGAGGCAGCAACTCGACGCGCTGCCGCGTCGCGGCCTGCAAGGCGGCGCTCAGCGGTGCGCCCAGATCGGCGAGCAGCGCCGCGCGGATCACGGCCGGGACGGCGGGATCGGCCGCGTCGCCGAGCCATTCGGCTTCGGCGGCGGGATCGATCCACAGCGTGCCGGTCGCCGGGCCGACGACGAAGCGGTACGCGTGCGCGTCGGCAGCGGGTTGCGCATCGACGCGCCACCGCGCCTCGTACGCGTGGTCGCCGAGCGTGAGCGGCACGGCGGCCGTCGCGCCGTATGCGTACGACAGCCCGCGCGCGGCGGCTGCGGACAGGCGCGGCAGATGCGGCGACGCGTCGAGCGGGACCGCGGCTGCGGTGGAAGGCGCGGGGGCGGGAGGCGAGGCCCGATCGGCGGCGTCGTCGGCGTCGGCATTCGTCAGGGACAGCGCGTGCACGGCGGGATCGGGGCGGTTTCGGCGTCGGGACGACGGGTTGTGGGAAGGCCGGCGGCGCGGGGTGCGTGCGGCAGCTGCGACGATTGTAGAGACGGGCGGGGCGATGCATCGCGACGGAATCCGTAGTCGCGCGTGGCGGGCGGCGACGGGAGCGGCGCGGATTTACGAAGCAGGACGCGATGCGGCGGCCACCGCGCCTCGCGCCCGGATTCCGCAGGCGCGCGGCGCGGTGGCCGGGGAGCGCTCAGACGTAGTCGGCGACCCTGTCGTGCTGCGACACGGCGCGCACGGCGGGCGCCGGGTCGTGGCGCTCGACGTGCGTCATCGCCGCACCGAACAGCACCAGGCGATAGCCGACCGCGTAGATCGGAATGATCCGCAGGTTCTTGTCGTGATCGAGTTGCAGCTTCGAGCGGATACGCGAGATATGGGTGTCGAGCGTGCGCGACGACACGCCGAGTTCACGGCCCCACACGGCTTCCTGGATTGCCTGCCGCGGCACGATCTTGTTCATGTTGTCGAGCAGGAATTCGACGACGTCGAATTCACGCGGCGTGACGTCGACGATCTTGTTGTCGATTTCGATCGTGCGGCGAACGAAGTTGATTTTTATGTTGTCGATGTACAGGTATTTGCAATCCATGGTGGCCCTCGCATGTCCGTTGAAGGAGTGTTTTTGCCAATGGATTACTGCAAATATCGGGCCATGCCGGTGAGCGACGGCGGCACGGCACTGCGCCGGGCGGCGGGAAGGCACGCGGGTGTTGAATCTCAAAGAATTTTTAACGCGGCGTGGACGGGCGGGGCGCGATGCGCTGCTGAAGGATTGTTACGTAGCATCGGCGGCCGACGTTACGGGCGTTACGTCTGACGTAACGCGGGGGGCGGGATGAGTGGGAGGAATTGAAGCGACGCGAGGCAATTCGCGGCAACCGACATCGCGCAACATGAAACCCTACATTCAACTCTGAGCTATCTCGATAAAATCGATGTAAATCAATGGATTGGACCTTATAATTGCGACCATTGAACCATACATGAAACCCGACGGCCGCCGTGACAACAATCGTTTCGTTCGAACCGCTGTTTCCCGAGGATCGCATGCTCGATCCACTACTCGAACGCACGGCCGAACTCGTCGGTTCGTCGCAGCAGCTTCTTGCCGTGCGAGGGACACCGCTCGGCGCCGCGCTGGTGCCGCAGTTGCGTGCGATGAATTCGTACTACACGAACAAGATCGAAGGCCAGCACACCACGCCGGCCAAGATCGAGGCGGCGCTGCATCGGGATTATTCGACTGACCTCGTCGAGCGCAAGAAACAACGCTTTGCCATCGCGCACATCGCGACGGAGGCGGCGCTCGAAGAAGAGTGGGGGGCACTCTCCGTGCCCGCCTTGTTCGATCCGATGCGTATTTCGACGCTGCACGCGCGATTCTTTTCCTGTTTGCCTGCCGACGAGCGAATTACCGGCGAAGGTCATCCGATCGTGCCGGGGGAATTTCGCAAGACCGACGTGACGGTGGGGCGTCATTTGGCGCCGGAACCCGAAATGATCGAGCCGCTGCTTGCAGCCTGGGCTACGCGATACGCACGCATCCGGGCCAAGGAATACCAACTGATCGGCATTGCCTGTTCGCATCATCGTCTCGCGTGGGTGCACCCGTTCATGGACGGCAACGGTCGCGTCGCACGCTTGCATTCGCATCTCGGATTGCGCGCGGCCGATCTGACCCACGGTCTCTGGTCACCCCTTCGGGGTTTGGCGCGCGAGCACGGGCAATACTACGCAACGCTGAGTGGGGCCGATCAGAGTCGCCGCAATGATCTGGATGGTCGGGGCAGTCTTTCCCAGGAGGGCCTGGTTCAATTTGCCCGGTTCTTTCTCGATTGCTGTCTGGATCAGGTCAGCTTCATGATCCGCATGACCGATTTCGACGGAGTCGCCGGCCGCATGCTGGATCTCCTGCGCTATCTCGATGCGAATCCGTGGACAATCGGCTCGGAGAAATCGGTCATCAAGCCGGAAGCATCGGCGCTGGCCATGGAGTTCGTGATGCTGCGGCGAAGCGTTACGCGAGCGGAGTTTACCCAAATGCTTGGCGTCAGCGACGTTCTGGCGCGCCGTATTGCGCGCTCGCTGCTCGACTTCGGCTTGCTGGGTTCGCCTTCGCATCGCGGTGAACTTTCGTTCGGATTGCCGCTGAGCAGCCTCCGGTTTCTGTTTCCGAGGCTTTGGCCGGAAGTCGAGCAGGAGTGAGCGGCGGCAGGCCGGCAGCGTCCCGAACGACGCAGGCCGAGCATGAAACCTGTCGGGCCGGGCGAAGGCGTCGGAGTCGACTCGACTCGACGAAAGGCGCCGGCGGCGGGACGCTCATCGGCTCCCGCAACCGGCGTCTCTACGCCGTCAAGCCTTCGCGCTATCCGCCGAATCGAACGGCAGCACGTAGTGCCGCTTGCCCGTTGCCGCGAAGATCGCGTTCGCGACCGCGGGCCCGACCGGCGCGACGCCCGGCTCACCGACCCCGGTCGGCGCTTCGGCCGACGGCACGATATGCACCTCCACCTTCGGCATCTCCGCGATGCGCAGCACGTGGTAGCCGTCGAAGTTGCGCTGCTCGACCTGGCCGTCCTTCAGCGTGATCGCGCTGTGCATCACCGCGCCGAGCCCGAAGCCGATGCCGCCCTCCATCTGCGCGGCGACGATGTCGGGATTGATCGCGATCCCGCAATCGACCGCGCACACCACGCGCTCGACCTTCACCTTGCCGTCCGCGTCGACCGACACCTCGGCCACCTGCGCGACATAGCTCTTGAACGCCTCGGCGACGGCGATCCCGCGCCCGCGGCCCTTCGGCAGCGGCTTGGCCGGATCCCAGCCGGCCTTCTGCGCGGCCAGGTCCAGCACCGCGCGCATGCGCGGCTCCTTCGCGAGCAGGTCGCGGCGGAATGCGTACGGATCCTTGCCTGCCGTGTGCGCGGCTTCGTCGATGAACGCCTCGACGGCGTACGCGGTGTGCGAACTGCCGACCACGCGCCACCACAGCACGGGCAGGCCCACCTTGGTGGTGGTGAGTTCGACCGATACGTTCGGCACCGCGTACGGCAGGTTCGCCGCGCCCTCGACCGAGGTGGCGTCGACGCCGTTCTTGACCATGAACGCTTCGAACGGCGTGCCGGCGAGAATCGACTGGCCGACGATCCGGTGGCGCCAGCCGACCAGCTTGCCGTCCGCGGTCAGCCCCGCGTCGAGCTTGTGGAAGTACATGGGCCGGTAGAAGCCGCCCTGGATGTCGTCCTCGCGCGTCCATTGCAGCTTGACGGGCTTGCCGTCCGCGCCGAGCGCCTTCGCGATCGACACGGCCTCGACCACGTAGTCGGACCACGCGTTCGCGCGCCGGCCGAAGCTGCCGCCCGCGTACAGCGTGTGGATCTGCACCTGTTCGGGCTTCAGGCCGGCCGTCCTGGCCGCGTTGGCCTGGTCGACCGTCTGGAACTGGTCGCCGGCCCAGATTTCGCAGCTGTCCGCCGTCAGCTTGACGACCGCGTCGAGCGGCTCCATCGGCGCGTGCGCGAGATACGGGAATTCGTACGTCGCGCCGATCTTGCGCGCGGCGCCCGCGATCGCGGCGCCGGCGTCGCCGTCGGTCCGGGCCGGCGCGCCGGGCTGGTTCGCGAGCCGCCGGTATTCGCGCATGATCTCGTCCGAGCCGCGCTTTTCGGCATGCGCTTCGTCCCATTCGACCTTCAGCGCGTCGCGCCCCTGTTTCGCCGCCCAGAAGCCGGTTCCGACGACCGCGACGCCGCCCGGCACCTGCACGACCGACACGACACCCGGCACGGCCTTGGCGGCCGTCGCGTCGAACGACTTCACGGTCGCGCCGAAGCGCGGCGGACGCTGCAGCAGCGCGACCCGCATGCCGGGGAAGGTCGTGTCGAGCGTGAAATGCGCGGTGCCGTCCGATTTCGCCGGCGCGTCGACGCGCGGGATCTTGTGGCCGATCAGACGGAACTCCGCCGGCTGCTTCAGCACGACCTTGTCCGGCACGGGCAGCTTCGCGGCTTGCGCGACGAGGGTGCCGTAGCCGGCCTGCCGGCCGGTCTTCGCGTGGATGACGAAGCCGTCCTTCGTCGTCAGCTCGCCGGCCGGCACCTTCCAGCGGGCCGCCGCGGCCGACACCAGCATCGCGCGGGCCTTGCCGCCCGCTTCGCGCAGTTGCTGCCACGAGTTCGCCATCGCCGAGCTGCCGCCCGTGCCCTGCATCGTGCCGAACGCGAGGTTCGCATAGCGCTTCGCATCGGCCGGCGCGCTTTCGACGCGCACGCTCGACCAGTCGGCGTCGAGCTCCTCGGCGACGATCGTCGCGATGCCCGTATAGGCGCCCTGGCCCATTTCGACGTGCTTCGCGATGACCGTGACGGCGCCGTCGGGCGTGATGCGCAGGAATGCGTTCGGCGCGAAACCGGCGGCGGGCGCGGTCGCGGCCAGCGCGCGGCGGCCGAAGCCGGTGAAGTCGAAGCCGATGGTCAGGCTGACGGCGGCGGCGCCCGCGGCCTTCAGGAACGTGCGGCGCGACGGACGCACCGACCCGGTGTTGTCGAGTTCGATCGTCATGGTCAGGCTCCCAGCGTCGCGGCCGCGTCGTGGATCGCCGCCCGGATGCGGGCGTAGGTCGCACAGCGGCACAGGTTGCCGTTCATCGCGGCGTCGATGTCCGCGTCGGTCGGCTTCGGGTTCTGTTCGAGCAGCGCGGTGGCCGACATGATCTGGCCGGACTGGCAGTAGCCGCACTGCGGCACCTGCAGCTTGACCCAGGCGGCCTGCACGGCCTGCGCGGGCTTGCTCTGCAGTCCTTCGATCGTCGTGATGTGCTTGCCCGCGATCCCGGCGAGCGGCAGCACGCACGAGCGGACGGCCTGGCCTTCGAGATGCACCGTGCACGCGCCGCACTGCGCCATGCCGCAGCCGAACTTCGTGCCGGTCAGTCCCGCGTGTTCGCGGATCGCCCAGAGGACGGGCATCGACGGATCGGCGTCGAGCGTGACGTTCTTGCCGTTCAGGACAAACGAGGTAGGCATTTTGATTGTCTCCGTGGGGAAAACCCGGCATGCGCCCGGTTAGCGGGCAGTGTGCGCGAGCGCGAGAAGTTTGCGTCTACCCAATCCTGCAAATTTATTGAACAATCCTGCAAATCCCCGGCAGGCTCCGGGTGGTTTCGCTATGCTCCCGCGACATGAGGAAATCTATCGAGGAAGTGTCATGGACATGACCGATATCGTGGCGTCGCGCGAATCCGGGCGGCGCGAGCTGGCGACGCTGATCGGCCGTTTCGCGCCGGCGGACGGCTCGCATTCGACGGCCGTGCCGGGCCTGATGCTGCACCGGCACTCGCGGCCGGTCGATCTCGGCTGCGGCGTGTCGCGGGCCGCGCTCGTGATCGCCGCGCAGGGCGCGAAGCGCGTGATCGTCGCCGGTCAGGCTTACGAGTACGACACGCAGAATTGCCTGATTTCGTCGATCGACTTGCCGATCCTGTCGCGCGTGACGCACGCGTCGCCGGAAGCCCCCTACCTGTGCCTGTCGCTGACGCTCGATCCGCAGCGCATCGTCGAGCTCGCGGCCGAGATGCGGCTGCCCGAACCCGACGCGGGCCCCGAAGGCGAGGGGATCGCGCTCGCCGAGCTCACTCCGCCGCTGCTCGATGCCGCGCTGCGGCTGACGCGGCTGCTCGATACGCCGGCCGACATTCCGGTCGTCGCGCCGCTGATCGAAAAGGAACTGCTGTACCGGCTGATGACGAGCGGGCAGGGCACGCGGCTGCGGCACATGGCGATCGCGGGCAGCCAGACGCACCGGATCGCGCGCGCGATCGAATGGCTCCGCGATCACTTCGCGGAGCCGATGCGCGTCGAATCGCTCGCGCAGGCGGTCAACATGAGCGTGTCGTCGCTGCACCACCATTTCAAGCACGTGACGACGCTGAGCCCGCTGCAGTACCAGAAGCAGCTGCGGCTGCACGAGGCGCGGCGGCTGTTGCTGCGGCAGGGCGGCGACGTCGGGTCGGTGGCGGCCGTGGTCGGCTACGAAAGCGCGTCGCAGTTCAGCCGTGAATACAGCCGGCTGTTCGGCGCACCGCCGATGCGCGACGTCGTGCAGTTGAGGCGGAAGGAATTGCTGGGGTGACGTCCATTCGCCGCTGTATTGCGCGCGCCCGGGGCGTTCGCGCAATTCCTGTTGGAAGCGAATTGAAATTCGAATTCCGCTATTGAAGCGCTTTCGGAAAAAGGCGGGAAATAAAGACGTCGCGCTTATTCACGCATGCGGCACGCCAGTCCGTCTGTCGACGACGTGACACGGCTGGCGACTGGCCAGGCGTCCTTGCTCCGATGTGCGTTATCTCCTATGTTGAGTCAGGCGTGGATGTGCGAATCTGCGCGAATGCCAGTTTTGCGTTGCGCATTGAATCCAGGCCGTGAACAAATGGTTGGAGGCGCTCATGTCGAACACCCAGGTCACGCACGATGTCAACCTGAATAACGCACGCAGCGAAAGCAACGTCGCCATTAACCCGAATCAGCCGATGCAGATCGTCTGCGGGTCCAAGAAATTCAGAGACATTCACACCTACGATTTCACGCTCGCAACCGCGTATTCGGCGGACGGCGGCTACTCGTGGCACGACTCTTCCGATCTCCAGTTGCAAGGTGGTACGGTGCTCACTGATCCTGCGCTTGCATGGGACGACCTGGGCGGCGTGTATCTCGTCGGGCTGCTCGGCAACAACCCACCGACGTTTGATACCGTCGGCATCGTGATCTACAAGTCGTCCGACGGCGGCCAGACCTGGGGGGCGCCGCGCCTGATCCACAGCAGCGCGGGAGATGACAAGCAATGGGCAGCAGGAGACGCGAATCCGACGAGCCCGTATCGCGGTCGCGTCTATGCGGTCTGGGACGACGGTGCCGACATGCGCTTCGCCCGCACCCTGGATCACGGAGTCAGTTGGGTGGGAGCGGGGACCGGCCCGACACCCGCAGGCACCGTGCTGGTCAGCGACTCTTTTTCTCCCGACATCAGGGTGGCGGAGAACGGTGATATCTACATCGTCTGGATCGCCGGCAGCGAGATCAAGATGATCGTGTCGACGAACGGCGGCGACAGTTTTTCGGCTGCGCCGTCGCCTGCCACCGGCGTGACGACGCTCGGGCAAGGGTTGCCCGCGCCTAACGGCTGGCCGGTGTTCACCGGCGGGAGCTTTCGCGTATTGACGATTCCGTCGATGTGCGTGCACAAGAAACAGATCGTCGTCGCGTGGGCGGATTTTCGCGAGAACGTCTCGCGCATCTATTGCGCGGTGTCGCATAACAGCGGCGGCAACTGGCTGACCGGATCGTCCGGAAAGCCGCTGCTTGCAGGGCCGCTGCCAGCCAGCCTTCAGCACTTTCATCCGCAAATGGCGGTCGATTCCAGCGGGCGGATCGGTTGCGCGTTCTACGAGTTCGGCCCCAAGCCGGCGACGCCGCTGATCGATGTGGTCATTGCACAGTCGATCGACGGCGGGAATTCGTTCGATGCGGCAGTCGTGACCGATCAGCCGTGGGATCCGTCCGTCGATGCGCCGTGGTCGCATGGCAATTCGAACGTCACCTTCATCGGCGATTACTTCGGACTGGACGCCAATCCCCAGGGCTTCCATCCGGTCTGGACCGACACGCGAACAGGCATTCAGGAACTGTGGACCGATATCGTCCACGCGCTGCCGGCATTCAGCATTCCGCCCGGTCTTTACGGGCAGGTCGCGCAGATTCTGGCCGGCATCATTCAGGACGGTGGCGGCATCGAAACCGTCGGCGGACACATCATTCATGTTCCGCCGTGGGGGCCCGAAGTGGATATCCTGGTGGGCGTCGCCATTCAGCGAATCGCGACGCTCGTGTCCAATCCGGCGGGCATCGAAATTCAGAGGTCTGCGATGGCGATGATTGCGCATGTCGCTCAACGGGAAGTGCAACGGTTGGCGCGAGAGCAGCATGGAGAATTGTCAGGGCGTCAGGCGATGACACGGCCCTCGCTCATCACGCCGGCGCCGGACGCCGGCGAACGAAGTCCGGAAACGGCGCGTTCGCCTGAAGCGCAAGAAGCAGGTCGATGACCCGATCGGCGATGCAGGTGACGCCACCTCCGGCAACCTGCACGTAGCTGCCGGCAAGTCCGGGCAGCGCACCGCCTCCGATATGCCCACACAGGGCCGCGAACGAACAGTCGCGGCCCTTTTTCATTGCACTGACCGGAGCATGACGCACGACTGCGTTGTCGGCCAGCATCCGGTCAAGCGCCGGGCGCAGCCCTGGCGCGTGGACGGGCGTGTGCCTCGCTCGTCCCGTCGTTCACTGGGTGTTCTCATCACGCAGTGCAGCATCGCAGGTAAAATCGCGCCGCATTCCTCTGACGCTATCCGAGAGCGTCGTAATAAAAACGAAAGGCTAACAATGAACGTGCAGGACTTGGCTGCCGCGTTGCGAGGCGGCTTGATTCAGCAGGACCGGTTGTTGAGGCTCGATACCCCGCTTGGGCCGAACGCGCTGGTGGTACAGCGGGCCGTCGGGCGTTCGACGATCGGCCGGGACTATACGTTCACGCTGGACGTCGTGTCGCCGGATGGCGCGATCGAATTGAAGCGGCTCATCGCCCAACCCGCCACCCTCTGGATCCAGCAAGCGACCGGCGAGTATCGCCCGATCCACGGCTACGTCTATACTGCGCGCCGGCTGGGCGCCGATGGCGGCCTCACGACGTACCAGATTACGCTTCAGGCATGGATGCACGTGCTGAAGTTTCGGCGCGACCAGAAGATCTGGATCGACAAGACGGTCGAGGACATCGTGTCCGACGTGCTGAACCAGCACCCGGAGGCCCGCGGCCGGTTCCGCTTTGCCCTGTCGGAATCGTTGCCGAACCGCTCGTACACGCGGCAAAGCGAGACCGACTGGAATTTCGTGCACCGCCTGCTCGAGAGCGAGGGGCTGTTCGGCTACTGGGAACAGGCGGACGACGGCCGATCCCATACGCTGGTCATCACGGATCGGCCGGACACTTTCCCGCAGCTGTCGCCGAAAACCGTTGCGTTCTACCGCTCGGACACGCATGCCGAGGCCGACGCGTTTACGCAATGGTCGGGGACGCGCACGCTGCAAAGCGTCACGCTCACCACACGGACGTTCGACTACAAGAGCCCGTCCGTTGCCGCGAACCCGAAAGGCACGATGGTGCCGACGGCCGGAAACCGGGGCGCCTTGCCGAATCAGCTCGAAGTCTACGAATATACCGGCGCCTACACGTTTCCGGACCAGCAACGCGGGGACAAACTGTCCAGCGTTCGCATGGAGGAGTGGGAGTCGCGTGCGAAGCGGTTCCACGGTGTCGGCGCGATCCGCGCGATGGATGCGGGCCGGCGTTTCGTGCTGACCGACCATCCGGCGCACGACGGCGACAGTGACGCGCAGCGCGAGTTCGCGACGATCGAGGTGTCGTGGTGGATCGAGAACAACCTGCCGGTCACCCGCGCGCCGAGCTTCCCGCACAGCCTGTACCGCGACATTGCCGACGCACGCGCCGGCCGCTCGGCCGACACGTCGTTGCAGGTTTCGCACGCCGACGGCTCCGTCGGCTTCTATCTCGTCGAAGTCGAAGCGCAGCGCGCGACGGTGCCGTACCGCAGCCGATTCGAGCACGCGAAGCCGGAGATGTATCTGGAGACGGCAATCGTCGTCGGGCCGCAGGGCGAAGAGGTGTACACCGACGAGCTGAATCGCATCCGCGTGCAGTTCGTCTGGGATCGCGTGAATCCGGGCAACGAGAATGCGTCGTGCTGGGTGCGTGTCGTGCAGTCGGATGCCGGCGGCGGCTATGGCGGCGTGCATATCCCGCGCATCGGCGAGGAAGTGCTGATCGACTACGTCGGCGGCGATTGCGACCGCCCGCTCGCGGTGGGCCGCGTGTACAACGGCGCAGCGAAGCCGCAATGGCATAGCGACGGCATTCTGTCCGGGTACCGGTCGAAAGAGTATTCGGGCGGCGGCTACAACCAGCTCGTGATGGACGACGCGACCGGGCAGAACCGCGTGCAGCTGATGAGCAGCAGCGCGAACAGCCTGCTGCATCTCGGCTATCTCATCGACCAGAACGGCAACACGCGCGGGTCGTATCTCGGCAGCGGGTTCGATCTACGTTCGGATGCGCATGGCGCGGTGCGCGCGAGCCAGGGCCTGTACGTGACGACACATCCGAAAGCGCCGAACAGCCAGCCGCTCGACGTGAAGGAGACGCAGCAGCAGCTCGTGAACGCGGAGAGCCTCGTCGAGGCGCTGTCGGGCGTCAGCGAACAGCATCAGGCGGAAAGCCTGAAGGACGCGCACGATACGCTGCGCGCGTTCACCAAGGCGACGCAGGAAAGCGCGTCGGGCGCGGCGTCGGGCGGGCGCACGGCGGGCGGAGGCACCGGCGACGCGAACGCGTTCAAGGAGCCGGTGATGCTGTTCGGCAGCCCGTCCGGGATCGGGATATCGACACAGGAGTCGGTGCATCTGGCGGCCGAGCAACAGGTGAACGTCGTCAGCGGACAGAGCACGCATATCGCGAGCGGCAAGTCGCTGCTCGCGAGCGTCGCGGAGAAGTTGAGCCTGTTCGTGCAGAACGCGGGAATGAAGCTGTTTGCCGCCAAGGGAAAGGTCGAGATCCAGGCGCACTCCGACTGCATCGAGCTGACTGCGCAAAAGTGTGTGAAGCTGCTGTCCGCGACCGAGAAGATCGAGATTGCCGCCGCGAAGGAAATCCTGCTGACGTCGGGCGGCGCATACATCCGCATCAAAGGCGGCGACATCGAAGTCCACGCACCGGGCAAGATCGACATCAAGGGCAGCCAGCACGCGTTCAGCGGTCCTGCGGGACAGGACTATCTGCTGCCGATGCTGCCGACGTCGCGGCACAACGCCGCGCTGCAGTACCTCTACCACGACGACGAGCCGGTTCAACACGCGAAGTATGTCGCGACGCTGTCGGACGGCAGTACCCGCGAAGGCGTGCTGGACGCGCAGGGCCGGATGCATCTGGAAGACGTGCCTGTCGGCAACGTTCAGGTGGCGCTGGGCCCGGATGCGCGCGCTTATGCACGGAAGAACCAGACGAAGAATCCGGACTTCAGGAACGAGTCGCTGTCCGAAGGCGACATCGATTCGCTGATCAAGAAACACGGGGGAGCGTGAGCGTGAGTTGGAGCCTTGAGGATTTCAAACAAACTTCGATGGAAGTGGGGCAATGGTGCTGGGGAACGATGCAGGGGGCGTTCAACGAAAAACAGACCATCAGCCAGATCCTGACCGATGCGGCAATCGGCATGATCCCGGGCGTCGGCGACGTGACGGCCGTGCGCGATCTGCTTGCCGTCAGCATCGGGATGAGCACCGATCCCCGGAAGCGGCACGAAGTCTCGGAGTGGATTCTGCTCGTCGTGCTGCTGTTCGCGCTGATTCCGGTATACGGCGGCGTGATCAAGGGCGTGGGGCGGTTGGCGCTGCGTGTCACGGGCGACGCGGCGAAGGATCGGAAGTTGCTCATCGAGGTGGTGCATTTCCTGAACCGCATGGGACACGGTGATGCGCTCAGGTGGTTGCGCTCGCTCGACGTGCGGAAATACCAGAAGCCGCTGCTCGACAAGCTGAAAAGCTTCTGCGAGAGCATGCATCGCACGATCAAGCAGGTGCTCGACGCGCGAGTCGGCAAGATGCTGCCGAATCCGTGGCAGCTGCAGCTTCAGACGGTCGCGGGCGGATTCGACGAGTTGCCGAAACTGGCCGACAAGATGGTGCCGAAGGCGCTCGATGAACTCGAGAACAAGATTCGGGTGCTGCAGAACACCGCGTATGAAGGGGAGAAGCGGTCGGTCGCGACGGGCGGGAAGCCCAGGGTCGAGCGGGAATCGGAGGCGGTGCTCGAGGAGAAGGTTCGGGTGCGGAAGTTGCCGCAGGGGCGGTATAGTGCAAACCGCGCAATTGTCGCAAACGAAAAGCAGATTGCGAAACTGCGGGCGAAATACAGCGAATGGATCGCGAAGGGCTGGCCGGATCTGTTCCGCAAGAAAGACGTCATGCCGGTGTTCGACGACAAGGAAATCTATGCAAACATCGCATCGTTTCACGGCGAGCTCGCCGCGTGGGATGCTGCCAAGCTAGCCGGAAAGAAGGTATTTCGAGTATTCGGCAATGCACTCGACATCGGTGGCGAGTCCTATGCTGGCGGCATGTACTGGGGTTTGGGCAAGGTTCCAGAAACGCCTGAGGAATGGCGTGAGCTGTGCGCAGTGCTCGACAAATTCAACGCGAACGGATACATCACGGTCGCACACCTGCCTGACAATCTTGCCGAGCTTTGGCCCGAAGCCAAGGCGTGGATGGGCAAGGTGGCCGAACAATATGACACGGATGCGGGGCGCCTTCAGTATCTCGAAGGAGGGGGCGATCAGTTGTTCGCCAGCTTCGGCTCAGGAATAAACGAAAAAATTAATGCCATCGGCGATAAAATAAAGAAAGGAGATCTCGGTAAATATTGCGAGGAAAAAATCAACGGCGTCCTCTTCAAGTTCTATAAGACAAACTGGGAGAACGTAGAAAAGGTGTTCGGCTACGGGAAAAATGCGGAAGATGCCAGTGCGGCTTCTACTCGCAAATTGGCCAAGGATGAGGTCCGTGGCAAATGATGGCTTGTAGGGGTTTACAGAAGAAGGGGGCAGCGTGATGAACGAATACGACATGCAGGACGACGTGACACGTCGCAAGGTTTTCTGGTTGCTCCAGCGCTTGACCAGTTGGTCGCTCTGGAAAGCCAAATACGACGCCTTCAAGGTATTCGCGGATGCGTACGAGACCGCGATCAAGACGTGGCCGGCGAACGACCCGGACGTCATGGAGGCGGACCACCTCAAGACCATTTATGAAATCCTGAACTGCTACGACAAGGGGCTTGCCGAGCTTGCGCACGGCCGCCGCTTCGTTTGGCGCGCCGGCCAGGCGTTCAAGGAAATGGTTCGCAATTTCAACGCTCTGGGAAGCAGTTTTTACCGTAATCCGAAGTACTGGGAACGTGGCCAGATCGCGCCGTATCCGCCCAAGGTCGATGCGCTCTACAAACTGATGCGCGCCTCCCAATTCCACATGGACTATGCGCCATTGGAGGTATGGACGACCGACAACATTGCGAATCTGGAATGGCCCAGCGCATTGCTGGATCCTTCGCAATATGACCATGGCTTCTATGAACTCGCGTACCCGACGTTTCCCGCGGCTTTGTCCGACGTGCCCGATTCGCCCGGGCCGGTGATTCAATCCGGGCAGGCGGTTCCGTGCGACGGTATCTGGGAACCCGTCACCATCGAGCAAAGCCGCGTGCTTGGGGCTATTCCGATTGGCGCAAAACCATTCGGGAACGACGGCTGCTTCAATTATCTGGTAGCAGATACTGAAGCGCCCTTCCTCTCCAGCGACGACGAGTCATTCGATATCGCGTCGCGGCCGACTCATTGGCGTTTGCTTTGGGAGGACCGGCGCTACCTGGATGGCGTCATTCCTGATGAATCGCAATACTTCCTCGAACCGCCCAGGAAATCAGAGCCACTGGCGCCTGAAGCCGTCGCGCCCGTTCGTACCAGCGAGGTCTGCCCGGTGTCCGGTGAGTGGCGCACGGACGAATGCGGTGGCAAGACCGTTCAAGTCGAACGCGGCGCGACGATGCCCGATATGCTGGTTCGGGATAACCTGGGCGAGTTGAAGGCGCACTGGGTGACGTGGCGTCTGGTGAAAAGGGTGTAGCGGTTTTGTCGATGCGCTAGCGATTTCATCGGGAGGCGAAGTGACGCCGATGAACGAATATGACATGCAGGATGACGTGACACGTCGAAAGGTTTTCTGGTTGCTCCAGCGCTTGACCAGTTGGTCGCTCTGGAAAGCCAAATACAACGCCTTCAAGGTATTCGCGGATGCGTACGAGACCGCGATCAAGACGTGGCCAGCGAACGATCCGGACGTCATGGAGGCGGACCACCTCAAGACCATTTATGAAATCCTGAACTGCTACGACAAGGGGCTTGCCGAGCTAGCGCACGGCCGCCGCTTCGTCTGGCGCGCAGGGCAAGCACTCGAACAGGCGATCGATCGATTCGACGAGCTAGGCGGCTACTTTTACCGCAATCCGAATTACTGGGAGCGCGGTCAGATCGAGCCCTATCCGCCCAAGGTCGATGCACTTTACAAGCTGATGCGTGCGTCCCAATTTCAGATGGATCACGCGCCACTGGAAGTAGTAGGGTCGAGCTATCGTTTCGCGCGTTTGAGATCGCCTGACGCACTGTTGGATCCTGCTGACTACAAGCACGGGTTCTATGAGCTTGCTTACCCGACATTTCCCGAGATCTTGCCAGCTGTACCCGATTCGTTTGGACCGGTAATTCAGTCCGGTCAGACGGTTCCGTGCGACGGCATCTGGGAGCCCGTCACGATCGAGCAAAGCCGCGTGCTCGGTGTCATCCCGATTGGCGCGAAACTGTTCGGAAGCGACGGCTGTTTCAATTACTTGGTCGCTGACACCGAAGCACCCAATCTCTCGCTTCTCGATACGGCGAACCTCACCGTTGTACCGAGACCTACGCACTGGCGCCTGCTGTGGGAAGACACACGCTACCTGGATGGCGTCATTCCTGATGAATCGCAATACTTCCTCGAACCGCCCAGGAAATCAGAGCCACTGGCGCCTGAAGCCGTCGCGCCCGTTCGTACCAGCGAGGTCTGCCCGGTGTCCGGTGAGTGGCGCACGGACGAATGCGGTGGCAAGACCGTTCAAGTCGAACGCGGCGCGACGATGCCCGATATGCTGGTTCGGGATAACCTGGGCGAGTTGAAGGCGCACTGGGTGACGTGGCGTCTGGTGAAAAGGGTGTAGCGGTTTTGTCGATGCGCTAGCGATTTCATCGGGAGGCGAAGTGACGCCGATGAACGAATATGACATGCAGGATGACGTGACACGTCGAAAGGTTTTCTGGTTGCTCCAGCGCTTGACCAGTTGGTCGCTCTGGAAAGCCAAATACAACGCCTTCAAGGTATTCGCGGATGCGTACGAGACTGCGATCAAGACATGGCCGGCGAACGATCCGGACGTCATGGAGGCGGACCACCTCAAGACCATTTATGAAATCCTGAACTGCTACGACAAGGGGCTTGCCGAGCTAGCGCGCGGCCATCGCTGTGTTTGGCGTGCCGGTAAGGTGTTAAAACATGTGGTAAGTAAATTCGGTAATCTGGACAGTTACTTTTACCGCAATCCGAAGTACTGGGAACGCGGTGGTCAGTTCGAGCCTTATCCACCCAAGGTCGATATGCTGTATCAGTTGATGCATCGATCTGAATTTCAAATGGAGAGTGCACCGCTGGAAATCATGGCGAGCGACAATGTTGCACGCTTGGAGTCGCCTGGCTCGTTGCTGGATCCCGTGTACTACGATCACGGTTTCTATAAGCTTGCATACCCGATATTGCCCGATGACCTGCCCGAAGTGCCGGATCCCCTCGGACCGGTAATTCAGTCGGGACAGTCTGTTCCATGCGACGGCATCTGGGAGCCGGTCATCATTGAACAAAGTCGCGTGCTCGGTGTCGTGCCGATCGGTGCCAAGCTTTTCAAGAACAATGGATGTTTCAATTATTTCGTGGCGGACGTCGATGCCCCCGTTTTCGCAAGCGTTGACGTCACAACGTTCGACGTGACGCTTCGACCTTCCCACTGGCGCCTGCTGTGGGAAGACAGACGCTACCTGAACGGCGTCATCCCTGACGAATCGCATTACTTCCTCGAACCACCCGGAAAATCGGAACCGCTTGCGCCTGAAGCTGTCGCGTGCCGTTCGCACCTGACGTGAGATGATGGTGCGTGTAGATTCTGCAAGAGCGATCGCGTCAGTCAGGTTGCAGGTGTTGCACCGATGCAGGATCGTCGCTGGGAGTGGTTGATGATGCGAACCTATCAAGGCTCATGCCACTGCAAAGCAGTGCGCTTCGAGATCGACGCTGACATAGATCATGTGCGGGTCTGCGACTGCTCCGTCTGCTCAATGCGGGGCGCGTTAATTTATCGCGTTCCTGCTGATGCGTTCCGCCTTCAAACGTCGTTAGACAATCTATCCGTCTATCGGTGGGGTTCACAAACCGCTGTGGACTATTTTTGCCCCATCTGCGGGATTTTGCCGTTTCGCAAGCCGAGTGCTCCTACTGTCGAGGAAGCACCAATCGGCATGGCCCCCTTCGATGGCTGGGCCGTGAACACTCGTTGCCTAGAAGGTTTCGATCCATCTGGCGTGCCAGTGAGGAGGGGGCTAGGAAGCGCACTTGTCATCGGGTAGTCCGATAGATAGCATCGCCGATCAAGGAAAGCGCCAACTGAAAACCGGTACCACTCACTGTGCCAACTTCGGCTGTTCCAACTTCGGCGGTTGTTCAGACAATGGCGTGCATCAGTCTCGACGAGCCCCCCATCCGAAAACCATCCTTGCGCCCCGTCATGTAAATATCATTCAGGCTTTCCGGGCTGACGTTGTTCGCTTCGCTGAATCCAAGCGAGCGAATCTTGTCGACCAGCGATGCCGGATCAAAATCGGTTTTCCACGGCTCTCCATTTTCTGCAACTCTCGCGCGTACCAGTTCCATGCCCAGCCGCTCCATCGGCGCGAGCAATGACGGCGTTACAACGTAATCGAAGACCACGGCGCTTCCCGGCGCGCACGATGCGATGAACCGCAAGGTCTCCAGGATTGCTTCTTCCTCGAGATACACCGAGACGCCGAGCCATGAGAAAAATGCGGGCTCGTCTTTCCTGAATCCGGCTTCGGCTAGCGCTCGTGCCAAGGTATCGTGTTCAAAATCCATTGGCACGTACGTCAGGGATGCCGGAATCTCGATGTCGGCGGCACTCAGGCATTCCCGCTTCCATTGCTGGGTTGCAGGAAGATCGACCTCGAAGATGCGTCGGGCTTGATGGTTCTCGCGATAGGCATAAGTGTCCAGCCCCGCGCCCAGAATGACATATTGGCGGACGTCATTCCGCGCAGCCTTGCGCCACTCGTCTTCGGCATATCGGCTGCGCACCACGACGGACATCCTGAGTCCCTTGGACAACGGATCATCGTAGTGGCCCGGGTTGCTGCGGACGGCGGCTTCATTCGCGCCGCCCAGTATTTTCAGCGCAAGCCGGTCTTCCAGAATCAACGGGTCATCAAGGAACTGATGTGCGGCCCTCAAGGTCGCGACGCGTTGCGCGCTCGGCTTGGGGCCGGCGTTGATTGATCGATGTCCGGACCCGTTCAAAGCCAGGATCGCCTTTTGAATAAACAAGATCAACGGCATATCCAGGCCCACACCGACCGACAGATCAGGTTCGGTTCGGAGCGCGAGATGAATTTTACTTTCGAGTGCGACATCGTCGCCGCAGTACGAGTCGCGAAAAAGCGCTTGCCATCGACGGGCCAATGCCTGAACGTCTGGATCGGTTACATCTGCACCTGCCTCCATCTGTGCGCGTACCTCCGCGAACAAAAGTGGCCAATCGTCTGCACGAGCGATCATGCGTCGCCGGACTTCTTCAAATTCAACGGGTGTCAGGTACTTGGCAAACAGTCTTGCCCTGGCATTGACGATCGATAGTGAGATCCATTGATGCATGTCCGGCGTGAAGCCGATAATTTCCTGGGCTCTCGGCTCCCGTTCCTGCATGCTCTTCAATCCGGATGCCAGCCGAGCGTTATTCCCTGTCACATCCTTCATGTGCTGAATCCAGCGCCAAGCCAGTGCCTGCGCTTCCTGGTTTTCCGGAAGCAGCCCCATGTCAATTGCGCTTCTCGTCTCGGCAATCAATTCGATTCTGCGTGCGTCCAGGTGCGCACCTGATTGCTGTTGCTGCGCCCGCAAATGATCGAGGTCTTCGCGGGTGAGGTGTCTTTCGTACATGGTCATCATTTCCAATAGGTTCAGCCAGTCTGCCGTTGCGGTTTCACCGCCGCTGGCGATCTTGCCCGCCAAATGCTGAAGACCATCCCGCAGCGCCAGTGCGCGCCGAGCCTGTTCGTCAAGCACGCTGATTTGTCGATGAATGATTTCAACCGGTTCAATTCCGGAATCGTCCAGATACGTCTTGATGTCCGACAGCGAGCAGCCTAAATGCTTGAGCGCCTGAATCCGGTGAAGGCGAATCACATCGTCATGGCTATATTGCCGAGAACCGCCATCCGAGCGGGCGGAAGGGGACAGCAACCCGATTGCGTCATAGTGGTGCAGCGCCCGGACCGTCAGGCCCGCCCGTTTTGCGAGTTCTCCAATTTTCAACGCCATCGCCATTCCTCCGCTTGAACGCACAATAAATCGTGACGTAACGTCAGGTTCAAGCGCAAAAGGATGGATTTCTTCGGGAAGCGGGCAAGTATCTGCACGATCCAAAGAAGCCTGTCATCAAAATGTCGTTCAAGACTCCCCGCCGCATGCCGATAAATCACGTGTCGATCGAGGTTAATCGCGCACGACATAAAAAACGCATCCGGGGGTAACGTGGCAGAGTGCAGCAACTGCGGCAAGACATTCTTCATCGGCGGCCAGACGATCGACCGTCACCGCTATTGCGGCGCGCAATGCGCGCAGGCGCACTCGGTGCTCGTCGTCGCCGAGCGCCTGCCCGCGGTCACGGTGCATCAATACGTCGACGACTGCCGGCACGGCCCATGCCCGATCTGCAAGCGCGAGGACGGCCCCGTCGACGTCCATGCCGACCATCGCGTGGTGTCGCTGGTGTTCGTCACGCAATGGGCGACGCGCCGTCATGTCTGCTGCCGGCGCTGCGGCCGCAAGAAGCAGGCGATGGCGATTCTCACGTCCGCCGTCTGCGGATGGTGGGGGCTGCCGTGGGGCGTCGTGTTGACGCCGATCCAGATCGTGCGCAACGTCCTCGGCTTCGCGCGACGCGAGCCCGCTACAGCGACGCAGCAATTCGAGCAGGCGGTGCGGCGCAAGCTGGCCGCGCATCACCTGCGGCGCGCGCAGCACGCCGTCGAGCCGAGGCCGGAGATGGCATGACGGCATCCCGCCGTGCCCGCACGACGAGATGCCGATCGATCAAAACCTTCTCGATGACTTCTACTTCACGAGTGTCCTCAGGCTGTCGACGATTTCCGGGTTGGCGAGCGTCGATACGTCGCCGGGGTCCTGATGGTTCGATAGCGCCGCGAGCACGCGTCGCATGATCTTGCCCGATCGGGTTTTCGGCATGTCCGGAACGATCAGCACCCGGTGCGGCTTCGCGATCGAGCCGATCCGCCCGACCACCGATTCCGACACCTGCCTGGCGAGCTGCTCCGACGCTTCCACGCCGGGCTTCAGCGACACATAGAGTTCGGGCACCTTGCCCTTGATCTCGTCGGCGACCGGCACGACCGCCGCCTCGACGACGTCGGGCACCAGCAGCGCCGCCGACTCGATCTCCTTGGTGCCGAGCCGGTGGCCCGCGACGTTGATCACGTCGTCGATGCGGCCGAGGATCCGGAAATAGCCGTCCGCGGCATCGACGGCGCCGTCGCCCGCCATGTACGGCCAGTCGCGCCAGTCCTTGCTCTTCGGGTCCCGGCAGTAGCGGCTGTAGTACGTCTGTACGAAGCGCTCCGGGGCTTTCCAGATGGTCTGGAACGCGCCCGGCCACGGGTTGCGGATGCAGATGTTGCCGGCCTTGCCGGACCCCTGCGGCAGCTCGTTGCCGTCGTCGTCATAGATCACCGGATGAATGCCCGGAATCCCCGGGCCGGCGCTGCCCGGCTTCATCTTGTGCAGCGCGGGCACGGTGCTGCACAGGAAGCCGCCCGTTTCCGTCTGCCACCACGTATCGACGATCACGGCCTCGCCCTTGCCGACCGTCCGGTGATACCACTTCCACACTTCGGGCTCGATCGGCTCGCCGACGGTCGTCATGTGCTTGAAGCGATAGTGGTACTTCGCGGGCTCGTCCGGCCCGGCGCGCCGCAGCGCGCGGATCGCCGTCGGCGACGTATGGAAGATGTTGACGCCGAGCTGCTCGGCAATGCGCCACGGCCGGCCGGGATCGGGGTAGACCGGCACGCCTTCGTAGATGACCGTCGAGGTCGCGAGCGCGAGCGGGCCATAGACGATGTACGAATGGCCGGTGATCCAGCCGATGTCGGCCATGCACCAGTACACGTCCTCGGGATGGATGTCCTGGATGTATTTGGAGGTCCACGCCACATACGACAGGAAGCCGCCGGTGGAGTGCTGGCAGCCCTTCGGGCGTCCGGTGGTGCCGCTCGAGTACATGAGGAACAGCGGCGCTTCCGCCGGCATCTCGACTGGGTCGATCAACCTGCCGCGGAACGGCTTGAGCGCGTCGTTGACGATCACGTCGCGGCCTTCGACGAGCGGCGTCGGGCTCGAGTACTTGCCCGGATAGCGCTGCCAGACCAGCACCTTCTCGGCCTGGTGGCCTTTGCCGGCCGCTTCGGCGAACGCGATGTCCGCCTTTTCCTTGTGGTCGAGCAGCTTGCCGGCGCGGTAATAGGCATCCATCGTGATCAGCAGGCGGCTTTCCGAATCGAGGATGCGGTCGGCGCACGCCGCGCCGCTGAAGCCGCTGAACACCTGCGAGTGAATCACCCCGAGCCGCGCGCAGGCGAGCATCGTGATCGGCAGTTCGGCCACCATCGGCATGTGCAGGGTCACGCGATCGCCGGCCTTCAGGCCGAAGACGTCGCGCAACAGGGCGGCGAATTCGTTGACGCGGACATACAGCTCCTGGTACGTGACGTGCTGGACCGCCTCGGATTCGAGTTCGGGCACGAAATGGATCGCGGTCTTGTTGCGGTACTTCGGCAGGTGGCGATCCACGCAGTTGTGGCACGCGTTGAGCCTGCCGCCGACGAACCAGCGCCAGAACGGCGGATGGCTTGCGTCGAAGGTCGTCTCCCAATACTTGTACCAGTCGAGCAGGTCCGCGAACTCCTTGAAGCACTCGGGAAACCTGTCGAGGGAGAAGCGCTCGAACACGCCCGGGTCGGTCAGGTTGGCTTGGCCGATGAACGAGGCGGGCGGCAGGAAGTAATCCTCCTCGGGCCAGTGGACGGCGATTTGCGCCTCGGAAACGTCGGCCGCGTGCGATTCGGCGGCAGCGCGGTGCGACGGCTTGTCTCGTGACATGACAGATCCTCCTTGCTCCCAGGTGCCCGGAGCACGAAGCGAACGTGCTGCCGACGGCGGCGCGTCATGGGTCCGTCTTTCACGGGTCGAGGCACCAGGTGCGATGGTGTGCGTATGCGATAGGACGAATTCCGGTTCGGGGACCGATGCGATGGCCGGCGGCGCCGGCCGGCGCGTCCGATGCGCGCCCGCCGGCCCGCCGGTGGGTCACGCCGCTCGCGGATGGCTTTGCGACCAGTCGTGCGTCGGAAGCACGGTGTGGCCGTAAGCTTCGTTGATGATCATGGCCGCCGACGCGTAGAACGCCAGCAGCGCGGTCACGAGGCCCGTGTAGCCGCCGATCTGCGTGGCCAGGCTCGACCCGGTCCACGCGCCGATCGCCAGCATCAGGAACGTGATCCACAAAGACAGGAACACCAGTTGCACGGACGTGCTCGTGTGCAGCGAGCCGATCCACATGTAGAACGTGAAGACGCCCCACGCCATCAGGTACCAGCCGACGAACGATTCCGGCACCTTCGTGCCCAGGAATGCGACGAACAGCGCGAAGGACCACCAGAAGGCGCCATAGCTGAGGAACGCCACCGTGCCCAGCGTGTTGCCGCGCGGAAACTCCATCACGCCCGCGATCATTTGCGCGGTGCCGCCGAACGCGAACGCGACCGCCAGCACGAGGCCCAGCGCGTCCGCGCTATACCAGCCGGCGTTCACCATGCTGAGCATCCAGGTCGTGAGTGCGAACCCGGCCAGTCCGAGCGGTGCCGGGTTGGAAAGCTTACTGTTCATAAACCGCCTCCGTGGTGGTTTGCCCTCGAAACGGTTCCGGAGACGATACGAATTCTTCGGTCGCCGCCGAACGCGACCGTGCGGTGCTCGCTATCGATGGCTGCTGGCTCGGAAAATAAGTTCGACCCCTTTCGTGGCGCAGCCTCGTGCCAGCCTGCGCGGTTCAACTTAAGTGTAGGCCGCGTGGCGCAAAGCGGAGCCGGTCGGCATCGGATTCGCTATCGGGCGACGGCGTTGCCGCCGTCTTCCCGCACGTCGGTGCGGTTCCACCATCCGCCGCCGAGCGCCTGAAACAGCGCGACGACGTCCGAGTAGCGCGCGACCCGCGCCTGGATTTCGCCGATGCGGGCCTGCTGGTAGGTCCGTTGCGCATCGAGCAGCGCAAGATGGCTGATCTCGCCGATGCGGAACTGGCGTTGCGACGCGGCGAGGCTGTCCGCGGCGGCGCGTTCGGCGGCCGCCTGCGCGTTGACGGCGTTCGCGTCCGATTGCAGCGCCCGCAGCGCATCCGCGACGTTCTGGAACGCGGTGACGACCGTGACGCGATACTGCGCCGCCGCCGCATCGTAAGCGGCGATCGCCGCGCGCCGGCGATGCAGCAGCGTGCCGCCTTCGAAGAGCGGCTGCAGCAATCCGGCGCCGATGTTCCAGACGGCCGTTCCCGGTCCGAACAGCGTTTGCGCGGTCTCGTTGCCGTAGGCGGCGCTGAGCGTCAGCTGCGGCAGCAGGTTGGCGGTGGCGACGCCGATTTCGGCGCTCGCGGCATGCAGCAGCGCTTCCGACGCGCGAATGTCGGGACGCTGCGCGACGAGCTGCGACGGCAGACTGACGGGCAGCGTAACGGGCAACTGCAGCGATTCGAGCTCGAACGTTTCCGTCGGCGCGTCGTTCGGGAAGCGGCCGAGATAGGCGGCGAGCTGGTTGCGCGTCTGCGCGAGCTGTTTCTGCAGCGGCGGCAGCGCGGCGCGCGCCTGGGCCAGCGCGGCGGCCTGCGCGAGCACCGCGGTATTGGCCGCGGCGCCGATCGCGAATTCGCGCTTCAGCCCGGCGAGCTGCTGCGTCTCGATGTCGACGATCTCCTGCGTCGCGGCGACCTGCGCGCGCAGCGACGCGTCCTGCAACGCGGCTAGCACGACGTTCGAGATCAGCGTCAGGTAGCTGGCCTCGAGTTCGAACCGCTGGAATTCGGCCTGCGCGGTCAGCGCTTCGACCTGCCTGCGCGTGCCGCCCCACACGTCGAGCAGATAGGTGACGTTCACCGACGCGCTCTTGAGCGTGAAGGGCGGGATCGTGCTGCCGCTGCCGCTGCCGCTGCCGCTGCCGCTGCCGCTGCCGAGCGACGCGGGCGCCTTTTTTTCGCGCGTGACCGACGCGCCGGCGCTGATCGTCGGAAAGAGGGCGCCTTCGCCCGCGACGCGCGTTTCGTTCGCCTCGCGCAGCGCCGCCTGCGCGGCTTGCAGGCTCGGGTTGGCCGCCAGCGCGCGCTCGATGATCGCGTTGAGCGCGGGTGAGCGGAACAGCGTCCACCAGTCGCCGGGAAGATCGAGCCCCTGCACGAAGTGTTGCGCTTCGCCGCCGTGGATATCGGACGCGACGGTCTGCGCCGGCAGCGGCTCGCGCGCATAGCCGCCGGCCTGAGGCGGCGCCGGCCGCACGAAGTCGGGCCCGACCGCGCAGCCGGCGAGCCATGCCGCCGCGAGCACGACGCAGGCGAGGCCGCGACCGGGGACGGCAACGCCAGGTTCGAAGCCGGGTTCGAAGCCGGCTACACGCGGGCGGGCGCGACGGGCGGTCATGGCGCGCGGCTCCCGGTGGGCGCGGCGGGCGCTTTGGTTGGCGGTGTGCCGGCCGGCATCGGCCGCACCAGCGTGCCCGGGCCGAGCTTCAGCAGATTGCCGACGACGACCGTTTCGCCGTCGGTCACGCCCTGGCGTACCGCGACGAGCGGCGGATAGTCTGCGCCGAGCGTGACGTAGCGCTGCTCGAGCCGGTTGCCTGGGCCGACGACGTACACGTACTGGCCGAGCTGGTTCGAGCTCACGGCGACCTGCGGCGCCAGCAGGGTGGCGGGCTGGTCGGCGACGTGCAGGCGCACGTGGATGAACTGCCCCGGCAGCAGCGTATGGCCGGGGTTGTCGATCGTCGCGCGCGCGGTGATCGTGCCGGTGCCGCGCACGATGCCGTTGTCGAGCAGGGTCAGCGTGCCGTGGTATTGCGGCGCGCTCGCCTGGCCGACGGCGACCTCCGCCGGTATCGCGCCCTGCGACTGGCGCGCCTGGATCGTGGGCAGGTCGGTGTCCGGCGGATTGAAGGTCGCGTAGATCGGGTCGAGCTGCACGAGGGAGTTCAACTGCGTGCCCGCCGTGCTGATCAGCGCGCCCTCGTGGACGAGGCTCAGGCCGAGACGGCCGGCGAAGGGCGCGCGGATTTCGGTGAACAGCAGATTGAGCCGCGCCGCCTCGATCTGCGCGCGGTCCGCCGCGACGGCCGCGCGGTCTTGGCGCTCGGTGCTCGCCGATTGCTGCAGCGTGTCGGTCGAGACGTCGCCGGTCCGGTTCAGGACCGCATTGCGGTGATGGCTCGCCATCGCGTAGTCGAGCGCGGCCGCGTCCTTGGCCGCCTGCGCGGTGGCCGCGTCGAGCGTCGCCTGATAGGTGCGCGGGTTGATCCGGTACAGCAGCGTGTTGGCGGCCACGTCGGCGCCGTCCGGCGCGGCCTGCTTCAGCAGGTAGCCGGTGACTTGCGCCTGGAGCGTGACGGCGCGAATCGCATCGGTCGTGCCGACATAGTCGAGATAGACGGGCACCGTCCGCGTGACGATCCGCGTCACGGGCACCTCGATCGCGACGGCGGGCGGGGCCGGCGGCGGGTCGACGGCGGCGCGCTGCGCGCCGCGCGGGACGAGCAGCGCCACGCCCAGCGCGACGGCAATCGCGGCGGCGGCAACCAGCGCGAATCGGTGGGCTTTCATCGTCGCCTCGCGCGTCGGTCATGCCGCGGGCGGCGGGCCATGCGGCCCGTGTGCGCGCGCGAGCTTCTCGCGCATCGTTTCGCGCAGCCGCTCGATCACCGCGTAGAAGATCGGCACGAAGCCGAGCGACAGCAGCGTCGCCGCGAGCATGCCGCCGACCACCGTGGTGCCGATCGATTGCCGGCTCGCGGCGCCGGCGCCCGTGGCGACCATCAGCGGGAGCGCGCCGAAGATGAACGCGAACGCCGTCATCAGGATCGGACGCAGCCGCAGGCGCGCCGCCTCGGTCACCGCGTCGACGATGTCGAGGCCGGCCTCGCGGCGCCGCTTCGCGAACTCGACGATCAGGATCGCGTTCTTCGCCGCGAGCCCGATCAGCAGCACGAAGCCGATCTGCGCGTAGATGTCGACCTGCATGCGGCGCAGCCACAGCAGCCCCAGCGCGCCGAACAACGCGAGCGGCACCGTGAGGATGATCGTGAACGGCAGCGACCAGCTTTCGTACTGCGCCGCGAGGAACAGGAACACGAACACGATCGCGAGCGCGAACACGATGCCGGCGACCGAGCCGGCCTGCAATTCCTGATAGGTGATGCCGGTCCAGTCGTAGCCGAAATCCGCGGGCAGCACGCGGGCGGCGCGCTGCATCGCGGCGATCGCCTGGGCCGAGCTGTAGCCGGGCGCCGCGCTGCCGGTGATCTCGGCCGCGCCGTACACGTCGTAGCGCGGCACCGTCTCGGGGCCGACCATCGGCCGGAGCTGCCCGAGGGTCGCGAGCGGCACCATGCCGCCCGCGGCATTGCGCACATACAGGCGCGACAGGTCGTCCTTGCTGCCGCGCGCGCGGCTGTCCGCCTGCACGACGACCTGGAAATTGCGGCCGAACAGCGTGACGTTATTGACGAACAGCGAGCCGAGATAGATCTGCATCGTGCGGAACACGTCGTCGACGTTCAGGCCCAGCAGCTTCGCCTTGTCGCGGTCGAGCCGGAAATCGAACTGCGGCGTCGACGTGTTGAAGCTGGTCAGCAGCGTGCGCGCGTCGAGCTCGGGCTGCCGGCGCGCCTCCGCGAGAAACGCGTGCGTCGCCTCGTCGAGCGCGACGCTGCCGCGGCCCGTCAGGTCCTCGATCTCGAAATCGAAACCGCCGAAGGTGCCGAGCCCGGAAATCGCCGGCGGGTTCAGCGCGAGCGACAGCGCTTCGGGAATCCGCGCGAGCTTGGGCTGCACCTGCGCGATCAGGCGGGCGACGCTCTGTTGCTCGCCGCGCTCGTCCCACGGCTTCAGGATCACGAACTGGGCGGCGCTGTTCGGCGCGGTCGCGCGCGTCACGAAATTGAGGCCGCTGATCGACAGCACGTTGGCGACGCCCGGCGTCGCGCGCAGCAGCGCGCGGGTTTTCTCGATCACGGCTTCGGTGCGTTGCAGCGACGCGCCGTTCGGCAACTGCGTGATCACGTAGAAATAGCCCGGGTCCTCGACCGGCAGGAACGCGTGCGGAATCGTCGCATTCAGCAGCCAGGTGACGGCGAGGCCGCCCGCAAACAGCGCCAGCGCGAGCCAGCGCGCGGCGATCAGCCGGCGCACCGAACCGGCGTAGCGCTGCCGCGCCCAGTCGAAGCCGCGGTTGAACGCGCGGAACAGCACGAAGCGCCGCGCTTGCCCGTGGCGCAGCAGCACCGCGCACAGGGCCGGGCTGAGCGTCAGCGAATTGAAGGCCGACAGCATCACGGAGATCGCGATCGTCAGCGCGAACTGATTGTAGAGGCGGCCCGTGATGCCCGGCAGGAACGCGATCGGCACGAACACCGCGCCGAGCACCGCCGAGGTCGCGACGATCGGCCCCGTCACTTCGCGCATCGCCTGCTTGGCGGCCGCCATCGGCGCCAGCCCGCTCTGGAGCTGGCGCTCGACGTTCTCGACCACGACGATCGCGTCGTCCACGACGAGGCCGATCGCGAGCACCATGCCGAGCAGGCTGACCGTGTTCAGCGAGAAGCGCAGCACCAGCATGATCGCGAGGGTGCCGACGAGCGCCACCGGAATCGCGATCATCGGAATCACCGTCGTGCGCCAGCTCTGCAGGAACAGGTACACGACGCCGAGCACGAGCAGCAGCGCGAAGCCGAGCGTCTTCGCCACTTCGGTCATCGACGCGGAGACGAACATCGTGGTGTCGTAGGTGATGCCCCACGCCATGCCCTTCGGGAAGCGCCGCGCGAGCGCTTGCATCGTCGCCTTCACGCGCCGGTCGAGATCCAGCGCATTCGCGCTCGGGAGCTGGAACACGGCGATCAGCACCGCCGGGTTTTCGTTGACGGACGCGCTCGACGTGTATTGCTGCGCGCCGAGGTCGGTGCGCGCGACGTCGCGCAGGTGCACGGCGGCGGCGTTCGCGGTGCCGGCGCGCAGCACGATGCCGCCGAATTGCCGCGCGTCGGCGAGCTGGCCCTGCGTGTTGACCTGATACTGGAACGGCGTGCCGGGCGGCGCCGGCGCTTCGCCGAACTTGCCGGCCGCGACCTGCACGTTCTGGTCGAGGATCGCGTTCTGCACGTCGGTGGCGGTCATGCCGAGCGCGGCGAGCTTGTCCGGGTCGAGCCAGATGCGCATCGAATAGCGACGCTCGCCGAAGATCGTGACGTCGCTGACGCCGGGCAGGCGCTTGAGCGCATCGACGACCTGCAGATACGCGAAGTTGCTGAGCGTGACCGGGTCGATCGAATGATCGGGCGAATAGAGGTTCACGGCCAGCACGAAGTTCGGGTTCTGCTTCTGGATCGTGATGCCGGTCTGCGTGACGATGCCGGGCAATTGCGCGGTCGCCTGCGACACGCGGTTCTGCACGTCGACCGCGCCGATGTTGATGTCGTAGCCGACGTCGAACGTGACCGTGATCGTCGAGCTGCCGTCGTTCGCGCTGACCGACGAGAGGTAGCTCATGCCTTCGACGCCGTTGATCTGCGCTTCCAGCGGCGTGGTCACGGTGTCTGCGACGACCTGCGCGCTGGCGCCCGTGTAGGTCGACTTGACGAGCACCTGGGGCGGTGTGATCTGCGGAAAGCGCTCGACCGGGAGGTTGAACCACGCAATCAGACCCGCGAGCACCATGACGATGGCGATCGATGACGCGAAGACCGGACGCTCAATGAAGAAGTCGACCATTGACCGCGCCCCCGTGGGTCGGGTAGGTTTGCCGTGCGTGGAACAGGAAACGCAACGGTATAGTTTCCGCCGCGCATCCCGAATGTCAATAGGATCGATCGGAATGCGAACAGTCCGGGTTCCCGGGGCGAGATCCGGCGGCCGCCCGACGCAGCAGGAAGCGGCGGACCGCGTGCAACGCCTGCTCGACGTCGCCCGGCGGCAATTCCTGAGCGCGGGCTATCGCGAGACGAGCATGGAAAGCCTCGCGCGCGAGGCGGGCGTCGCCAAGAAAACCCTCTATAGCCGATTCGGCAGCAAGGCCGGCCTGTTCGCGACGATCCTCGACGCGCTGCGGCGCAAATGGGTCGAGGAGCTGCGCGGGCTCGTGGTCGAATCGGATCGTCCCGAAACGGTGCTCGAGACGGTCGCGCTGCACCTCCTCGAAGTCGGCACGCGGCCCGACATGATCGAGCTGTACCGCCTGCTGCTGCTCGACGCGTATCGCGTTCCCGGGCTGATCCGCGGGTACTACGACCAGCAGGGCGGCCTGAGCGGAATGGAGCCGCTTGCCGATTACCTGCGTACGGCGGTCGACGCAGGCGAACTGGCGCTCGACGACGTGCCCGTTGCGACCGAGCAGTTCGTCCATCTGGTGCTCGGCGGTATCCGGACCCGCATGCTGCTCGGGGCCGCGCGGCGCCCCAATGCGGCGGCGCGCGCCCGTCTCGCGCGGCAAGCGGTGCGGATTTTCCTGGCCGGGTGCGCCAGGTAGCCGGGCCGGCAGCGAGGCGCGCGACCGCTCAGGCGGGCCGCCCGAACCCCGACTCGACCCAGCGCTCGGCACTGGCCTTGTTGAGCTTGAAACCGGCCGACACCTTGGCTTCGGCCAGCAGCTCGCCGAAGCGGTCGAGCGCCTTGAGTTCCGCATAGGGCTCGAATTCGTCCGGCACGATGTCGAGCGTCACCGACACTTCGTCCTCGCCGGCCCAGACCGTCACTTCCTTGTGCAGCATCGCGCGCCGCTGCTGCGCGTGGCGCATCAGCACCTCGGTCGCGGTCTTCACGAGCGTGCGGAACGCGTTCGCGTCCATCGGCTTCGGGTTCTTCTTGTCGCGGCCCATGGTCCACGGCCCGACGAGCGCGGGCTCGGACTCGCCGTCCTTGATCATCTCGACGGCCCAGCCGTCGTCGTCTTCGTTCTTGATGATGCGGGCCGTCCAGCCGTTGTCGCGCCAGAGGCCGTCTTCGTGGATGGAGGTGTCGTCGGATTGCAGGTCGGATTCGGTCATGAATCGGTCGGAGAAAACGGGCGAGGGCGCATGCGGCACGTGAACGGCGCGTCGCCCGGGGTGGCATTCGCAGGCCGCAATTTTACCCGCAGTGCCGCCAGTCGCATCGCGCCGGCCGTCACGTTGGCCTCAACGTTGGCCGAACGGCCGGCCGCGCGCCCCGCCCGGCAGGGTTTTCAGCAACACCCGATTGCGCCGGCCCGGTCCATCATCATGCATGACGGAGCCGACGCCCCGCGCCGCGCCCACCCGCACGGAGTCCGATCGTGCCGCCCGACCCCATCCCGTCAACCGCCTTCGTGTTCGCCGGCGGCGGCAGTCTCGGCGCGATCGAGGTCGGCATGCTCCGCGAACTGGTCGCGAGCGGCGAACGGCCCGATTGTGTCGTCGGCGCGTCGGCGGGCGCGATCAATGCCGCCTATTTCGCCGGCCGGCCCGATGCGGACGGCGTCGCGATGCTCGCCGCGCTGTGGTGCCGGATCCGCCGCCAGGACATCATGCCGTTCTCGATGCGCAGCCTCGTCGCGATGCTGCTGCGCAACCGGCCGCATCTGGTCGAGGCCGATGCGCTGCGCCTGCTGCTGGAACGGAACCTGCCGTACCGGCGGATCGAGCAGGCCGCGTTGCCGCTCCACATCGTCGCGACCGACGTGCTGAACGGCCAGGAAGTCGTGCTGTCCGCCGGCCCGGTCGTGGATGCCGTGCAGGCCAGCGCGGCGATTCCGGGCGTGTTTCCGTCGGTCAGCATCGGCGGCGTGGAGCTCGTCGACGGCGGCGTTGCGAACAATACGCCGATCTCCGTTGCGATCGCGCTCGGCGTCAGGCGGATCGTCGTGCTGCCGGCCGGGTTCGCCTGCGCGTTGCGCGTACCGCCGCGCAGCGCGATCGCGCATGCGACGCACGCGCTGACGCTCGTGATCGCGCGGCAACTGGTGCGCGATCTGGAACTGTACGGGGCACGCGCGCAAATCCATGTCGTGCCGCCGCTGTGTCCGCTCGAGGTGTCGTCATACGATTACTCGCAGTGCGCGCAACTGATCGACAAGGCCGCGCACCGGACGCGTCAATGGATCGACGGTGGCGGACTGTCGGACCACACGATCCCGGGTGCGCTGCGCGAACACCACCACACATCCGCGGCGTTACGCGCCAGCCAAATATAAAACTCGTACCACCGCTCGGCGGTGCATTTAAGTTCCTGTCCGATATCTCCCGAGCCGCCGGATTCATAGAATGGCGATCGGGCTATAAGTAGCCTGATCGGGATAGCCGAACCGGACTGGCGGGGGGCGGCGCCGATGCAATTGGTCGAATCCGCCGGAACCGAGGGAAACGCGTATGGGGAAATTCAATGTTCGCATCGTCTTCGCGTACGACTGGCCGTTGACGCTGGCCGGCATCGAGCAGGTCGCAGGCAGCGCCTGCGCGATCGATCTGGTCGGCGTCTACCAGCGCGCCGGCGACTTGGTCGCGTCGATCGGCGACGTAGTCTGCGACATTGTGCTCATCGATTATGCGATGCGCAGTGACGGGCAGATGGAGATGCTGAAGCTGCTCGACTTCCTGCGGGTCGCGCGTCCGGGCGTCGGCATCGTCGTGCTGGTCACGCACGAGAGCCCGGTGATCATCCGCTCGATCCTTGCGCGGGGCGCGCTGAGCGTCGTCAGCAAGTTCGACGAGGTCGGCCATATCGTCACGGCCATTCATTCGAGCTACAGCGGCGGGCGCTACCTGTCGCCGGCGGTCAAGCGCACGCTCGCTTCGGCCGACGACGATGGCCACGGTGCGCCGAAGCTGTCGCAACGCGAGATCGAAGTGATCCGTCTTTACCTGTCGGGTGTGCCGATCAAGACGATCGCGCAGCGTCTGAGCAAGGGCAAGCAGACGGTCAGTGCGCAGAAGATCAGCGCGATGAAGAAGCTCGGCGTGAACAACGACGTCGATCTGGTCCGGCGGGCGGCGACGCTCGGCCTGCGCCACGATGCGAGCGCGAACGCAAGCGTTGCGGCATCGGCGTGAGCTCCGGGGCGGAGCGGGGCGGCGCAGCGTGCGCCCGCCCGTCCGGAGGGGGCGGCGCGAACCGCGTCAGGCCGGCAACGCAAACCGCGTCACCGCGTCCCGCAGCGCCTCGGCCTGATCGCGCAGCGAATGCGCGGCGGCCGCCGCTTCCTCGACGAGCGCCGCGTTCTGCTGCGTGACCTGGTCCATCTCGCCCACCGCGCGATTGACCTGCTCGATGCCGGCGCTTTGTTCGCGCGACGCATGGCTGATCTCGTCGAGGATCTCGTTCACGCGCCGCACCGACTGCACGATCTCGGCCATCGTCTCGCCCGCGTGCGTGACGAGCGCCGCGCCTTGCTCGACGGTCTCGTTCGACGACACGATCAGCGACTTGATTTCCTTCGCGGCCGTTGCCGAGCGTTGCGCGAGCGAGCGCACTTCGGCCGCGACCACCGCGAAGCCGCGGCCCTGTTCGCCCGCGCGCGCGGCTTCGACGGCCGCGTTCAGCGCGAGGATGTTGGTCTGGAACGCGATCCCGTCGATCACGCCGATGATGTCGCCGATCTTGTGCGAGCGGTCGGTGATCTCGTTCATCGTGCGCACGACGTCGTCGACCACCGCGCTGCCGCGCGTCGCGACCTGCGCGGCCTGGCCGGCGAGCGACGCGGCCTGGGCGGCGCTGTCCGCGTTCTGCTTCACGTTCGCGGTCATCTGGTCCATGCTCGACGCGGTCTGCACGAGCGCGGCCGCCTGTTCCTCGGTGCGCTGCGACAGATCCGTGTTGCCCGACGCGATCTCGCTTGCGCCGACGTTGATGTTCTCGGTACCCGTCCGCACGCGCGACACCATGTCGATCAGCCCGCCCTGCATCGTGTGCAGCGCGTGCAGCAGGCTGCCGCGATCGTCGTGCTTCACGGCGACGTGCGCGGTCAGGTCGCCCTGCGCGATGCGCTGCGCGGCGTCGAGTGCCACTTCCAGCTCGCCGCCGAGGTTCGCGCGCACGCTTTTCAGCACCAGCACCATCACGGCGGTCGCGATCCCGCCGAGCACGGTCGTCATCGCGAGCCAGCGGCCGACGCTTTCGAGCACGGCGGTGCGCACGTCGTTCATGTACATGCCGGTCACGAGATACCAGTCCCACGGCGCGAAGCGCTGCACGGCGCTGGTTTTCTCCTGCGGCTTGTCGGCGCCCGGCTTCGGCCACAGATACTCGACGAAGCCCTTGCCGCCGCTCTGGTCCGCGGCCTTCACGATCTCGACGAACAGGTGCTTGCCGTTCGGGTCGGTGAAATTCGACACGTCCTTGCCGTTGAGGTCGGACTTGATCGGATGCATCACGATCACGGGCTTCGAGTCGTTGATGGAGATGTAGCCGTCGGCGCCGTAACGCATCGCGGCGATCGCCTCGAGCGCCTTCTGCTTCGCGTCGGCTTCCGGCAGCACGTTCTGCTGAGACAGCTTGTAGTAATGGTCGGTCACGCTCGCGGCCTGCGCGACCAGCGACGCGAGCTGGTCGCGGCGGTCCGCGATCATCGACGTGCGCGTCTGCCAGGCGCCGAGCCCGGCGATCACGAGCAGGCCGAGCCAGAGGATGACGATCATCGAGGCGAGTTTCTGATTCAGGGAAAGGTTGCGCATGGTCGGTTCGGTCGGTCGATCGGAGAAACGCGCCGCTCGCGGCGTGACGGGATAACTTCTTGTCGGCGCAGATGGCCGGCGACCGTAGGCGGGAAATCCCTAGGAGACGAGGTCGATCAAGGTTTGCGGTCGAACGTGGTGTCGGTGGGGGGGCGTGACGGGGCGGTGTCACGAATCGAAGCGGTGAAACAAGGCAAGCGAATTGACGAGCCGATGCTTGCGGCCACGGCGACCGGCCGGCTCGGCGATGCGGCCACCCGCGCGCTGCCGCGCACCAAGCCGGTGCGTCCGGCGATGCGTGCGGGAATACGCGGCGTCTGAACCGACGCCTAAACCGGGTCCTTGCTCGGCGGCCCGTCCGGTTGCTGCGGATTGTCCGGATGATGTCCGGGCGACGGCGGCACGAGCGGATCGCCTTCCGGATCGCGGGTCGGGTCTGCCGGGGGCTCGGGCAGCGGAGTCGTGTGATCGTCGGTCATGGAGCGCTCGCGAATCGTGACGGCCGCCGCGCGGTGCGCCGGCGCCTCGTCTCCGTTATAGGCAATCGGGCACGCGTTTGCACCCGGATTCGTCAGCGGTCGCCGCGTCCGCGCGCGAGGTCCGCGGGCGTATCGACGTCGCGCACGATGCCCGGATCGTCGACGTCGAGCAGCCTGACCGGTGCGCTGGCGAACAGTGCGCGGGCGCCGGTGTCGCCGTCGAGGGCGGCGAGCGTATCGAAGTGGTGCGCGGCAAAACCGACCGGGTGGCCGCGCACGCCGCGGTGCACGGGTGCGACGATCGACGCGTCGTGGGCGTCGAGTGCGCGTGTGACGCTTTCGTAGGTGGAAGCCGCGATCCACGGCATGTCGCCGAGCGCGACGAGCCAGCCGTTCGCGTCGGGCGTCGCGCGTACGCCGGCCGCGAGGCTCGCGCCCATGCCGCGCACGGCGTCGGGTGCGTAGACGACATGGCAGCCGGATTCGTTCAGCAGCATCGCGAGTTTTTCGGCACCGGGGCGCACGACGGCGATCACGTCGGCCGTGGCCGCCGCGAGACGGCGGGCGGCCGCGACCGCAACCGGCGTGCCGTCGGGAAGCAGCGCGAGCAGCTTGCTGTGCAGGCCGCTCGGGTCGAAGCGTTGACCGAGGCCGCCGGCGAGGAGGACGCCGGTGGCGAGTGACGCATAGGACATCGGCGCGGGGGAGAGTGACGCAGGTGCCGGGATTGTGCGGGAGCGGGCGGCGATGGGCAAGTGCGGATTCGCCCGCGGGCGCGCGTGCCGCGGCGGGGCGTTGCACCGTTTTCGTGCAGGAGGTTCGCGTCAAACGGTCCATTCCTGAACGACGTGTTCGTCGACGGGACCGTAGATGGCGTTCGGCTGGCGTTGCAGGACGGCCCAGTATTTGTCGCCGAACGACCAATGCCACCATTCCGACGGATAGTTGACGAAGCCCGCGGTCGTCATCGCCGCCGACAGAATGTGCCGATTGCGCACCGCGTCGCGGCTGATGAATTGGCTGCCGGTGTAGCAGGCGCCGGACGATTCCTGATCGGTGGCATCGAGCACGCAGCCCATGTCCGCTTCGGTTCCGTCAGCCGAGACCAGCGTCAGGTCGACCGCCGCGCCCGTCGGATGGGCGGCGACTTCCGGCGGCGCGACGTAGCGGCTCGCCAGTTCGAGCAGTGTTTCCTCCGGCGTGTCGGACGGCAGCGCGCGGCGCAAATCGGCGAGATGCTTGTCGAAATATGTGCGTTGCAGCGCCAGCGGGCGATAGCCTTCCTTCACCAGCAGGCGCAGGTTGTCCGGAAGGGTGCTCGCGGCGACGACGAGCCGGTCGGCCACGCCGCGGCGGACCTTCAGGAAATGTTCGCTGTCGCCCGGCACGATGCTGCGGGTAAGGTCGACTGCGACGCGATGATGCAGGGTCGCGAGGTCGACGAAGCGTTCATGCGATTCGATCAGCGTGACCGCGCGAACGACGGGATCGGAAAGTGAGATCACGATGGCTGGAGGAAACGATGAAATGGAAAGTCGTCGGTCGCGATTCGGCAACGCGCACCGCGCGCGACGCGTCGATTCGGCAATATGCCAGAGTTTCGAAGTGGCGGGATGCGCCGCTCGCCTTGCCCGAGTGCCCCCGGTGAAGTAGATTTTTTTTATCGACGTGCATCAGGCAGGAGGGACTGCCATGGAACTGAGCGTAGAACGTGTCGATGTCTGGGCCGCCACCATCGAAGACAAGCCGGGCGGCCTCGCGAACGTATTGAGCGCGCTGCGGGATGCCGGCGCGGACTTGCAGTTCATCGTCGCGCGCCGCACGTCGGAGGCGGCGGGCAAGGGCGTCGTGTTTGTCGCGCCGCTGCTGGGAGATGCGGTGATCCGCGCGGCCACGCAGGTGGGGTTCAACGTCACCCCGAGCCTTCACTCCGTCCGCGTGATGGGGCTGGATCAAATGGGGATCATCGCGCAATTGACCCAACTGCTCGCCGACGGGGGAATCAATCTCCGCGGCGTGTCGGCTGCCGTGCTGGGCACCCAGTTCATCGCGTACATCGCGGTCGACTCGCTGGGCGATGCCGAAAAGGCGATCGATATCTTGCAAAGGGCATGAGGCGCTTTCGGCAGCCGTGCCATCGGCGGTGATGCGTCGATGGCCGGAGTTTCCGCGTCGAGCGTTCTCGATTGCGCACGTCAGCATGAGCCGTTAAAGCAGCCATTCGGACGTCTGCTGTAGCCCGCCTTTTGCTTCGTCGTGGGGCTTCAATTCCAGTTCCTCGGCGTAGACGAACTCGACATTCGTATGTACATGGTGTCGCCAATCGGCAGATTTTCGCTGCAGGAACTGCTGCCGGCACTGGGCTCGCAGATGTCGTGTCTCGCGATGAAGCGGCATGTCGCGGCGATTGTTGTCAAATATTGCGGAGTTTGACGCGTGTTTTCGGTAATTCGTGGAAAATGCGCTCGGCATTCGTCGAACAAAAAATCGAGAAGGCCGAAAGCGGTGAAAAGACATTATCTGAGAGTGGGTGACAAGTCGACTGCCGGAGGCGTAGTGACCGACGGCATTGCCACTACGTCAGTCATGGGGCAGCAGTTGACGCATATTGGCGCGTCGGTGATGTGCCCGGCATGCAGTTCGGTTGGCCATATCGTTCCAATCGGGCCGCGGTTCCCCGATGGCTGGATGGGGCAGAAGGTAGCTCTTGAGGGCGACAAGGTTTCGTGCGGCTGCTATCCGATGCCGACCATGCTCCCCCTCGCAAAGCGTGATGTTCGAGCAATATGACGGCGACGGGCTGTCAAGCATGGGATTTGCGGCGACCGATGTTGCGGCGTTGACGAAGGCTGATCCCGAACACTGGGTAAGGTTCAAGCTGGACGAACAAGGCAGTTGCGAAGGGCTGCGTTGCACTGCTCACTTTACAGATGGATCGGCAGCACTATTGCGGGCGGCATGATCGGTGGTGCACTGGATGAGCTATATCAGATGGAACTCGAAATTTTCACGCGTTGGAATGCTCGTTGATAGGTCAGTATGTCAACTATTCAGGAAATTGTCCTCTTCGTGCTGTTCGTAAGCTCAGCTGCAGTGTTGCTGCTCAACGTCGCGCATACTCCGTGGATGTTCGACTACTGGAATCTGGACAACGAAATCGAGGAAGAGCCAAGCAAGCTTGACTTCCTTCGCAACCAACTAGCTTTTTATACTGCCGCAGTCGTATTGGCGGCTACGGCGAGCTACTATTTCTGGCTGAATAGATAACTTGGTCGAGATGCAAAGGCACGTCGCGTCGTGCGCATGCCTATATGAATTTGAGGGCGCCGTGCGAGCCCTCATTTTTTCCAGATCGTTGTTATGAGTCGGGTACGGCGGCAGTGTTATTCTCCTTGCTCCGGCGGGCACGCCGTTGCGCCATGCGTGGCCGGCCGAGGTCGTTTTTGTCAGACGATTCGCCAATATGCCAGAGTCCGGCGGAGCATGTGTCGCGGTTTGGCCCGCAGCCCGTGTGCGGATTACCAGAGCGTCTTGACGTGCGCGTAAGCGCGGATTTTTTCGTCGCGCGTGACGAGCGGCGCGCCGAGCCGTCGTGCGGTCGCGACGATCATGCGGTCGGCCGGATCCTTGTGGAACGCGCCGGGGAGGTCGGTGGATCTTGCGGCGATGTCGGCGTCGACGGGCACGAAGCGCATCCCGTCGATCTGCGCGACGGTGGCGAGCCATGCGTCGACATCCATCGTCAGGGCGAGGCGGTCGTTGCGCACCAGCATCGCGATCTCCCAGGCGGAGATCGCGGATGCGGCAAGCGCGCCTTCGCTCCGTGCGCGATCGATCGCGCTTCTCGCCTTCCTGCTGAGCGACGGGTCGCCCGCCACCCACCACACCAACGCATGCGTATCCAGCACGATCACCGCGACGCCTCCCAATCATCTTCCGCAATCGGATCGAGAGGATTGTCATAGCGCATGACCGAGCCGCGCAATATGTCCAACGGCTGAGCTTCGCGTGCGTGATACGGCCGGATCTCGAGCGTCGGCTTGCCGTGATCGGTGACGATCAGGCTTTCGCCCGACGCCTCGACGAGCCGGAAGTATTCGAGTGCGCGAGCCTTGAATTCGGATTTCGATACGGGAGCGTGCGGCATCATGATATGAGCATGGTCACTTGACGATGGTCATTTTATCCATGGAGTCCGACGTGGCGCAAGCGCCGGGGGCGGGTAGCGCTACCCGTTCACGCTACGCATCGGCCCACTTCCTCAACAGGTTGTGATAAATCCCCGTCAACGCAATGACCGCCGGGTCCTTCGCGCCTTTCTCGGCGGACAGTGCCTGGATCTGCGTATCGAGCTGGAACAGCAGCGTGCGGTCGCCGTCGTCGCGCACCATGCTCTGGATCCAGAAGAACGACGCGACGCGTTCGCCGCGCGTGACCGGCGTCACGTGATGCAGGCTGGACGCCGGATACAGCACGAGGTCGCCTGCCGGCAGCTTCGCGCGGTGGGTACCGTACGTATCCTCGACACACAGCTCGCCGCCGTCGTACGCTTCGGGCTCCTCGAGAAACAGCGTCGCCGACAGATCGCTGCGCACGCGGAAATCCGTGCCGCGCAGCAACCGGATCGCGTTGTCGACGTGCGTGCCGAACGTCTCGCCGCCTTCGTAGCGATTGAACAGCGGCGGAAACACCTTGAGCGGCAGCGCCGCCGAAAAGAACAGCGGGTGGCGCGCGAGCGCGTCCTGGATCGCATCGCCCACCGCACGTGCGGCAGGCGAGCCTTCCGGCAATTGCCGGTTGCGTTTCGCGAGCGCCGACTGCGTGCCGGACGTCGCGTTACCGTCGACCCATTCGGCCGCATCGAGGTGGTCGCGGCATTGCGCGACCTGCGTCTTGGTCAACACGCCGGGGATATGAAGCATCATGATGCGGATTCCATGCAGTGTGGCTGCGACCGGGGTTGCAACTGCAGCGCCGCCGCACGGAACGCGTCGATCGGCGACGACGCGAGATACGCGCGCATCTTCGCGACGAACGCGGGGGTGGCGGTGGCCGGCACGCGCGCGAGCCAGCCGAGCGCTTCGTCGATGCGCCCGCGCTCGGCAAGCAGCCGCGCATAGTTGAACTGGCCGCGGAAGTCGCCGGCGACGGCGGCTCGGCGATAGTGGTCGAACGCGGCGTCGGCATCGGCCGGTACGACCCAGCCGTCTTCGTAGAAGCCGCCGATCAGGTTGATCGATTTCGCATGGCCGAGCGCGGCCGCGCGGCGGAACCAGTCGAGCGCGTCGGCGCGGTTCTCGTCGATGCCGTTGCCGAGCGCGAGCGCCGTCGCGTAGTTGTACATGCCCCAGTCGAGCCCCGCCTGCGCGGCAAGCCGATACCAGTACACGGCGACCGGCGCGCACGCGGCCGTGCCCCAGCCGAACTCGTAGCAGCGGCCGAGCATGTTCATCGCCATCGCGTGGCCGGCCCGCGCCGCGTGCCGGAACCAGTTGAACGCGGCCGCCGGGTCGCGCGCGACGCCATGCCCGTCGAGCAGGTACTGCCCGTAGACGGCCTGGGCATCGACGATGCCGTTGTCGGCCGCCGCCGCGACCCACGCAGCGGCGCGCTCGGGCGGCCCGGCCAGGATGTCGGCGAACTCGCGCGGCGACACCGACGCGAGCGCCTTCAACGACACGGCCTCCATCGATCAGTAGCGCGCATTCAGCGTGACGAACGCCGAGCGGCCCGGTGCGATCGACGCGTAGTGCGCCGGGTACGCCTGGTCGAAGTAGGTGCGGTTGAACAGGTTGTTCACGTTCAGCTGCAGGTCGAGCTTCTTGTTGATCCGGTACTGCGCCATCGCGTCGAAGCGCCAGTACGACGGCACCGCTCGCAGGTTCGCGGGATCGCCGAACACTTCCGACATATAGAACGCACCGCCGCCGACCGTGAACTTCGGCGTCACGTCGTAGTTCGACCACATCGTGAGGCTGTGCTTCGGCGTGTTCGGGAAGCGGTTGCCGTTGTTCGCGCTGTCCTTGCCGTTGTCGCGCAACGCGCTCTTCATGTACGTATAGCCGCCGAACACCTGCCACTGCTTCGTGATCTGGCCGGCGACCCCGAGCTCGAGACCCTGCACGCGCTTGTTGCCGACCATCGCGTACTGGTTGTTCGGCAGCGTCACGCGCGCGTTCGTCGTGTCGATCTGGAACAGCGCGGCGGTGAGCGCGAGCTTGTCGTTCAGCACGTTCCATTTCGTGCCGAACTCGATGCTGCGGTTCTTCTCCGGCGACAGCTGATCGGCGTTCGGACCGACGCCGCCGCGGCCCGGCGTGAGCGACTGCGTTTCGCTGCCTTCGCCGAGCAGCATGCCGGCCGGCGTCGACGACGTCGCGTACGACGCGTAGATGCTGCCGTTCTGCGCGGGCTTGAACACGAGGCCGGCCTGCCAGTTCACGAGCGTGTCGTCGCGCGTGGTGGTTTTGCCGCCATTGGCCTTGGTGTCGGTGAAGCGGGTCGAGTAGTCGTCGACGCGCACGCCGGCGTTGACCTGCCAGCGCGGCGTGATCTCGATCGTGTCGAAGCCGTAGATCGACTTCGTCGTGGTGCGTGCATGCGCGTAGTCGTTGTTGCGCGTGATCGAACCGGCCCACGGGTCGTTCGGGTTCGGCGACCACAGGCTCGTGCAGTTGTAGCCCGATGCCGCGCCGATGCCTTTCTGGCAGATCTTGCCGGTGTCGGTCGCGACGGTGTAGCTGTCGCGCTTGCCCCACTCGCGCGACAGCTCGATGCCGGTCGTGAAGCTGTGCTTGAACGGGCCGGTGCGGAATTCGCCGAACAGCTCGGTCAGGTTCGCCAGGCTGTTGATCGAGCTGTCGCGGTTGTTGTTGCGGCGCCAGACCTTGCCGTTCACCACGTTGCCCTGGCTGTCGTCGGGCTGGGTCCAGATGTAGTCCTGCGTCGATTCCGTATAGCGCGTGGTGTTGCGGACCGTCAGCGACGACGTGATGTCGTGCTCGATCTTGATCGTGCTGATGTCCGACGTGGTCTTGCGGAAGTCGCGGTCGATCAGCCCGTAGAAGTTGTGGCGGTCGACGTTCGCCGGGCCGTCGGTGACGCCCTTCGGGATGTTGAAGCCGTAGACGTACGGGATGCCGCCGTCGGGCATGTCGTCGGTCGACAGGTGGTAGTAGCTCGCGGTTACGCGCGTCGGCGTGCCGAGGCCGAACGCGATCGACGGTGCGACGCCCCAGCGCTCGTTGTTGACGGCGTCGCGGCCGGCGACGTCGTTGTTGTGGCTCATCAGGTTCAGGCGGAACGCGGCGTGATCGGCGAATTGCCAGTTGCCGTCGGCCGTGAAGCGGCGATAGCGGTCGGTGCCGAGGCCCGCGCTCGCGGCGGCGGTGGTGCCGAGGTGCGGGGCCTTCGTGATCAGGTTGATGCTGCCGCCCGCGCCGCCGCGGCCGCCGTATGCGCCGTCGGAGCCCTTGGTGATCTCGATGCGCTCGGTGTTGAAGATCTCGCGCGTCGTGGCGCCCGTGTCGCGCATGCCGTCGACGAACATGCTGCCCTGCGTGTCGTAGCCGCGGATGAACGGACGGTCGCCGAGCGGGTTGCCGCCTTCGCCGGCGCCGAACGTGATGCCGGGCACGGTGCGCAGCGCTTCCGTCAGCGTCGACGCGCCGCTGTTCTGGATCAGCTCCTGCGGAATCACGGTGACGGATTTCGGCGTGTCGACGAGCGGCGCGGTGAATTTCACGGAAGCGGAGAAGTCGGCCTTGTAGCTGTGCTCGGCCTTGCCCTGCACCTCGATCGGCGCGAGATGGCCGTCGTTGTTCGCGGGGGCCGGCGGCGGCGCGCTGTCGGCGAACGCGGGGCCTGCCGCGAGCACGCTGCACAGGGTGGTGAATTTACCGAGCTTCAGCTCGTCAGGGCGGGACTTCATCAATGCAACGACCTCGACTGGTGTGGCCCCGGAAGCGACCGATGCGCAAGCGTGAACGCCGTCGGGAATTATTACGATTTGTTTTCAGGCGGCATTCTATGTAATTTCTTGTTGAATGAGAAGCGTTCTTGTTTGCGTTTGAGCGAGGAATGTTGACAAATGTTGCGAGGGGTGGGCAAGGGGCGGCTGTCCAAATGGCTAGCTGGGAAGCGGCGTGCGGCGGCGGTAGATTCTTCCTGTCGTGGCACTCCTTTGGTGACAGCAAAATGCTAGGATGACTGCATTGAAGTCAATTTTGGAAAATGCATCATGCCGGTGATCACCGTTCGAAATTTGCCTGACGAAGTGCACCGCGCACTTCGGATTCGCGCGGCCCAGCACGGACGCAGCACCGAAGCCGAGGTGCGTGACATTCTCGAGAAAGCGGTTCAGCCGGAAGGGCGCGTCAAATTGGGAACGTTGTTGGCGGAAATCGGGCGGGAAATCGGGGGTGTCGATCTCGACATTCAGCGCGACAAGACGCCAGCCGATCCGATGGGCTTCGAATGATCCTTGTCGATACGAACGTCATATCCGAACCGCTGCGGCCTGCGCCGAATGTGTCAGTGCTCGAGTGGCTCGATGCGCAGAATGTCGAAACGTTATTTCTCGCGGCAATTAGTCTGGCCGAGATGAGATTCGGCATCGCGGCCATGCCGGAAGGCAAGCGGCGAGACTGGCTGCATCGCAGCATCGAACAACGCGTGGTGCCGGTGTTTCGCGGCCGGATTCTGCCGTTCGACGCGGCTGCGAGCGAGGCCTATGGCAAGCTTCGCGCCCGCGCGCGGGCGGCCGGCAGCGTGATCGCGCCGGCCGACGGCTATATCGCCGCGACTGCCGAAGCAAATGGATTGATCGTGGCGACGCGCGACGTCGCGCCGTTTGAAGCGGCCGGCCTGCGGGTGATCGATCCGTGGGCGGCCTAGTTGTGGGGCGCTACCGCGCGCCCGGAAAGTGGTCGACGAACTCCACTTTCAGATCCGGATAGTGATCGACGAACTGGATCTTGAAATCGGGGTGCGTGTCGACGACCTGCCATTTGCCGCAACTGGTCGGGTATGAGTCGACGCGCTGGACCTTGAGATCGGGATAGCTACGGACGGCCTGTATCTTCAGGTCGGCGGACGAGCTCACGACCTTGACCTTGCCTTGCAGGCGAATGCCCTTGTACGTGCAGCTCGAGTCGAGCTTGCCCGCGCTGGCCAGGCACGGGGCCACCAGCAGCGCGAGCGTCATCGCGGTTTTGAGTTTCATGTGGATGGAATTGGAAAGGTGGAGCGGCGCGCGGCAAGCAGCAAGCGATACGTAAGTTGCGCCGGGCATTTTGCCTGATGATTCGAATGGCTGCCGGCGATTGGGTCAATCGCGTGCGCCGCCGTGCCCGTCCGTGCCGCTCGCTCCACTCAATCGATTCCGTGAAACACCGCATCCTCCGGCCCGAGGTAGGCCGGCGGGCGCCACGTCGCGTCGCGCATCGAATGCTGGACGAGGTTCTCGACGCCGAGCAGTACCGCGAAGATCGCCATCCGCACCGGAATGCCGTTGTCGGTCTGGCGGAAGATCGCAAGGCGCGGGTCGCGGTTCAGGTCGACCGACAGGTCGTTCGCGCCGGGCCGGCTGTCGCGCGGCAGCGGGTGCATGATCAGCGTGTCGGGCTTGCACACCGTATCGACGAGCGCCTGGTTGATCTGGAAATCGGGCGTGTAGCCTTCGAACGACTCGTCGGTGAAGCGCTCCTTCTGGATCCGCGTCGCATAGACGACGTCCGCGCCGCGCAGCCCGGCCGCGAGGTCGGTGGTCTGCTCGATCACGTGGCCGTTCGTCGCGATCTGGTCGACGATGTAGGCCGGCATCTCGAGCGTCGGCGGCGACACGAGCGTGAACTTGAGCCCGCGGTACAGCGCGAGCAGCTTGACGAGCGAGTGCACGGTGCGGCCGTACTTGAGGTCGCCGACCAGTGCGATGTGCGCGCCGTCGACGATCTTGCCGAGCCGCGAGAACTCGCGCTGGATCGTATAGAGATCGAGCAGCGCCTGGCTCGGGTGCTCGCCGGGGCCGTCGCCGCCGTTGATCACGGGCAGGTTGGTCGCGCGCGCGAACTCGGCCACCGAGCCTTTTTCCGGGTGGCGGATCACGAGTGCGTCGACGTAGCCGGCCATCACGCGGCTCGTGTCGTAGATCGATTCACCCTTGGCCATCGACGAGAACGTGAAGCCCGTCGTGTCGCATACCGAGCCGCCGAGCCGGCAGAAGGCGGCGCCGAACGACACACGCGTACGCGTGCTGGCTTCGAAGAACAGGTTGCCGAGCACGGCGCCTTCCAGTACGCGCGAAATCTTGTGGCGGCGTGCGATCGGCTGCATCACGTCGGCCACGCGAAACAGCGCCTCGACCGATTCCCGCGAGAACTGGTCGACCGACAGCAGTTGCGGCTTGCCTTCGAAAAAGAACTGCTTGGCGAGTCCTTGATTATCTACGCTTTGCGTATAGCCGCCGCCTTCCGGTGCCGAGCGCTCGACGATTTCCGACACGAAGCGTTCGACGATCTCGGGCATCCCGCGCGATTCCTGCGAATCGTCGGGCAGCAGCCAGGTGTCCAGCGCGCGCCGGCTGACGCCGATGCGATTGGCGAATGCTTCGCGGGTCATGTTGAGGCGGCGCATCGCGTCGCGGAGGAAGGCTTGCTGGGGAACGGTCATCGGCGGCTCCTGGCGGAAAATATACGCGGTGCGTATATTAGTTCCTGGCGCGTTGAAGTCAAGGAAAACTTGCGCGAGGGTGCGCGAAGCTCGGGGCGGGCGGAGACGACTGCCTCAGGCGTGTTCGACGAACGCGTAGCGGTTGTCCACCTTGCGCGGCCGGAACCCCACGTAATCGGGAAACAGGCGGTTGCGGACGAAATAGACGTAAGCCACGAGCGCGATCGAGATCGCCAGGCCGGCCAGCGAAGGGCCGGGGGTGGCAGCCAGGCGCCCGATCTGCTTGGGCATCTGCACGATCAGCAGCAGGATGAACGCGTGATATGCGCCGACGCGATGCGTCGCGAAGCCCCAGATGAACAGCAGGGAGATCGGCACCGTGATCGCGAGGAACAGCCCGATCACCGCCCAGTCGCTCGAGGTCACCGGGCCGATCGTGGCGGCGTCGGTCGCGAGCGTGACGGCAACCCACAGGCTGAACAGCAGATGCAGGATGCCGAGCCCGACCAGGATGCAGACATGCAGCTTGTTGCGTCGGCAGCGTTCCGGGTCCGGGCGGGATGCGATCAGGTTCGCCAGCACGCGATCCTTGACGCCTTGTCCGGAGAGGGAGGCAAACACATCGCTCTTCGTCGAGCCCGCCGACAGCATGGCCGCGATTTTCGTCCTGGCTTCTTTCCTGTTCATGGTTTTCGTTTTGTTTTTCGAGGTGCGCGGAGACGCGAATATTGCATCTTGCGCGATGGCGCGCAACGGTTTTTGCGCCGGGCGGACACATTCCTGCAGGGCATGCGTGAGCGTGTCATGCCGCTTGGCGAGCGGCATGCGGGCGAACGGGGATGCCGGACTTTCATGCGATTGGGTGCGCGCCGCAGGTCATGCGGACGACCGGATCGAGCGCCGCGCGCGCGACGTCGCCGCCCGCCGCCGCGTCGCGCCGACGAGCATGCCCGCGACGACGAGCGCGATGCCGGCAAGCCGCGCGGCGTTCAGCGTCTCCCCGAACAGCGTCACGGCGAACAGCACGGCCGAGACCGGCGCGACCGCCGTGAACAGCGCGGCCTCGGTTCCGCTGGTGCGCGCCGAACCCGCGTACCAGCACAGGTAGCCGAGCACGGTCGGCACCAGCGCGTAATAGACGACCGAGACGACTGAGACGACTGCCGCGATCGCGCCCGAGGTCCAGCCGGCCGTGGCCGCGTGCCATTCGAATGCAGCCGGCACGAGCGCGAGCACGAAGCCGAGGCCCGACATCGCGGTGGACAGCGTCAGCGGCGCGAGCGGAACCGCGAGCCGCCGGTTGAGCAGGATAAACACGGCTTCGCATGCGACGGCGGCCAGCACCAGTGCATCGCCGGCGAGCGTCTGGAGCGACGGCAGCGCGTGGCCGGGGGCGAACGTGACGAACAGCACGCCGGCCGTGGCGAGCGCGGCGGCCGCCCAGTCGCGCGGCGTCTGCCGCTCGCGCAGCACGACGGCCGCGATCAGCGTCGACATGGCCGGCAGCGTGCCGAGCATCACGCCTGCGTCGAGCGGCGACGACAGCTTCGTGCCACTGATCAGCAGCACCGTATAACCGACGCCGCCCGACGCCGCCTGGATGACGAGCAGCCCCGCGTCGCGCCGCGACAGGCGCGGCCAGCGCATTCGCTGCGCGCGCATCAGCGCGAACAGCAGCGGTGTCGCGATCAGGAAGCGCAGCGCCGTGGCCGCGAACGGCGGCAGGCCGCCGGCCGCGAGGCGGCTCGCGATGACGGTGCTGCCGACGCCCGCCATCGCGGCGGCGAGATAGAGATAGCCGATCAGTCGTGTCTTCATGCGCCGCATCGTCGCGTACGGCGGCATCGCGCGTCTTGAACGAAATTGCAGCGTGCCGGCGCGCGGCTCGCCACGCGCTGCATCGCCTATCGCATCGCCTGTGCGAACTGTCCGGGCGTGATCCCGAACTGGCGCGCGAACGCACGCGTCAGGTGGCTCTGATCGGCAAAGCCGGCTTCGGCCGCGGCATCGGCGATCGGCAGGCCGCCGGCGAGCAGCGCACGCGCCAGCCGCGCACGCGACTGGATCAGATAGGCGTGCGGCGTGATGCCGAGTTCGCGGGCAAACCCGCGCAGCAACTGGAAGCGGCTGACGCCGCTCAGGCCGGCCAGCTCGGCGAGCGAAACGGGGGCGGCCGGTGCCGCGTCGAGCCGCTCCCGTGCGGCGCGGATCGCGGGCGTGGCGCCGGGCGCGGGCAGCGTGCGGTTCGCGTGCCGGGCGAGCAGCCCGGCGACGAGCATCACGAGTGCCTCGTCGCGGGCGAGCGACGTGCCGTCTTCGTCGCCGACGATGCGCGCGTAGAGCCGGCTCACGGCGGCGGCCAGCCGCGCGTCGCGCACTGCCGGATGCGCCAGTTCGATGCCGCCGAGGCCTTCTTCCGCCGCGACGCCCGCGACCAGCGCGGGCGCGAGGTACAGCATCCGCCAGCTTCGGCGTGCATCGCCGCCGAGCGGCGAGCCGTCGTGCATTTCGCCCGGATTGACCATGATCGCGTCGCCGGCCAGGGCGTCGACCTGCCCGCGCCCGCTCCACGACCGGTGCGCGCCGCTGACGATCACGCCGACCCCGAATTCGTCGTGCGCGTGGCGCGGAAACGCCCGGTCGGATTCGAGGCTGATTGCCTCGATGCCTTCGCCGGTCCGTCGGTAGTGGGTGACGCGGTGCATGTGCGCTCCTCGCGCGCCGGCCCGGCGCGGATCAGACGCACTTTAGCGCGTTCCGGCGCCGCGCGCCCTTCATCCTTTTGGCCGATACCGCACGCCGCGCATTGCAAGCACCATGTCGGACGAGCAGCGTACACGGCCCGCCGGGCCTGAAGCTGCGCGGGAGACGGCAGGTGGAACGACAGGATCCGGTATTCATTCAGGTTGGCGCGCTCGCGGACGGCTTCGCGCCGGAAGCGAACGTTCTTGCGCCCGCCGGCGCGCTCGCGGGCGAGACCCTTGAACTCGACGATGCATCCGGCGCATCGCGCGTCTATACGTTCGGGGCGCGCACGCTGCAGTGGCGTGACGCGGCAACCGGCGAGGAGGGCCATGAGCCGTGCCGCGTCACGCGGTTGCGCAACGGGCTGTACTTCGTCGACTACATCGATTCGGCCGCCCGCGCGACGTCGGTGAGCCTCGTGATCGACACGGACCGCGGCGTATGGACGTCGGTCGTCGGCACGCTGCCGACCGAAGCCGACACGCGCATCGACGCATTCACGCGCGTCGTGCACGGGTTGCCGCTGACCGGGGTCGCCGTCGCATTCCGGCACGGCACGCTCGGCGGCCATACGCAGCCGGGGCCGCTGCACGCGCCCACGCGTGAGCTGATCGGCAAGCGGACGATGTACCGCTACAGCCCGACCGAATGCTACGAGCACATCTACCTGAACGAGAACTTCTACGCGTGGCAGTGCCTGCAGGGTGTCGAAGGCGGGCTGGCCGATGTCGATCGCTGCCACTATTTCAAGCTCGCGGACGCGCTGTATCTGTTCGTGTGGCGCGAAAAGGTGGTGCCGACGCTCGGCGTCGTGCTGATCGACCTCGCGCAGCGCAAGACCGACGGCAAGATCTTCGGTTACCAGGGCGGCGATTTCGGCACGCTGTCGAACTTCCCGATCGGCGCGCACGCGCAGGTGCTGAACGACACCGTGCATCCGTGCGGCGGCGAGGCCGGGCAATGAGCGCCGCGCTCGGCAGCGGCCGGCTGAACGCGGATTTCGCCGGACGGGTCGTGCTGGTCACGGGCGCCGCGCAGGGGATCGGCGCGGCGATCGCGCGCCGTTTCGCGGAGTCCGGCGCGTTCGTCGCGCTCGCCGACCTGCAGCAGGAGGCTGCCGCCGCGCAGGCGGCGGCAATCGCCCAGGCGGGCGGAACGGCGCGTGCGTATCACGTCGATGCGGCCAGCCGCGACGAACTGGTCGCGCTGGTCGCGGCAGTCGAGCGCGACGGTGGCCGGCTCGATGTCGTCGTCCACAATGCCGCGTATTTTCCGCTGACGCCGTTCGCAGGGATCGACGAAGCGCTGCTCGAACGGACGCTGTCGGTCAACCTTGCGGCGCTGTTCTGGCTAGCGCAGGCGGCGTTGCCGGCCTTCGGGCGCGCGGGGGCGGGGCGGCTGCTCGTCACGTCGTCGGTGACGGGGCCGCGTGTCGTGTATCCGGGGCTCGCGCATTACGCGGCGTCGAAGGCCGGCGTGAACGGCTTCATTCGCGCGGCGGCGCTGGAACTGGCGCGCAGCAACGTGACGGTGAATGGCGTCGAGCCGGGCATGATCCGCACGCCGGCGGCAGGCAATCTCGGCGATGCGTCGGTCGCCGCGCAGATCGCACGCGACATTCCGCTTGCGCGGATGGGCGAGCCGGAAGATATCGCGAACGCGATGCTGTTTCTCGCGTCGGCCGATGCCGCGTACATCACGGGGCAGACGATCGTCGTCGACGGCGGTGCGACGTTGCCCGAGAGCGGGGCGGTGCTCGCGTGAACAGGCCCTGGGCGCGGCTACAGCCAGCCGTTGCGCACGAACTCCATCACCGGATAGCGGCGATTTTCGAGCGCGTGGCGGCCCACCGCCTCGACGATGCGCGATACGCCATCCGCATAGGGCGACGCACCGTAGACGCGCGATTCGAACTGCAGGCTGCATGCGCCGTCGTCGATGCGTATCCGGTGAATCGCGTGGCGGCCGAGTTCGTCGTCGGGAATGTGCAGTTCGCGGCGCTGCGCGTCGGGGTCGCGCACCGAGCGGATGTCCTGCGGCGGCAGGCCGAGCGATCGGCCGATGCCGACCGCGGTGCCGGGCACGGACGTCTTCGTTGCCTGGTGCGATTCGACGAGGCTGATATCGCAGTGGCGAAACAGGTGGCCGCTGGTTTCCAGCATGCTCATGAACTTGAGCATCAGGATGTTCGTGTTCGGACACAGCACGATCGGGAATTCGTGAGACCCGGTTTCGAGATCGGAGCCCGTGGAAAGCTCGACGAGCGGCGAACCCGTCGCGCGGCAGAAGGCGATCGCGGCGGGGAGTTCCCGGCCGGACCCCGCGTGCACGACGATCGATGCGACGTCCGCTCGCGCGCTGTCCGACCACGACACGACCTGATACGTGTTGTCCAGGTTGTGCGAGCCGAGCAGCTCGGTTGCCAGCTTGCCTGAACCAACGACGATGACTTGCATGTGATTGACTGGATGAGATTCGATGAACGACCGGGCGTTTCGCGCACCGTTGCCTTGACGGATGAAGCGGTTCGGTGCGCAAGCAGGCCGATTTGATCGACGCATTATGCACGGACATCGGCACGCGCGCCGGCCGGTGGCGCGCCCGCATGCCAGAATGACCGAGGGCGGCGCGCGTATCGTGCACCGCAATCAACCAGCCAGGAGGTGGAAGCGATGGAAACCGGCATCAACGGATCGGTGGTGGCGATCACGGGCGGCTTTGGTCATCTCGGCCTCGCAACGGCGGCGTGGCTCGGCGCGCGCGGCGCGCGCGTCGCGCTGATCGGGCGGGGCGCGGCGCCGGCGGCGGAAACGCTGCCGGCGGGGCTCGCCGGCGCGCGCTGCATCGGCGGCGCCGACCTGGTCGACGAGCAGGCCGCCGCGCGGGCGCTCGATACCGTGCAACGCGAATTCGGCCGGGTCGACGCGCTGCTGAACATCGCGGGCGCGTTCGTGTGGCAGACGATCGCCGACGGCGACGCCGCCACGTGGGACCGCATGTACGAACTGAACGTGAAGACCGCGCTGAACGCCTCGAAGGCCGCGCTGCCGCACCTGCTGGCGAGTCCGGCCGGGCGTATCGTCAATATCGGCGCGGGCGCGGCGTTCAAGGCCGGCGCGGGAATGGGCGCCTATGCGGCCGCGAAGGCCGGCGTCGCGCGGCTCACCGAGGCGCTGGCGGCCGAACTGCTCGACCGTGGCGTGACGGTGAACGCGATCCTGCCGAGCATCATCGATACGCCGCCGAACCGCGCGGACATGCCGGACGCGGATTTCACGCGCTGGGTGCGGCCGGAACAGATCGCGGCGACGATCGGGTTCCTGCTGTCGGCCGACGCGCAGGCGATCACCGGCGCGTCGATTCCGGTGACCGGCCGGGTCGAGTAGGACGGCGTCGCGTCGCGCACCGGTACGGACACCCGCCGCCGGCGTTTTTCGATGGGCCTGCCGACGCCGTGCGTAAAATACCGGACCGCATAGTGCGAGCAGACCCGAAAACAATGAATCAGCCCCATATCCTGATCGTCGAAGATGAAGTGGCGATCGCGGACACGATTGTCTACGCCCTCGGCACCGACGGCATGCAGACCGTCCACTGCACCCTCGGGCAGGCGGCGCTCGACCGCCTGCGCGATGCGCGCTTCGACCTCGTCGTGCTCGACGTCGGCCTGCCGGACCTCAGCGGCTTCGAAGTATGCCGGCGGCTGCGCACGTTCTCCGACGTGCCGGTGATCTTCCTCACGGCGCGGCACGACGAAATCGACCGGATCGTCGGGCTCGAGATCGGTGCCGACGATTACGTGGTCAAGCCGTTTTCGCCGCGCGAGCTGGCGGCCCGGGTGCGGGTCATCCTGCGCCGGCTCAACCGGCCGGCCGCGCAGCCGCGCGTGCAGGGGCCGGGCACGCCGGACGTGGCGCAGGGCTTCGAACTGGATGCGGACGGCGCGCGGCTCGCGTGGCTCGGCCACGCGCTGGATCTCACGCGCTACGAATTCGGGCTGCTGGCGCTGCTGGTCCGGCATCCCGGGCGCATCTATTCGCGCGAGCAGCTGATGGATCTCGTGTGGCACGAAGCATTCGATTCGGCCGACCGCACGGTCGACACGCACATCAAGACGCTGCGCGCCAAGCTGCGCGCGATCGACCCCGAGCGCGACCCGATCCGCACCCATCGCGGGATGGGTTATTCGCTGCAACCGTAACGCGGGCCATCGACTCATGCATATCGGCCTGCGCATCTTCTTCGGCTTTTTCCTGATCGTCGGGCTGGCCGCGCTGATCACGCTGCGCGTGTTCGTGCAGGAGGTGAAGCCCGGCGTGCGCGAAGCGATGGAGGACACCCTCGTCGATACCGCGCAAGTGCTCGCGACGCTGGCCGCCGACGACATGGCCAGCGGCCATGTCGCCGACGGCGCCTTTGCCCGGCAGCTCGAAAAGCTGCATGCGAGCCCGCTCCGCGCGAATGTCTGGGGCATGCGCAAGGACACGATCAGCTATCGCCTCTACATCACCGACGCGCACGGCATCGTGCGCTACGACTCGTCCGGCCGCGCGCTCGGGCAGGACTATTCGCGCTGGAACGACGTCTACCGGACGCTGCGCGGCGAATACGGCGCGCGCAGCACGCGCAGCGATCCGAACGACGACAGCAGCACCGTGATGCACGTGGCGGCACCGATCCGGCGCGGCAACGAGATCATCGGCGTGCTGACGATCGCGAAGCCGAACCAGACGGTCGCGCCGTTCATCGCGCGCAGCCAGCGCAAGATCATGCTGTATGGCGCGCTGCTGATGGGCGGCGCGATCCTGATCGGCGTCGCGTGCACCTGGTGGCTGGTGGTTGGGCTGCGTCGCCTGCAGCGTTATGCGCGCGCGATTGCGGCGGGCGAGCGGGCCGACATGCCGCTGCAGGGCGCGAGCGAGCTGGCCGAGCTCGGGCGCGCGGTGGAAAGCATGCATCAGCGGCTGGAGGACCGGCAGTACGTCGAGACGTACATCCACACGCTCACGCACGAGATGAAAAGCCCGCTGGCGGCGATCAGCGGTGCCGCCGAACTGTTGCAGGAAGACATGCCGGTTGCGAACCGCCGGCGCTTCACCGAGAACATCCGCCGCCAGGCCGGCCGCCTCGAACAGATGATCCGCAAGCTGCTCGCGCTCGCCGAAGTCGAACAGAAACAACGGCTGTCGGTGCGCGAACCGGTCGCGCTGCGGCCGGTGCTCGAACAGCTGCTGGAGGATGCAGAGCCGCGCGCGCGCCAGTGCGGGGTGACGCTGCAACTGGAGCGGCCGTCGGCGAGCGGGGACGCCGCGGTCGTGGCGGGCGATCCGTTCCTGCTGCGCCAGGCGCTCGGCAACCTGCTCGACAACGCGCTGGATTTCGCGCCGCGGGGCAGCGTGGTCAAGGTCGCGCTCGAGCGGCAGCCGGCGGGCAGGACGCACGTCATCGCGATCCGCGTGACGGATGACGGCCCGGGCATTCCCGACTACGCGCTGGCGCGCGTGTTCGAGCGCTTCTATTCGCTGCCGCGCCCCGACGGGCAGGATCGCAGCACGGGCCTCGGGCTGTGTTTCGTCCGCGAGGTCGCGATGCTGCACCACGGCAGCATCGCGCTTGCCAACCGCGCGGAAGGCGGCGCGTGCGCGACGCTCACGCTGCCGTCGGCGGCCTGACCTCGCTTCACGTTCGCCACACGTTCGCTTCACGTCCGCTTCGGCGGCGCTTCACCCGGCACGATCATGCTGAGCGGACTGTTCCACTCCGGTATCCGCTCACATGAATCGAGTCCTGTTGTTCAAGTCCCTGATCACGGCGTGCCTCGTGCTGCTGATCCTGATCCCGCTGCATCTGGTGAGCAGCATCGTGCAGGAGCGCGCGTCGTACCGCGAAGACGCGTTGAGAAGCATCTGGTCGAGCTATGCGGGGCCGCAGACCATGACCGGGCCGATCCTGGTCGTGCCGTACACGGAAGTCACCCGCATCCGGACCGAGGCGGCGCCCGGCCAGCCGGCGAGCGAGCGCGTGCAGACCGAAGCGAAGCGCCTGCTGGTGTTCCCGAAGACCCTGAGCGTCAAGGGCGGCGTTGCGACCAGCGTCCGCTATCGCGGCATCCACAAGGCGCTGGTGTACGACCTGCAGAGCCGCTGGGAGGGCACGCTCGCGTTGCCGGACCTGAAGAAGCTGCCGCAGGCGGACGGCCACGTAAGCTTCGCGATCGGCAATCCGTACCTCGCGTTCGGCATCAGCGACATTCGCGGCCTGATGGCGCAGCCGGTGCTGGTTCTCGGCGGCAAGCGGCTGACGATGGAGCAGGGCGCGCAGCTCCCGAGCCTGCGCCAGGGCGTGCACGCGAACGTCGACCTCGGCGCGTTCCCCGCCGCGTCCTCCGCCACGTCCGCCGAAAACGTCGTGCCGTTCAGCATCGACCTGCCGCTGCGGGGCGCGGAATCCGTCGCGTTCGCGCCGGTGGGCGACCAGAACGATTTCTCGCTGAAGTCGACGTGGCCGCATCCGAGTTTCGACGGTGCGTTCCTGCCGAACAGCCGCACGGTCGATGCCGGCGGCTTCGCGAGCGCATGGAGCCTGACGTCGTTCAACACGAAGGCGCGCGAGCAGATCGCGGCGGGCAGCGGGGACGAGGCGCTCGAAGCCGCCTCGGTCTCGCTGATCGAACCCGTGAACGTCTATCTGCAGGCCGAACGCGCCACGAAGTACGGCGCGCTGTTCGTGATGCTCACGTTCGCGAGCTTCTTCATGTACGAGCTCGTGAAGCGGCTGCGCATTCACCCGATCCAGTACACGCTGGTCGGCCTGTCGCTCGCGTTGTTCTTCCTGCTGCTGCTGAGCCTGTCCGAACACATCGCGTTCGCGTATGCGTATCTCGCGGCGAGCGGCGCATGCATCGGGCTGCTCGGCTTCTACCTGTCGTTCGTGCTGCACAGCGTGAAGCGCGGCGCGGTGTTCGCGGTGCTGCTCGCGGTGCTGTACGCGGCACTCTACGGGCTGCTGCTGTCGGAAGACAACGCACTGATGCTCGGTTCGCTGCTGCTGTTCGCGATCCTCGCCGGCATCATGACGCTCACGCGCCGCGTCGACTGGTATTCGCTCGGCGCCGCGTGGCAACCGCTGGCCGACGAGCCGGAGGCGGGCGCGGCGAAGCCGGACGCGCCGGCGCAGTGATCGCGCGCAATCGAGGGAAGCGGCCGGCGGGGATCGTCCCGGCCGGCAGGTCGCGCGACATCCACTTATACTGGGTGTTCCCCGTCACTCGATCCGTGCCGTGCCCAAGCCTGCCTCTCCGGATTCATCCCCCGACGATCCGCGTCCGACCCCGCCTCAGCAACCGGAACTGGAAGACTGCTGCAACAGCGGTTGCTCGCCGTGCGTTTTCGACCTGTACGAGGACGCGATGGAGCGCTATCGCGTCGAGCTGGCCGAATGGGAAGCGCGACAGGCGAAACGCAAGCGGCGGCGGTGAGCCGCCGGCTCACGCGGTCGCGTGCAGCCGCCGCTGCCCGGGGAACGGGAAGCGGTGACGCAGGCGCGGGAGGTGCTGGCGAGGCAGTTGCTGGTGTGACGCGCGGCATCGCGCGGATGATTTCGGCATGAGGCAAGGCGGGATGACGGATGAATGACGACCTGAAACAGAACATGGCGGACACATTGCAGGCCGCGCTGGAGCGCGTGGTCGACGAGCGGTCTTTCGTCGATTTCCTGGGCGTGCTGGGCCGCGACTGGAAAGCGGAACGCGAGATCGCGGCCAGGACGACGTCGTTCCCGCATGACGGGGGCGCACTGGGATGGGAAAACGACTCGATCGGGACGTTCCTGGAAGCGGCTGTCGACTGGGCCGATGCGTCGACGGATGGGCTTCGCTTCTATCAAGTTCCCGACAATCCGTGGCGGAGGGCGGCGGATATCCTGTTCGCCGGGAAAATCTACGAGTAGCAGCTGTGCGCAGGCGGCCATATCAGGGCCGCGCACCGGCTGGCAGTGTGCAGCGGCGGTGGCGGTTCGTGACCACCGGCCGGCGTCGCCGTCAATCCGGCTTTGCTCCGACGTACGCCAGCAACCCCCGCACCAGCGCATCGAACACCGCGCGGCAGCGCGGGCTCGTGCGCAGGTCCTCGTGCATCACGACCCAGGTTTCCAGCTGCATCGCGGGCCCGTCCGGCAGCACCCGCACGAGCCGTGCGTCCCGTCTCGCGAGCCCGGTCTGGCAGAAGCCGATTCCGTAGCCGGCACGGATCATCGCGAGCTGCGCAAGGTTGCTGTCGGTGCGCAGCGAGAACGCGTCACGGTTCCAGACGGGCAGCGCGTGCGCCGCCGCGCGCAGGAACGGCGTCATTGCGTCGAAGCCGATCAGCGCGTGATGCGCGAGTTCGGCCAGCGCCGCCGGCGCGCCGTGCTCGGCGAGATAGTCGTCACGCGCATACATGCCCAATTCGATGTTCCCGATGCGCCGCGCAACGAGCGCCTCCTGCGCGGGCGGCGCCATCCGGATCGCGATGTCGGCCTCGCGCTTGAGCACGTCCTGGATGCGGTCGGTCGGCACCAGCTCGATGACGAGCCCGGGATGGTCGCGCCGCAATTGCGCGAGAACCGGCGGGAGCACTTCGACGGCGATCACGTCGCTGGCCGAGATCCGCACGATGCCGCTGACGCCGCTGCCGTGACTCGCCGCCGCGCGTTCGAACGCGGCGGCCGCGCTGCGCAGCGCCTCCGCATGGCCGCGCAGCGCGAGCGCCGCCTCGGTCGGCAGCAGGCCGGACGGCGAGCGCGTGAACAGCGTCTGGCCGAACCCGGCCTCGAGCGCCGCGACGTGGCGGCCGGCCGTCGGCTGCGTGATGCCGAGCGCCCGTGCCGCGCCGGACAGCGAGCCTTCCGTCAGCACGGCAAGGAAGGTTCGAATCAGTTCCCAGTTGAGATCGGAGGTCATACGAAAATGTATAGCAGATCGATCATGTTCGCCAATTCCTTGCTATCCCGATGCGGCCCAGAATGCGCTCACGACGGATTCATTTCAGGAGAGCGGCAATGACGACGGAAGGTCAACACGCGGAACGGCTGGCGCTGGTGCTCGGCGCGACGGGCGGGATCGGCGGGGAAGTCGCGCGGCAGCTGCGCGATGCGGGCTGGCAGGTGCGCGCGCTGAAGCGCGGGCTGACGGACGCCACGGCGCAGCGCGACGGGCTGGCCTGGGTGCGCGGCGACGCGCTCGACCGCGATGCCGTGATGCAGGCGGCGCGCGGATGCGCTGTGATCGTGCATGCGGTCAACCCGCCGGGCTATCGCCACTGGTCCGAATGGGTGCTGCCGATGATCGACAACACGATCGCGGCGGCGCAGGCGGAGCAGGCCACCGTCGTGCTGCCGGGCACGGTGTACAACTACGGCGCCGACGCGTTTCCGGTGCTGCACGAAGATGCGCCGCAGCATCCGTCGACGCGCAAGGGCGCGATCCGCGTCGAGCTGGAGCGCCGGCTGCAGGACGCGGCCGGGCATGGTGTTCGCACGATCATCGTGCGCGCCGGCGATTTCTTCGGGCCGCGGGCCGGCAACAACTGGTTTTCGCAAGGGCTGGTGAAGCCCGGGCAGCCGCTCGGGGCCGTGAGCCTGCCGGGGCGGCGCGGCGTCGGCCATCAATGGGCGTACCTGCCGGACGTGGCCCGCGCGATGGTCGAGCTGATCGAGCGGCGCGACACGCTCGAACCGTTCGCGCGCTTTCACCTCGGCGGGCACTGGGACGCGGACGGCACGCAGATGGCGGAGGCCGTGCGCCGCGTCGCGCAGCGGCACGGGCTGCGTCCGGCATTGCGGCGCTTTCCGTGGTGGCTCGTGCGCGCGGCGTCGCCGTTCGTCACGACGCTGCGCGAATTGCTCGAGATGCGCTACCTGTGGCGCGAGCCGATCCGGCTGGACAACACGCGGGTGACCGCGGTGCTCGGCCGCGAGCCGCATACGCCGCTCGACGCGGCTGTCGAGGCGACGCTGGCGGGGCTCGGGTGTTTGCGGTGATCGATGCATCGACGACGTCCGGCATGCCGATCGGGAGAGGACGTGCCGCCGTGTTGGCGGCTCGCGACAGCGCGCTCGTTACCGCCTTCCTGTCTTCAATGCGCTTCTGCTATGATCCGCGCTCCCTTCCTCGACGCTGCTGCAGGAAGGTACCCACGACCGCCGGAATGCCGGAGGTCGCGTCGTACCTTTTTCATTTTCAGCAGCGATGTCTACCTTTCCTCGCTTGAAAAAGGCCTTGCAACGGCAAGGCATCCATGTCGACCATCACGCCGGCATCTATCACCTGCGCAATGAACTGGCGCAGGCGTCCGTCCTGTTGCCCGCTTCGCCTTGCCGCTCGAGGAGAAGGCGGTGCGGCAACTGCTGTCCTTCGCGGCGGTGCGTTCGCCCGATCATCGCCACGGCGTCTGCAAGGCCTGCGCGACGCCCGATTTTCATCCGGGCGGGGTCGCGCCCGTCGGCTCGATCGTCGCGACCGACGACGCGTTCGTGATTCCCGCCGCGATCGGCACCGATATCAACTGCGGGATGCGCCTGCTGACGACCGGACTCAAGCGGTCGTCGCTCGCGCCGCTCGAATCGCGCATCGTCGAGCGTCTGACCCGCGCGATCCTGGCGGATCACCGGGACGTGCCCGTCAACGGCGATGCCTTCCGCGCGCTGTTCGACGCGGGCCCTGACGCGTTCATCGATCGTGTCGCGCCGCACGGCATCTGGCAGCAGGTCGATCGAGACCGGCTCGTGCGCGAGCTGTCCGCGTGCATCGGCCTCGACCGGTTCGACGGCAGTTCGACGTATGCGCCGCACGCGCACGTCGGAGCCCGCGAAACGTTTCGCGATCCGTGCCTCGGCACACCGGGCTCGAGCAATCATTTCGTCGAACTGCAGGTGGTCGACGCCGTGTTCGACCGCCATGCGGCCTACCGGGCGGGACTCGCGAAGGACGATGTCGTCGTGATGATCCACAGCGGTTCGCGCGATGTCGGCTTCTACGTCGGGCGACGCTGGATGGACCGGGCGCGCGCGGCATGGCCGGCGGGCGTCAGGCATCCGGAAAGCGGCCTGTACGGTCTTTCCGGCGAACTGGCGCGCGACTATCTCGTCGCGATGGGCACTGCCGCGCGTTATGCGTGGCTCAACCGTGTCGTGCTCGCCGAGATGGTTCGCAAGGCGCTCGCCGAGCTGACGGGCGGGACGCATTCGACGCTGGTCGTGGACGTGCCGCACAACGTCGTGCTTCAGGAGGACGGCATGAATATCCATCGCAAGGGCGCCACGCCGGCCCGCGAAGGCGACCTCGCGTTGATCCCGGGTTCGATGGGCGATGCGTCGTTTCTCGCGACCGGGCTCGGCCATCCCGACTGGCTGTGGTCGTGCAGCCACGGCGCCGGCCGCAGCGTGCGCCGGCAGGCCGTGAGGCGGCTTCGCACGGAGCGTGCGCCGGGCGCATGGACGTGCGTCACGCTGCGCGACGAGCGCCGCATCGAGGAAGCGCCGGAAGCCTACAAGCCGATCGGGCCCGTGATCGATGCGCAGGAGCAGGCCGGCCTCATTCGCAGCGCGGTCCGGTTGAAGCCGTGGGTCACGTTCAAGGCATGACGGAGGCCGGCGTTGCACGTCACGACATCACGGGCCGGCGAATGCCAGCGTCGGCACGTCGACGACCATCGCGCCGCCGTCCGCGACGAGCGTCGCTCCGGTCACGAACGACGCGTCCGGCGACGCGAGGAACGCACACACGGCCGCGATCTCGTCCGGGTCGGCCGCGCGGCGCAGCGGCACGTCGGCGCTGACGCGCGCATACGCCGCGTCGAGCGATTCGCGGTGGCGTGCCATCAGCGGCTCCATCTCCGCATCGGCCATCGGCGTGCGGACCCAGCCGGGGCACACCGCGTTCGCCCGTACGCCGCGCGGCCCGTAGTCGCGCGCGAGCGACCGCGCGAGCCCGAGCAGCGCATGCTTGCCGACCGTGTAGCCGCACACGCCGGGCCCGGCCGCGAGCGCGGCGATCGATGCGACCAGCACGATGCTGCCGCGCTGCGCGATCAGGTCGGGCAGGCACGCGCGCGCGCTCACGAACGCGGTGTCGAGGTTCGCGTGCATCGCGTCGCGCCACTGCGCGTCGTCGGTTTCGTCCGCGCGGCCGAGCCCGTGCCCGCCCGCGCACGCGATGAGCGCGTCGACGCGGCCGAAGCGTTCGGCGATGTGCGGCAGGAAGCGGGCCCAGTCGGTGGTGTTCGCGGCATCGCCGGCAAGTGCGAGGCCGCCCGTTTCGGCGGCCAGTGCGTCGAGCGGCGCCTGACGCCGCCCGATCAGCACGACGCGGTCGCCGCCGCGTGCGAAGCGGCGCGCGCACGCGGCGCCGATACCGGTGCCCGCGCCGGTGATCGCGATCGTGCGGGGCGGCGGGTGGGGCATGTCGGTCTCCGGTAGGGGCGATTCCGGATACTGTAGGCGGCGCGAGGCCGCGCGGGTATCAGCCGAATGGGTGAATGTGAAGGGGATGATCGTGAACGGCGGGGAATAGCCGTCGCGAACAGGGCTGGCGCTTATGATCGGGCTGAAATGGCTTACCTGGCAGGTGGATTCGCCATCTTCGGCACGTAGGTGAATTCCCACTGCCTTAAAGGACTTGGACTTTTTTGCGGTGCATCGAACCGACGTAAGAGCCGAGCAGCGAGGGCTTGAACAGATGTTGCATGGCCAGTACAACCCGCCTTTGAATGCGATTCGTCCTATTAGTCCGGCCAATCCAAGACTCAATGAGTACATGGATGCGGCTCGACGTTTCCTAGGGGGGAAATAACCAATGAAACGTCTTCCATACTCTGAAGGCACTTGGTTTGCTGTTCCACTGCGCACTGGTGGTTATGCCATCGGTGTGGTGGCGAGGATGGCACCTAAAGGCAAGATCGTTCTCGCGTACTTCTTCGGCCCGAAGTGCGATGCTGTTCCTGCCCTGTCAGAAGTTGAAGGCCTGAAGCCAACAGATGCTATCAAGTGTGTTCGTCTGGGTGATCTGGGAATGATGAATGGCGAGTGGCCAATCATTGGTGCTTCGCCGGGTTGGGCACGAGAGGATTGGCCGATGCCTTCATTTATCAAGCAAGACCCGCTATCGAATCGTGTGTGGCTAGTCCGGTACGCTGATTCCGATCCGAGTCAGATTGAACAAGAGAAACTTGTGTCTGAGGAGGTCGGCGGCCTTGAGGAAGACAGTCTTTGCGGGTACGGGTCAGTAGAAATAAAACTAACAAAGCTGCTTAGCAGCTAAGAAAACAAAGGGCCGCTGACGGCGGCCCCCAGATTGCTGACGAACCCTTCGTTTTTCGGAACGAGGGGTTTTTTCTTTTTAGCGAAGGCGAATGGTGATCTGCTTCAGCAAATCCGGACCGAAATTGATGTTGGTGTTTCACCCGAGCTTCGCATTTACGCATGGGAAGATCTGCACGAGACGCGAGGTATGACGAGCGGACTATTTGGCGCACCCAGTCGAGCGGCTAGTGTTGAACCATCAGCGGGCCCCGGATCGATTCCATTTTTGCGAGCCTCAGCTGATACCTGCGTATTTTGGCCCAAGCAGCGGTAGCGGAAGGCACTGAATGTTCCGAATCCGCCGCTCCTGCTTGACAGGACAATAGGAGCAATATCATGGCTGGGGATTTGTTGATTATCGATATGCCCTTCGAAACGAAGGCGACCTTCCAGGCTGCTGGTGCCACAGTGGAGCAAAAGATTTTTCACTCTGATCGAAGCTGGGGCACCAATCGCGACATTCTGGAACAACGTTTGCCCTTGACGTTGGCTGGCCCCGCCAATCGGGCGGGCCTGCCTGCCCACGCGTACGTCATTTTTGCTGCGGCGAAACGTCAACAGGTCGCGACATATTGCGCCAACCCGGTTCAAATCATTCCATTACACACAAGTCGGCGAGAGCGGCTTGTAAACTGTCGCGGCTTGCCGTTTACTCTTGCTTTTTGCGCGGCACGCGAATGGCACGAGCAACGGAGAGCTGGGCAGCAATGGAATTCAAGGGCATCGATCTGGGCGACAAGCGGCTGAACCGGCGGGCGATCCTGCTGGCCGAGCAACTGTCGAGCAATCCGACGGCGAGCATTCCGCTGGCGTGCGGCGGCTGGGCTGAGACGGCGGCGGCTTATCGGTTCTTCGCGCAGGACAAGCTGGAATGGACCGACGTCATGGAGCCGCACTGGCAGAGCGCGACCGAGCGGATGCGGGCATGCGAGGTGGTGCTGTGCCTGGATGACACGACCGAGCTGAACTTTAACGGGCAGGAGATCGCTGGACTGGGGCCGTTGTCGTATGAAGCCCAGCGCGGCATGTACGTTCATGCGACCTACGCGGTCACGCCACAGCGTGAACCGTTGGGCGTGCTCAATGCCTGGATGGGGTCGCGTGAGCGCAAGGACGCCCGAGGCAAGCGGGGCGGTATCAAGGAAAGCATGCGCTGGATCGAGGGATACGAACGGGTGGCCGAGCAGGCGGTGGATCTGCCCGGCACACGGTTGGTGTATGTCGCGGACCGGGAGTCGGACATTGTCGAGCTGATGGCCAAAGCGCGCGATTTGGGTTACCCGGCCGACTGGCTGATTCGCGCCCAGCACAATCGCGTGTTGCCCGAGGGTCAAAGGCTCTGGGATCACGCCACGCAAGCTGAGCCGCTCGGTGAAATCCGCTTCACATTGCATGGTCGCCAGCGACAGAAGGCGCGGGAGGTTCAGCAGCAAATCTGGAGTCGTCGGATCGACGTGCCCGATGGCCAGGGCGGTGTGGTGTCGATCAATTGCCTTGTTGCGCGCGAGCTTGACGCGCCCGCCGGGGTGACGCCGATCGAATGGCGCTTGCTGACCAATCGCGACGTGCCGGATATGACCGAGGCCGCACGGCTGATCGATTGGTACCGCGCCCGCTGGGAGGTGGAAACCTTCTTTCATGTGCTGAAGAACGGTTGCCGAGTCGAGGCGCTACAACTGAGCACGATCGAGCGCATCGAGCGGGCGCTGGCGGTGTTCATGGTGGTGGCGTGGCGCATTGCTCGTCTCATGCGGTTAGGTCGAACGTGCCCGGACCTCGATGCCGGACTGCTATTCGAGCCCGATGAATGGAGGGCCGCCTTCATCCTCAACAAGAAGGCCCCACCCGACAAACCGCCGCGGCTAAACGAAGTGGTACGGCTCGTCGCCAGGCTCGGCGGCTTCCTCGCCCGCAAAGGCGACGGCGAGCCTGGCGTCAAAACCATCTGGCTAGGCATGCAGCGAGTGGTGGATTTTGCTGCCGGCATCACATACGCGCGCGAGCTTGAGCAGCAGACTTGTGTGTAATGGAATGGGTTCAAATGGCGAAATTGAACAACCATCTGGTCAAGCTCTGCCGGCCGCTGAGGGTGGTGACGGCCAATCCGCATCTTGCTCAGTGGCCTGGGGGCGGTGTGAATGGTGCTGCGAATCTGCTGCTGGCTGCCTTGAACCAGGGCAACGTTGTGATCGAATACTACAAGCAAGACGGTAGCCCAGTCATCGACGTGTTCGGTAAGACGTGGCAACTCAATCAGGAATAGACGCGGCAGTTTCACGTTGGTGAACCGGTCGACTATCAAGGCAACGACCAAGGCGCCGTTGGCGCCTCAGACTGCCGACAAACCCTCGCCCTTAAAAGCCGGATACTGAAGAATCCGCTCCCCGTCGCAGCACGAACTTGAGATGGTGACGCTCGACGACCTTGTGCCCAAGGACCATCCTCCGAGCCAGATTTTGCAAAAGCTTACGATCTCGTGCGGCAGATCGCTCTATGCTTGGTACTTTTGCGATAAGTGGCCGAAAGTCGGCAAAATTGTGCCGGCCGCGCATCTGCGCCAAGGCAGTGCCAGCATCGATGCGATGAATCAGTGTGACGATTCGCCGGTTCGGTCGCCGCGCAGCAGCATGTTCGAGCAAGTGCACATGCCCGGCTGCCCGGCGCCGCATGCCACGATGATTGTTACTTGACCGGCGGATCCATTGGGCCGGCATAACGACAGGGAAGGGGAGCCCGCAATGAGGCTGGACGACGAAACCGAAAGCCAGAACGTCGAAGACCGCCGCGGCGGCGGGTTCGGCGGCGGGCGCGGGGCGACGATCGGCATCGGCACGATCGTGATCGCGTTCGCCGCGTCGTATTTCTTCGGGATCGACCCGCGCGTGGTGCTCGAAGGCGCATCGGCGCTGCAGGGCCGCCAGCAGCAGGCGCAGCATCAGGCACAGCAGCAGGGCGCGCCCGCGACCGACGCCGGCGCGGTATTTACGCGCAAGGTGCTCGGCAATATCGAGCGGACCTGGACGACGATCTTCTCGACGCAGTTGCACGAGCAGTACCAGCCGCCGACGCTCGTGATGTTCACGAACTCGACCCCGACAGCATGCGGCACGGGCCAGACTGCGATGGGGCCGTTCTATTGCCCGGCCGACCGCAAGGTGTACATCGATCTCGGTTTCTACGACGAGCTGCGCCAGCGTTTCGGCGCGGGCGGCGATTTCGCGCAGGCTTACGTGGTCGCGCACGAAGTCGGCCATCACGTGCAGAACCTGCTCGGCATTTCCGACAAGGTCGACGCCGCACGCCGGCGGTCGAGCGAAGCGCGCGCGAACCAGCTGTCGGTACGGATGGAGCTGCAGGCAGACTGCTTCGCCGGCGTATGGGCGAACAACGCGCAGCGCGCGAACCAGCGGCTGATGGAACCCGGCGATTTCGAGCAGGGGCTGAAGGCGGCCGCCGCGATCGGCGACGACCGGCTGCAGCAGCAAGGGCAGGGCTACGTCGTGCCGGAGAGCTTCACGCACGGCACCAGCGACCAGCGCGTGTACTGGCTGCGGCGCGGGATGGAATCGGGCGAACTGAGCGCCTGCGACACGTTCGCCGCGAACGCGCATTGATGCGGACGGCACTGCGCGGAAGCGCGTCGCAACGCTGAAGCCAGCCGGTTCGCAGAGCAGCCACGTGCAAGTCGTCATCGCGGCGAATTGCCAATTTGCGCTCACGCAACGCTTGCCGCCTCTCGTAGGCTCCGCTGACGTTCGATGCGTCTGTCCGCTCGCCGATGCCCATCATGCCGACCTCATCCGCTTCGTCCGATCCCGCTGCCGACTGGTGTCGTGCGCTGCGCGCGTGCGTGGACGCGTTCGATGCGTTCGCGAGCCCGTCCGCGATCGTGTTCTACCGGCTCGACCAGAGCGGCGAGCCGGCCGATTTCGAGTTGTTCGGGATGCCGGAATCGATGCATCGCGTCTATGTCGCGCGCTACCGGATGCTCGATCCGCTGCATCCGTCGCGTTGCGCGGCGGGCGAGCGCGCGGTCGTCACGCTCGCGTCCCAATTGCCTGACGAACGCCGCGAAGCATCCGCCTATTGGACGCGCTTCCTGTGCCGGCATGATGTCGCCGATGTGGTCGAGATCTGGCTGCGCGACGCGGGCCGGACGGTCGGCGCGTTCTCGCTGTTGCGCTTCGGTGCGACCGGCGAAGGCGCGGCCGGCGAAGGCGCGGCCGGCCGGTTCGTGCCAGGCGAGATCGACGCACTTGTGCGTCTGCAACCGGTCGCCGAGGCCGCGCTGAGCCCGCTGCTGCGTGCGCGGCGCGGGATCCACCGGATCGGCTGCGAGGAGCGGCTGACCTATCGCGAGGAGCAGATTGCGCGCCTCGTGCGCGACGGCCGCTCGAACAAGGAGATCGCGCGCGATCTCGCACTCGGCCAGCCGACCGTCAAGACGCACCTGATGCGCATGTACCGCAAGCTCGGCGTGTCGAACCGCACCGAACTGGTGGGCGCGCTGTTCCTGTAACTCAGCCGATAATCGCGATCCCGACATCGAACCTTTGGCAATCGCGGATCCATGAATACCAAATCGCTGCTGGCCGTCCTGCTCGCCGTGCTTTATTCCTCAGCGGCGTCTGCTCAAGAGGGCGGCCACGACACCTGCGTCGTGCTGCCGCCGGCCCGGTTTACGGTCGCTGACGTTGGCGATGCCGGCGACTATCCAAAGGACGGATGGCTCGGGCTGCTACCGAACCGAAACCACTGGGAACTGGCGCCGGCACGCGTCCGGTTCGAACCGGTGCAAGGGTATGACGAGGTGGTCGATGTTACTTCCGATCAGGACAAGTCCATCGTGCTGCTTCATTGCGAGCTGCTCAAGGCGGGCAAGGTCGAGACGGCGACCATGCCGTTCGCGAACAATGAAAGAACGATCGAACCTCACGCCAAGCCGCTGCGCATCGGTTTTCACGGGCACCAGTACGATCTGCGCTACACGGCATCCGGTTCCGTGACCGCCGAAGGCGACGGCAAGCGATCGATCCTTCATGACTTTGGCGGGAGCACCCCGCCGTTCCGCGCGTCCTTGATATGGGCGGGCGACATCGACCGGGATGGCGGCCTGGATTTCCTGATGGAGTTTGAAAGCGATATCGGCGCCAATTTCTGCCTGTTCACGTCGGGCCGAGCCAGGGAACGGGAACTGGTCGGCCGTGCCGGATGCATGGAGGTCAGCGGCTGATCCTTGGCGATCGGCGCCGGCCGCGGCACACACCGCCAGCCCCCATCCGCCACGCGCTTGCCAATTTGCGCTCACGTCCTTCCCAACGCGCTCGATACAGTGGTCCGACGCCCGCGTGCCCCGGCACGCGGCCTCGCCAGGACCTTCATCGAGACGCCCATGACCTCATCGACCTTCGTCGCCGTCAGCGACACCGTGCGCACTTTCGTTGCGCGCGATTTCGGCCTCTTCATCGACGGCGAAATGCAGCCCGCCCACGCGGCCGCACGACTCGACGTGTACGACCCCGCGACGGGCGAGCGGCTCGCGACGGTCGCGGACGCCGACGAGCGCGACGTCGACCGCGCGGTCGCCAGCGCGAAGCACGCGTTCGACACGCGCGCATGGAGCGGCCTGCGTCCGGCGGACCGCGAACGCATCCTGCTGAAACTCGCCGACCTGATCGAGGCCGACGCCGAAACGCTCGCGCAGCTCGAAACGCTGAACCAGGGCAAGTCGATTCACGTGTCGCGCGCGATCGAGGTCGGCGCGAGCGTCGAATACGTGCGCTACATGGCCGGCTGGGCGACCAAGATCACCGGCCAGACGCTCGACGTGTCGATCCCGTTCCCGCCCGGCGCGCGCTACACGGCCTATACGCGCAAGGAGCCGGTCGGCGTGGTCGCCGCGATCGTGCCGTGGAATTTCCCGCTGATGATCGCGGTGTGGAAGCTGATCCCCGCGCTCGCGGCCGGCTGCACGATCGTGCTGAAGCCGTCGCCGGAAACGCCGCTCACCGCGCTGCGCCTGGCCGAGCTCGCACGCGAAGCCGGCGTGCCGCCCGGCGTATTCAACGTCGTCACCGGTGGCCGCGTGTGCGGCGCCGCGCTCGCGAGCCATCCGTCGATCGCGAAGATCTCGTTCACGGGCTCGACCGCGACCGGCAAGCTGGTCGGCGCGGCGGCCGTGCAGAACATGACGCGCTTCTCGCTCGAGCTCGGCGGCAAGAACCCGATCGTGATGCTCGACGATATCGACGTCGCGCAGGCGCTCGACGGCGTCGCGGCCGGCGCGTTCTTCAACCAGGGGCAGGTGTGCGCGGCCGCGTCGCGCATCTATGTGCACCGCAGCAAGTTCGCGCTGCTCGCCGACGGCCTCGCGGGCGTCGCGCAGTCGATGAAGCTCGGCGCGGGCCTAGACACGACCGCGCAGATCAACCCGCTGGTCTCCGCGCACCATCGCGACAAGGTCGTCCAGCACATCGAACAGGCGCGCCGTGACGGCCACACGTTCCTCGCGGGCGGCACGCCGGCCGACGGCCTGCCCGGCTACTACGTGAAGCCGGCCGTGATCGCCGATCCGCATCCGGACAGCGCGATCGTGCGCGACGAGGTGTTCGGCCCGGTGATCGTCGTCGTGCCGTTCGACGACGCGGCCGACGCGGTGCGTCTCGCGAACGCGTCGCCGTACGGCCTCGCCGCGAGCATCTGGAGCAACGACCTGAAGCGCGTGATGAACCTCGTGCCGCAGATCGAGGCCGGCACCGTGTGGGTGAACTGCCATATCCCGCTCGATCCGTCGATGCCGTTCGGCGGCTACAAGCAATCGGGTATCGGCCGCGAATTCGGCCAGTACGCGATCGAAGGCTTTACCGAAACCAAGTCCGTCTGCATCGCGCACTGACGCGCGGCGCGGCCCTGCACACCCATCCCAAAGCGGAGACTGCAATGAGCTACAACGAAGCAAAATTCTGGCACCCGATGCTGCACCCGAACGAGATGAAGCAGCGCAAGCCGATCCGCATCGTGCGCGGCGACGGCTGCTACGTGTTCGACGAACAGGGGCGCAAGCTCGTCGACGGCGTCGCGGGCCTGTGGAACGTGAACGTCGGCCACAACCGCCAGGAAGTGAAGGACGCGATCGTGCGCCAGCTCGACGAGCTCGAATACTTCCAGCTGTTCGACGGGATCTCGCATCCGCGCGCGGAAGAGCTGTCGAAGAAGGTGATCGACCTGCTCGAGCCGGAAGGGATGCGCCGCGTGCTGTACAGCTCGGGCGGCTCCGATTCGATCGAGACCGCGCTGAAGATCGCGCGCCAGTACTGGAAGGTGCGCGGCCAGGCCGACCGCACGAAGTTCATCTCGCTGAAGCAGGGCTATCACGGCACGCACTTCGGCGGCGCGTCGGTGAATGGCAACACGGTGTTCCGCCGCAACTACGAGCCGAACCTGCCGGGCTGCTTCCACGTCGAGACGCCTTGGCTGTACCGCAACCCGTTCACGCAGGATCCCGAAGAACTCGGCCGGATCTGCGCGGAAATGCTGGAGCGCGAGATCCAGTTCCAGAGCCCGGACACGGTGGCCGCGTTCATCGCGGAGCCGATCCAGGGCGCGGGCGGCGTGATCGTGCCGCCGGCCAACTACTGGCCGCTCGTGCGCGAGGTGTGCGACCGTTACGGCGTCCTGTTGATCGCCGACGAGGTCGTGACGGGCTTCGGCCGCAGCGGCAGCCTGTTCGGCAGCCGCGGCTGGGGCGTGCGCCCGGACATCATGTGTCTCGCTAAGGGGATCTCGTCGGGTTACGTGCCGCTCGGCGCGACGGTCGTGAACGCGCGGATCGAGGACGCGTTCGCCGCGAACGCGGACTTCGGCGGCGCGATCATGCACGGCTATACGTATGCGGGCCACCCGGTCGCATGCGCGGCCGCGATCGCGAGCCTCGACATCGTCGTGAAGGAAGACCTGCCGGCGAATGCGGCGAAGCAGGGCGCGTATCTGCTCGAGGCGCTGCAGCCGTTCGCGGAACGCTTCGCGGCGGTCGGCGAGGTACGCGGCAAGGGGCTGATGCTCGCGCTCGACCTCGTCGCGAACAAGGACACGCGCGAGCCGATCGATCCGCTGTCCGGCTATGCGAACGCGGTCGCGGAAGTCGCACGCGAGAACGGCGTGCTGGTGCGTCCGGTCGGCACGAAGATCATCCTGTCGCCGCCGCTCGTGATCCAGCGCGAGCAGCTCGACCGGATCGTCGACGCGCTCGCGGCGGGCTTCGAGGCCGTGCCGTTCGCGTGACGGCGTCAGGCGCCGGGGCGGGCAGTGCGTGCGCCGCCCGCCGGTTTGCCGATTTGCGCTATGACCGGATTATTTTGCCTGCGTATTTTTTCGACATCGATTGATCAAACCGGAGACAAGGATGTCGGGATCGTCAGGGTTTACCAGCGCGGCAACGGACGCATCGGCCGGCGCGCCGGCGGCGGAGGCAGGCGGCACGGCACTGAAGACGGGCGCGGTCGGTTTTCCGACCGCGCTGGCGAGCGCCGTCGGCCTCATCATGGCAAGCCCGGTGATTCTCACCGCGACGTCGGGTTTCGGAATGGGCGGCTGGGCGTTCGCGGTCGCGATGATCATCGCGTTCGTGATGATGCAGGCGCAGGCGACCACGTTCTCCGAAGCCGCCGCGATGCTGCCGACGGCCGGCTCGGTTTACGATTACCTGTCGTGCGGGCTCGGCCGCTTCTGGGCGATCACCGGCACGATCTCCGCGTATTTCCTCGTGCACGTGTTCGCCGGCACGGCGGAAACGATCCTGAGCGGCATCATGGCGCTCGTCAATTTCGAATCGCTGAATGCCGCGTTCGAGAAGCACAACAGCTCGTGGCTCGTCGGCGTCGGCCTCGTCGTCACGTTCGCGATCACCAACATCATCGGCATCAAGGTGTTCAGCAAGCTCGAGATCGTGCTGACGGCCGGCATGTGGCTGTCGCTGATGATCTTCGGGATCCTCGGGCTCGCGGCCGCGCCGGCCGTGCATCTCGACGGCTGGTTCGGCGGCTCGGAAGTCGGCACGTCGGTGCCGGCCGTGCTGTCGCTGGTCGGGATGGCGATGTTCATGTTCGTCGGCTGCGAGTTCGTCACGCCGCTCGCGCCGGAGATGAAGACGCCGGGCAAGACGATTCCGCGCGCGATGGCGCTCGGCCTCGTCGGCGTGGCGATCTGCATGTTCCTGTACGGCGCGGCGATCCGCCGCCAGGTCGCGAACGTGCCCGTGAGCCCCGACGGCCTCACGCACCTGCTCGACACGCCGGGCGCGATTCCCGCGTTCGCGCTGCAGGTGCTCGGGCCCTTCGGCCGCGTGTGGTTCGGCATCGCGTTCCTGTGCGCGGGCGCCGCGACGATCAACACGCTGATGGCCGGGCTGCCGCGCATCCTGTACGGGATGGCGATCGACGGCGCGCTGCCGCGCTGCTTCGCATACCTGCATCCGCGCTTCAAGACGCCGGTGGTCGGCATCGTCGCGGCGGCGGTCGTGCCGATCTTCCACGCGTGGCTGATCAACGGCAACCTCGACAGCATCCTGCACCTCGTGCTCGCGGCGACCTGCGCATGGGGCACCGCGTATCTGCTCGTCACCGCGTCGGTCGTGATGCTGCGGATTCGCCGGCCGGACCTGCCGCGCCCGTATCGGTCTCCGCTGTTCCCGCTGCCGCAGATCGTGTCGAGCGTCGGCATCGTGCTCGCGATCTGGTACATCACGCCGCCAGGCATGAACGCGCGCGACATCTACGTGCCGTTCGGCGCGATGCTCGGGCTTACCGCGCTGTACGCGCTGTTCTGGACGCTCGTCGTGCAGCGCCGGCATCCGTTCAAGCCGGTGCCGGTGGAAGAGGTGCTGCGCAACGAGCACGTCGCGTCGTGAAGGCCGCGCTCGCCCGCTGGCGCGCGGCGCCCGACGCACCGCCGCCCGGCCATCGGCCCGGCGCGATCGCCGCGCGCGTGCTGGCAGACCTGCGCGCGGCGCGCGAAGGCGACGGCGGGGCGAGTGGGGTGGCGAGGCTGCCGAACGGCGTGCGGGTGCGCGTCGCCGAGGAGGTCGCGCGGCAGTTCCTGATGCATACGGTCAGCGTGCGGATTGCAGCAACCGTGCGGGGCCCGGCCGCGCACGGCAGCGCGCGCATCGCGCAGACCGGCTGGCTGCGGCGCACCGGCGTGCGCGCCGCGCTCCGGGATGGCTGTGCCCCCGGTTTCGTGCGCACCGTCGCGGCGCTGGTGGCCGAGCCGTCGCTGGCCGACGCGCTGCGGCCGCTGCACCTGACCGACTGCACGATCGACGCGCATGACGGACGCTGGACGTTGACCGTCGTGCCGTTCGGCGGCAGCGAGGTCGTGAACCGGATGCCGTCGTTCCGCCGCTACGTCCGGCTGACGGGCGAGCAGGCCGCCGCATTGTCGGCGGCCTTGATTGCGTTCGAGCGCGCACTGCGCGGTTTTTTGCGAGGGTAAGCTGTGGCGTCGCGTGCCGCCGCACGATGCCGGCGGCGTGCAAAGGGACCAGGGTTTTACCGGAGATGCCGATGCTGTTCCAGTCACGCTCACACGAAGACGTGCACGATCACGGGCTCGCGATCGCGGGCTGGCATCAGGTCTACCGCCAGATGACGCCGGGCCGCTTCAAGGGCACCGTCACGCAGGTGCTGTACGACGATTTTCACTTCTTCCGCGAGACGACCAACCGGCGCGTCGCGCAAACCGGGCTCGCGCCGGCCGGACGCACGTCGCTCGCGGTGCCGCTGTCGGTGCCGCTCGCGGGCACGTTCCAGGGCCAGCCCGTCGACGGTTATGCGCTGCTCGCGCTGCGCGCCGGCGAGGATTTCGAATTCCACACGCCGGAAGGGATGGGGCTCGTCGGGATCAGCGCGGCGTCCGACATGGTCGACGAGCTGTGCGAAGCCGAATTCGGCGCGGCCGGCTCGGGTGTGGGCGTTTCAGGCGCGGCCGGCGCGCGCAAGCTGCGCCACGTGACGCGCCTGTCCGACGAGCAGGGCGTCGCGCTCGGCGTGCGGCTGTCGTCGTTGATCGACGATGCGCAGCGCAACCCGGGCCACCTCGAATACGCGGCTACCCGCAAGATGTTCCGCGACGCGATGCTCGGCATGTTCCTCGACGCGCTCGAGCAGGGCATCGGCGTCGAGCGCCGCGACATCACGCACGCCACCTACAGCGACATCGTGAGCCGTTGCGAGAAGCATCTGCGCGACCGCCCCGAGGAACCCGTCACCGTGCTCGAGCTGTGCCGCGCGCTGCGTTGCAGCCGCCGCACGCTGCAGACGAGCTTTCAACGCGTGGCCGACGTCACGCCGGTCGGCTATCTGCGCACGATCCGGCTGAACGCGGTGCGCCGCATGCTGCGCACGACATCCGTGCAGCAGCTCGGTGTCGGCGAGGCCGCCGCGAGCTGGGGGTTCACGCACCTCGGTTATTTCGCGCGCGAGTATCGCGACCTGTTCGGCGAGCTGCCGTCGCAGACACTGCGCCCCGCGTGAGCGCCATACCCCGTTCGTTTGCCGATTTGCGATAGAGGTCCTGAATTTTCGCTGGATAGAGTCCTGTCACCACATCATCAATCCCATCGATTCGCTCTGCGAAGCGATGGACGAAAGAGGACGGGACATGACGATCGGAACGAGAAGACTGGCTGCCGCCGCCGTGGCAGCAGCGGTTTCGTGCATGCACGCACACGCTCAGACCTCCGGCAGCGTGACGCTGTACGGCACCGTGGACACCGGCATCATCTACTCGACGAACCAGCAGTTCACGCGCGCCGACGGCAGCACGGGCGGCGGCCATGCGTGGCAGATGGGCGGCGGCAACCTCGTGCCGTCGCGCTTCGGTTTCCAGGGTGCCGAGCCGCTGGGCGGCGGGCTCGATGCGGTGTTCACGCTCGAGCAGCAGTTCCTGTCCGCGAACGGGCAGGCGCTGCAGGGCGGCACGGCGTTCAGCCGGCAGGCGTGGGTCGGGCTGCGCCGGGACGGCATCGGCACGCTCGGCCTCGGCCGCCAATACGACTCGTACACGGACATGCTCGGTGCGTACGTATCGAGCAACAACTGGGCGACGCCGTACGGCTCGCACCTCGGCGACGTCGACAACCTGAACGCCGCGTTCAACTTCAACAACGCGGTGAAGTTCACCAGCGCCGATTTCAACGGGCTCACGTTCGGCGGCACGTTCAGCTTCGGCGGGCAGGCCGGCGATTTCTCCGCGAAGCGCGGCTATGCGGTGGCCGCGACGTACACGCGCGCGCCGGTGGCGTTCTCGGTCGGCTACCTCGACCTGCACCAGCCGCTCGACGCGGCGCTCGGCGGCGCGAGCGGCTATATCGGCGATTTCGCGTGCAGCAACGCGGGCGCGATGTACTGCCTGCTCCAGGACGCCGGCTCGATGCGCGCGTTCGGCGCGGGCGGGTCGGTCACGCTCGGCGCGGCGACGATCGCGCTCACCTATACGCATACGCGCCTTGGCGACAGTCGCTACTTCTCGACCACCGCGCAGCCGCGCACGCAGGCGTTCACGTTCGATATCGGCGAGCTGAACCTGTCGTACATGTTCACGCCCGCGCTGCAGGGCGGTGTCGCCTATATCTTCAACGCCGCGCATACCGACGGACGCGGCACGACGCGGTTCCACCAGGTGAACGTCGGCACCAACTACAGCCTGTCGAAGCGCACGGCGCTGTACGCGGTCGCGATCGGCCAGATCGCGAGCGGGACGGGGCTCGGCACCGACGCGAGCGGGAACGCGGTGAACTACGCGCAGATTCCGGTGCTCGCGAACAGCAACTCGAGCCGGCAACTGGCGGTGATGGCCGGAATCCGCGTGAATTTCTGACCGGGTGCGGCGGCGGCACGTGGCCGCGTGCCATAAATTCTTAACGATCGGCGTGAACAATGGCGTTCGCTTCAGGCGGCTCGATCCGCCGCCCGCGTTGCACACGTGTGCAACGCCTGGCCGTCCCGCCACCACGCCGAACGAGAGAGACCTCATGACCTTGCTGAGCCGCCTGCGCGCGCTGTCCGCCGCCGTTGCGCTGTCCGTTGCCGCCTCGCACGCCTTCGCGGCGGATCTCGTCATCGCGGGCCGCGACGACATCTACGGAAAGGGGCTGGCCGATGCCGTCGCCGGCTTCAACAAGCTGCACCCGGGCACCGAGATCGAGCTGCTCAAGCTGCCGAACGCGAACCTGTACCAGAAGCTCAAGCTGTCGATGCGCGAAGGCACGGGCGCGTACGACCTCGTGATGATGGACGACACGTGGGCGCCCGAATTCATCGGCAACGGCTGGCTGAAACCGCTGCCGGCATCGCTGGCCGACGCCGACCTCGTGCCGTCCGCCGTCGCGCTCGGCCGCAACGCGGCCGGTGCGCTGTACGCGCTGCCGATCGTCGGCAACGTCGAGATGTTCGCGTACCGCAAGGACCTGCTCGCGAAATACAAGCTGCAGCCGCCGCGCAACTGGGACGACGTGCTGAAGATCGCGCAGACCGTCGGCGGCGCGGACAAGAGCGTATCGGGCGTCGTGTTCCGCGGCACGAAGGGCAACCCGGTCGTGACGGGCTTCCTGCCGATCCTGTGGGCCTACGGCGGCGACGTGTTCGACCGTGCCGGCAACGTGACGATCGATTCTCGCGAGGCGCAGGCCGCGCTGAAGATCTTCCTCGCGCTGAAGGCATCCGCGCCGAAGGACGTCGACGTCTACGGCGCGGCGGAAGTGCGCGACGCGCTGCAGCGCGGCACGGCCGCGCAGTCGATCGAGGTGTGGCCGGCATGGGTGCCGGCGCTCGACGATCCGAAGCAGTCGCGCGTGGTCGGGCAGATCGCGCTGCAGCCGCCGCCCGGGCAGACTGCCGGCCCGGCGCCGATGCTCGGCATCTGGCAGATGGGCATTCCGAAGGACGCGCCGCACGCGAAGCTCGCGCAGGACTTCCTCGCGTACCTGACCAACCGCGACACGCAGACGCGCCTCGCCGGCATCGGCATTCCGCCGACCCGCCGCAGCGTGTTCAACGATCCGGCGCTGGTGCGCCAGTATCGCTGGTATCCGGATCAGCTGAAGGCGCTCGAGGCCGGCCGTGCGCGGCCGCGCGTGAAGGACTGGCAGCAGGTCGAGAGCATTCTCGGCGACCAGCTGCAGCTCGCGCTGACGGGGCAGGCCGCGCCCGATGCCGCGCTGCGCCAGGCGCAGCAGAAGATCGCGCAGGCGACGGCCACGGCCGGCAAGTGACGGCCCGTCTCGTGATGTCGTCTGGAACCCGCGCATGAAGCCCTTCGGCCGCAGCCTGCCGTTCGTCGCGCTGCTCGGGCCCGCGCTGCTGGTGCTTGCCGCGCTCGCGCTGTATCCGGTCGTGCAGGTGCTGATCGATTCGTTCTGCCACGTCGACTACGCGGCCGGCCGCCGCGCATTCGCGGGGCTCGCGAACTATCGCGCGGTGCTCGGCGACGACGCGTTCACCGCCGGTTTCGGCAATACGCTGCGCTTCACGATCGTCGCGTCGCTCGTCGAAGTCGCGCTGGGTTTCGGCCTCGCGCTGCTGTTCGTGCGCGCGTTTCCGGGGCGGCGCATCGCGCTGCCGCTCGCGATCCTGCCGATGATGCTGTCCACGCTCGTGTGCTCGGCGATCTGGCGCAACTGGCTCAACTTCGACGGCTTCCTGAATGCGCTGCTCGCGGCGTTCGGCGTCGAAGGCGTGCGCTGGCTGTCCGATCCGCACCTCGCACTGTGGTCGCTCGCGCTCGTCGACGTATGGCAGTGGACGCCGATGGCATTCCTGATCGTGCTGGCCGGGTTGCAGTCGATCCCGCAGGAACTGTACGAAGCCGCGCGCACCGACGGCGCGAGCGAGTGGCAGTGCCTGCGCGACATCACGCTGCCGCTCGCGGCACCGCAGATCGGCCTCGCGCTGCTGCTGCGCTCGATCGACACGTTCAAGCTGTTCGACAAGGTCTACGCGCTGACGGGCGGCGGCCCCGGCAACGCGACGCAGACGCTGTCGACCTATATCTACGACACGGGCTTCCGCTTCTTCAACGTCGGGCCGGCGAGCGCCGCGTCGGTGCTGATGCTCGCGGCGTCCGCGGTACTGGTTTCGGGGTACGTATGGCAGACGGTTCGCAAGCGGCGCGCATGACGGCGCATCCCGCAGGCATCACGGGCGCGCGAACGGGCGCCGCATTCGGCCGGGCGCTGCCGTGGGCGCTGCGCTTCGCCGCGCTCGCGCTGTTGCTGCTGCCGTGCCTGTGGATGGCTGGCGCGGCGTTCATGCCGACGCTCGAACGCCTCGACCATCCGATGCGGATCTGGCCGGCCGCGCCGACCTTCGAGCATTTCACGTCGGTATGGTCCAACGGCATCGGCGCGCCGCTCTTCAATTCGCTGCTGGTCGGCTTCGGCACGACGCTGCTCGCGCTGGCGCTCGCGTTTCCGGCCGCGTACGCGCTCGTGCGGCTGCGGTTTCCGGCACGGCTCGACCTGCTGTTCCTGGGGCTCGTGCTCGCGTTGAAGCTGATGCCGCCGATCACGATCGCGGTGCCGCTGTTCGCGCTCGCGAAGCGGCTGCACCTGCTCGATTCGACGCTCGGCCTGATGCTCGCGTACCAGATCTACGCGCTGCCGATGGCGATCTGGATGCTGCTCGCGTTCGTGCGCGACGTGCCGATCGAATACGAGGAAGCGGCCTGCATCGACGGCGCGGGGCTGGCCCGACGGCTCGTGCAGATCGTGCTGCCGCTGTGCGCGCCGGGCCTGATCGCGACCGCGATCTTCGTGTTCATTGCCGCGTGGAATGAATTCCTGATCGCGCTGCTGTTCGTGTCGACGCCGAGCCGCTTCACGCTGCCGCTCGCGATTGCCGGCTACGTGACGGAGAACGGCATCGACTGGGGCGACCTGATGAGCGCGGGGCTGATGGCGTCGCTGCCCACGCTGGCCGTGGCCGGCTACGTGCAGCGCTACCTGTTGCGTGGGTTCGCGGGCGGGCTGAAGTGACGCGGGCGGGCGCAGCGTGCACGTCGCGGCGTCGTGACGGCGACAGGCCGGCACGCGATCGCGCCGCCCATGCCGCGCGCCACCGCGCCGGGCGCTATTCGCAACTGTGACGCCGCACGCATTCGACCGGCACGATGCGCGTGCGCGATTTGCCGTCGGTCATGCCGTCCTGCGCGTCGATCCGCTCCGACAGCATGTCGATCGCGGCGTTTGCGAGTGCTTGGGTGTCCTGCCGGAGCGTCGTCAGCCGATACGCATCGTATTCGGCGGCCGGAATGTCGTCGAAGCCGACCACGCGCAGGTCGTCCGGCACGCGCAACCCGAAGTCGCTGCGCGCGACGTCGATCACGCCGAGCGCGAGCAGGTCCGACGAACAGAACACCCCGTCCGGACGCGCATCGCCGGCGAGCAGGCGTTGCGCGGCCTCGACGCCGCATGCATAGGTATCGGACGACGTGTTGTGAATGCGCACGAGCGCCGGGCCGCCGGGTTCTCCGCGACGCAGCGCTTCGGCGAACGCGGCGGCGCGCGATTGCGCGCTGTAGCTCGCGCCGCGCGGGCCGACGAACGCAAGCCGGCGCGCGCCTGCCTGCGCGAAGAGACGCGCGGCGTGGACGGCGCCCGCCGCGTTGTCGCTGACGACGATGTCGGCACCCGGCAGGTTCGCCTCGCGGTTGATCATCACGACCGGAATCCGGTGCTCGAGATACTGCTGCGCGACCGACAGCGGCGGCGACGCGGACGTCATCACGAGGCCCGCGATCCGGTAGCTGAGCAACTGTTCGAGCGATTGCCGGACCTGGCGCGGGTCTTCCGCATTGGTCACGAGCGGCGTGAGCGCGCGCTGCCCGAGCGCGGCCATCAGGTCCGACAGCAGCCGCGCGCGAAACGGATTCTCGAACCCGGCCGTCACGACACCGATCATGCTGCTGCGCTGCGTGATCATGTCGCGCGCGATCAGGTTGACCTGGTAGCCGAGCGCGCGCGCGGCGGCCATCACGCGCTCACGGGTTTGCGGTGCGATGCTCGCCGTCGGCGAGAATGCACGCGACACCGCGGAGCGCGATACGCCGGCGCGCGCCGCGACGTCGGACGCGGTGATCCACTGTTTTTTCTGTCTGTCTGTCATCCAATGATCCATTCGCACCACGACCCACGCCTGCCGCCTGCCGACTGGATGTCGGCGCTCGACGACGCGCGGCCGCTGCATACGCTGACCCTACCGGGCAGCCATGACACCTGTGCGTATACCGTCGACGATGCGCTCGTTCGCACGCAATATGCGCCGCTCGACGCACAGCTGATGCACGGCGTGCGGCTGCTCGACATCCGCTGCCGGCACGTGCGCGATGCGTTCGACATCCATCATGGCGGCATCGCGCTCGGCATGACGTTCGACGACGTGCTGGCGACCTGCGCGGATTTTCTTGCCGCGCATCCGCGCGAATGCATCGTGATGTCGGTGAAGGACGAGTGGCCGGCGCATGCGTGCACGCGCAGTTTCGATGCGACGTTCGATGCGCATCGCGCGCGGCATCCGCGGCTGCGCTGGCATGCCGGCGGCACGCTGCCC